>JBGAQX010000050.1:0-19090 GCA_044220545.1 Rhodocyclaceae bacterium | reverse complement strand
GCCCGCGCGCAGGGAAAGAAGCCGCAGACCATCGCCGATCTGGTTGCGCGCCACGTCGCCGAGCCTGGTATAGGGTTCGATGCCTTGCTGTCGAAGGTGGTCGAAAACCTCGGTCGACGAGAACAACGGTAAGGCCATGGCCATTTCCTCCGGAACGGGTTCTGGGTACGCCGGTGACGGTATCCAGTGTAAGGCGATTCTTGTTCGCCATGCCGTCGGTTTGGCGATACGGATCGCCACATCACCACCGGGGGCAGCGACATCAGGATGGACTCGGTGCGGCCGCCGGCGGCGGTGGCCGCCAGCGCTTCGACTCCATCAACCTCGGCATCGAACTGCCCTAGCCTCCGATCCACCCGAAGCCACACCCATTGCCGCCGCCAGCGCCGACAGGTAAGCTGTTGTCATTGCCCGGGCAGGGGCGGCAGGGGAGACCAACCATGCGGCAAGCCAACGCGGCCGGCCACCGCCGGACCGATCACCAGAACGCGGCGGTATCCGGTTCCCGAATCGCTGTCGCGCCCCGCCTCATGCGCCGCCCGACGGCAGGATCGCCTGGCCAACGGAACCTTCTCGGTCGACGAAAGTGACGACGTATCCACCCATGGCCATGGATTTCCAGCGATCGACACAAGTGTCCAGATACAGGCATTGTCTGGTCACCTCTACTTCGAGTTAGACCCTTCTATGAACGCCTTCAGAATGTTCCAGCGTCAGTTCCCGGCCATCCTTCGCCAGACGGCTCATCTCACTTGGCCACTGAAAATGCACTTTTGGCTAACCTCATTGGCAATGTCCGCCCGACTCTCCAAGGAGGAACGCAACCGAGATGCTCTTCCACGAGTCGGGGATCCCGCTAAGCGCGCTGAATGCTGCGGTCTGAGGCCGGATAGCTACGGGCGGAAGCCACTTGTAAAGGACATCCCAGAACTGAAGGACATCTTGCAGGCCCGCGGTACCAGCATGCTTGGTTGGGTCCATTTCTTCCAGTGCAAAGTGTGCGGGCAAGAGTGGATGGAAGAGTGGCACCAGGAAAAGTCCGGTAGCGACTATGAAGTCAAAAAGGTCCAGCCATCGGTCTAACCTTTCCACCGGACCTGCGCGAAAGGCCACGCAGGTCGGTGAATTCAGTCGTCGGGGTGCTCCATGATCGAGGTACTTGAGCCGTACTGACCTGCCCCTGTCAGCCGTACCACCGTAAGGCAGAACGCCCGTCAAACCCAGTCGCGCGGCGGCAGAAAGTCGGTGTAGAGCTTTTCTTCGGCGCTGCCCGGCTCGGGGTGCCAGTCGTAGCGCCATTTGACCACCGGCGGCAGCGACATCAGGATGGACTCGGTGCGGCCGCCCGATTGCAGGCCGAACAGCGTGCCGCGATCCCAGACCAGATTGAACTCGACGTAGCGGCCGCGCCGGTAGACCTGGAAATCACGCTCGCGCTCGCCGTAGGGCAGGTCGCGGCGGTGTTGGCAGAGTGGCAGATAGGCGGTGGTGAACGCGTCGCCGATGGCGCGCGTCAGCGCGAAACATCGGTCGAAGCCACCCTCGTTCAGGTCATCGAAAAAAATACCGCCGATGCCGCGCGGCTCGTTTCGATGCTTGAGGAAGAAGTAGTCGTCGCACCACTTCTTGTAGCGCGGATGGACGTCGGCGCCGAACGGCGCCAGCGCGTCGCGGCAGGTGCGATGGAAGTGCGCGCAGTCCTCCGCGAAGCCGTAATAGGGCGTCAGATCCATGCCGCCGCCAAACCACCAGACGGGCTCGGCGCCCTCCTTGGTGGCGACGAAGAAGCGCACGTTCATGTGGCTGGTCGGGCAGTAGGGATTGCGCGGGTGCAGCACCAGCGAGACGCCCATGGCTTCCCACCGGCGACCCGCCAGTTCAGGCCGATGCGCGGTGGCGGAGGCTGGCAGACTGTCGCCGGTGACATGCGAGAAGTTGACGCCGCCACGCTCGAAGAAGCCACCTTCCTCGATGACGCAGGCGGTGCCGCGTCCCCAGGCGTCGCGGCGGAACGGCCTGCCGTCGAAGGACTCCAGGGCGACGACGATGCGCTCCTGCAATCCGGCCAGGTAGCGGCGAACCTCGGCGATGTCCATCAGCGCTTGATGGCGCGATGGGCGATGTCGCGCCGGTATTGCATGCCGTCGAAATGGATGGCATCGACGGCTTCGTAGGCGCGCTTCTGGGCGGCGCGGACGTTGTCGCCCAGCGCGGTGACGCACAGCACGCGGCCGCCGGCCGTCACCACATGGCCGTCCTTGAGCGCCGTACCGGCGTGGAAAACGTGGGTGTCGCCGCCATCCGGTTGTTGCGTCGGCAGGCCGGTGATCGGGTCGCCCCGGCGCGGCGTATCCGGGTAGTTGGCGGCGGCCAGAACCACGCCGAGGGCGACGCGGCGGTCCCAATCGGCTTCCACCTTGTCCAGGCGGCCGTCGATGGCGGCGTCGAGCAGGGCGACGAAGTTGCTCTTCAGCCGCATCATGATCGGCTGGGTCTCCGGGTCGCCCATGCGGCAGTTGAATTCCAGCACCTTGAGCGAGCCGTCCGGCTTGATCATCAGGCCGGCGTAGAGAAAGCCGGTGAAGGGGATGTGATCCTTCTCCATGCCCTGGATGGTCGGCATGATCACTTCGCGCATCACCTTGGCGTGGATCTGCGGCGTCACCACCGGCGCGGGCGAATAGGCGCCCATGCCGCCGGTGTTGGGTCCCTGGTCGCCATCTTGCAGGCGCTTGTGATCCTGGCTGGTAGCGAGCGCCAGGGCGTTCTTGCCGTCGGCCATGACGATGAAGCTGGCTTCCTCGCCGTCGAGAAATTCCTCGATCACCACGCGCGCACCCGCGTCGCCCATACGGTTGTCGAGCAGCATCATGTCGATGGCCGCGTGCGCCTCGTGCAAGCTCGTCGCAACGACGACGCCCTTGCCGGCGGCCAGCCCGTCGGCCTTGACGACGATCGGCGCGCCCTTGTTCTCGACGTAGGCGTGCGCCGCCCGCGCGTCGGCGAAGGTGGCGAACTCGGCGGTGGGGATGCCATGCCGCGCCATGAAGCGCTTGGCGAAGTCCTTGGAGCTTTCCAGTTGCGCGGCGGCCTGGGTGGGGCCGAAAATGCGCAGGCCGCGAGCGCGGAACACATCGACGATGCCGGCCGCCAACGGTGCTTCCGGGCCGACCAGGGTCAGGTGGATGTTTTCCTTCTCGGCGTAATCGGCCAGGGCGTTGATGTCGGTGAGCGGCAGGTTTTCCAGCTCCGCTTCGCGCGCCGTGCCGGCATTGCCGGGCGCCACCAGCACCTTTTGCAGGCCCGGTGCCTGGGCGAGGCGCCAGGCGAGGGCGTGTTCGCGGCCGCCGGAGCCGACGACGAGAATCTTCATGGTGTCCACCCGAACAGGCTCTTGCTGTCGGTACGCCACTTCAGCCACAACAGCATCACATTGCCGAAGCCCTTGCCGCCGGGCACGTAGGCGCCTTCCACCGAGAGCTTGCCGTAGTCCGCCGAGACCACCGGCAGGATGATCGGAATGGGCGTGTAGTGGCCGACGTCCTCGCGCGTGGTGAGCCCGGCCGTGTAGCCCAGGCCGACCTTGACGTCGCCAACCGGGTTCCAGTAGGTCTTCCAGCCATAGCCGACCACCCACTCCGGCTTGAAATGGGAATCCTGGAAACCCATGGCGTAGAGGCCGTGCCAGTTGCCCTTGGCGTCGAAATGGCCGCGGCCGACGCCGAAGCCGGGCGGCCAGTTCTGGTACTGCTTGTTCTGTTCTTCCGTATAGGCCCAGGGCGTGTGCCAGGTGCGGAAGGTGGCGTAGTACTCGGTGGTGCCGAGCCGCCAGGTGTCGTCCAGTTCCCGGCGCACCTTCTCGAACCAGCCGGTCGTGTCTTCGGCGTGGGCCGGTACGGCGATCAGCGGCACCAGGGCGGCCGCGGTGACTAGGATGGCGTGCTTCATGTCAGTGCCTGAAGTGACGGAAACCGGTGAACACCATGGCGATGTTCTGCTCGTCGGCGGCGGCGATGACCTCCGCGTCGCGCACCGAGCCGCCCGGCTGGATGACGGCGGTGGCGCCCGCCTTGGCGAGCACGTCGAGGCCGTCGCGGAAGGGGAAGAAGGCATCGGAGGCGACCACCGAGCCGGCGACGGTGAGGCCGTTGTTTTCCGCCTTGATGGCGGCGATGCGCGCCGAATCGACGCGGCTCATCTGGCCGGCGCCGATGCCCATGGTCATGCCGTCCTTGCAGTAGACGATGGCGTTGGACTTGACGTACTTGGCCACCCGCCAGGCGAACAGCAGGTCGGTCATCTCCTGCGCCGTCGGCGCGCGCTTGGTGACCACCTTGATGTCCGCTGCGGTGATGCGCGCGATGTCGCTGGTCTGCACCAGCAGGCCACCGCCGACCCGCTTGAAGTCGAGGGTGTTGCCGGTGCGCTCGCCCGCCGGCATGGGCACGACCAGCACGCGCAGATTCTGCTTGGCGGCGAACACGGCGCGCGCGTCGGGGGTGATTTCCGGAGCGATGATCACTTCGGCGAACTGGCCGGACACCGCCTCGGCGGTCGCCTTGTCCAGTGTGCAATTGAAGGCGATGATGCCGCCGAACGCCGAGGTGGGATCGGTCTTGAAGGCCTTGCGATAAGACTCTTCGGCGGTGGCCGCCACCGCCACGCCGCAGGGGTTGGCGTGCTTGACGATGACGCAGGTGGCGAGGTTGCCAACCCCCTCGAAGGCCTTGACACATTCCCAGGCGGCGTCGGCGTCGGCGATGTTGTTGTAGGACAGTTCCTTGCCCTGCAATTGCACATAGGCGGCGATGGTGCCCGGCACGGCCACCGGCTCGCGATAGAAGGCGGCCGACTGGTGCGGGTTCTCGCCGTAGCGCATGGTGTCCACCTTGTCGAAAGCCAGTTGCAGGCGTTCGGGGAAGGTGGTCGGCTTGTTGTCGGCGTCGAGGCTGGTCAGCCAGTTGGCGATGGCGGCATCGTAACGGGCGGTGTGGGTGAAGGCCTTCTTGGCCAGCGCGAAGCGGGTCCGGTACGAAAGCTCGCCGCCATTGGCCTTGAGTTCCTCGATCACCGGCGCGTAGTCGTCCGGCTCGGTGATGACGCCGACGCCACCCTGCTCGTTGCCGTGGTTCTTGGCCGCGGCGCGCACCATGGTCGGGCCGCCGATGTCGATGTTCTCGATGGCGTCGATCAGCGTGCAATCCTTCTTCGCCACCGTCTGGGCGAAGGGGTAAAGGTTGACCACCACCAGGTCGATGGGCGGAATGCCATGCTTGGCCATGGTCGCCGCGTGCTCCGCCGAATCGCGGATGCCGAGTATGCCGCCGTGCACCTTGGGATGCAGCGTCTTGACGCGGCCATCGAGCATTTCCGGGAAGCCCGTGTAGTCGGAAACGTCGGTGACGGCCAGGCCGGCGTCGCGCAGCAGCTTGGCGGTGCCGCCGGTGGAGAGCAGCTTGACGCCGAGACCGGCGAGGGCGCGGGCGAAATCGACGGCGCCATGTTTATCGGAAACGCTGAGCAGTGCCTGGGTGACTTTCATGGGGAATACCTTCGCGGGGTCAGAGCAATTCGTAATCGGTGAGCTTGCGGCGCAGCGTGTTGCGGTTGATGCCGAGTATCTCGGCGGCGGTGGTCTGGTTGCCGTTGGCCTGCTTCATGACGACTTCGAGCATCGGCTTTTCGGCGCAACTGATGACCATGTCGTAGACGGCGTGCGGCACCTCGCCATCCAGGTCGCGGAAATAGCGGTTGAGCGTGCGCCGGACGCAGTCGGAAATATCGTTGCTCATGCGGCTTGTTCCTGGCAAATGGGTTCGTTGGCGGCCTGGGCGAGAAAGAATTCGTCGGTGGCGGCCAGTTGCTCCCGCACCGATGTCATCTGGTTCATGGCGTGGCGGAAACGGGCGGCGCCGACGATGCCCTTGGTGTACCAACTGATGTGCTTGCGCGCGATTTTGGCGCCGGTGTCCTCGCCGTAGAAGGCGTAGAGATCGGTCAGGTGGTCGCGCAGGATGCGGTGGATTTCCGCCGCGGTCGGTGGCGCCAGCAGCGTGCCGGTATTGAGGTAATGCTCGATCTCGCGGAACAGCCAGGGCCGGCCCTGCGCCGCGCGGCCGATCATCAGGCCGTCCGCTCCGGTGTGGTCGAGCACCCGCCGGGCCTTGTGCGGCGAGTCGATGTCGCCGTTGGCGATCACCGGAATCCCGACCCGTGTCTTCACCAGGGCGATGGTGTCGTATTCCGCTTCGCCCATGTACTGGTCGGAGCGGGTGCGGCCGTGGATGGCGATGGCCCGCACGCCGGAGTCCTCGGCGATATGGGCGATGCGCGGCGCGTTGCGGTTCTGGTGGTCCCAGCCGGTGCGGAACTTGAGCGTCACCGGCGTGTTCGGCACGGCCGCGACGACCGAGGTCAGGATGCGCGCCACCAGCGCCTCGTCCTTCATCAGCGCTGAGCCGGCCATGACGTTGCAGATCTTCTTGGCCGGGCAGCCCATGTTGATGTCGATGATCTGGGCGCCCTGGTCGGCATTATGGCGGGCCGCCTCCGCCATCATGGCCGGATCGGCGCCGGCGATCTGCACCGAAATCGGCGCCACCTCGCCCTCGTGGTTGGCGCGCCGCAGCGTCTTGGCGCTGCCATAGAGCAGCGAGTTGGACGTGACCATTTCCGAGACCGCCAGCCCGGCACCCATCTTCTTGCAGAGCTGCCGAAACGGCCGATCCGTCACTCCGGCCATGGGCGCGACGAACAGATTGTTGCGGAGCGTGAAGCCCAGGAAGTTCATAAGGCGAGCGGTGGCGAGGCGGGCGAGGGAAGGCGCGAATTCTACTACCGCCGCCCAACAAGTGGGCAAGACCGGCTGCCGGGAGCGCCCGGCGTTTCCGTGGCTACGAAACGAGGGCCAGGACCAGCAAATGGACGTGAAACAAATGGACGGGAAACCGGGCGATCAAGGCGACGCCGATGTTGGCGGCGATGGGCATGGCGGATTACCAGCCGCGCGCGCCGAACATCATGCGGCGGGCGACGAAGGATCGTGCCGGGGGCAGCAGATCCAGGGCGAGCAGGCCGGCACCGCGGGCGTGGCGCAGCAAGGGGTTGTCGTTGCTGAACAGGCGCACCAGCCCGTCGGTGAAGCCCATGGCGCCTCGGCGGTCGATGCGGCGGCTGGCGGCGTAGGCGGCCAGCACTTCGGGAGCGCCGGGGTCGGGGGCATCGGTGAGGGCGCGTGCCAGTTCGAAGATGTCGCGCAGCGCGAGGTTGAAGCCCTGGCCGGCGACCGGGTGCAGGGTCTGGGCGGCGTTGCCTATCCAGACCTGACGGTCGGCGATCGGCGTTTGCCGGTAACGCAGACCCAGGGGGAAGGCGAAGCGGGGGCTGGACGCGGTGAAGCGGACGCGATGGCCGAAGCGGCCTTGCAGCAGCGCCAGGAACCCGCTGTCGCCGAGCGCGGCGACGCGTTCGGCGTCCCCGGTCGCGCAGGTCAGCACGACCGCGTAGTCCTTGCCCCAGGGCAGCGCGGCGACCGGGCCGGCCGGAGTGAAACGCTCCCAGGCGCGGCCCTGGTGAGCCTCGGCGGCGGCGGCGGTACAGATGACCGCGTGCTGGCCGTAGTCGCGCGTCATCACGCCGCCGGTATCGGTGTCCACCTGGCCCTCGGCCCAGACGGTCAGCGGCGCATCGGGCTGGGCGTCGACGCGGCGGTTGTCGTGGAAGGAGATGCCGGTTTGCGCCAGGGCGGCCTCCAGGCTGGCGGCCAGGTCACCGGCGGCGAGCACGTAGCCCAGGGCGGGCACTTGCTCTTCGGCGGCGGTGATGCGGGTGCGGCCGAGCCCGCCCTGATGGGAGATGTGAATGGTGGCGATGGCGGTGTGCGGGATCGCATTCCACACGCCGAGGGTGGCCAATATCTGTCGGGCGCCGTGCGACAGGGCGAGGATGCGCTTGTCCGCCCTGGCCGCGCCACGGGGACGGGCGTCGAGAATCTCTGCCGCGACGCCTTGCCGATGCAGGGCGAGGGCGAGCGCCATGCCCGCCGGGCCGCCACCGACGATGGCGACCGGCCGGGTCATGCCTTGCCTTCGCGCATCAGCGCTTCGATGTCGGCGATCTTCTTCGGCGCGTCGATGGTGAGAATCTCGCAGCCCGCTTCAGTGACCAGCGCGTCGTCCTCGATGCGCACGCCGATGTTCCAGAACGCCTCTGGCACATCCTCGCCGGGCCGCACGTAGCAACCGGGCTCGACGGTCAGCACCATGCCGGCGGCGAGCGGCCGCCAATGATCGTTGGGCGGGTCGCCGCGCTTGTACTCGCCGGCATCGTGCACGTCGCCGCCCAGCCAGTGGCTGGTGCGGTGCATGTAGAAGCGCTTGTAGCTTTCCGACTCGATGACGCCGTCGAGACCACCGGGCAGCAACTTCATGTCGATCATGCCCTGGGCCAGCACCTTCACGGCCGCGTCGTGGGGGGCCATGAAACTGGCGCCGGGGCGGACTTCGGCGATCGCCGCGGATTGGGCGTCGAGCACCAGCTCGTAGATGTCGGCCTGCGGGCCGGAGAACTTGCCATTCACCGGGAAGCTGCGTGTAATGTCGGCGGCATAGCCGTCCAGCTCGCAGCCGGCGTCGATGAGCAGAAGTTCGCCCTCCCGCATCAGCCGGTTGTTGTCGACGTAGTGCAGCACGCAGGCATTGGCGCCCGAGGCGACGATGGACGTGTAGGCGGGGTACTGGCTGCCCTGGCGGCGAAACTCGTGGAGCAACTCCGCCTCGATCTCGTATTCGTGCCGGCCGGCCGCCGTGGCGCGCATGGCGCGGCGATGCGCGCCGGCCGAGATGATGGCGGCGCGGCGCATCAGGTCGATCTCATGGCCGTCCTTGATCAGGCGCATCTCGTCGAGCTCGGCGCGCAGGTCGTGCAGGGTGGCGGGGGCGCGTTTGCCGGCGCGGCTCTGTGCCCGCACCGCGTTCAGCGCCGCCGCGACGCGGCCGTCCCAATCGGCGTCGTAACCCAGCGAGTGCCAGAGGGCGGGCTGGTTGGCGATCAGATCCGGCAGCCTTTGGTCGAGTTCCTTGACCGAATGCGCTTCGTCGAAACCAAAGGACTCCTTGGCGCCCTCCGGACCGCAACGGTAGCCGTCCCAGATCTCCTTGTCGGGATCCTTGTCGCGGCAGAACAGGATGGCCTTGGGCTCGGGGCCCGCCAGCAGCACCAGCACCGCCTCCGGCTCGGTGAAACCGGTCAGGTAGTGGAAATAGCTGTCGGCACGGTAGGGGTACTGCGTGTCGCGGTTGCGCAGCTTCTCGGTGGCGGTGGGCAGGACCGCGACGCCCGCGCCCATGCGTTCCAGCAGGCGGCGGCGGCGGTCGGCGAAGGGAGCGATGTTCATCGGCCGATTATAGGAGGGCGCGCAGGTGCGCATCCAGGTCGGCGAGCCGCTGCGGCGTGCCGACATCGACCCATTGGCCGCCATGCAGCTCTCCGGACACCCTGCCCGCGGCGATGGCCTCATGCAGCAGCGGCGCCAGTTTGGCGGACTTGCCGCGCTCCAGCCCGGCAAACAGCGCCGGACGGTAGATGCCGATACCGGTGAAGGTGTATTTCGTCGGCCCGTCCAGGCCGACGCGGTTTGCCGACAGCGCGAAGTCACCCGCCGCGTGATGGGCGGGGTTGGCCGCCAGCACCAGATGCGCGAGGTCGTCGGCGGCCGCCAGGGCGGCGCCGGCGCGGCGCATGTCCCAATCGCACCAGATGTCGCCGTTCACGACCAGGAAGGGCGCGTCGCCCAGCAGCGGCAAGGCGTTGGCGATGCCCCCGGCCGTTTCCAGCGCGCCCGGCGGCTCTTCGGCATAGCGGATCGACACGCCCCAGGCGTCGCCGTCGCCGAGCAGCGCTTCGATCTGGTCGCCGAGATGGGCGTGATTGATGACGATCTCGCCAATGCCGGCCTTGGCCAGGCGTTCGATATGCCAGACGATCAGCGGCCGGCCGGCCACGGGCAGCAGGGGCTTGGGCGTGCGGTCGGTCAGTGGCCGCATGCGTGTTCCGCGGCCGGCGGCCAGGATCATGGCTTTCAAAATGTGTACCCCGCTTGCGCCTGCCGGTTCTCCACCTGGTCGAGCAGCCGCAGCAGCGGAGTCAGGTCGCGGTAGCGTTCGCAGGCGGCGCGCAGGTATTTCGCCACCAGCGGCATGTCCTTGAGGTAGCCGTCCTTGCCGTCGCGATGGAAGAGGCGGGCGAAGATACCCAGCACCTTGACGTGGCGCTGCACGCCCATCCATTCGTAGTCGCGGTGAAAATCGCCGAAGTCACGCCGCACCGGCAGGCCGGCCTGCCGGGCTCGCTGCCAATAGCGGATCAGCCAGTCGAGCACGCGTTCCTCCGGCCACTCCAGGTAGGCGTCCTTGAACAGCGAGACCAGGTCGTAGCTGATCGGGCCGAACACGGCGTCCTGGAAATCGATGATGCCGGGGTTGGGTTCGGCGACCATCAGGTTGCGCGAGTGGTAGTCGCGATGGACATGGACCGCCGGCTCGGCCAGATTGACGGCGAGGATCTTCTCGAACACCGCCGCCAGTTCGGCCCGCTGCCGTTCGGTCAGCTCCAGCCCGACATGGCGCGCCAGGTACCAGTCGGGGAAAAGGTCCAGTTCCCGCTTGAGCAGGTCGCGGTCGTAGGGCGGCAGCTCGCCTGGCCGGCTGGCGAGCTGGATCCGGGTCAACGCCTCGATGGCCGCGCCGTAGTGGCCGTCGGCGTTGGCGTCGGTCAGGGCCGCCAGGTAAGTGGTCGAGCCGAGGTCGGAAAGCAGCAGGAAGCCGCGCTCGACATCCTCGGCGACGACCTCGGGAACATGGACGCCGGCATCGTGGAACAGCCGCTGGACATGCAGCCACGGCCGCACATCCTCGTGGCCCGGCGGGGCATCCATGACGACCAGCGTGGCGCCGTCGGCGAAACTCGCGCGCAGGTAGCGGCGAAAACTGGCATCGGCCGACGCCGGGGCCAGCGAGCAGGGCCTTCCCGGCAGGAGTCCGGCGAGCCAATCCTGAATCTGTAGCTGCCTGAGTTGCTGTGTTTCCACGCCGGATGACTCAAGTGGAATGATAGAATCGCGAATTCTATCATCGGCTGGCAACGCGCTCTGGCGCAGCGACTTCACGATATCTCGACTAGGGCAACGATGCAGTCTCGCGTGCGAGCATATTCCGGCTGGGCGTTTCTTGGCGCAACCTTGGGCGCCATCTTCGCCGCCATGGGCGGCGGCGCCGGCGCTGCCGTCGCCGCCGAGCCGCTGCCGCCGCTGCGCGTCGATCCCGCTCTGCTGAAGGCGGCGCCAAAGCCGCTGGAACGAGCGGCCACACCGCCCCGCGTTGGTACGCCAAGCACGCCAGGGGCGCCAGTGAAACCGGCCGCCGCGCTCGCGCCCGCCGCGTCCGCCACCCCGGCATCCCCCGCCGCCGCAATGGTCCCGGCCGCAGCCGATTCCACCTTCATCCAGGCCGACGAGATCCTGGGTCGCAACGATGTCGAAACGGTTGCCGAGGGCCATGTCGAGATGACCCGGACCGGCAGCCGGCTGACCGCCGATCACTTGATCTATCGGCATCTCGAAGACGAAAGCGAGGCGGTCGGCAATGTGCGCCTGACCCGCGACCAGGACGTGATCACCGGGCCGCGCATGCAGATGAAGGTGCAGGACAATCTGGGCGTCTTCGAGCAGCCCCGCTACAGCATCACGCGGATCCCGCCGCCCGTCGCCGGCGCGGCCGCCCATGCCGCCGCGCCGCGCCAGCCGGTGACCGGCACGGGCGAGGCGAGCCGGATCGATTTCGAGGGCGAAGGCTTGTACCGCCTCAAGGCCGCCACCTACAGCACCTGCGTGCCGCCCAATCGCGACTGGTACCTTCAGGCCGACGAGATGTATCTCGACTACAACAGCGAGACCGGCGAGGCCTCGGGCAGCAAGATCTACTTCAAGGACACGCCGATCCTCTATTGGCCGTGGCTGACCTTCTCGCTCAACAACCAGCGCAAGTCGGGGCTGCTGGCGCCGACCATCGGCTCGAGCAGCACCAGCGGCCTGGAACTTACCGTGCCCTGGTACTGGAACATCGCGCCGAACATGGATGCCACCATCGCGCCGCGCATCCTGTCCCGGCGCGGCGTGCAGCTCAACTCGGAGTTCCGTTACCTCCAGCGCGCCTACACCGGCATGGTGCGGGTCGAATACCTGCCCAACGATCAACTGGCCCATGAAAATCGCAGCGCCTACGCCTTGGTGCACAACCAGATCCTGGCGCCGGGCCTGACCGGCAACCTCAATCTGAACGGTGTCTCGGACGACCGCTACTTCGCCGATCTGTCCTCCAAGGTGGCGATGGTCTCGCAGGCCAACCTGCTGCGGCAGGGCAGCCTCACCTACAGTGCCGGCGGCTGGTGGCAGGCCAATCTGCTGGTCCAGCGCTACCAGACCTTGCAGGATCCGGCGGCACCGGTCGCCACGCCGTACTATCGACTGCCGCAGCTCACGCTGACGGCGGCGCGGCCCGACCTGCCGGGCGGACTGGCTTTCAACTTCGCCAGCGAGTATGTGAACTTCAGCCATCCGACCCAGGTCATCGGGCACCGCTCGACGCTCTATCCGCAGCTCGCCTTGCCGCTACAGACCTCGGCGTTCTTCCTCACTCCCAAGCTGGGGCTGCACTTGAGCCGTTACACCCTGGACCGCCAGACGGCCGGTGTGCCCGATCAACTGAGCCGGACCGTGCCCATTTTCAGCGTCGATTCGGGCGTGGTGTTCGAGCGCGATGTCGACTGGTTCGGCCGGTCGCTCAACCAGACGCTGGAGCCGCGCTTCTTCTACCTCAATGTGCCGAACCGCGATCAAAGCCAGATTCCGGTCTTCGATTCCGCGCTCACCGATTTCAACTTCGCCCAGATCTTCGGCGAGAACCGCTATGGCGGCGGCGACCGTGTCGGCGATGCCAACCAGTTGACCTCGGCGCTGGTGTCGCGCCTCATCGACCCCGCCACCGGCGCCGAACTGATGCGCGGCGCCGTCGGCCAGCGTTTCTACTTCCACGACCAGCAGGTCACCCTGCCCGGCGAAGTGGCGCGCGTCAGCCGCAAGACCGACTTGCTGGCGGCGTTTTCGGGACGGGTGCTGCCCCACGTGCATCTCGACACCGGCTGGCAGTACAGCCCGAATTTCGACCGGACCGAACGCCTCAACGTCGGCGGGCGCTACCAGCCGGAGAGCAACAAGGTGCTGAACGCCGGCTATCGCTATACCCGCGACCAGGTCGGCCAGGTAGATGTCTCCGGCCAGTGGCCGCTCGCCGGCGCCTGGTATGGCGTCGGCCGCTACAACTATTCGCTCAAGGAACGCCGCCTGATCGAAGGCGTGGCCGGTCTCGAGTACGACGGCGGCTGCTGGGTGGCGCGCGCGGTGCTGCATCGTCTGGCGACGCAAACGACCACCGCGTCCACCACCTTCTTCCTCCAGCTCGAACTGAACGGACTGGCCCGCATCGGGTCGAATCCGCTGGAATTGCTCAAGCGCAACATCGCCGGCTACGGGCTGATCAATCAGCCGACCGCCGACCCTGTCTTCGGTGCCAACTGACCCATCGCCATGAAACGTCCATCCCTCTTCGCCCTGGCCGCCCTGCTGCTACTCCCCTCGATCGCCGCGGCGCAATCGGCCCGCGCCCGGCCGGTCGATGCCGACCGGATCGTCGCCGTCGTCAACAGCGAAGCCATCACGCTGTTTGAATTGCGCTCGCGTCTGGCGCTGGTCGAGCGCCAGTTGCGCGGCCAGAACGTGGAACTGCCGCCACGCGCGGTGCTGGAAAAGCAACTGCTCGAACGCATGATCGTCGATCGGACCCAGATGCAGTTCGCCAAGGAGAGCGGCATGCAGATCTCCGACGCCGAGCTCGATGCCGCGCTGCGCCGGGTCGCCGAGGGCAACCGCATGGACGTGGCCACCTTTCGGCAGGCGCTGGAGCGCGACGGGATTGCCTGGCTGAAGTTCCGCGAGGAAATTCGCCAGGAAATGACCATCGCCCGCCTGCGCGACCGGGAGGTGGACAACCGCCTGGCCATCTCGGAAGGCGAGATCGACAACTACCTGGAAAAGGCCGACCAGCCCGGCGCCAACGAGGAAATCGTGCAGGTGGCCCACATCATCGTCCGCGTTCCGGAACAGGCCAACGCCCAACAACTGGAACGCATCCGCGACCGCGCCGAGCAGGCCGCCGAACAGTTGCGAAAGGGCGAGGACTTCGGTCGGGTCGCGGCCGCGTTCTCGGACGCGCCGGACGGCCTGGCCGGCGGCACCATGGAGGCACGCGCGGTGGACCGGCTGCCGGCGCTTTACGCCGAAGCTGTCCAGAAGCTCAAGCCGGGCGAAACCAGCGGCATTCTCCGGAGCCCGGCCGGCTTTCATATCGTCCGGCTACTGGCCAGGAAGGGTGGCGCCCTGCAGGTGCAGGCCTTGAAGCAAACGCGTGCCCGTCACATCCTGATCAAGGTCAACGAACTGGTCTCCGACGCCGAAGGCAGGCGCCGCCTGGTCGGGCTGAAGGAGCGGCTCGACAACGGCGGCGACTTCGCCGAACTGGCCCGCCTGCACTCCAACGACCTGACGGCCGCCAAGGGTGGCGACTTGGGCTGGCTCTACCAGGGCGACACCGTGCCCGAGTTCGAGAAGGCCATGGATACGCTCAAGATCGGTGAAACCAGCGAGCCGGTGCGCTCGCCGTTTGGCTGGCACCTGATCCAGGTGCTCGAACGGCGCACCGAGGATGCCTCGAAGGAACGCCGGCGCCTGATGGCGCGCCAGGCCCTGCGCGAGCGCAAGTCAGACGAGGCCTACCAGGACTGGCTGCGCCAGATGCGCGACCGCGCCTACGTCGAGTATCGCCTGGAAGACAAGTGATGTCGCCGGTGATCGCCGTCACTTCCGGCGAGCCGGCGGGCATCGGCCCGGATATCTGTCTGACCCTGGCTGGCAAGGAGTTCCCGGCCCGCATCGTGGTGGTCGGCGACCGTGGTCTGCTGCGACAGCGCGCCGAGCGCCTGGGCATCGACATCGGCACCCTCGACATTCGCCACGTGCCGCTGCGCGCCCCGGTCGTCGCCGGCCGGCTCGACGTCGCCAACGCGCGTTATGTGCTGGATCTGCTCGACGTGGCGCTGGCCGGCTGTGTCGGCGGCGAATTTGCCGCCATGGTCACGGCGCCGGTGCACAAGGGCATCATCAACGACGCCGGCATTCCCTTCACCGGTCATACGGAATACCTGGCGGAGAAAACCAACACGCCGCGCGTGGTGATGATGCTGGCCGGCACCGGCCAACTGGCCGGCCTGCGCGTGGCGCTGGCGACCACCCACCTGCCGCTCAAGGACGTGCCGGCGGCGATCACCCAAACCGAACTGACCACCACCCTGCGCATCCTGCATGGCGACCTGGTGAAGAAATTCGGCATCGCCCGGCCGCGCATCCTGGTCGCCGGCCTCAACCCGCACGCCGGCGAGGGCGGCCACCTGGGCCATGAGGAAATCGACGTGATCGCGCCGGTGCTGGAGCGTCTGCGCGCCGAGGGCATGGACCTGGTCGGGCCGTTGCCGGCGGATACGCTGTTCACCCGCAATGTCCTGGCCGGTTCGGACGCCCAGTTGGTCATGTACCACGATCAGGGCCTGGCCGTGCTGAAGTACGCCGCCTTCGAAGAGGGCATCAACATCACCCTGGGCCTGCCCATCCTGCGCACCTCGGTCGATCACGGCACGGCGCTCGATCTGGCCGGCACCGGCCGCGCCGATACGCGCAGCCTGTTCGCGGCGGTGAATCTCGCCGCCGACATCGTCGCCCGTCGATGAGAGGGCACGCGCCGCGCAAGCGGTTCGGACAGAATTTTCTCGTTTCGCCGGGGGTGATCCGCAACATCGTCATGGCCATCGCGCCGCGCCGCGATGAGCGGCTGGTCGAAATCGGCCCCGGCCTCGGCGCGCTGACCGAACCGCTGCTGGCGGCGCTCGATCATCTGCATGTCGTCGAAATCGACCGCGACCTGATCGCCCGCCTGCGCCAGTCCTTCCCGGCCGAGCGGCTGACCATCCACGAAGGCGACGCGCTGGAGTTCGATTTCGGCGCGCTGGGCACGGACCTGCGCGTGGTCGGCAATCTGCCCTACAACATCTCCACGCCGCTGCTGTTCCATCTGGCCGGCTTTGCCGAAGCGGTGCGCGACATGCACTTCATGCTGCAAAAGGAAGTGGTCGACCGGATGGTCGCGGCACCCGCCACGCCCGACTACGGCCGCTTGTCGGTGATGCTGCAATACCGCTTCGACATGGAGCGCCTGTTCGTCGTGCCGCCGGGCGCCTTCAATCCCGCCCCCAAGGTCGATTCGGCCATCGTTCGCCTGCTGCCCAAGCCAAAGGAGCAGCTCGACGCGCGCGACGCGGCGTTGCTGGCCAAGCTCGTTCTGGCGGCCTTCGGCCAGCGGCGCAAGATGCTGCGCAACAACCTGCGCGACCTGGTCGACGAAGCCGGCCTGGAGGCCGCCGGCATCGCCCCCACCGCCCGCGCCGAAGAACTGGCGGTGGCCGACTTCGTCCGGCTGGCCAACGCGCTCGCCGTGAAAATGGGTGTCCGGAATTGACTGCCGAAAGCGCACCCGAGAACTTGCCGGTGGCCACCGCTGGCGAGCGGCGGGCCAGCTTCGTCGCCGAAGCACAAGCCGCGCGGGAACAGACGTTGGCGAGCGGCAAGGGCTACGCTGCCGACGAGGTCCATGCCTATCTCAAGGCGCGCGTCGCGGGCAGGAAATCGACCAAGCCGATGGCCAAGTCGTGGCGAGGCTGATCCATGCGGGGCGAGCGCTTGCCGATCTGGAAAGACTGACCGACTTTGTCGACCTCGTCGAAGAGGATATCTTCCTGTCATTACAAATGCACGAGACATCAGATCGGTCGGGGTGCTATTTCCGCATACCAAAGAACACGGCCCGCCGGAGCGGGCCGTTTCTAGTTCGGAGCGGGATCTGTCAGCTCTTCTTCATCGGGCAGGTGTTCAGGCCGATGATCGGGTAGAAGGGGCAGAAGCCCATCAGGCCGGTGCCCAGGGCGACGACGCCGACCCAGGCCCAGACCGGGCCGCCCATGATGGCCCAGGCGACCAGGGCCAGGCCGACAACAATGCGCAGGATACGATCGATACCGCCGACGTTGAGTTTCATGTGAGTTTCTCCTTGGGGGGGTGGGGAATGACGGAAGCCATTTGACCACCCGCGCCGCGGCGAGTCTGTGACCAAAGTTACACGGCGGCTAGAGGGCGATGCGCCGCAGCCCGGCCGGATCGAGGATCTCCACCTGCTCGCGGGCGAGGCGCACCAGGCCTTGCTCGGCGAAGCTCTTGAGCAGCCGGCTGACCATCTCGCGGACGCTGCCGAGTTCGTCGGCCAGTTGCTGGTGCGTGGCCTTGACGATCTTGCCCTTGCCGAGCAGCAGGCCGGCCAGGCGCTGGTCGAGCTTCTGGAAGGCCACGGCTTCGATCAATTGCATCAGGTCGGCGACGCGTTCCGAGAACAGGTTGAAGACGAATTCGCGAAACGCCGGCTCCGCGAGCAGTTCGTCGAACAGGCCGCGCGGCATCAGCACCAGCGTGGTCTCGCTTTCGGTGACGCCACGGACGTTGTAGTCGGTGTGGCCGAGCAGGCAGCTCGACGTGATGATGCAGGATTCCCCGGGCAGGACGCGGTAGAGCGGCAGTTCACGGCCGTTGGCGGCCGGCTTGACGACCCGGATCGCGCCGGTCAGGACGAAGGGAAAGCCCTGGCAGGCCTGGTGTTCGTCGAACAATACCGCGCCGGACGGGGCCGTCCGGTACTGCACCTGCTCCAGCACCCGCCTGTGCAAGCGCTCCGGCAAGCGTGACAGCACCGGATAGAGTTCGCTCAGGTGTGCCGCGTTCATGGCGACGGGTTCGCCAGTTCGGCAATGACCGGCGCATGGTCGGAGGGGCGCTCCAGCTTGCGCGGCGCCTTGTCCACGCCGCACGTGGTGCAGCCGGCGGCGAGCGCCGGCGACAGCAGGATATGGTCGATGCGCAGGCCCATGTTGCGCCGGAAGGCCATCATCCGGTAGTCCCACCAACTGAACACCTTGTCCGGCTGCTCGAACAAGCGGAACGCATCGCGCAGGCCCAGCCCGGTCAAGGCGGCAAACGCTTGCCGCTCGGGCTCGGAGCAGAGGATCTGGCCTTGCCATGCCGCCGGGTCATGGACGTCGCGATCTTCCGGGGCGATGTTGTAGTCGCCCAGCAGGGCCAGGCGCGGGTAGGTCGTCATTTCCCCCGCTAGCCAGCCGCGCAGGGCGTTCAGCCAGGAGAGCTTGTAGGCGTACTTGTCCGAGCCGACCGCCTGGCCGTTGGGCATGTAGGCGCAGACGACGCGCACGCCGGCCACCGTGGCGGCGATGACGCGCGCCTGCGGATCGTCGAAATCCGGAATGCCGCGCGCGACATCCGAGGCATCGGCGCGGCTGAGGATGGCGACGCCGTTGTAGGTCTTCTGGCCGTGATGCACGGCCCGGTAGCCGGCGGCCTCGATATCGGCGAAGGGAAAGGCCTTGTCCTCGAGCTTGGTCTCCTGAAGACAGAGGACGTCCGGCCTCTGCGCCGCCAGCCAGTCGAGCACCTGGGGCAGCCGCACCTTCAGTGAATTGACGTTCCAGGTCGCGATTTTCATGATTGGCGGCGATGATACTCCAGCCCCCCGGGTTCTATAATGACCCGGAATCTACAGGGCGATGCCCGGGAGAATAGCCGCATGAGCAATGGTTCCGACCGCCGCCAGTTCTGGCGCGCCGCTTTCCATTCGGCTGTGACCATGGTCGATGCTTCCGGCAGCGTGCCGGCCGAATTGGTCGATATTTCGCTGCGCGGGGCGTTGATCAAGGTACCGCCCGGCTGGACGGGCCGCATCGACAACACCTGCCAGATCAAGCTGAAGCTGGCCGACGACGCGGTGATCATCATGCGCGCCGTGGTGGCGCACGTTCAGGGGCGGCGGGTCGG
>JBGAQX010000008.1:0-100877 GCA_044220545.1 Rhodocyclaceae bacterium | reverse complement strand
GACGTGGTCGGCGCGGCCGGCATCTATGCCAATACCGCCACCGCCGCCGGCACCGAGACCTATGCCAACGGCACGACGCATGTCGTCGGGCCGGTGTCCGCCAACGCCAACATCACCTACAACTCGATTCTTACCGCGACCAAGAGCTTCAGCCCGGGTACGGTCTCGTCCGGCGGACGCTCCACCGTCACCGTGCGGCTGGCCAATTCGGGCACCGCGGCCTTGACCAATGTTCGGGTCATCGATCCCTTGCCGGCCGGCATGGTGCTCGCGTCGCCAACCAACGCGTACACCACGTGTAGCGGCGCGACCGCCATTGCCGGCGCCCCCGGCGCCGGCAGCATCACGCTGACCGGGGCCAGCGTCGCCGGCGCTGGCGGTTGCGACCTGCTCTTCGATGTCGTTGCCACCGGGGCGGCGAACTGGGTCAACAGCATTCCCGCCGGCAACATTCTGGCGATCGACAGCGGCGTCACCAATCAGGCACCCGTGGTCGGCACGCTGAACTTCACGGCGGGCAACAATCTCACCGTGGCCAAGGCCACCAGCCCGAGCACCCTGGCGTTCCCCGGCCAGGCGAGCCGCTTCACGATCACCATCACCAACGGCGCGACGGCGGTGACCGGTTTGCGCCTGACCGACTATTTCACCGTCGATGGTCAGGCCGCCTCGGCGGCCAACGGCATGGTCATCGCCGCCAGCCCGCAGCCCGCCACCACCTGCCCCAGTGGAATCGTCAGTGCCACCTCGGGCGGCGCATCCGTGGCCGTCACGGGCGTCTCCCTGGCCGCCAGCGCCACATGCACGGTTTCCGTCAACGTCACGTCCACCAAGACCGGCGGCATCACCAACACCATTCCGCCCAGCGCGATCCGTACCGACCAGGGACTGAGCAACGCCCTGCAGGCGACGACCAGCCTGACCGCCCAGACCAACATCGGCATGGTCAAGCAGTTCACCCCGAGCGTCATGAAGGCAGGCCAACGTTCCCGGCTGCGGCTGACTTTCTACAACGGCAGTCCCCAGCCGGCGAGCAATCTGTCGGTGACCGACACCCTGCCGGCGGGGCTGAGCGTGCCCTCGGGACCCAATCCAACGACGACCTGCGTCGGCGCGACGGTGAGTTCGCCGGCGGCCAACAGCGTGCAGGTCAACGGTGGCTCGATAGGCGCGGCGGCGGGCGGGACGGCGGCTTCGTGTTATGCCGAAATCGACGTCACGGCGGCGGCGGAGGGCGTCTACGTCAATACGATTCCCGCCGGCGCAATAGCGGCGGTCGTCGGTGGTTCGCCGGTAACGAACGCCGAGCCGGCGACAGCCACCTTGCGTGTCAAGCAGCCCGTGGTCATCCACAAGGCGATCGGCGGCTTCACGCTCGATACCGGCAATCCGGTTGGTTTCACGACCGGTGAAGCGAGCCGGGTGCCGGGCGCCACGGCGCCCCTGGTGATTCGCCTGGACAATCCGAACGTGGACAGCCTGACCGACGCCGCCTTTACCGACAACCTGCCGGCGGGCCTGGTGGTGGCGCCGACTCCGGCCGCGGCGACGACCTGCGTCGGCGGTACTGTAACCGCCCCCGCCTCGGCGACCAGCGTGCGCCTGAGCGGGGCGACCATTCCGGCCGCCGGCTTCTGCACGGTGACGGTCAATGTGCTGAGCAACATCGCCGGCAGCTACACCAACCAGTTGCCATCGGGCGCCGTTACCACCTTCGAGGGGGTAAGCAACGAGGATCCCACCAGCGCGCGACTCATCGTCACCAGCCCGCCGGGCGTCGGCAAACAGTTTGCCCCGCCGGTGATTCCGCCGAGCGGCAGGTCACGCCTGACCGTCGTCGTCGACAACCCGAACCAGGGCAACATGACGCTGACCGCGAACATGACCGATACGCTGCCGACGGCGCCGGGCGCGATGGTGGTCGCCACGCCCAACAATCTGACCACGACCTGCCCGGGCGGGGTTGGCGTCATCCAGGCGGTGGCGGGCAGCCCGACCGTGCGGCTCAACAACGGCGCGATCGTGCCGCCGGGAGGCTGCCGCATCGAGGTCGATGTGACCGCGACGACAGCGGGCACCTACAACAACAACATTGCCGTCGGCGCGCTGCAAAGCAACTTCGGCTTCAATCAGCAGCCGGCCAACGCACCCCTGCTGGTCAGCACGCTGGGCTACATTTCGGGCAAGGTCTTCCGCGACAACACGGCGCCGCTGGACGGCGTATTTGTCGCCGGCACCGATACGCCCCTCAACGGCGTCGAGATTCAGTTGCGGAGCGGCGCCACCTGCGCCGGCGCCTTGCTGTTCACGACACATACCGATGCGCAGGGCAACTACCTGTTCGCCGGGCTGTCGGCCGGCACCTATTCGGTCTGCGAGCCGACCCAGCCGGCCGGAACGCTGAACAGCGAGACACGGTCCGGTTCCATCGTCGCCATCGGCGCGAGCTCGGGAACGCCTGGCACGGCGTCGAATCCGAGCACGACAACCAGCCAGGTCGTCGGCATCGTGCTCGGCATGGACGGTGCCGACGCCACGCGCGTCAGCGGTTCGCCGAACAACGACTTTTCCGAGGTCGTGCCCGTCAGCATTTCCGGCACGGTGTTCATGGACATGAACAACAACGGTACGCAACAGGGCGCCGATCCGGCCCTGGCCAATGTCCAGATCGACCTGACCGGTACGGACTGGCAGGGCAATGCGGTCAGCTTGTCTGTCACGACCGATGCCAGCGGCAACTACAGCTTCACCAACTTGCCGCCGCCCAACGCGGGTGGCTACACGGTAACGGAGCCCACGCAGCCGCCCGCCAGCAGCAACGGCATCACCACCGCCGGCCCGGCCGTACCCAATGGCAGCGCCGGTACGGCGACGGCCGTCGGCACCGTGCCGAGCAGAATCGCCAACATCGTGGTGCCGCCGGGCGCGGCTTCGGTGGCCAACAACTTTGCCGAAATCCCGGGCAATCGCAGCGTCTTCGGCCGGGTCTACCGCGACTTCGACGACAACGGAAACTTCAACGGCACGGACACCGGCATCGCCGGGCAATTGATTCAGCTCACCGGCAACGACGCGAACGGCAATGCCGTCAGCCTTACCGCCACCACCCAGGCCGATGGCACGTACAGTTTCACCGGCGTGCCGGAGAGCGATGGCGCGGGCTACACCCTTACCCAGCCAGCCCAGCCGCCGAATACCCTGAGCGGTTTCACCACGCCGGGCACAACGGGCGGCGCCGGGACGCCGAAGGCCACCGCGCCGAGCCGCATTACCGGCGTCAACCTGGCGGGTGCCAATACGGTCTCCGCCGACAACCTGTTCGGTGAGATCGATGCGCCGATCGCTCCGACGTCCATCCCCACCCTTTCCGAGTGGGGCCTGATGCTGCTTTCGGCGCTGATGGCGTTGTTCGGATTTGCCCGGATGCGGCGGCACATGACTTGACGCCGTGACGCGGTGGGAGGCGCCTCGCGGCGCGCCTCACCGCGTTGGCGCGATAATCCGGTCATGCGTCGCTTCTTCCTGGTCTTCCTCGGCCTGCAGATTCTCCTGTTCTGGATCGAGCTGCTACAGCCGGTGCAGCAGCATGTCGTGCTGCCCTGGACTGCCAGGTTGGCGGAGCTCTGCGTCGCCCTGGTGACCCGGTTCGACACCAATGCCGCCGCGATGGGCAAGGTGCTCTGGAATCCGGCGACCGGGTTTGGCGTATCCATTGAACCGGGCTGTAATGGCGTCGAGGCCTGCATCATCCTGTTTGCCGCCATGGTTGCCTTCCCGGCCACCTGGAAGCACCGGCTCTGGGGGCTGGCCCTCGGCTTCGTCGCCGTACAGGGCCTGAACGTCGTCCGGGTAATCAGTCTGTTTTACCTCGTGCAGTGGAACGAAACCGCCTTCGACATTGCCCACGAGTATCTCTGGCAGGGGCTGATCATGCTCGACGTGCTTCTGGTCTGGCTGCTCTGGGTACGCGCCAGCCCGCAATTTCCGGCCGAACGACGCGCCGCCGGCGAACCCGCCGCGCCGGCCTGATTCACCGAACAGACACGGATGAACCGGCCGGCTTCCCTGTGGTCATTCTTCGCCGCCGCGACGGCCTGGTTCTTGGTGCTCACCCTGATCTGGCTGCCGGTATCGCCCTGGCTTTCCCATCCGGCGGCCGGAGTGGCACACGTCGTTCTGGGCAACGGGGCGAAGGATTGGGTGAGCAAGGTTGAGAAATCGCCTGGTCGGCTGGAAGTTGAAACACGCATCTCGGTGGCCAGCGCCGTCAAACCGGGTCAGCGGACCGATGCCGTGGCGGTCGTCGACGCCAAGCCGGCCAGCTATGCCTACGGACTGCCGCTCTACCTCGCCCTGCTGCTGGCATCCCGTGGCCGGCACCTGCTCGGAAAAGCCGTCGGCGGCTATCTCATTCTGCTGTTGCCGCAGGCATTCAGCCTGGTCTTCGGAGTGCTCAAGAACATCGTCGCCGTCGCCGCCGGCCCGGCCGCCTTGGGGATCGCCAACTGGCAGATGCAGGCTGTCATTCTCGCCGGCATGTTCGGCACCTTGCTGCTTCCCGTCCTGGCGCCGGTCGTCCTCTGGCTATGGTTCGACCGGTCGTTCCTCTCGTCGGTGCTTGTCGAGGGCTGGCTACGCGGGATAGCGACGGAGCGGCGACCGCTCGAATGACGGCGGAACGGCGCTAGTAGAGCCGCGCGTGCCGAAAACTCGCCGGCGCGTGGGAAACGACGGCCGAGATCACCACGATGGCCCAGAACAGCCAGGGGGTGGGATCAAGCGCCAGCCAGGCGACCAAGGCGAGCTTCGCCAACACCGAAAGTCCGGCCACGGTGCGCAGGTGTTGCCGGTCGGCCATGAGGTCGAGGCCGAACATCACCAGCCCGGTGGCGAGCACGGCGCCCGCCACCGAGCCCGGCGGCCAGGCCGGATGTGGCGGCGCACCCAGCATCAACGCCCCGAGGGCGATCACCGCCACGAGATGCAGGCCGCGCAACGCGACGATCAGCCAACGCCGGCCGGGGAAGTTGCCGCGCCCGACGGGCGGCACGGGAGTCTTGGACATGGCGGATGGTCGATGGTCGGGCGCGGAATGGTGAGTTGCGTCGATTGTAGTGCGCCGCATGGGCGCGGCGGCGCTTGCGGGTAAAATCGCCGCTTTCCCTTGTCCGGAGCACGCCGTGCAACTCGTCTGTCTCGACCTCGAAGGCGTATTGGTCCCTGAAATCTGGATCGAGTTTGCCGAGCGTACCGGCATTCCCGAACTGCGCCGCACCACGCGCGACGAGCCGGACTACGACAAGCTGATGAAGTACCGCCTGGCGCTGCTGGAACAGCACAAGCTGGGTCTGCCGGACATCCAGAAGGTGATCGCCGACATGGGGCCGATGGCCGGCGCCAAGGACTTTCTCGACGAGCTGCGGCAGGCCTTCCAGGTCATCATCCTTTCCGATACGTTCTATGAGTTCGCCATGCCGCTGATGCGCCAACTGGGCATGCCGACCCTGTTCTGCCACAAGCTGGAGGCGAACGCCGCCGGCTTCCTGGTGAATTACCACCTGCGCATGCCGAACCAGAAGATGGAGTCGGTGCGGCGCTTCAAGGAACTCAACTTCCAGGTGATCGCCGCCGGCGATTCCTACAACGACACCGCCATGCTCGCCGAGGCCCATGCCGGCATCCTCTTCCACGCGCCGGAAAACGTGATCCGCGAGTTCCCGCAGTTTCGGGTCACCAACAGTTACGCCGAGTTGCGCTCGGCCATCGACTTGGCGGCCAAACAGATCTGAACATGCACCGCGAACGCTTCTACACGCTGGCCGCTTCCTGCCCGGACCGCACCGGCATCATCGCCCGGGTTACCGGCTTCTTCGCCGAGCACAGCGGCTGGATCCTCGAATCCAGTTTCCACGCCGACGACGCCTCGAGCCGCTATTTCATGCGCATCGAGGTGAAAGCCGACTCGCTGCCCTTCATGCTCGCCGAGCTGCGCGAGCGCTTCCGGCCCATTGCCGAAGCGTTGCAAATGGACTGGAAGATCACCGACTCGGCGGTGAAGAAGCGCGTCGTGGTGCTGGTCTCGAAGCAGGAGCATTGCCTGTACGACCTGCTGGCGCGCTGGCAGGCGAAGGAACTCGACATCGAGATCCCGTGCGTCATCTCGAACCACGACACCTTCAAGGGTTTCGTCGAGTGGCACGGCATTCCCTTCCACCATGTGCCGGTACCGCCGGACAACAAGCTCGCCGCCTTCGCCGAGACGGCGCGCCTGATCGACGAGGTGCGCGCCGATACCATCGTCCTGGCCCGTTACATGCAGATTCTGTCACCGGAGATCTGCGCCGCCTATCCGGGGCGGATCCTCAACATCCATCACTCCTTCCTGCCCAGCTTCGTCGGTGCCAAGCCCTACCACCAGGCTTACACGCGCGGCGTCAAGCTGATCGGCGCCACCTGCCACTACGTCACCGAGGAGCTCGACCAGGGGCCGATCATCGAGCAGGACGTGATCCGCATCGACCACTCCGACTCCCCCGACGACATGGTCCGCTACGGCAAGGACATCGAGAAGACCGTCCTCGCCCGCGGGCTGCGCTACCACCTGGAAGACCGGGTGCTGGTGCACGGCAACAAAACAGTGGTGTTCCGCTGATCCGCCAATAAAAACGGGCACCCCGTGGGGTGCCCGATGAACCGAGGTTGACTCGGAGGGGGAGATTCAGACGCAGCCAGCTCAGTAGTGGTACGCGGATTCGCCGTGGGAGGCGATGTCCAGACCTTCGCGTTCCTCGTCTTCGGTGACGCGCAGTCCTACCAGGATATCGACAATCTTGTAGCAAACTAAAGCGACGACGCCCGACCAGACGATGGTGGTGCCCACGGCCGTGGCCTGGGTGACCACCTGGCCCATGATGTCGTAGTTGTCGGCGACCTTGTTGGCCACGTAGTCGTAGATGCCCGTGCCGCCCAGGCTGGGCGCGGCGAAGACACCGGTCAGGATGGCGCCGAGGATGCCGCCGACGCCATGGACACCGAACACGTCGAGCGAGTCATCGGCCTTGAGGATCTTCTTCAGGCCATTGACGCCCCACAGGCAGACCACGCCGGCCGCCAGGCCGATGACCAGCGCGCCCATCACACCGACGAAGCCGGCCGCCGGGGTGATCGCCACCAGGCCGGCCACGGCACCGGAAGCGGCACCCAGCAGGGAGGGACGACCCTTGATCAGCCATTCCGCGATCATCCAGGACAAGGTCGCGCAGGCGGTGGCCAGCCAGGTGTTGACGAAGGCCAGGGTGGCGGTGCCGTTGGCTTCGAGCGCGGAGCCGGCGTTGAAGCCGAACCAGCCGAACCACAGCAGCGAAGCGCCGATCATCGTCATGGTCAGCGAGTGCGGCGCCATGGAGACGCTTCCCAGGCCGACGCGGCGACCGACCATGTAGGCGCCCATCAGGCCGGCCATGGCGGCGTTGATGTGCACCACGGTGCCGCCGGCGAAGTCGAGCGCGCCCTTCTGGAACAGCCAGCCGGCGGTGGCGTTGAGCTTGTCGGCCGCTTCGGCGCTCGTGTAGCCGTCCGGACCGGCCCAGTACCAGACCATGTGCGCCATGGGCAGGTAGCTGAAGGTGAACCAGAGGACGGCGAACAGCAGCACGGCCGAGAACTTCACCCGTTCGGCGAAGGCGCCGACGATCAGGCCGACGGTGATCGCCGCGAAGGCGCCCTGGAAGGCCACGAAGATGAACTCGGGGATGACGATGCCCTTGCTGAAGGTCGCCGCCACCGAATCCGGCGTGATGCCCTTCAGGAACAGCTTGTCCAGGCCGCCGAAGAACGCGTTGCCCTCGCTGAAGGCGACGCTGTAGCCATAGACGGCCCAGAGCACGCTGATCAGCGAAAAGATGGCGAACACCTGCATCAGCACCGAAAGCATGTTCTTGGTGCGCACCAGACCGCCGTAGAACAGCGCCAGGCCGGGGATGGACATCAGCATGACGAAGGCCGTGGCGACGATCAGCCAGGCGGTGTCGCCCTTGTTGGGCGTGGGTGCGGGAGTTGCGGCCGGCGCGGCGGCGTCCGCCGGAGCGGCCGCCGGTGCGGGCGCGGCCACTGCGGTTGCCGCCGGCACGGCACTGTCGGCGGGCTTGTCGTCCGCCCAGGCCGCGCCGCCGAAGCCGACGGCGGCCACCGTGGCGACTGTCAGCATGATCGCGAGCAGTTTTCTCATGATGATTCTCCTTAGAGGGCGTCCGTGCCGGTTTCGCCGGTGCGGATGCGAACCACTTGTTGCAGGTCGAAGACGAAGATCTTGCCGTCGCCGATCTTGCCGGTGCTGGCGGCCTTCTCGATCGCTTCGATGGTCTGGTCGAGCAGCTCCGACTTGATGGCGGCCTCGACCTTCACTTTCGGCAGGAAATCGACCACGTATTCCGCGCCGCGGTACAGCTCGGTGTGGCCCTTCTGCCGGCCGAAGCCCTTGACTTCGGTGACCGTGATGCCCTGCACGCCGACGGCGGCGAGGGCCTCGCGCACCTCGTCAAGCTTGAACGGCTTGATGATGGCGGTAACGAGTTTCATGTTGGCTCCTTTGCGCGAGGCGGATCAGAAGGTCTTGACGAAGGACAGCACGGCGGTGCCCTTGGCCACATTCTTGAAACCCGAGGTGGGGCCGGTGCCGGACACGAAGTTGCCATTGCCCCAGCAGTAGGCGGAGGCGCCCGAACTCGGGAACGGGTCGGAACACGAACCCTTGGCGTTGGTGTCGGAATAGGCCAGGCCGACGACGCCGAAGCCGATATCCTTGGTCGCGCCGAGCTTCCAGTCGGTGTAGTTGGCGTTTTCGATCGCGGCGGTGGTGACCGAGTTCTTCACCTTCTGATGGCCGATATGGCCGGTCAGCGTCCAGCCGTTGCCAAGGTCGTAGTTGGCGTTGACTTCGAGATAGCCGGAACCGCGCGTCTTCTGGTCGTACGCCGAGCCGCCGTACCAGCCGATGAAATGGCTGGACGTCGCGTGGGAATACTTGGCGGTGATCCATTTGTAACTGATCGCCGCGTAGAGTTCCTGCGTGTTCGGGTTGGCCAGGATGGTCGGGATGGCGCTGCCATGGCCCGGATAGTTGTAGGTGATATAGCCGACGTCGTAGCCGATGTCGCCGGCGCTGCCCTTGTAGCCGCCATAGACATCCACTTCAAGCGTGCCCTTGCCCAGGAAGTCATCGACCCAGGTGATGCTCGAACCCCAGGCGCCGACGTAGAAGCCGCTCGGATGCGCGTAGTCGATGCCGCCTTGCAGGGCCGGCTTGCCATGGGTCTGGCTGACGCCACGGAACAGGTAGTCGGAAACGACGCCGACGTTGAAAGACAGCGGCGAAGCCGGCGCGGCTTCCTCGGCCAGGGCAAGGGTCGGGACGGAGAGGGCGCCGATGGCGGCGACGAGAAGAGTCTTGCGCATGAGAATGCTCCTATTGGGAAATGGTTGCCCACACCTCAATGCAGGGAGCGTGCCAGATGAAAAAATACTGCTGAAACAGTGTATTAGGCAATTTGTGCGGCGCCCGCCGCCATGCGATGCACTAACAAGCATCGTCAGCGAAGGGGTGGGCACTAAATTGGTGCGCGGAAGCCGAAATGAGCTCGCATGCTAAGATCATCGCGTCTTTGTCCGGACCGCCGCCATGCTGAACACCAAACTGTTCGACGACCTCGCCGCCAAGATCTCCGCCCTGATTGCCGCCACCCCCGCCAAGGATGTGGAAAAGAATCTGCGCGCGCTATTGACCGGCGCACTGGGCCGGCTCGACCTGGTTACGCGCGAGGAATTCGATATTCAGCGCGAAGCGCTGGCGCGGGCCAGGGCGCAACTGGCCGCTCTCGAAGCCAAGGTGGCCGAGCTGGAGGCCCGCGCCGGCCGCTGACGCGGGGCCGCGTCGCCACCATGTCCTTGGCCGTTCTGCGCAGCCGGGCGCTGGCCGGCATGTCGGCGCCGGAAGTGACGGTCGAGGTCCATCTGGCCGCCGGGCTACCTACTTTCACCCTGGTCGGTCTGCCGGAAACGGAGGTCAAGGAGGCGCGGGACCGCGTGCGTGCCGCCATCCAGAATTGCCGCTTCGAATTTCCCGCCCGGCGCATCACCGTCAATCTCGCGCCCGCCGATCTGCCCAAGGAGTCGGGCCGCTTCGATCTGGCCATCGCGCTGGGCATTCTCGCCGCCTCCGGCCAGGTCAAGGCGGAGGGCATCGACGGGCTCGAATTCGCCGGCGAGCTGTCGCTTTCCGGGGAACTGCGGCCCATTCGCGGCGCGCTGGCCATGTGCGCCTCGGCGGCGGGCTCCGGCCGGCACTTCGTCCTGCCGGCCGCCAATGCGCCGGAAGCCGCGCTGGTGCGCTCGGTCACCATCCTGCCGGCGACGACCTTGCTGGGAGTCTGCGCGCATCTCAATGGCGCCGAACCGCTCGTCCCCTATCGTGGCGAGCCAACCATGGCGGAACGCGGCTATCCCGATCTCGCCGAAGTGAAGGGCCAGGCGCAGGCCAAGCGGGCGCTAGAGCTGGCGGCGGCCGGCGGCCACAGCCTGCTGATGAGCGGCCCGCCCGGTACCGGCAAGTCGATGCTGGCGCAGCGGCTGGCCGGCATTCTGCCGCCCATGACCGAGACCGAGGCGCTGGAGAGCGCCGCCGTGCTCTCGGTCGCCGGCCGCTTCGACGCCCAGCGCTACGGCGTGCGGCCGTTCGTCGCCACCCACCATTCGGCCTCGGCGCCGGCCCTGGTCGGCGGCGGCGGCGTGCCCCGGCCGGGCGAAATTTCCATCGCCCATCACGGCGTGCTGTTTCTCGACGAGCTGCCCGAGTTCGATCGCCGCGTCCTCGAAGCCCTGCGCGAGCCGCTCGAGACCGGCCACATCCGGGTCGCCCGCGCCGCCCGCCGCGCCGAGTTTCCCGCCCGCTTCCAGATGGTGGCGGCGATGAATCCCTGCCCCTGCGGCTATCTGGGCGAAGCGCGCTGCCGCTGCACGCCGGACCAGATCGCCCGCTACCGGGCCAAGCTGTCCGGCCCCTTCCTGGATCGCATCGACTTGCTGATCGACGTGCCGGCGGTGCCGGAAGCCGAGCTGGCGACGCGCGGCGGCGGCGAGCGCTCCGCCGTGGTGCGCGAACGGACCACGCGCGCCCGTGACGCCCAACTGGCACGCCAAGGCAAGCCCAATGCCCAACTCGGGCCGGACGAGATCGACCGCCACTGCCTGCCCGACTGCCAGGGTGCGCAATTGCTCAAACAGGCGATGGCGCGGCTCGACCTCTCGGCGCGCGCCTATCACCGCATCCTCAAGGTGGCGCGCAGCATCGCCGATCTGGCCGGCGCCACCCACATCGGCGGCGCGCATGTCGCCGAGGCGATCCATTACCGGCGCGGTTTCGGACAATGAAGAAAGCGCCACGCGGCCTGGCGGTCCTGCTGGCCGCCATGACCGCCATCGGCCCGTTCTCCATCGACACCTACCTGCCGGCTTTCCCGGCCATGGCAGCAGGCCTGGGCGCGACGACGATCGAGGTACAGCAGACCCTCACCGCCTATCTGGTGCCCTTCGCCTTCATGATGCTCTGGCACGGCGCGCTGGCCGACGCCCTCGGCCGGCGCCGCGTGCTGCTGGTTTCCTTCGCGCTGTTCGCCGGCGCGTCGCTGTTCTGCGTCTTCGCCGGTCGCATCGAATATCTCTGCTCGACGGCCCGGCGGCGCAGCGCCTGATCGCCCACACCGGCATGATGTTCGCCATCGCCCCGGCGGTGGCGCCCGTGCTGGGCGGCTGGATCCACGCCTGGTTCGACTGGCACGCCGTCTTCGTTTTTCTGACCCTCTACGGCGCCGTGCTGTTCGCCGCCATCTATTTTCTGCTGCCGGAAACCCTGCCGCCGGAAGCCCGCCAGAGTCTGCACCCAGGGCCCCTGGCGCGGGCCTACGGCCAGGTGTTCTCCCATCCAGCCTTCCTGGCGCTGGCGCTGGCGGTGGCCTTCAACTTCAACGGCTTCTTCATCTACGTGCTCTCGGCGCCCAAGTTCCTCATCGGCCACCTCGGCGTTTCGGCGCAGGGTTTTCTCTGGCTGTTCGGGCCGGCCATGGCCGGCATGATCAGCGGCAACTACCTGTCCGCCCGGCTGGCCGGCCAGGTCACTTCGCGCCGTACCATCGGCCTGGGGTTCGCCATCATGATCGTGGCCGCGCTCGCCAACGTGCTGCTCAACCTGTGGCTGCCGCCGGCGCTGCCCTGGGCCGTGCTGCCCCTGGCCGTCTATGTCTTCGGCATGGCGCTGACCATGCCCAGCCTCAGCCTGCGCATCCTCGATCTTTTCCCCGAGCGGCGCGGCCTGGTGTCCAGTTGCCAGGGCGTCACGCAGACCGGCATCAACGCCGTGACGGCCGCGCTGCTGGCACCGCTGTTCTGGGATTCGACCCTGACTCTGGCGCTGGCGATGGTCGTCTTCCTGGTTCTAGGTGGGCTGGCGTTCGCGCAGCGGAATCGCTGAATGGCCCGTCGCGTCCCTTTGGTGTGCCACGATCAGTCGCTGTTTTTCCCGAGAGAGTTCGGTAATATCGAACCGGATGTCCGTGGCTTCCTTGGAGAATTGATATGTCCGCCGTCGAAGCGCTTGAAATAGCCATTCAAAAGCTTCCTCCCGCCGATCTGGCCGAGTTCCGTCGCTGGTTCGCCGAGTTCGATGCCGTCGCCTGGGATACGCAAATCGAGTCCGACGCGGCCGCCGGGAAACTGGACGCCCTCGCCGACGAAGCGTTGGCCGACTACCGCACTGGCAAGTCACGCGAGCTTTGAGGCACTTCGCGTCGCCCCGTTTTTGGGACTGCTTCGAGCGATTGCCTCCAGAAGTTCGACGCCTTGCTCTGCGCGGCTATGTGCTGCTGAAACAGAACCCCGCCCACCCGTCATTGCAATTCAAGCCTGTTTGTTCCGGCCGATTCCGTAGCGTTCGCGTCGGACTCCATTTCCGCGCGCTTGGCATACCCGTGGCTGAAGGTGTCCAGTGGTTCTGGATCGGCAGCCACTCGGACTATGACCGGCTGATCGGTTAGGAACTGTTGGCTGGAGCGATGTGAGTCGAATTGAATCCACATGGCTGTTGAAGATGGGCGCCGGCGATGACCGTCTTCCAGGCCTTGGGGTGCTGGCGTTTGCGCAGCGGAATCGCTGAGAGGCGGCCCGACTACTTCGCTAACCTACCTTGCGCCCAAGTATTCAGGGACAGACCACGACTAACCGCAAAGCCTGATCCAATCAGCCTTTACCCGACATGGCTTATTTGCCGTCGATCATACCCCATCGTCCTCATGTCGAGCTCAGAATGAAACGGGCATATCATGGCCGTCATGACCGCCTATTCATCTCGTGGCGTTTACCACACCCGCCGTTGCGGCGGACGCCGCGCCCACAAGCATCGCGCGGCGCCGCTGAACGCCCCGCGCCTCGGCCGCCTCACCCGGAGCACCGACCGCAAAGGCCAGGTATCCGGCTTCCAGTACGACCTGCTCGACCGGCGCACCCAGGCCGGCCATGGCGCCACCAGTACCGTCAATCCGGTGTATCAGAACAGCACCGCCTATACGTGGGACCAAGCCAACCGCCTGACCCGGATCGTCGATAGCGTGGGTGGCACGATCACCCGTACCTACGACGACCGCTTCGACACCGTCAAACAGGAGTCCGGCCCCGAAGGCACGGTGGACACCACCTATTACGCCAACGGCCTCAAACAGAGCGTCGACCCCACCGGCGGACCGGTCGTCACCCACACCTACGACAACGCCAACCGCCTCACCGGCCTCAGCCAGGCGGCGGGCGTCGGCCAAGCTGAACCCGCCAGTGTCCAGAACGTCGGCTTCAGCTACGACAGCGCCGACCGCACGAGCAAGCTCACCCTGGCCAACGGCATCCAGATTCTGTACACCTGGGACAGCGCCAGCCAGCTCACCGGCATCGCCTACCGACGCGCCGACAACACCCTGATCGGCGATCTCACCTATACCTACGACGCCGCCGGCCAGCGCACCGGCATGGGCGGCAGCCTGGCGGCCACCGACCTGCCGGCGGACGTGCCGACCACCGCCTACGACGCCGACAACCGGCTGACGAACTGGAACGGCCAGGCGCTGAGCTACGACGACAACGGCAACCTCACCAGCGACGGCACCACCACCTACACCTGGAACAGCCGCGACCAACTGGTGGCGCTCGCCGGGGCCACCAGCGCCAGCTTCGCCTACGATGGATTGGGCCGCAGGAAGAGCAAGACCGTCAATGGCGTGAGCACGGCCTATCTGTACGACGGGATGAACCCGATCCAGGAGCAGAGCGGGGCGACCATCCAGGCCAACCTGCTGGCCGGGCCGGGGCTGGACCAGTGGGTCGCCAGAACCCAGGGTGGGCAGACGGTGAGCTATCTGCCCGATGCGCTGGGCAGCACGCTGGCGCTGGCCAACGCGAGCCAGGCGCTCACGACGAGTTACACCTATGAGCCGTATGGCAAGACGACGACCAGCGGGGCGGCCACCGGCAATGCCTTCGCCTATACGGGAAGGGAGAATGATGGGACGGGGTTGTATTACTATCGGGCGAGGTATTACCATCCCGGCATCGCAAGGTTCGTGTCGGAGGATCCGATTGGGTTGGCGGGCGGGTACAACACCTACGCCTATGTTGACGGGGATCCAATAAGCTCCAGCGACCCAGAGGGTCTTCAGCGACGGGGTGGCGGCAATCCGAGAGATGTTTTTCCAATTCCAGGGAATCGCCCTGGTGGTTCGAGCTATGGGAACTACTATCCCTCAATTGGACCAAGTACTCGAGAGATCAACCGAAGCGATGGGCGGCTTCCGTCCGGTCCGCCACGCCCAGCGGAAAATGAGAGCTACCGTGACTTTTTCCGGGACGGTGCGAATATGCCAAACCCTTCAAAGAACCTACCAGAGGGGGCGTGGCCTGGCGTTAATTTTCCGTGGAGTCCACCAGACCTTCCAGATTCATGCAAAGCGCCTAGGTGATTCAAATGAATACGGTTGACATGCATCCTGGACGGAAGTACAGGCACACTTTGATTGTCGTCTCGCTAGTTCTTATTGTGGTCATAACCTTTGCTGTGGCTTTTGGGTATCGTGGCTCCGAGTATCGGACGAGTGACGTAAAGGAATGTCAGCAGCAGTGCGCAGGACAGGGAACGAATGGACGACTGGTTCCATTGCTTACCATCCGTCCCAATAAGCCCGGTAGCTACAACGGGCCGTGGAGGTGTGAGTGCCGGATAGACGAGTGTGAAAAGGGGGCAGGCTCCGAAAGGAAGCAATAGCAATAATAGCAATAATAGTAGCAATAATAGGGGACAGACCACGTTTATTTCCGCTAGACTGCCGTCTTCCTTGGCTACGTGAGTCCTCGTCATGCCCCGCCGTGCCCGCCTCTCGCTTCCCGGGGCGTAATAGGGGACAGACCACGTTTATTTCCGCTAGACTGCCGTCTTCCTTGGCTACGTGAGTCCTCGTCATGCCCCGCCGTGCCCGCCTCTCGCTTCCCGGCATTCCCTGGCACATCATCCAGCGGGGCAACAATCGTTCGGTCTGCTTCCACGCCGAAGCGGACTACCAGTTCTACCTCCACTATCTGAAGGAGTTCGCCGACCGGTTCGGCTGCGCGGTCCACGCCTACGTGCTGATGACCAACCATGTCCATCTGCTGCTGACGCCAGGGCGGGAAGAGAGCGCGGGGCTGCTGATGAAGCATCTGGGGCAGCGCTATGTGCAGTACGTCAATCGCACTTATCGCCGGACCGGTACGCTCTGGGAGGGGCGCTTCCGCTCCTGCCTGACCCAGAGCGAGGATTATGTGCTGGCCTGCCAGCGCTACATTGAACTCAACCCGGTACGGGCGGGCATGGTCTTGAAGCCGCAGGACTATCGCTGGTCGAGCTATCACGCCAACGGCTTGGGGCGGGGCAATGGGCTGCTGACACCGCATGAGGAGTATCGTCGGCTGGGCCGGGCAGATGCGGAACGGCGGGAAGCCTACCGCGCGCTATTCCGTGCGCACGTCGACGAGGCGCTGACCGACGAGATTCGTGATGCCACCAACGGCAACTTCGTGCTGGGTGGCGAGCGGTTTCAGGCGCAGATCGCCCATGCGCTGGGAAGGCGGGTGGTACGGGGAAGGCCGGGACGACCGCCGAAGCGGCTGGAGGTTGACGATGAGAAGCAGGGAGCGTTGCTTTGATCAATCGTGGTCTGTCCCCTATAGCCGTGAGCGGTCGCTATGCGTTGGTGATGGTTGTCCTCCTTCTTGTGCCTCCGTTAGGAGTCGTAGTGTGGCCCGATTGTGTGCCGTGTTCGGCGCTAATGTCTCGCGATCTGCTCTATCTACTCTATATTGCTGGCGTCGGTGTTTTGGTTGGGAGTATTGCGGGATATTCACATGCCAAGAACAAAGGGCATTCAGGGACAGACCACGAATAACCCGTAAAGCCTTACCCCATCCGCCTTTGCAGGCGGATCACTACTAAGAAGAAGGGCCGCTGACGCGGCCCTTCTTCTATCCGGCGAGTCTCTGCACCGCCTGAGCGGCGGTGATGATGGCGATGCCCTGATGGCTTCCCATCGAGAGCAGATCGGTATCGCCGGTGACGATGATCTCGGCGTTGGCTGCAATGGCGGCGGCGATGACCTGATCGTCGTCGGCATCGCGGGGCACTGCGCGCGGCACGGCCAGCGGCGACACGCTGATGGCCAGATCGCCATAGAAGCGAATGGCCTCGACGACGGAAGCCGGCTGCCTGGCCAGACGCGACGCCAGGTGCTCGCGGCTCAAAACGGTGCGCTACTCGGCCAACAAAGCCGGAGACGTATAAATCTCGATGTCGCCATCGGTGGCTGCCTGAAGCAACCGGAAAGGCAGACCGCCCCAGATCACCGCCGAGACCACGACATTCGTATCGAGGACGAACCTCACGATCCCGACTTCGGATCGCGTTGGCCGGCGGCGCGGCGTTCGGCGCGCACCGCCTTGACCTCGGCGACGATCTCCTCGTCGCTCATGGGCGGGATTCCGGCCGCCTGAATACGTTCCGAGATGGACAGGAGCTTGCGCCCGGCCTCGCGGCGCATGGCGTCTTCCAGCAAGCGCTGAATCGCGCTATCGGACAACAGGCCGGCACTCCTGGCGCGCTGCGCCAGATCGTCGGGCAAGGTCACCATCAGTTCCGTCATTGCGGTCACTCCTTGTTCAGGTGCGCGCCGTTGCGCGCTTGGTCGAACCCTTGCCGACCGGCAGCACGGCGGATTCCACGCGCTGCTTGACGAGCATGGCGTCGATCAGTTTGATGACCGTCTCCTGATCGTCGACGTTGAAGCCTTCGAGCGCCTTGAAACGCTCCAGCAACCGCGTGTTGTGCAGCGGCACATTCCGCGACGGGTCGCCGGTGACGAGGTAGTCCACCGTCGTTTCCAGCGCCTTCCGGGTCAGGCCCCTCTGCTTGCGCAGCTCCTTGAGCCGCGCCGCGCAAGGCGTTCTGAGGACATCGTCTTCCATCGTCGTCAGAGCACGGAATGTCATGGGACGGCCTCGGTGTATGGGGTGATCTGGAAAACGCACTGACGAGGTAGCGTAACACAGACACATATCGATACTCAGGACATCGATACTCTGGGACAGAGCACGAAGAACCAGTAAAGCCGCACCCCATCAGCCTACCGCGACGGTGGCGGCAAGCTCATCAACGCCGTCTCGCCCAACGGCCGCTGGCTCGAGTTTCAATACACCGCGCCCACCTGCCTGGACTGCGTGAGCCGGGCCCTGGACAGCGCCGGCCGCGCCGCCCAGTACGGCTACGACAGCCAGGGCCGGCTGACCACCGTCACCGACCCGCGCGGCAAGACCAAGGTCACCAACGGCAACTTTGTCTTGGGCGATGAACGGTTCCAGGCGCGGATGGGCAAGGCTCTGGGGCAACGGGTAGTCAGAGGCAAGCCGGGCCGGCCGGCGCAGCAAGGGCAAAGTCCCGATGAAATGCAGGGGGGGGTGTGGTGAGAACGGGTGTCCCCATATCCCTCTCCCATTTCCTCTTCGGTTCAGGGGCTATCGGAACAGCCACGACACCGGTTATAGTGCTGCACTGCACAATACAATTCAGGAAGGCATGTCATGGAGCGAATTCTCTCCAACTTGATCGAGCGGGCAGCGATAAAAAAATCCGAGGATGGCGCGGCGTACCTTGCCAGCCAAGCGGAGATGGAGAAGTTCGCGGAGCTGGTGATCCAGGAGTGCGCGCAGCAATTGGAGGCAAATCGTCTCGCTGTGTATGACCCGAACAAGCATCATGAATATTGGAGCTGCGGCGTGAAGTGGTCCGTTGCGAAGCTGAGGGACTACTTTGCCGTCCGGCTGAGATATCTCGACTGCGACACCATCTAAGCTACCTGCGCCACGTATTTGTCGTATTTGTCCGACATCGAAAGCGCCCAACTCGCAAGCAAGCCGCGCCTGGTGACTCGCTGCCGAGCCAGCAAGTGAGCTGGGCCGCCCTAACGCCCCTTGCTTCCATGCAGCTTGCCGTAGGCGGCCAGCAGGCGCTGGTGGGTGTCGCAGCCGACGAGATCGAGGCCGGGCGAGGGCAGGCCAAAGAAGCGCAGTTCGCCGTCGAGCAGCGCATTGGCCCGGGCCAGGGTTTCCGCGCCGTAGAGACTTTGCAGCGCAACGTCGTGGCTCATGGTGGCCGCGGCGGTGTCGCCGCGTGAGCGGAGTTCGAGCAGGCATTCGATACAGCGATAGACCTTGCGCCGTTCGGCGTTGATCTGCTCGAAATGGCGTATCCAGTGGCAGCCATCGGCGATCGCTGGCCGGTCGCCGATGGCCAGCGCCAGCAGGGTCTTCAGCTCGCCAAGCCGCAGGTCGGCCCAGGGCGAGCCCTCGTCGGGGGCGAGGCCGATCAGGCCGGCCACCGGGCGTTGGTCGGCGAGGGTGCTGTCATTGAGGGTGTCGAGCAGGTCGGCGCATTCCTCGTCGTCCAGGTCGGCGAGGTTCAGGATGGCTTCGCGGAGGGGGTTGGCGACGCTGTTGTTCTCGAATTCCAGCTCGTCGATGGGGTAGATCTCGGACATGCCGGGCACCAGGATCCGGCAGGCGTAGACGCCGAGGTGGTCGAAGTCGGCGACGTAGATGTCGCGGCCCTCGGCGTGGATACTGTCCACCAGCCAGGCGTAGTCCTCCGCCGTCGTGGCGCTGAAGTTCCAGTCGTGGAAGGGGAAGTCGGGCGCGTCGCCGAGGAAATTCCAGTCGATGATGCCGCTGGAATCGACGAAATGGATCTCCAGGTTCTGCGAGCTGGCGGCTTCCTCGAGGTCGAAGCCGGGTTCGGGGAAGCCGGTGAGGGCGTCGAGGGCGCGGCCCTGGAGCAATTCGGTCAGCGCCCGCTCCAGGGCGATCTCGAAGCGCGGATGGGCGCCGAAGCTGGCGAAGCAGCCCTGGTCGCCGGGGTGCAGCAGGGTGACGTTCATCACCGGGTAGCGGCCGCCCAGCGAGGCGTCCTTGACCAGGATGCCGAAGCCGGCGGCGCGCAGGCCGGCGATGCCGGCCGCGATGCCCGGGTAACGGGCAATCACGTCCGCCGGGACATCCGGGAGGCAGAGGCCTTCGCCGATGATGCGGAACTTGACGTGACGCTCGAAGATTTCCGATAAGGCCTGGGTGCGCGCCTCGTTCGGGGTGTTGCCGGCGGACATGCCGTTGCTGACGTAGAGGTTGGCGATGATATTGACCGGGAAGTGGACCACGGCCTGGTCGCGCAGGCGGACATAGGGAAGGGCGCAGATGCCGCGCTCGCCGTTGCCGGAGTTGAAGTCCACCAGCGCGTCGGCGGGGATGCCGCCATCGGGGTTGTAGAAGGCGCGCAACTCGGGCGTCAAGAGGCCGGCCGGCCATTCGCCGTCGGCGCCCGGCGGGAACCATTGCTCCCGCGGGTAATGGACGAAACCGCCGCCCTCGGCGACCTGCCGGCCGAGGTAATAGTGGTTCCAGAAGTAGTTGCAGGAAAGGCGCTCGAAATACTCGCCCAGCGCGCTGGCCCGCGCCGCCAGCTTCGAGGCGCCCTTGCCGTTGGTGAACATCAGCGGGCAGTCCCGGTCGCTCACGTGTACCGACCAGATGCCATCGACGGGATTGAGCCAGGAACGTTCCTCGACGTGAAAGCCGAGCGCCGCCAGTTTGGCCCGCATGGACCCGATCGACGATTCGAGCGAGGCGTCCTTGCCCGGTATGTAGCTTTCCGTGTTCATTTGTTCACCCTGCTCAGTGCGCTTCTTCCCAGTTGGCGCCGGCGCCCACCTCGACCAGCAGCGGCACGGCCAGTTTGGCGACGTTGCCCATCAGCCTGGGCAAGGCTTCACGAACGGCGGCCAGTTCATCGGTCGGCACTTCCAGCACCAGTTCGTCGTGCACCTGCAGGATCAGCCGGGTTGCCGGATCGTGCTCGTCCAGCCAGCCCTGCACGGCGATCATGGCCAGCTTGATGAGGTCCGCCGCCGTGCCCTGCATGGGCGCGTTGATGGCGGCGCGCTCGGCGCCCTGGCGGCGGCCGACGTTCGACGACTTGATTTCCGGCAGCCAGAGGCGACGGCCAAACACGGTCTCGACGTAGCCCTTGTCGCGCGCCTGTTGCCGGGTTTCTTCCATGTAGCGGGCGACGCCGGGGTAGCGGGCGAAGTAGCGGTCCATGTAGGCCTGGGCGGCGCCGCGCTCCAGGCCCAGCTCGCGGGCCAGGCCGAAGGCGCTCATGCCATAGATGAGGCCGAAGTTGATCACCTTGGCGGCGCGGCGCTGGTCCGGGCCGACTTCCAGCGGCGTGATGCCGAAGATCTCGGCGGCCGTCGCCCGGTGTACGTCCTCGCCGCGCGCGAACGCTTCCAGCAGGCGGGCGTCGTTGGAGAGGTGCGCCATGATGCGCAGCTCGATCTGCGAGTAGTCGGCCGAGACCAGCACATGGCCGGGCGGCGCGATGAAGGCCGAGCGGATGCGCCGGCCCTCGGCGCTGCGCACGGGGATGTTCTGCAGGTTCGGGTCGGAACTGGCCAGTCGGCCGGTCACGGCCACCGCCTGCGAAAAGCTGGTATGGACGCGGCCGGTGCCGGGATTGACCATGCGCGGCAACTTGTCCGTATAGGTGTTCTTGAGCTTGGCCAGGCTGCGATAGTCGAGGATCTTCCGGGGCAGCGGGAAATCCTCGGCCAGCTTTTCCAGCACTTCCTCGTCGGTGGAGGGCGCGCCGCCCGGTGTCTTCTTCACCACCGGCAGGCCGAGCTGGCCGAACAGGATCTCGGCGAGCTGCTTCGGCGAGTTGAGGTTGAAGGGCTGGCCGGCGAGTTGATGCGTTTCGGCTTCCAGAGTCAGCATCTTGCGGCCGAGCTCGTCGCTCTGCCGGGCCAGCGCAAAGACGTCGATCAGCACGCCGTTGCGTTCCATGCGGAACAGCACTTCGGCCACCGGTAGCTCGATGTCCCGGTAGAGCCGCTCCAGACGCGGCTCTTCAAGCAGGCGTGGCGCCAGCGCCTGATGCACGCGCAGGGTCAGGTCGGCATCCTCGGCGGCATAGTCGGCGGCCTTGTCGACCGGCACCTCGGCAAAGGAAATCCGTCCCGCGCCCTTGCCGGTGACGTCGTCGTAGCTGATCGATTTCAGGCCCAGGTGCCGGCTGGCCAGGTTGCCGAGATCGTGCGACTTGTCCGACTCCAGCACGTAGGACTCGAGCAGCGTGTCGTCGGCGATGCCGCGCAGTTCGATGCCGTGATTGGCGAAGATGTGCCGGTCGTACTTGAGATGCTGGCCCACCTTGCGGTGTCCCGCCGATTCCAGCCAGGGCTTGAGCCGGGCCAGGGTCGCGTCAAAGGGGAGTTGTTCGGGCGCGCCGGCGTAATGGTGCGCCAGCGGCAGGTAGGCGGCTTCGCCGGCGGTGGTCGAGAACGAGATGCCGACCAGCCTGGCCCGCAGGGCATCGAGGTCGGTGGTCTCGGTGTCGACGGCCGTCAGTTCGGCCCGTTCCAGCTTGTCCAGCCAGTGGGCGAGGCTGGTTTCGTCGAGGATGGCGGCGTAGTCGCGCTGCGGGTTGTCCACCGCCGGAAACGCAAGGGGCGCCGGATCATCGCTCGCCACCACGCCGCCGCCCGCGGCGAGTTCCTGTAGCCAGCTACGGAACTCCAGCCGGGCGAACAGCTCCTTCAGCCGCGTCGGGTCGGTGGCTGGCGGCACCAGGTCGGTCGGGCGCGCCGGCAGTTCGAGGTCGCAGGCAACCGTGACGAGCTTGCGGCCGAGCGGCAGAAAGTCGAGGTGGCGGCGCAGGTTCTCGCCGACGGCGCCGCCGATCTCGGCGGCGTGGGCGACCACGGCATCCAGCGAGCCGTACTGGTCCAGCCATTTGACGGCGGTCTTCGGGCCAACCTTGGTGACGCCCGGCACGTTGTCGACGCTGTCGCCGACCAGGGTCAGGTAGTCGACGATGCGCTCCGGCGGCACGCCGAATTTGGCCTTCACACCCGCCTCGTCAAGCACTTCGTTGCTCATCGTATTGACCAGGCGGATGTGCGGGTTGACCAATTGCGCCAGGTCCTTGTCGCCGGTGGAGATGACGCAGTCCACGGCGGCCGCGCTGGCCTGGCGCGCCAGGGTGCCGATGACGTCGTCCGCCTCGACGCCGTCCACCATCAACAGCGGCCAGCCTGAGGCCCGGATGCAATCGTGCAGCGGCGCGATCTGGGCGGCGAGATCCTCGGGCATGGGTGGCCGATGGGCCTTGTAATCCGGATACCAGTCGTCGCGGAAGGTTTTGCCCTTGGCGTCGAACACCACCGCCCGGTAATCTGCCTTATAGTCGGCTTCAAGCCGGCGCAGCATGCTCAGCACGCCCTTGATGGCTCCGGTGGGCTCGCCGAGGCGGTTGCGCAGATCGGGCAGGGCGTGGAAGGCCCGGTAAAGATAGCTTGAACCGTCAACCAGCAGCAGCAGGGGCATGAGAAAGGATCACTGAGGCGATGAGCGCGAAGGACAAGCTGCCGAAGATTCCCGATCCCTGGACGGTCGCGCCGGCGCAGATGGCCCAGGCGGCCGCGCGCGAGGCCTGGCGGGTCTTCGGCATTATGTCAGAGTTCGTTGAGGCGACCGAACGGCTGGCCAACATCCAGCCGGCGGTCTCGATCTTCGGCAGCGCCCGCCTGCCGGCGGGCTCGCGCTACTACCAACTGACCGAACAGATCGCCCGCCTGCTGTCGGATTCCGGCTTTTCGGTGGTGTCCGGCGGCGGCCCCGGCGTCATGGAAGCCGCCAACAAGGGTGCCTTCGAGGGCAAGAGTGTCTCGGTCGGCCTCAACATCCAGTTGCCGATGGAGCAGCAGGCCAACCGCTACCAGGACATCTCCCAGACTTTTCGGCACTTTTTCGCCCGCAAGTACATGTTCGTCAAAATCGCCACCGCCTATGTGGTCATGCCCGGCGGCTTCGGTACCCTGGATGAGCTGCTGGAAGCACTGACCCTGATCCAGACGCGGAAATCGCCGCAAATTCCCCTCATCCTGGTCGGCGGTGAATTCTGGGCCGGCCTGATCGACTGGTTCCGCGACCGGCTGGTGGCGGAGAAGATGATCAATCCCGAGGATATCGACCTGATTTCCGTCATCGACGACCCGGAATGCGTGGTCGCCTCGATTTTCGAGTACTACCAGAGCCGGGGTTTCAATCGCCGGCCGCTCGAGCACGAACTGCTCCTGAATCTCTGATCCGATGGGCGCGGGCGGGGCCAACTGCTAGAATCGACGCATCATCGAGGATATCGCCATGCCCCGCCTTTCCGCCCGGTTCTTTCAGCTTCCCGTCGCCGCCCTGCTGCTGGCCATCGCCCTGCCGGCGCTGGCCCAGAAGCGACCCGCCGACCTCGAACCGCTGCCGGCCGTGCCTCCTCCGCCGCCCGGCATGGTCGACGCCGCCGCCGAGCCGCAGGTCACCATCGTCAAGCGCGGCCAGGACCGGGTCGAGGAATATCGCCTGAACGGCAAGCTTTACATGATGAAGGTGACGCCACCGCACGGCCGGCCCTACTATCTGATCGACCAGCTTGGCGATGGCGCCTGGGCGCGGCAGGAAGGCGTCGGCTCGCGCCTGCGTGTGCCGCAGTGGGTGATCGGCACTTTCTGACCGGTCCGTTTCGGGAGAAATCATGAGCGAGCAGAACCCCTTCCTCGTCCCGTCCACCGGCAACGCGTCGGGCGGCTTCGTTCCCGAGGGCCGCGGCGTCGACGCCAGTCGGGCCATCGAGTGGCTGAAGTCCGGCTGGGGCTACTTCCTCAAGAATCCCGGTATCTGGATCGGCGTGACGGTGGTCATGATGGTGATCGCCGTGGTGCTGAGCATGATTCCGATCATCGGCCAACTGGCCCTGAACTTTCTGATGCCGGTCTTTGCCGCCGGGTTGCTGCTCGGCTGCAAATCCCTGCGCGATGGCGGCGAGCTGCGCTTCGACCATCTGTTCGCCGGCTTCAAGCAGAACACCGGCAACCTGATCCTGGTCAGTGTCTACTATCTGGTCGGCGTGGTCGTGGTCAGCGTGCTGACCTTTCTGGTCGGCGGCGGCGCCGCCCTGACCGGCGCCATGATGGGCGATGGCATCGGCGCCGGCGTCGCCTTGAGCGGCGTCCTGTTCGCCCTGCTGATCATGCTGGCGCTGATGACGCCGCTGGTCATGGCGGTCTGGTTCGCGCCGGCGCTGGTGGTCTTCCGCGATGTGGCGCCTGTTGCCGCCCTGAAGGCCAGCTTTGCCGCCTGCCTGAAGAACCTGCTGCCCTTCCTGGTCTTCGGCGTCGTCGTCATGGTGCTTGGCTTCCTCGCATCCGTGCCGCTCATGCTGGGTTGGCTGGTGCTGCTGCCCGTGCTGGTGGGCAGCCACTACGCCTCCTACCTCGAACTGTTCGAATAACGTCCCTAGATGCAGGCTCGCCGTCTCCCCGCCCGCCATGGCTTTCTCTGGCTGATCGCGAGCTTCAGGCTGTTTCGGGCCAATCCGCCCCTGCTGACGGCCTTGACCATGGCGTATCTGTTCCTGATCGTCGCGGTCAATCTGTTGCCGCTGGTCGGCCCATTTCTGGTGCCGCTGGCCCTGCCGGCGCTGATTGTGGTGCTGGCCAACGGCTGCCGGGCCATCGAGCGGGGTGGCGGCGTCGGCACCGTCGCCCTGACCTTCGGCGTGCAGCAGCATCGCGTGCCGCTGGTGCGCCTGGGCGGTTTGCATCTGCTCGGCTCGATGATCATTCTCGTGGCGAGTCTCCTGATGGAAGGTGGCCAGCCATCCCTGGCCGGACCGGACAAGACCCTCGACGAGGAGCAGATGCTCGCCACCATGGCCCGGCTATTGATCGTGGCGTTGCCGGTGGTCACCGCTTTCTGGTTCGCGCCCTTGCTCACCGCCTGGGACGAGGTGTCGCCGCTGAAGTCGGTGTTCTTCAGTTTCGTCGCCGCCTGGCGCAACTGGCGCGCCTTCGCGGTTTATGGACTGTCCGTCACCCTGGTCGCCATCGCACTGCCGGGGGTACTGCTGATCGCCGCCGGCGCCATCTCGGTCGTGTTGGTCAATGTGTTGTCGATCGCGCTCAAGATGGCGCTGATCTTCGTCATGGCGCCCACCCTGATGGCCAGCGTCTATATCAGCTACCAGGATGTCTTTCACGGACCCGCGGGTGATTGACGAGCCTCTCGGCATACTCGGGGGAACCTTCGATCCGGTGCATACCGCCCACCTGCGGCTGGCCGAAGAGGCCATGGGCCAGTTGCGGCTGGGCGGGGTGCTGTGGATTCCCGCCGGGCAGCCGCGCCATCGGGCGCCCCCCGTCGCCGGCGCCGAACATCGCCTGGCCATGGTCCGGCTGGCCACGGCCGGCCACCCCGAATACCAGGTCGACGCCACCGAGGCCTGTTCCGTCGCGCCGAGCTATACCGTGCCCACCCTCGAGCGTCTGCGCGAGGTCTACGGTTCGCGGCGACCGCTGGTGTTGTTGATGGGTGCCGACGCCTTCCTGGGCCTTGCCTCATGGCATCGCTGGCGCGACCTGTTCGGCCTGGCCCATGTCGCGGTGGTTTCCCGACCCGCCTTCACCTTGGCGGCCGAGGCCATGAATGACCCGCTCGCCGACGAATTTCGCCGCCGGCGCGCCATGCGGGCCGTGGCCTTGGCGAATGACCCGGCCGGCGCGATCTTTACCTACACCATGGAGGCCGGCACGGTTTCCTCGACCGAAGTACGCGCCCGGCTGAGCGGCGGCGGCGCGGTCGAGGAATTGCTGCCGGCCACGGTTCTCGACTATATTCGCCGGCATCGGCTCTACCTTTCCTGACCATGGACACACGCAAGCTGCAAAAGATCGCCGTCGCCGCCCTCGAGGACATCAAGGGCCGCGACATCGAGGTCATCAACACCACCAAGCTGACATCGATGTTCGACCGCATCGTCATCGCCAGCGCCGATTCGACGCGGCAGGTGAAGGCCCTGGCCCGCAGCGTGCGCGAGAAGGTCGAGGAGGCCGGCGGCGAGGTTATCGGCGTGGAGGGCGAGGCGTCCGGAGAGTGGGTGCTGATCGATCTCGGCAGCATCGTCGTCCATGTCATGCAGCCGGCGGTGCGGGGCCACTACAACCTCGAAGAACTCTGGTCCGCCAGGCCGACACGCGCCAAGAGCTCCGGTGGCGCGGCCGGCAAGGCGGCGCCGGAGACCGAGCCGGCGGCGTGAAGCTCATGATCGCGGCAGTTGGCAATCGCATGCCCGACTGGGTCGACGCCGGCTATGGCGAATACGCCAGGCGCATGCCGCGTGAATCGCCGCTGGAACTGCTGGCCGTCAAGGCGGAGCCGCGTAGTTCCGGCAAGCCGGTGGCGGCCTTGATGGCGGCGGAAGCCGGCCGCCTGCGCGCCGTGTTGCCCAGCCATTGCCGGCGCGTCGCCCTGGACGAGCATGGCGTGGAAATCACCACCAAGGGACTGGCCGCCAAGCTGGCCGCCTGGGCTCGGGAAGGCGACGACGTGGCCTTCCTGGTGGGCGGGCCGGATGGCCTGGACGCCGAGTTGAAGGCTGAAGCGCGGGAAACCATGCGCCTTTCCGGGCTGACGCTGCCCCATGGCCTGGTGCGGGTGATGCTTGCCGAGGCACTGTACCGCGCGACCACGGTGCTCCGGGGCCACCCCTACCATCGCGAATGAGCGCCATGGACCCGCGCATTTATCTGGCTTCCGGCAGTCCGCGACGGCGCGAATTGCTGGCCCAGATCGGCGTCCATTTCGAGCCGTTGCTGTTTCGCGGCGACGCCCGCCAGGACCGCGAGGTGCTCGAAGACGTGTTCCTGAACGAGCTGCCCGAGGCCTACGTCGTGCGCGTCGCCCTGGCCAAGGCCGGGCACGGCGTGCGCTTGTGCCAGGCGCGCAGCTTGCCACGGCGGCTGGTGCTGTCGGCCGACACAACGCTGGATGTGGATGACGAGGTCGTCGGCAAGCCGCGCGACGAGGCCGACGCGGTGGCGATCCTGAAGCGCCTTGCCGGCCGGACGCATCGCGTGCTGACGGCGGTGGCGGTGGCCGACGAAACGCGGCAGGCGCACGTGCTGTCGATCAGCGACGTTCGCTTTCGCGCGCTGGGCGACGAGGAAATACATCGCTACGCGCGCAGCGGTGAACCGCTCGACAAGGCTGGCGCCTATGGCATCCAGGGTCGCGCCGCCATGTTCATCGAGGAGATTCGCGGCTCTCATTCGGGCATCGTCGGCCTGCCCTTGTGCGAGACGGCGCTGCTGCTGCGGCGCTTCAACTACCCGATATGACCACCGGTTCCGGGAGATTGCGGCATGGGAATATTTGATTGGTTCAAGCGCCAGTCGGTCGGCGAGGCCGATGCGCCGGACGTGGAGCCGGCGACGGAGGAAGGACAGGGCGCCGTGCTTGGCGGCCTGAACTTCATGACCGCCATCGATGCCCATATGAAGTGGAAGACCCGCCTGGAAAACTACATCCAGGGCAACAGCAAGGAAGACCTGCGGGTCGACGCGATCTGCCGCGACGACCAGTGCACGTTGGGCCAATGGATCCATGGCACGGGCGGCGAGCAGTTCGCCCGCATGGATATCTTTGGCGAGATGAAGGCCCAGCACGCCCACTTCCACGCCTGCGCCGGCCGGGTGCTGACGGTGGCCCAGCTTGGCCGCAAGGACGACGCCCTGCGCATGCTGCAGCAGGGCGACTACGTGCGCGCCTCCGAGCGGGTGAAGATGTTGCTCGCCAAGCTCTACGTGCAGATCGTGGAAAGACAGTAGCCGAGCCGTGAGCGAAGAATTCCTCATCAACTTCACGCCGCAGGAAACCCGCGTCGCCCTGATGTATCAGGGCATCGTCCAGGAATTGCACATCGAGCGCACCAACGGTCGCGGCATTGTCGGCAACGTCTACCTGGGCCGGGTGGTGCGGGTGCTGCCGGGCATGCAGTCGGCCTTCGTCGACATCGGGCTGGAACGCACGGCCTTCCTGCATGTCGCCGATATCTGGAGCGAGAAGACCGCCAACGGCAATGGTGGCGACGGGCCGAGGCCGATCGAACGGATTCTCGCCGAGGGCCAGCAGTTGATGGTCCAGGTGCTCAAGGATCCGATCGGCACCAAGGGTGCCCGTCTCTCCACCCAAGTCTCGCTGGCCGGCAGGTTGCTGGTCTATCTGCCGCAGGAGAAACATATCGGCATCTCGCAGCGCATCGAGGGCGAGGCCGCGCGCGAGCAGTTGCGCAGCCGCATTCAGGCGCAGTTGCCGGCCGACGAGGCGGGCGGCTACATTGCCCGCACCATGGCCGAAAACGCCAGTGAAGCCGAACTGGGCGCCGATATCGCCTATCTGCGCCGGCTCTGGTCGGAGATTCGCCACCGCGGCCATTCGGCCAAGGCGCCGGTGATGCTGCATCATGATCTGACCCTCGCCCAGCGCGTGCTGCGCGACCTGGTCAGCCTGGAAACCAGTCGCATCGTCATTGACTCGCGGGAGAACTTCCAGAAGCTCACCGCCTTCGCCAACGAGTTCATGCCCCAGTTGGAAGGTTTGCTCTCCCATTACAGCGGCGAGCGGCCGCTGTTCGACCTCCAGGGGGTCGAGGACGAAATCCAGCGCGCGCTGGCGCGCCGCGTCGATCTCAAGTCCGGTGGCTACCTGATCATCGACCAGACCGAGGCGATGACCACCATCGACGTCAACACCGGTGGCTTCGTCGGCCTGCGCAATTTCGACGACACCATCTTCAAAACAAATCTGGAGGCGGCGCAGACCATCGCCCGGCAACTGCGCCTGCGCAACCTGGGCGGCATCATCATCGTCGACTTCATCGACATGGAGTCCGCCGAGCATCGCAACGCCGTGCTGGCCGAGTTCGACAAGGCACTGGCGCGCGACCGGACACGGATCACCGTCAATGGCTTCACTGCGCTCGGCCTGGTGGAGATGACCCGCAAGCGCACCCGCGAGTCGCTCGCCCACGTGCTCTGCGAGTCCTGCCCCACCTGTGGCGGTCGGGGCGAGGTCAAGACCGCGCAAACCATCGCCTATGAAATCCTGCGCGAACTGCTGCGCGAGTCGCGCCAGTTCAACGCCCGTGAATTCCGCGTGCTGGCGGCGCCGGCCGTCATCGACCTGTTTCTCGACGAGGAATCGCAATCGGTGGCCATGCTGTCCGACTTCATCGGCAAGCCGATTTCCCTCCATGCCGAAACCGGCTACAACCAGGAGCAGTTCGACATCGTCTTGCTGTGAGGCAATCGCGGTGCAGCATTGAATTTCCCGGTTGCCCGGGGTAAGTTGGCGGTCCCCAACAGAACCAAGAGGATATCGCCATGAGCCATCCCGAATTCGACAGTCTCGTCCCCGAGATACGGTTTTCCCGTCGCGGCTTTATTGTCACCTCGCTGGGCGCGGGTTTCGCGCTCGCCACCCAGCCGATCATGGCCCAGACGGCCATCAAGACCGATGCCGACGGCCTGACCGTCGGCGAAATCCAGGTGCCCACCGCCGATGGACCGCTGGCCGCCTATCGCGCCATGCCGGCCGGCGGCGCCAAGTTGCCAACGGTGCTGGTCGTCCATGAAATATTCGGCGTCCATGAATACATCAAGGATGTCTGCCGGCGGCTGGCCAAGGCCGGCTATCTGGCCATCGCCGCCGAAATGTACGCGCGACATGGCGACGTGTCGAAGATGGGCAACGTGCAACAGATTCTGGACGGTCCGGTGGCCGCCGCTTCCGACGCCGAGCACATGTCGGACCTCGATGCCTGTGCCGCCTGGGCGGCCAAGAATGGTGGCGATCCGGATCGGTTGGCCATCACCGGCTTTTGCCGGGGGGGACGCACCACCTGGCTTTACGCCGCCCACAATCCGCGCCTGAAGGCGGCCGTCGCCTGGTACGGACACATGGAAGGCCCGCCGACGGCCAAGCAGCCGAAGTGGCCGCTCGACCTGGTGGCGGCAATGAAGGCGCCGGTGCTGGGCTTGTACGGTGGCAAGGACCAGGGCATCGACGCCGCCCAGGTCGATGACATGCGCGACGCGTTGAAGAAGGCCGGCGGCAAGTCGCAGCTGCATGTCTATCCGGATGCTCCGCACGCCTTCCATGCCGACTATCGACCCACTTACCGCAAGGAGCCGGCCGAGGATGGCTGGCGGCGCCTGCTGGAATGGTTCAAGGCCAACGGCGTATAGCGGCGAGGCTAGTCGAAATAGGTGCGGGCTTCCTCGAAACGGCTGGCGAACCAGGCGTGCCCGAGGTTTTCAATGCGCACCTTGCCCCGGGTGCTGGGCGAATGCACGAAACGCCCGTCGCCAATGTAGATGCCGACATGCGAGCGCGGCCGGTTGAGGGTGTTGAAGAACACCAGGTCGCCGGGCCGCAGTTCCTCGGTGCCGATGGCGCGCCCCCGGCGGGCGATGTCGGCGGCGGAGCCGCTCAGTTTGACGCCGGCCGCCTCGGCGAAGACGTAGCTGACCATGCCGCTGCAATCGATGCCGGCCTCCGGGTTACGGCCGCCGAACCGATAGCCGGTGTCGATGAGCCCGAGTGCGAATATCACCACGTCGGCGGCGCGCGGCGAGGTGGGGGCGGCGGCCGATCCCGGCGGCCGCTCGACCAGACGCGCGCAGCCAGCCAGGAAGGCCAGGCCGGTGGCGAGCAGGTAACGGCGGTCAGGACTCATGCGTCCACTGTAGTCGGTTAGACTTTTCGTTTGCCGCCGGAAAAAAGGAGCAAAGCCGATGCAATTGCGCGACCCCCGCCTGCTGCGCGACCAGGCCTTCGTCGATGGCGCCTGGCTGACCGCCGTCAGCCGTTTCCCCGTTGTCGATCCCGCCAGTGGCGAAGTGCTGGCCCGTGTCGCCGAGCTCGGTGGCGAAGAAACGCGCCGTGCCATCGAAGCGGCCAACGCCGCCTGGCCGGCCTGGCGGGCCCTGACCGGCAAGCAGCGCGCCGCCGTGCTGCGCCGCTGGTTCGACCTGATTCTGGCCAACGCCGACGACCTGGCGCTGCTGATGACGCGCGAGCAAGGCAAGCCGCTCGCCGAGGCGAAGGGCGAAGTGGTCTATGCCGCGAGCTTCGTCGAGTGGTTCGCCGAGGAAGCCAAGCGGGTCTACGGCGACGTCGTTCCCTCGCCCACCGCCGACAAACGGCTGGTCGTGTTGCGGCAGCCGATCGGCGTCTGCGCCGCCATCACGCCCTGGAACTTTCCCGCCGCCATGATTACCCGCAAAGTCGCGCCGGCGCTGGCCGCCGGTTGCCCGGTGGTGGTCAAGCCCGCCGAGCAAACGCCGCTGACCGCGTTGGCTCTGGCCGAACTGGCACACCAGGCGGGTTTCCCGCCCGGCGTCTTCAATGTGATCACCGGATCGGCGGCGGCGGCATCGATCATCGGCGCCGAGCTGACCGCCAACCCCGTCGTGCGCAAGCTCTCCTTCACCGGCTCGACGGAAGTCGGCCGGCTGCTGATGGCCCAGTGCGCGCCGACGGTGAAGAAGGTCTCGCTGGAACTGGGCGGCAACGCCCCCTTCATCGTCTTCGACGATGCGGATGTCGACGCCGCCGTCGAGGGCGCCATGGCCTCGAAGTACCGCAACGCCGGCCAGACCTGTGTCTGCGCCAACCGGCTGCTGATCCAGGATGGCGTCTACGAGACCTTCGCTGCCAAGCTGGCGGAGAAGGTGGGAACCCTCAGGGTTGGCGCCGGCACCGAAGAAGGCGTCACGCAAGGGCCGCTCATCGATGCGCCGGCGCTGGCCAAGGTCGAGGCCCATATCGCCGATGCGATGGCCAAGGGCGCGCGCCTGCTGGTTGGCGGCAAACGCCATGGTCGCGGCGGCACCTTCTTCGAGCCGACCGTGCTGGCCGATGTCACCGCCGAAATGCGCTGCGCCCGCGAGGAAACCTTCGGTCCGGTGGCGCCGTTGTTCCGCTTCCATGACGAAGCCGAGGCCATCGCCTTGGCCAATGCCACCGAGTTCGGCCTGGCGGGCTACTTCTACGCCCGGGACGTATCCCGGGTCTGGCGTGTCGCCGAAGCGCTGGAATACGGCATCGTCGGCGTCAACACCGGCATTATTTCCAACGAGGTGGCGCCCTTCGGCGGCGTCAAGCAATCCGGCATTGGTCGCGAAGGTTCCCGCTACGGCATTGACGACTATCTGGAGATCAAGTACGTCTGCCTGGCCGTGTAGCGCATGGCGGGACGATCGCCTTCGAACTTCGGCCAATCACCCCACCTTTACTTGGTTATTCCTTATTGCCCGCGGGTGCTTTGTAGTAGATTTGCCGCGACCGATTCCATTACATTGGACTAGCACGACCATGACATCCTCCGTCGGCCCGCTACTCGTCGCATGCACGCTGGCCGGCCTGCTGCTTGGCACCGACGCCTGGGCCGACGCCACCCAGCAAGCCAGTACTTCTCCGGAAGCGCCAGCGTTCACCTTGCGCGGCTTCGGCACCCTCGGCGCGGTCCGATCCAGTTCGAACCAGGCCGAGTTCATCCGCGATCTCTCGCAACCGGGCGGTTCGGCCGGGCGCTGGACGGCGAAGACCGATTCGCTGGTCGGCCTACAGGGGAACTACCGGTTTTCCGAGCGGTTCGAAGGCGTTGCGCAAGTGGTCAGCCGCTACGGCAACGAGGGCAACTTCGATCCCGAAGTGATGTGGGCCTTCGCCAAGTTCGACCCGAACGCCCATCTGAGCCTGCGCATCGGCAGGCTCGGCACCGATTTCTTCATGCTGGCCGACTCGCGTCTGGTGGGCTACTCGTATCTGCCGGTACGCCCTCCGGGCGACTATTTTGGAACCCTGCCGTTCCAGCACCTCGATGGCATCGACGGCGCGGCAACGGCGGAGTTGGGCAATGGCCTGCTGCGCGCCAAGCTCTTCAACGGAATGCTGGACGGCGAGTTACCGTCGATCGGCAGGCAATGGAACCTGCGTGGCTCGCGCATGAGTGGCGGAAATATCGACTACCAGTCCGGCGACTGGCTGTGGCGGCTGGGCTACGCCCAGATACGCTTCCGGAACAACATTCGCATCGACGAGCTGCTCGCCATTCTCGACCAGGGAGTCGCGCTCGGCCTGCCGGGCGCCACCACGGTAGCCGATGCGCTGTCGATCAGCGGCAAGCTCGCCAAGCTCTATTCGGGGGGCATCGTCTATGATCGGGGACCGTTCCAGTTCCAGTTGATGCTGAGCACGATTCGCCAGCAAGCCGTCTTCGAGGATATGCGGGCCGGCTATGCGATCGCCAGTTATCGGTTCGGTCACTGGACCCCCTTTGCCGGCTATTCCCAGGCCAGGTCGACGACGAAGCGCTTGCCGGCAAGCGGCTTGGGGCCGGCGATGGACGCAACGATCGCCTCCGTCCGGGCCGGGGGGCATACGGATCAGTCCACGGCGTCTGTCGGCCTCCGCTGGGATTTCGCCGCCAACATGGCGCTGAAGGCCCAGTACGATGCAATTCGCGGCACGGCGGAATCGATCTTTCCGTATCAGCGAGTGACGCCCGAGTGGAACGGCCGTACCAAGGTCTTGAGTCTCGCGCTGGATTTCGTCTTCTAGCATGAGGAATCATTTCCACTTGCTACTCATCATGCTCCTGGCGCTGCTGCCGGTCGCCGCCTGTCGGGCCGAGATCGTGGTGGTGGTCAATCCCAAGAGCGGTGTCGAGAAGCTGAGCCGCGACGAAGTGGTCAACATCTTTCTGGGCCGCTTTCGGCAACTGCCGTCCGGGCTGGCCGCCCTGCCGGTCGATCTGCCCGCCAGCCAGCCTGAAAAGTCGGGCTTCTACCGGCAACTGGTCAACAAGGATCTGGCCGAAATCAACGCCTACTGGGCGCGCCTGATGTTTTCCGGCCGGACGACGCCCCCAAAGCAGGCCGGCAGCGTGGAAGACATGATCGCCTTCGTCGGCGCCACGCCCGGCGCCATCGGCTACCTGGATCGCGGACGAGTCGACGCCCGGGTGCGGGTGGTTCTGGAGTTCGGCCCTTAACCCTCATGGCGAAGCGAACGCGCTGGTATCACAGCCTGCTCTTCCTCTCGACCGTGGCCGTGGTGGGCGTCGCCGCGATCGTTGGTACGCTGTTCATCGGCCGCACCATCCTGGCCACCGACGAACGCACGCAACTACAGTCGGCCGCCAGCCTGCGGGAACTGCTTGATACGGTCGAAAGCACGGTCAGCATCGCCTGCTTTGTCGAGGATCCATCGCTGGCGGCCGAGGTGGTTCATGGCCTGCTGAAGAACAGTGCCGTGCTCGGTGTGGTCATTGAAGTGGACAGCAAGGAACTTTCGCGCGGCTTCCGCGAAACGGCGACGCCGGCGGCGACCCAGCAGGCCACCGAGAAGCGCCTGGACCGCACGATCCATTCGCCCTTCGATGCCGGCAAACGGGTGGGCAATATCCAGATCTACCCCAACGTCGAGGGACTCCAGCGGGTGGTCGACCAGGACGTCCGCTTCGTCGCCACCCTGCTGGTGCTGCAACTGATCGCGGTCGTCGCGGCCATCGTCGTCGTCGTGCTCCGCCTGATCGTTCGGCCCATCAAGGGCATGTCCGACCATCTGCACCGCATGGACGCCACGGCCGGGGACCGGCTGCGGCCGCCCGGTGGTCAGGTGCGCACCGAAGTCGGCCGCCTGACCGACGACATCAACGCCCTTGCCGACCGCCTGGTGACCTCGCTCGAAGACGAGCGCCAATTGCGGCTGCGGGGTGAAATGGACGAGAAGAGATACCGGGCGATATTCGACAACGCCGAGACCGGCATCTTCATCGCCAACCGCATCGGCGTGATCGAATCGGCCAATCCGGCCCTGACCCGGCTGCTCGGGCTGCCCGCCGACAGCGTCGATAGCGGCCGGCTGATCCGCCTTGGCCATCTCGTCTGGACCGATCCCGAGCGTTTGGCGCGGTTGATCGACGAGGGCATCGAGAGCAACCAGACGAGTACCGCCGATCTGGAACTGGCTGGCAGGAACGGCAAGATACGCTGGCTGAACCTGGTGCTCACGCCGATCGGCGACGACAAGATCCAGGGGCTGGTCAGCGATGTGACGGAACGCAAGTTGTCGGAGGACCTGGCCAGGAGGCAGGCGGTGACCGATCCCCTGACCGGCGCGGCCAATCGTCCCGGCTTCGAGCAAAGCTTGCAGCAGGCTGTCCGTCTGGTCGAAGATCCTACTCAAGGCAGGAGCAGCTTCACGCTGATGCACATCGACCTGGATGGCTTCCGGCGGATCAACGAAGCGCTCGGCCTGCCGATCGGTGACGAGATACTCAAGATCGCCGTCGAGCGGCTGCGCAACAACCTCAAGCCCACCGACACCGTCGCCCGGCTCGGCGGCGACGAGTTCGCCGTCATTCTGCCTGGCGCCGCCGGCGAGGAAGTGGCCGCCCGGATGGGTGAGCGCCTGGTGCGCGCGCTCGGGCAGGACTATGAAGTCGACTCCACGCCGATCAAGCTGGGCGCCAGCATAGGCATCACCATGTTCCCCGATGACGGGCAGGATCTGCCCACGCTGCTGCGCAATGCCGAACTCGCCCTCGATCGGGCCAGATCCACCGGTGGCCATCGTTTCAGTTTCTTCGACAAGAGCATGGCCGAGGCGGCCGAGCTGCGCCGGGCGATGGAAACCGACATCCAGTTGGCGTTGCGCCGCGACGAGTTCCGGCTCTTCTACCAGCCGATCATCGACATCGTCACCAGCCGCATGGTCGGTGCCGAGGCCTTGATCCGCTGGCGTCACCAGGAAAAGGGACTGGTGCCGCCGGATGCCTTCATTCCGCTGGCGGAGGAAACCGGCCTGATCGTCGATATCGGCCTCTGGGGTCTCGACACGGCGTGCCGGCAGCTCGCCACCTGGTTCGCTGAGGGCAAGGACTACTATATTTCGCTGAATGTTTCGGGCAGCCAGATTCCCGACGGACTGCCACCCAAGGCGCTGGCCGACGCCATCCAGCGTCATGGCGTCGAACCGTCGCGTCTGGTGCTGGAAATCACCGAGGGTGTTCTGATGCGCGATATTGGCAAGGCGCAGCAGTGGCTGGGCGCCGTGCGCCGCCTCGGTTGCCGCGTCTATCTGGACGACTTCGGCACCGGCTATTCGTCGCTTTCCTACCTGAAGCGCTTTCCGGTCGATACCGTCAAGGTGGACAAGTCCTTCGTCCGCGACATGGGCACCGATACCAGCGACCGCGCGCTGGTCGAGGCCGTGGTCGTCATGGCGCGCAGCCTGGGCATGCAGGTGGTTGCCGAGGGCGTCGAAAGCGCGGCGCAACTGGACCTGCTGCGGGGCATGAATTGTCGCTGCGTACAGGGCTATTACTTCTCCCGGCCCGTACCGGTGGAGGACTTCGATGCCATCGTGGCCCGTGTGCAGACTTTGCTGGTACCGCCCGGACAACTGAACGAACCACGCCAGGCAAGGGCGTGAGAGCGCCTGGTCCGGGCTACCGCCGCGCCAGCCAGTTCCGCCCCTTGCGCCAAGCCTGCCAGGCGAAGAAGCTACGCCTGGCCCAGCGCAAGAGTGTGCGAGGCCGGGCCACCAGCAAAGCTACGCCGGTGGCGACTCCAGTCGCCATCAGTGCTTGAGGATGGCCTTGCAACCAGCGGATGCCCTGGCCGACCCGGTCCACACCGTTGCACATCGGCTTCAAGCCACCGGCATGGCCGATCCATTGCGCGCGCAGGGCCGCGGACTTCAGCTGCAGGCGCTGTTGCTTCAGCGCCAGAGTCAGCAGGTCGGAGTTCATTGCTGGTGGGCTGGCGGAGTGGCCTTGGCCACGGCGTGGTCTTCGGCCAGTTCCGCCAGGCTGGCGGAAAACAACTGCGAGGGCGTCACGGCATTGCGTCGGGCAACCAGCAGCGCGACGATACCGGCTCCCAGGAACAGGGCGGTGAAGATGCCCAGTACCAACAGACGGTTGGTGTCCCACAACAGCACGGTAAGAAACACCGCCAGAAACACCAGCCCGGCGGAAAGGAAGATCAGCGCGGCCGCGCCAAAGGCCAGCATGCCCAGTAACCGCGCCTGCTCCTGGCGGACCTCGGTCGCAAGCAACTCCAGCCGCGTGTGCAGGATCGCGACGCCCGTCGCGAACAAGCCACGCAGCGAGGCAAACAAACCGCCCGGGGCCGACCCGTCGGCCATCGCTTACCGGCGGCCGATCAACAGGCCGACCAGCAGACCGACGCCAGCGGCGATACCGACCGAGCGCCAGGGATTATCCTGCACGTAGTCATCGGTCGCGCGACCGACTTGCTTGGCCCTGTCCACCATGGCGGCCTGCGCGTCGGCGAGGCTGGCGCGCGCGGTGATCAGGTGGTCCTGAATCTTGCCGCGCAGCTCACCGACCTTGTCGCCCGCCTGGTTGGCCGTGGCGCGCAGCAATTCTTCCGCGTCCGCCACCACGACCTTCATGTCGGCGATCAGCTTGTCCTTGTTTACGGTACTCATTTCGCTCATGATGATTCCTCTTGAGAAAATTTGTCGACGGCATAAAGGCTACCGGCTTTGCCTACCGTGCGCAATGACGCAGGTCATGAGCTCAGGTCTTGGCGGCAAGCTCGATGTGGTCGGCTCGGATTTCGCGCAGGATGGTCAGCGCCGCCGGAAAGTCGAATTGTTCTATGGCGCGAATCAGCGGGTCGGCCCCGCCACCCAGCGCGGTCCTCAACATTGGCGCGGCGCCGGCGAGAACTTCCGAAGCCTGCATGTCGTCGGCCGCCAGCAGTGCATGCAGATGCTCCAGGGCGGCGCGCAGCGCGGGCCAGTCGCCCCCCCCTTGTCCTGACGGAGCGTCGGCTGTGTCCGCGGCGGTTTCCGCCACCAGCGCGCCCACGGCCAGCGCAAAGTCGGCCAGCTCGGCTTCGAGTGTCTTGGCCAGGGGCCGCAGTCGGGCCAACCCGGCTGCTTCATCCGCCCATCGGCCTTCCAGGACTTCGCGGAGCTCGGCTTCCAGTTGCGCGGCATGGTTCTGGATGTGCGAGATTCCCAGGGCGGCGGCGGATCCCTTGAGCGAATGGGCGACACGCCTGGCCTCGGCGATGTTCGCGACTTCAAGGCACTCGAGCACCGTGCTCATGTCCTGCCGGTGCGCGCTGGCGAATTGACCCAGCAATCGTTGATAGGGCGCGATGCGGCCACGGAAGCTTCTGAGTCCCTGGGCGAGATCGAGGCCGTCGATGGCGGCCAGCCGGCCGGCGAGAAGCTCCGAATCGTCTTTCGGCGGCGTGTCGGCGGGGGTGGCCGAAACCCCGGATATGGCCTCCGGCGCCAGGTCCGTGGCCGTGCCGTCATGACCGAGGCGGACCGTGAACCAGAACGTGCTGCCCCGGCCTGGCTGGCTGTCGACGCCGATCTCGCCACCCATCAGATGAACCAGTTGGGCGCTGATGGTCAGACCGAGACCGGTGCCGCCATAGCGACGGGCTGTGGAATCGTCGGCCTGGGTAAAGGGCTGGAACAGATCGCGCTGGTCATCGGCGCCGATGCCGATGCCCGTATCGGCCACTTCGAAACGCGCCAGTAGCCAATCGGCACCGGACTCGAGCAACTGGGCGCGCAACGCCACGCCTCCCCGCTCCGTGAACTTGATGGCATTGGTGAGCAGATTGAGCAGAACCTGGCCCAGGCGCCGGGGATCGCCGCGCAGCGGCCCCTCAAGACCGGGGGCGATGGCTGTGGTCATGTCCAGGTCCTTGGCGCCGACCTGGTCGCTGGCCGCGACCCAGGCGCGCTCGATGACTTCATCGAGCGCAAAATCGGCTTGCTCCAGGGCAAGTTTGCCGGCTTCGATACTCGAAACATCGAGGATGTCGTTGATGAGTCGCAGGAGATGCTCGGCGGCTTCGGTGATCTTGGCGAGGTAGCCCCTCTGGTCGGGATCGGTGGCGCCGCGCCGGGCCAGGTGAGCAAAGCCGATGATGGCGTTCATCGGCGTGCGCAACTCGTGGCTCATGTTGGCCAGGAAGCTGCTCTTTACCCGGCTGCCCGACTCCGCCTGGATGCGCACCCGCGCCAAATTCTCGAGGTGTCGCCGGTGATCGGTTTCGGTCATGAGGACACGCCTGCGCCCTCCGATACGTCGGACGGCATCGTCTGAAATGAGCGGGGAGCGGTCATGGCCGTAGAATGGACGCGATGTTCAGGGGCAAGCTTACTCCCAAACCATTTCTCCAGCCTATCCCCGCCGGCCACCGCCGAGCCGTCGCCCTGATGGTGCTGGTCACGTTGCTCTGGAGCCTGGCCGGCGTCGTGACGCGCCACCTGGACGCCGCGCGCAGCTTCGAAGTAACGTTCTGGCGCAGCCTGTTCAACGCCGTGGCGCTGGCCGCTTTCTTGACGGCAATGCGTGGCGCATCGTTCTGGGTCGGCCTGCGGCGGGCACGCTGGCCCTTGTGGCTGTCGGGCGTCTGCTGGGCCATCATGTTTACCGCCTTCATGGTTGCCATCACCCTGACCACGGTTGCCAACGTGCTGGTGACCATGGCGATCGGCCCCCTGGTCACGGCGCTGTTCGCCCGTCTGCTGCTGCGCCACGCCCTGCCGGGCCGCACCTGGTTGGCGATTGTCGTCGCCGGTTTGGGCATCGCCTGGATGTTCGGCGCAGAGGCGCGCGCTGGCGCGGTGTTGCTGGGGACCGTGGTCGCCCTGGCGGTTCCCGTGGCCGGGGCGGCCAACTGGACCGTCCTGCAATTCGTGGCAAGGACTTCGGATGGCGACAACACGCCGGACATGTTGCCGGCGGTGTTGATCGGGGCCGCGCTCTCGGCCCTGGCAACGCTGCCGCTGGGCTTGCCCCTGCGCGCTTCGGCGCACGACCTCGGCTTGCTGGCCCTCTTGGGTGTGGTGCAACTGGCGATACCCTGCCTGCTGGTGGTACGTGTGAGCCGAACCTTGCCGGCGCCGGAAATTGCCCTGCTCGCCCTGCTTGAAGTCATCTTCGGCGTCATCTGGGTCTGGCTGGGGGCCGACGAGCGGCCGCCCTCCGGAGCCCTGGTCGGCGGCCTGTTGGTACTTGGCGCCCTGCTTGCCAATGAAGCACTGGGCTGGCGCGGCGGCGACCCGAGGCCGCCAAGAAGCGGCCCCGCTGCTCCGCGGGCCTTGCCCTAGGCGATTCGCAGCCGCGCAATCGATGCGCGAGCATCTCCTCCACCGATATCCGGGATGATTCTCAGTTCCAGAGCCGTCACCGCGACGAGATCGACCGTGTAGTCCTCAAGCTCGCGCGTCATGTCCGGCGGGCTGAAGTTGTATTGCTGACGCACGATGTCCCGGTAAGACCGCCCGCCATCCGGCGACCATCGCAAGACAAACTCCTGGGTGCGCGCCCGCTGATCTTCGCAAATCAATAGTTGGATACGCCGCACCTTCTGTGCCGCATCAAACAGGAGGCGGATGGTCTGCTCTCCGCCTTGCGCCGCGCGCCAACCTGATCCCTCCCCGGGCGTCAGTGCCGCCTCGATCGGGTGACCCGCCTCCTCGGAGGTCAGTTCAACCTGCGCCAGATGGTGCAGGTCCAGCCAAATATCGTCGCCTGGCGAGGCATGTGGTGGATTTTGATCGATGATTCGCTTGCGCATGGGTTTTCCCCTTTCGTTGTTTCAGCCGGTGCAAACTCCGGCGTCCGCCGCCAATTCGCGGCGGCCCGAGGCATTATGCGCCGCCGATGACCGGTCTCGGCCGTTGGCCGGCCCATCAGGTGGGCTTCGCGGAGCGAAGGGCGATCCTCCCTGACCCAATCGGTCCAGTCGGAGTCGACCGTCAGTTCACAATTGCTTAACAGTCTTCCACAACAATGGCCTTGACGCACCCGGACGAAGCACCCCCCGGACGTCGCGGAATCCCACCCCCTGACCCCCAGTTAGACAGCATCGGAGGATCGCATGAAAGGCAGTCTGCACCCCGTCAACGACGTGACGCTCAATCCGTCGCACAATGAATCCATCCGCGACGTTATCGACCGCGTCGATGCTTCCCGGCGCAGCTTCATCAAGGGCACGGCGAGTGCCGGTGTGCTCGCCGCCGCCGGCGGCTTGACGCTGTCGGGCCTGGTAAATTCCGTGCAAGCCGCGCCGGTTCCCGCCGGTCTCGGCTTCGCGGGTATCGGCTTCGACAGCATTCCCGCCAGCCTGGCCACCAGCGGCGCCGTTGCCGACATGGTCGCCGTGCCCGCCGGCTATACCGCCAAGGTGCTGGTGTCCTGGGGCGACCCGATCATGCCCGGCGGCGTCGCTTTCGCCGCTGACGCCAGCAATACCGCCGCCGAGCAGGCCAAGCAGTACGGCATGCACACCGACGGCATGCATTTTTTCCCCTTTGTCAGTCGCGGCCAGGTCACCAACGACCGGGGCATCCTCTGCGCCAACAACGAATATACCCATGAGGCGATCCTCTTCCCGGCCGGCCAGACCGGTACCGACGCGCTGGGTGCCGGCTACACCATCGAGAAGTGCCGCAAGTCGCAATCCGCTCACGGCGTTTCCATTACCGAGATTCGCCGCGTCGCCGGCAAATGGACCGTGGTCGCCAGCTCCCCCTACGGCCGCCGCCTGACCTCCAACACGCCCATGCGCGTCGCCGGCCCGGCCGCCGGCCACGCGCTGATGCAAACCAACGAGTACGGCATCACCGCCACGGGTTCCGTGCCCACCGGTCACACCACGGACGGTCACGTCGCCAACGGCACCATCAACAATTGCGCCCATGGCGTGACCCCGTGGGGTACCTACCTGACCTGCGAAGAAAACTGGAATGGCAACTTTGGATCCACCACCGGTGCTGTCGATACCGGCATCGCCACGGAGGTGGGCAAGCTGAATCGTCGCTATGGCCTGTCCGCCAATGGCAACGGCTACCGCTGGCATCAGGTCGATCCCCGTTTCGATCTGTCGGTCAATCCCAACGAGCCCCACCTGTTCGGCTGGGTGGTGGAAGTCGATCCCTACGATCCCCGGCACACGCCCGTCAAGCGCACCGCCCTTGGCCGCATCAAGCACGAAAGCGCCCAGTACGTGGTGGACAGCGCCAACAACCTGGCCTTCTACATGGGCGATGACGAGAAGAATGAATACATCTACAAGTTCGTTTGCGCCGGCAAGTACAACCCCGCCAATCGCGCCGCCAACCTTGACCTGCTCGACAGCGGCACACTCTATGTCGCCAAGTTCGACTCCAACCTGACCGGCCAGTGGATCGCCCTGCAACCGGGCACCGTCGGCGTCGACGGCTTGGCCCTGCGCGACAACCCCAACTTCTCGGCGGCGAACGACGCCGAGGTCATGGCCAAGATCCTGATCAAGACACGGATGGCCGCCGACGCGGTCGGCGCCACCATGATGGACCGGCCGGAATGGACCGGTGTCCGCCCGCGCATCGGTGGCTACGACGAAATCGAGGTCTATTGCACGCTGACCAACAACGACCGCCGCGGCACCACCACCGCTTCGGTCAACGCTGCCGACGGCTCCACCGCCGCTGCTTCCGCCCGCCCGCCGGTCGATGCCGCCAATCCCCGCGAAGACAATCGCTACGGCCACATCATTCGCTGGCGGGAAAGCGGCAAGACAGTGCTGGCCACCACCTTCACCTGGGATCTGTTTGTCCAGTGCGGCGATACCCTCACCACCAAGACCGCCAAGCCGACCAACAACTATATGGGCGACATCGTCGACAGCCCCAGCGGTTCCGCCGACTTCGGCGCGCCGGATGGCCTCTGGTTCGACTGGTTCGGCCGCCTGTGGGTGCAGACCGATCAGGTCGGCAATGGCACCGGCGACTGGGTCAATCTGGGCGCCAACAGCCTGTCCTGCGCCGATCCCAACACCAAGGAGTTCCGCCGCTTCTTGACCGGCCCGAACAAGTGCGAAGTCACCGGCATCACCATGACTCCGGACGGCAAGACCCTGTTCGTCGGCATCCAGCATCCCGGTGAAGACGCCACCGCGGCCGACCCCGACCAGTTCTCCAACTGGCCGGCCAGCCAATGGGCAACCCGAGCCGATGGCGTGACACCGCTGCCCGGCGGCCGCCCGCGGGCCGGCGTGGTGGTTGTCACCAAGGACGATGGCGGCATCATCGGTTCGTAATCCCGGTTCGCCTCCGGCCGTGGTTGCGGCCGGAGCGAAAGCGCTATTCAAGAAAAGGAAATCCCTATGAACAAGTTCAATCTCATCGCCGGCCTGCTGCTGGCCGCCACCGCCGCCACCACCCAGGCCGCGGGCATCATCGGCAACTTGTCCCTGGTGCCCTCCGTGGCGACCACCTTCGACTTCGAAAACGAGAATGGCCTCGTCATCACTTCGGGCAACTACGGCTTTGCCGGCGGCAATATTGGCGCCGGAAGCCAATTCACCGTCGGCCAGTACATCGCCGACCTGGGCGAGAATGGCCTGTGGGGTGGCAACGGCAACCACTTCCTGTCTTTCGACCACTTGGGCAACATGACCCTGAACGTGACCTTCACTCAGGCCACTTCCGGCTTCGCCTTCGATTTCAGTGCCTGGCAGGAACTCGGCTCGATAGCACCCGCTGAAGTCAGCATCAGCTACTACGACGCCGCCAACAGCCTGATCGGCACCCATACCGAAGCCATCGACCCCAGCCTGGGCTTGAACTCCTACAACGGCTACCTCACCACCGGCTATCTCAGCGACAGCGCCAACATCGCTCGCGTCAGCATCACCGGTGACGGCGTGGTGCTGGACAACCTGACCTATTCTGTTCCCGAGCCCGGCACACCCGCGCTCATCGGGCTGGCGCTGGGCGTGATGGGCCTGATGAGCCGTCGGCGCCGCACCGTTTAAGCACCGGGGGACTGGCCGATGGGCCAGTCGTAGTCCACGCTCAGCGGGGCATGGTCGGAGAAGCGGCGGTCTTTGAATACGCTCGCCCGCAATGCCCCGCCGGCAATCCCGGCCGTCGCTATTTGGTAGTCGATTCGCCAGCCGACGTTCTTTGCCCAGGCCTGGCCGCGATTCGACCACCAGGTATAGGCCTCACCGGTCGCCTCGGGCTGCAGCCGGCGGTGCACATCGACCCAGCCCTGTTCGGCGAACAGGCGGGTCAGCCAGGCGCGCTCTTCGGGGAGGAAGCCAGAGTTCCTCTGGTTCGACTTCCAGTTCTTCAGGTCCTTTTCGGTGTGGGCGATGTTCCAGTCACCGCAGATCACCACCTCGCGGCCACTGGCGGCGAGCGTGGCGAGTCGCGGCCGGATTTCGTCCATGCAGCGAAACTTGGCTTGCTGGCGCTCCGGCGAACTGGAACCGGAGGGCAGATATAGCGAAACCACCGAGAGATCGGCGAAATCGGCCTGGAGGTAGCGACCCTCGGCATCGAACTCGGCATTGCCGAAGCCCTCGATCACTTGGTCCGGTATTCCGCGCGCATAGATGCCGACGCCGCTGTAGCCTTTCTTGGCCGCATAGTGGAACCAGCCGTGGTAGCCGGCCGGTGCCCGTAGCGATGCGACCATGTCCGCCTCCTGGGCCTTAAGTTCCTGGACACAGACGATGTCCGCCTGCTGGCTGGCCAGCCAGTCGAAGCAACCCTTGCCCGCCGCCGAGCGAATGCCATTGAGGTTCAAGGAAATGATGCGTAGCATGTAAGGTCCGAGTGGGGGAGGGAGCATGGATTTTAGTCGGGAGTTCATTGCTTTTGCGTGCAAGCGCGGCGTGCTGCGCTTCGGTGAATTCAAGACCAAGGCCGGCCGACTGTCGCCCTATTTCTTCAACGCCGGATTGTTCAACGATGGTGAATCGCTCGCCGTCCTGGCCGATTTCTACGCCCGCGCGATTCTCGCCTCGGGTCTCGCCTTCGATGTTCTTTTCGGCCCCGCCTACAAGGGTATTCCGCTCGCCGCCACGGTGGCCGTGGCGCTGGCCGGCAAGGGCCGCAACACACCCTTCGCTTACAACCGCAAGGAAGCCAAGGACCATGGCGAAGGCGGCACGCTGGTTGGTGCGCCGCTGGCCGGGCGCGTGCTGGTCATCGACGACGTGATCTCCGCCGGCACCTCGGTGCGCGAGTCGGTCGAACTGATCCGCGCCGCCGGCGCCACCCCGGCCGGCGTGATCATCGCGCTCGATCGGCAGGAGCGCGGCCAGGGCGAGCTCTCCGCGGTGCAGGAGGTGGAGAAGAATTTCGGCATACCGGTGGTCGCCGTCGCCAGTCTGGTCGATCTGATCGGCTATCTGGGCGGCCAACCGGAACTGGAGCAGGTCTTGCCGGCGGTGAGCCGTTATCGGGAACAGTATGGTGTCGGCTGAACGCTTCCTTCACTACTTCTCACCCCGGCGTTTGCTGTTGCTGCCGGCGCTGACGGGCTTGGCGTTCCCGGTCGGCGCCGTGACCTTTTGCTGCAATGAAGACAACGGCCGCCGGCTGTGCGGCGACGTTCTGCCGGCGCAGTGCGCCAAGCGCCTCTATCACGAATACAACTCGCAGGGCGTGATGATCCGGCAGCATGACGCGCCGATGACCGCCGAACAGCGGGCTCAGCAACGGGCGGAGCAAATTCGCAAGAAAGAGGCGGACCGGCAGGCCGCCGAGGAGGATCGCCGCAATCGCGCCCTGCTGGCCAGCTATCCGAGTGTCGCGGACATCGACACCAAGCGGGCGAGGAACATCGAGGAGGCCGGCAAGGGCCTGCACGAATTGCAGTTGCGCCAGACAGCCGCCTTGGCGCGCAAGGAAGATCTGGCGCGCGAGGCGGAATTCTTCTTGAAACGACCCATGCCGACGGAGCTGAAGGACGGCATTCGAGAAAACAATGCCGAACTGGCCGGCTTACAGGCGGATATCGACGTCAAGAAGAAGGAAATTGCCGACATCCAGGCGCGCTTCGACGCGGAAAAGAAGCGCTATCTGAGCCTGGGCAAGGGCGCCGCCGTGCCCAAGGCAGGGCCGGAAACAAGCGCCGAACCCCGCCGTCCTTAAGGCCGGATCAGCCGGCCAGTTTCCGACGCAAGAGATCGTTGACCTGCTGCGGGTTCGCCTTGCCCTTGGCGGCCTTCATCACCTGGCCGACCAGCGCGTTGAAGGCCTTTTCCTTGCCGGCGCGGAATTCCTCGACCGACTTCGGATTGGCCGCCAACACCTCGTCGATCAGTGCCTCGACGGCGCCGCTGTCGGTCATCTGCTTCAAGCCCTGGGCGTCGATGATCTGGTCGGCGCTGCCGCCCTCGCCCTGCCACAGGGCATCGAAGACCTTGCGGGCGATGTTGTTCGAGATGGTGTTGTCGGCGATGCGCGCCACCAGGCCGGCGAGCTGCGGCGCCGAAACCGGAGCCGCGGTGATCTCCAGCCCTTCCTTGTTCAGCCGCGCCGCCACTTCGCCCATCAGCCAGTTGGCGCAGGTCTTCGCCTGGGCGTTGCCGGCGATGGCGACCGCCTCCTCGAAGTAGCGCGCCGTATCGCGGGTGGCGGTGAGCATCGCGGCATCGTAGGCGGACAGGCCGTAGTCGGCCGCGAAGCGTTCCTTCATCGCGGTCGGCAATTCCGGCAGCCCCGCCCTGATCTCGGCGATCCAGGCCGGTGCGATTTCCAGCGGCAGCAGATCGGGATCGGGGAAGTAGCGGTAGTCGTGGGCGTCTTCCTTCGAGCGCATGGCACGGGTTTCGCCCGTGTCCGGATTGAACAGCACGGTCGCCTGTTGAATCTTGCGGCCTTCCTCGATCTCGTTGATCTGCCACTGGATCTCGTAGTCGATGGCCTGCTGCAGGAAGCGGAAGGAATTGAGGTTCTTGATCTCGCGCCGCGTGCCGAGCGGCTGGCCGGGGCGACGCACCGAGACGTTGGCGTCGCAGCGAAAACTGCCTTCCTGCATGTTGCCGTCGCAGATGCCGATCCAGCGCACCAGGGCGTGCAGCGCCTTGGCATAGGCCACCGCCTCGGCGCTGGAGCCCATGTCCGGCTCGGTGACGATTTCCAGCAGTGGCGTGCCGGCGCGGTTGAGGTCGATGCCCGTCTTGCCCTGAAAATCCTCGTGCAGGGATTTGCCGGCATCCTCCTCCAGATGGGCGCGGGTCAGGCGCACGGTCTTTTCCGCCTCGCCGACGCGAATGGCCAGGTTGCCGCCGGACACGACCGGAATCTCGTATTGGCTGATCTGGTAGCCCTTGGGCAGGTCCGGGTAAAAGTAGTTCTTGCGGGCGAAGATCGAGCGCGGCGCGATGTCGGCGCCCACCGCCAGACCGAACTTGATGGCGCAGACCACCGCCTCGCGGTTGAGCACGGGCAGTACGCCGGGCAGGGCGATATCCACCGCGCAGGCCTGCGCGTTCGGTTCGGCGCCGAAGGCCGTCGAGGCGCCGGAGAAAATCTTCGACCGTGTTTGCAACTGGGCGTGGGTTTCCAGCCCGATAACCACTTCCCAGGTCATGCCAAGTCCTCCGGCATCCGTGTGTGCCAGTCAGTCGCCTGTTGATATCGATGCGCCACATTGAGCATCTTCGCCTCGCCGAACCAGGGGCCGATCAGTTGCAGACCGACCGGCATCCCGGCGCTGCCGAAGCCGCACGGGATCGACATGCCGGGCAGGCCGGCCAGATTGACGGCGATGGTGTAGATGTCGGAAAGGTACATCTGTACCGGGTCGGCGCTCTTCTCGCCAAAGCGGAAAGCCACCGACGGCGCGGTCGGCCCCATGATCACGTCGCATGTCTTGAAGGCCTCGGTGAAATCGTGGGCGATCAGGCGGCGGATCTTCTGTGCCTGGAGATAGTAGGCGTCGTAGTAGCCGTGCGAGAGCACATAGGTACCGATCAGGATGCGCCGCTTCACCTCGGCGCCGAAGCCTTCCGCCCGGCTCTTGCAGTACATGTCGATCAGGTCGCCGTATTCCGCGGCTCGGTGGCCATAGCGCACGCCATCGAAGCGGCTGAGGTTGGAGCTGGCCTCGGCAGGTGCGATCACGTAGTAGGCGGGAACGGAAAGGCCTGAATTGGGCAGGGCGACCTCGACCGTGGTGGCGCCGAGTCGCCGGTATTGGTCCAGGGTGGCCTCTACGGCAACACGCACGTCGTCATCCATGCCGGCGCCGAAGAATTCCGTTGGCAGCCCGATGCGCAGGCCGGTCAACGGCTGCTCCAGGTCCCGGGTGTAATCCTCGACCGGTCGCTCCAGGCTGGTCGAATCGCGCGGGTCGAACCCGGCCATGGCCGACAAGAGCAGGGCGCAGTCTTCGGCCGACCGGGCCATCGGTCCGGCCTGGTCGAGGCTGGAGGCGAAGGCGATCATGCCGTAGCGGGAGACCACGCCGTAGGTCGGCTTGAGGCCGGTCAAACCGCACAGTGCCGCCGGCTGGCGGATCGAGCCGCCGGTATCGGTGCCGGTGGCGATGGGGGCAAGGCGCGCCGCCACGGCCGCCGCGGAGCCACCCGAGGAGCCGCCGGGGACGCGAGCGGTATCCCATGGGTTCTTCACCGGCCCGAAATACGACGTTTCGTTCGACGAGCCCATGGCGAACTCGTCCATGTTGAGCTTGCCGAGGGTGACCATGCCGGCCGCCTTGAGCTGGCTGACCACATGGGCGTCGTAGGGCGAGACGAAGTTGGCCAGCATCTTCGAGCCGCAGGTGGTCAGCCAGCCTTCGGTACAGAAAATATCCTTGTGGGCCAACGGGATGCCCAAGAGAGCGCCACGTTCGCCCTTGGCCCGGCGCTCGTCGGCGGCGCGGGCCATGGCCAGCGTCCGGTCGCGATCGGTGGTGATGAAGGCATTCAGGGTCGGGTTTCGCTGCTCGATGCGATCGAGGAACAGGCCGGCCAATTCGACCGCCGACACTTTCCTTTCCGCCAGCGCGGCGGTGAGCTGTTTCAGGCTGGACTGAATCATTCGATGACTTTCGGCACCAGATACAAGCCGGCTTCGGTCTCGGGCGCGATGGCCTGGAAATCGGCGCGACGATTGGCCTCGGTGACGGCATCGGGCCGCAAGCGCTGGACGACGTCGATGGCATGGGCCATCGGCGCCACGCCGGCGGTGTCGACCGCCTGCAACTGCTCGATGAAGGAGAGAATGCCATTCAACTGATCGCGGGTCTGGCCGGCTTCCTCCGCCGATATTTCCAGGCGGGCCAACCGGGCGATGCGACCGACTTCTTCGGGGGTGAGGGACATGGCGACTCGGCGACAACTTATCTTGGCAAACGGGATACGTTATCATAAGCCATTTGGCCATTCGGCCGGCCGGCGCCTGCCCGCGATTGGCCAACCACAAATCACTACTGTTATCGGAATCCTCGATGTTCGGCTTTCTCCGCTCCTATTTCTCCAACGACCTCGCCATCGACCTGGGCACCGCCAATACGCTGATTTACGTGCGCGGCCAAGGCATCGTCCTCGACGAGCCGTCGGTCGTTTCCATCCGCACCGAAGGCGGCCCCAACGCCAAGAAAACCATCCAGGCGGTCGGCCACGAGGCCAAACTGATGCTCGGCCGGACGCCGAGCAACATCACCGCCATTCGGCCCATGAAGGACGGCGTGATCGCCGACTTCACCGTCACCGAGCAGATGCTCAAGCAGTTCATCAAGAAGGTGCATGACTCGCGCCTCTTCTCGCCCAGTCCGCGCATCATCATCTGCGTGCCTTGCGGTTCGACCCAGGTCGAGCGGCGCGCCATTCGCGAATCGGCCCTTGGCGCCGGGGCCTCCCAGGTGTATCTGATCGAGGAACCGATGGCCGCCGCCATCGGCGCCGGCATGCCGGTCTCGGACGCGACTGGCTCGATGGTGGTGGACATCGGCGGCGGCACCACCGAGGTCGGCATCATTTCGCTGGGCGGCATCGTCTATGCCGGCTCGGTGCGCGTCGGCGGCGACAAGTTCGACGAGGCGATCATCAACTACATTCGCCGCAACTACGGCATGCTGATCGGCGAAACCACCGCCGAGGCGATCAAGAAGCAAATCGGTTCGGCCTTCCCCGGCTCCGAGGTCAAGGAGATGGAAGTCAAGGGGCGCAACCTGGCCGAGGGCATACCGCGCAGCTTCACCATCTCCTCCAACGAGATCCTCGAAGCGCTGACCGATCCGCTCAACCAGATCGTCGGCGCGGTGAAGATCGCGCTCGAACAGACGCCGCCCGAACTGGGCGCCGACATCGCCGACAAGGGCATGGTCCTCACCGGCGGCGGCGCCCTGCTGCGCGATCTGGATCGGCTGCTGATGGAGGAAACCGGGCTGCCGGTCATCGTCGCCGAAGACCCGCTCACTTGCGTCGTGCGCGGCTCCGGTCTGGCGCTGGAAAAGATGGACAAACTCGGCAGTATTTTTGCCAACGAATAGCGCGTGTCCCTTGTAGTGTGCGGAGTGGCGCGGTCCGTGCGCCGCCTGAAGTTATTCCGGGAGCGCTACTGATTTGATGTCCGTCGTCGGCCACACGCCGCCGCCCTTCTTCAAGCGGGGTCCGGCGCCGCTCGCGCGGCTGTTCTTCTTCGGCTCCCTGTCGCTTGCCCTGCTGGTGGCCGATCTGCGTTTCCACACCCTGGAGTGGGCGCGGCTCGGCGCCGCCACGCTGTTGTGGCCCCTCCAGCGCATCGCCTATTTGCCTGTCGATGCCGGCATGGACCTGGGCGACTATTTTTCCAGCCTGCGCACGTTGAAGGGTGAAAACGAGAGCCTGCGCAGCCGCCAGTTGGCGACCGCCAACCTCTTGCTGCGCCAGGAACATCTCGAAGAGGAAAACCGCCGCCTGCGCGCGCTGCTCGACATGAAGGAACGCCAGCCAGCAGAGGGAAAGGTGGCTGAAATACTGTACGCGGCGCGTGACCCATTTACCCGCCGAGTCATCGTGGATCGGGGCGGGCAGGCCGGCGTCGAGGCTGGCCAGCCGGTCATCGATGAGCTGGGCGTACTGGGCCAGGTTACCCGCGCGTATCCGCTGACCAGCGAAGTAACCCTGCTTACCGACAAGGACCAGGCGATTCCGGTGGAAGTCCAGCGCAGCGGTTTGCGCGCCGTGCTGGCTGGCGCCGGCGCGGGCGCCATGGAGCTGCGCTTCCTGGCGACCAACGCCGACGTGCAGCCGGGCGACATTCTGGTGACCTCCGGTCTCGACGGAGTGTATTTGCCGGGTCTGCCGGTCGCCCGGGTGGCCAAGATAGACCGGGACAACTCCTTCTCGTTTGCCCGGATCGCCTGTGAGCCCATTGCCGGGGTCGAGCGTCATGGCCAGGTACTGATCCTCGGTCGCCGCACTATGCCGCCGCTGCCCGAGGAGCTTGCCGGCACGCCGGACAAGCCGACCAAGGGCCGGAAGATCCGGAAGAAGCGCTGATGCAACCCACCCAGTCCTCCCGCAGAATTCTGCTGCCCGCCAGAAACTGGTTCATCTTTCTGACCCTGAGTCTGGCGCTGTTCGCCAATCTGGTGCCGTTGGGTCGATTCCCGGTCGTTCCCGACTGGGTGGCCCTGGCGTTGACCTTCTGGTGCATCCACCAGCCATTGAAGGTCAGCATGGGCGCCGCGTTCGTGTTTGGTCTGATCATGGATGTCGCCGATGCCAGCATCATGGGCCAGCACGCCCTGGCTTACGTGTTGCTGGCTTTTGCCGCCAACGGCCTGTCGCGGCGCATCCTCTGGTTTCCGCTTCTGCAACAGGCCTTGCAGGTGCTGCCGCTGCTGCTCGGGGCGCAGGTGGTCATGCTGGCGACCCGCCTGGTTGCTGGCGCCGAATTTCCCGGCGTGCTCTGGTTTGCCGGCAGTCTGTTCGGCGCCTTGTTCTGGTACCCGCTGACCTATCTGCTGCTGCTGCCGCAGTTCCAGCCCGTCGAGCGCGACGACAATCGGCCCATCTGACGCGCCGCCGTGGAATTCAAGAACCCCCAGGAGGACCTCGAGCGTTTCAGAAGCCGCCTGACGATCGCGGGCGGCTTCGTGTTGCTCTGTTTTGGCGCGCTGTTCGCCCGTTTTGTCTGGCTACAGATCGTCCAGCACGACTACTACCAGACGCGCGCCGAGGACAACCGCATCTCGCTGGTGCCGATCGTGCCCAACCGGGGCCTGATCGTCGACCGCAACGGCGTCGTGCTGGCGCGCAACTATTCCGCCTACACGCTGGAAATCACGCCGGCCAAGATTCGCGGTGAACTGGAAACCGCCATCGACGAGTTGGCCGGAATCATCGACGTTCTGCCCAAGGATCGCAAGCGCTTCAAGAAGCTGCTCGAGGAGAGCAAGAACTTCGAGTCCGTGCCCATCCGCACGCGCCTGACCGACGACGAGGTGGCGAAATTCGTCGCCCACCGCTATCGCTTCCCCGGCTTCGACATCAAGGCGCGCCTGTTCCGCCAATATCCCGCCGGCGCTTTCGCTTCGCACGTGCTCGGCTACATAGGCCGCATCAACGATCACGACCTCGGCAAGATCGAAGAGGAAGATCAGGGGGCCAACTACCGGGGCACCGACCATTTCGGCAAGACGGGCCTCGAACAGCACTACGAGTTCGACCTGCACGGCATTACCGGTTTCGAGCAGGTCGAGGTCGATGCCGGCGGCCACGCGGTGCGCACGCTGGCGCGTACCGCGCCGGTGGCGGGCAACAATCTGTCCTTGACCATCGATGTCCGGCTACAGGAAATCGCCGAGAAGGCCTTCGGCGATCGCAAGGGGTCGCTGGTGGCCATCGAGCCGGCCACTGGCGGCATTCTGGCAATGGTCTCGGTGCCCAACTACGATCCCAACCTGTTCGTCGATGGCATCGCCACCCAGGACTGGGAGGAGTTGAACACTTCGCCCGACAAGCCGATGGTCAACCGGGCGCTCAACGGCGCCTATCCACCCGGTTCGACGTTCAAGCCCTACATGGCTCTGGCGGCCCTGACGCTCGGCAAGCGGCGGCCGGAGCAGACCATTTTCGATCCGGGTTTCTATACTTTCGGCAACCACACCTTCCGCGACGACAAGAAGGGTGGCCACGGCTCGGTGGATATGTACAAGTCCATTGTCGCCTCCTGCGATACCTACTACTACATACTGGCCAACGACCTCGGCATCGACCACATCGCCAGCTTCATGCGTCAGTTCGGCTTCGGCCAGCGCACCGGCGTCGATATCGATGGCGAATCCGAGGGTGTGTTGCCTTCGCAAGAGTGGAAGCGCAAGCGCTTCAAGAAGCCCGAGCAGCAGAAGTGGTACGCCGGCGAAACCATCTCCATCGGTATCGGCCAGGGCTACAACGCCTACACGCCGATCCAGTTGGCCCAGGCGATGGCGACCCTGGCCAACAACGGTGTGATGTTTCGGCCCCATCTGGTCGGGCATGTGACCGATTCGCGCACCGGCGAAACGACGCCGATCGCCGCGCAGCCGGCACGGACCATTCCACTCAAGCAGGAGCACATCGACGCCATCAAGCACGCCATGGTCGGGGTGAACAAGGAGGGCACCGGCGCGCGGGCCTTCGCCGGGGCGGGCTACGAATCGGCCGGCAAGACCGGCACGGCCCAGGTGTATTCGTTGAAGGGCGCCCAGTACAAGGAAAGCGGCGTCAAGAAGGAGCTGCGCGATCACGCGCTCTTCATCGCCTTCGCGCCCGCCGACCAGCCGAAGATCGCCCTGGCGGTGCTGGTGGAAAACGGCGGCTTCGGCGCCCAGGCGGCGGCTCCGATCGCCCGTCAGGTGTTGGACTACTACCTGCTCGGCAAGGTGCCGAACGCCCCGGCGCCGGCTGAAGAAGCCGAGCCGGAGGAGGACTAGGCGCGTCATGAACCGATGGCACCCCCGCGTTCTCTGGCAACGGTTGATCGCCCCCATCGACTGGCCGCTGTTCCTGCTGGCCATACTGCTGTTGCTGACCGCTCTGGGGGTGGTCGGCAGCGCCTCGCCGGAGCGCATGACCAGCCAATTGCTCAACATGTCGGTTGCCCTGGTGATCATGCGGCTGGTGGCGCAAATGCCACCCCAGCGTCTGATGCACCTGGCGCTGCCCGTGTACATCGCCGGCATCGCCCTGCTGATCGCGGTGGCGTTGTTCGGCGACGTCTCCAAGGGTGCGCGGCGCTGGCTCAATCTTGGCTTCATGCGCGCCCAGCCCTCGGAGATCATGAAGATCGCCATGCCGCTGATGCTCGCCTGGTACTTCCAGAAACACGAGGCGCTGCTGCGCCTGCGCGACTACGCGGTGGCCGCATTGATCCTGCTGGTGCCGACGGCGCTGATCGCCCGGCAGCCGGATCTCGGCACCGCTATCCTCGTCTTTGCCGCCGGCTTCTACGTCATCTTCCTGGCCGGCCTGCCCTGGAAGATCATTGCCGGCCTGGCGTTCGGCGCGGCGGCGGCGGCGCCGCTAGCCTGGGGCTTCCTGCGCGACTACCAGCGTGCCCGGATACTGACCTTGCTCGACCCGGAAAAGGACCCGCTCGGCAAGGGTTTCCACATCATTCAATCGACCATCGCCATCGGCTCCGGCGGCTTCCTCGGCAAGGGCTGGGGGCAGGGCACCCAGGCGCAACTGGAGTTCATACCCGAACGCCATACCGACTTCATCTTCGCCGTGCTCTCGGAAGAGTTCGGCCTGCTTGGCACCGCCGCGCTGCTGCTGGTTTACGCCCTGCTGATCGGGCGCGGACTGATGATCGCCGCCGCCGCGCCGACCTTGTTTTCCCGCCTGCTGGCGGGCGCCATCACCCTGATCTTTTTCACCTACGCCTTCGTGAACATGGGCATGGTCAGCGGCATCCTGCCGGTCGTGGGGGTGCCGCTGCCGCTGATCAGCTATGGTGGAACGGCGCTGGTCACCCTGTTCCTGGGTATCGGCATCCTCATGAGCATTCACCGCCATCGCATGCTGATTCAGAAATGATCCATCGCCATGCCCCACTCCTGGCGGTCCTCCTGGCGGCCTGCGGCACGCAGACGCCACGACCGGTGGTCGACCGCGCCGAGTTGCCGCCCGCCGCGACCAGGCCGATGCCGCCTACCCCGTCGACCAAAGCGCCCGCCTACGTGCTGAAGAAGGGCGGCGGCTTCTATCAGGACGACGGCCCGGGCGACAATCCGCCGGACAACATCGACGCCATTCCCGATGCGGTGCCGAAGAGCGAACCCCTGCATCGCTTCGCCAACAATCCCTATTCGGTGCTCGGCCGCGACTATGTGCCGCTGCGCGCCCGCACGCCCTACCGGGCTCGCGGCGTCGCCAGTTGGTATGGCCGCAAGTTCCACGGCCAGAAGACTTCCAGCGGCGAGCCTTACGACATGTACGGCATGACCGCCGCTCACCCGACGCTGCCCATTCCGTCCTATGTGCGGGTGAGCAATCCCGGCAATGGACGCTCGGTGGTACTGCGCGTCAACGATCGCGGCCCGTTCCTGCATGACCGGGTCATCGACCTCTCCTACAGTGCCGCCTGGAAACTCGGCTACGTCGGCAACGGCAGCACCCTGGTCGAGGTGGAGAGCATCCTGCCCGGGCAGGAGACGGCGCTGGCCGCGGTGCCACCACCCGACGACGACCCCCTCGCCCAACTCCTGTTGTCCGAACCGTCGCCGCGGGTACTGCCGGAGGTGAAGGACGCCCGCGGCATCTACCTTCAGCTCGGCGCCTTCAGCAACGCCGACAACGCCGAAGCCTTGCGCGGCCGGCTTGCCCGCGAGCTGGGTGGTTTCGCCGATCGTCTCGTGGTCAAGCCCGGCGGCGGCATGTACCGGCTGCAACTCGGCCCCTGGGTCGACCGCGAGGAGGCCCGTCGCACGGCCGACAAGATCGCCGAGCTGCTCGACTTCAAGCCGGTGGTCGTGCAGAGGTAGGGCGATATAATCCGCGCTCCTTCCCCGCAACACATCGATCCCATGCGCGCTTTGGTATTTCTGCTGTCCCTTTTGGCGACAACCCTGATCCATGCCCAGGGCGTCACGCCGCCACCCGTGGCCGCCCGCGCCTGGTTGCTGCTCGACCATGCGTCCGGCCAGCCGCTGGTCGAGAACGGCGCCGACGAGCGAGTCGAACCGGCCTCGCTGACCAAGCTGATGACGGCGTATCTGACCTTTGCCGCGCTCAAGCAGGGCAGCCTGAAACCGGACCAGGTGGTGCCCGTCTCCGAGAAGGCCTGGAAGACGATTGGTTCGCGCATGTTCATCGAGCCCAAGCGACCGGTGACGGTCAACGAGCTTGTGCATGGCATGATCATCCAGTCTGGCAACGATGCCTGCATCGCCCTTGCCGAAGCCATTTCCGGCACTGAGGAGGTGTTCGTCCAGCGCATGAACCTGGAAGCCCAGCGGCTGGGGCTGACCAAGACCCACTACGTCAACACCACCGGCCTGCCCGATCCACAACACTATTCGACGGCGCGCGATCTGGCCCGCCTGGCCCAGGCCATCATCCGCGACTTTCCAGAGTACTACCCGATCTATTCCAAGAAAGAATACAACTACAACCGCATCACCCAGCCCAATCGCAACCGGCTGCTCTGGCTCGATCCGACCGTCGATGGCGTCAAGACCGGCCATACCGAGGCCGCCGGCTATTGCCTGATCGCCTCGAGTAAGCGCGGCCCGCGGCGTCTGATCTCCGTGCTGCTCGGGGCCGATTCCGACGCCCTGCGCGCCCAGGAATCGCAGCGGCTGCTCAACCACGGCTTCCAGAATTTCGACGCCGTGCGTCTCTACGAGAAGGGGCAGGTGCTCTCGCAACTCAAGGTGTTCAAGGGCCGGCAGGGCACGGTCAAGGCCGGCTTTCTCGACGACTTCGTGCTGTCCCTGCCGAAAGGCGTGGTGGACAAGATGAAAGTGCAGTTGGTCAGCATGCAGCCTTTGCTGGCGCCGGTGCGGCAGGGCCAGAAGGTGGGCACCTTGAAGCTGTCGGTCGACCAAGGCGGCGAAACACGGCCATGGGGCGAATACCCGGTCGTCGCGCTCGAGGATGTCCCCGTCGCCGGCGTGTTCGGTCGTGCCTGGGATACCCTGATGCTATGGTTCCAGTGATGGTTTATCTCAATGGTGAGTTCCTGCCGCTCGATCAGGCGAAGGTGCCGGTCATGGACCGGGGTTTCCTGTTCGGCGATGGTGTCTATGAAGTCATCCCCGTCTATTCCCGCCGACCCTTCCGCCTCGCCGAGCACCTGAAGCGCCTGCAAGGCAGCCTGGACGGCATGCGCCTGGCCAATCCGCATACCCTGGCCGAATGGACGGCCCTGATCGGCCGGATCGTCGAACAGGGCGAGACCGACGACCAGTCGGTCCTGGTACAGATCAGTCGTGGCCCCATGGCGGTACGCAACCACGCCTTCCCCAAGGTGGTGACGCCGACGGTCTTCATCATGGGCGAGCCGCTGCATACGCCGCCCGCCGAACAGCGTGAAAAGGGCATCTGTGCCATTTCGGCCGCCGACTTCCGCTGGCTGCGCTGCGACCTCAAAGTGACTTCGCTCCTGGCCAATTGCCTGTTGCGCCAGATGGCCATCGACGCCGGCTGCATGGAGACGCTGCTGTTCCGCGATGGCTGCCTGACCGAGGGTGCCGCTTCCAACATCTTCATGGTCAAGGACGGCACCTTGCTGGCGCCGCCCCGGAACCACCTGATGCTGACCGGCATCACCTACGACGTGGTGCTGGAACTGGCCGCCGCGCATGGCCTGCCGCACGAGGTGCGGGATATCCGCGACGAGGAAGTTCGGCGCGCCGACGAACTCTGGATGACCTCCTCGACGAAGGAGGTGCTGCCCATCGTCGGTCTCGACGGCCGGCCGGTTGGCACGGGTACGCCAGGGCCGGTATTTGCGCGCATGCACGGCTGGTATCAGGAGTTCAAACAGAAAGTCATGCGTGGTGGCTGACGAAACCCTGATCGAGTTTCCCTGCGATTTCCCGATCAAGGTGATGGGCGCCAGCCGCGAAGGGTTCGCCCAGGCCATCCTCGAAGTCGTTGCCCGCCATGCGCCGGAGTTCGACGCGGCGGCGATGGACATGCGCCCCTCCAAAGCCGGCAACTACCTGTCGCTCACCTGCACGGTGCGCGCCACCTCGAAGGCGCAACTCGACGCGCTCTACCGCGACCTGACCAGCCATCCGTGGGTCAAGATCGTTCTCTAGTGGTTCGCAGTCTCGGCCGGGTCGACTACGAACCGACCTGGCGCGCCATGCGGGAATTCACCGCCGCCCGCACCGCCGAAACACCCGATGAAATCTGGCTCTGCCAGCACCCGCCGGTGTTTACCCAGGGCCTGGCCGGCAAGCCCGAGCATCTGCTGCGCGATATCGGCATCCCGGTGGTGAAGATCGATCGCGGTGGCCAGATCACCTATCACGGCCCCGGCCAACTGGTCGCCTACCTGCTGCTCGACCTCAAGAGAAACGGCCTGACCGTCAAGGGGCTGGTCGGCCTCATGGAGCAAGCGGTGATCGATCTGCTGGCCGAATGCGGCGTCGCCGCCGAACGCCGGCCAGGCGCGCCAGGGGTCTATGTGCGGGGGGCCAAGATTGCCGCCCTGGGCCTGAAGATCAAGAACGGTTGCAGCTATCACGGCCTCAGCCTGAACGTGGCCATGGATTTGGCTTCCTTCGCCGCCATCAATCCCTGCGGGTATCCGGGGTTGGCGGTGACGCAGATGATCGATCAGTGCGAAGTTTCCAGTCTGGAGAGCGTCGGCGAACGGTTGGCTCGGTTGCTGCGACGGCGACTCCGCGAGGTGGCTGAACCGTAGCGGGCTGAGGCCGCCGTCGACCGACGACGGCCTCAGCCTATTCTGGCTAATCTCCAAGGTCGGTCAGGGGTGCGGCACCACTTGCAGCAAGGCGTCGATCAGCCGGTCAACATCTGCGAGCGAGTGGAACAGGTGCGTGGAAACCCGCAGCGGCGAGGAGTAGGTGCCGGGGGTCGCGTTCTGGCCGGCATTGGCGCCGCGCAGCGTATGGGGCACGGAGTTGTTGCGGATCACGATGTCGTAGTCGGCGCGCAGCGTCGCCACTGCCGCCGACGAGGCCGCGGCCTGACTGCTCGACTGGCTGGCGGTGAGGCTGGCGTTGTAGTCGAAGCCGGGCGAAAACGGGTTGAACGAGGTCAGACCGGTCTTGGCCACCGCCGCGACGCCGGGCGCATAGGGCACCGACAGGGCGCGTGGTCCCCAAATGGTGTTGATGCGGGCGCGCAGGTACTGGGCCAGGGAGACGAGGTAGTCCTCGATGTTCTGCCGCCCCCACTGATCCCACATTTGACAGACTTCGGTCAACGCCTTCTGGGTTGGCCGGCTGCCGTTGCCGATCAACTGGAGGACGGCGGCTATGTTATGGGCAGGATTGCGCACACCGTTGGCGAGTATCCCTGCCGCCCCGTAGATCAGGGTATTGGTGGGGTAGTAGGTGGGCAGCGGATTGGGGTTGCGGTAGCCGGGGATGAGGATGTCCACGGTTGGCGAGGGTGCGCCGAACGGTGCGAAATCGCTGGTCGGGCGCTGCACGGTCCGGTCCTCCGCATGATTGCCGTTGCGGATGTACAGGAAACCGGTCTGGCCCGGGCCGCATTGCCACTTGTGACCGGCGCCCGAGAAGAAGTCACAGCCCATCTCGTGCAGGTTGATGGCACACATGCCCGGCAGGTGGGCGCCGTCGACGATGGAGATGACATTGTGCGCCGCCGCCCAGAGGCACAGCTCCTTTTCCGGCAGCCGCGCGCCGGTCAGGTAGATCGGCGAGGAGAACAGGATCGCCTTGGTCTTGTTGGTTAGCTGCGCCTGGAAGCGGGCAAGAATCTCCTGGTCGCCGTAGGCGTCATTGGTCGGGATGTTGACGGTCTTGATCACCACGCCGAAACGGTCGCGCAGCATGTTCACCGCCGATATGCCGGCATCTTCCTCCATGTTGGTGGTGATCACCTCGTCGCCGGGCTGGAACGGGATGCCCATGACGATGCGCCAGAGGCCATCCGTGGTGTTGAAACTCATCACCAGTTCGTAGGGGTCGCAACCGAAACCCGGCGCGATGGTGTTGCGCATCACCTGCTGGCCGAAGAAGTAGGCGGTCGGGCTGCTGGCGATGTCCTTGTAGTCCTGGTGGAAATTCTTGACCACCTGTTTGGGCGACGCCCCGGTGGTGCCGAGGTTCATGTAAAGCAGATTGCCGGCGAACGAGAACTCCTTCTCGTAGGGGCTCTTGCCGCTGGACTTGGCCAGGGCGCCCGGGATGAACCCCGGCAGGCCATCCTCGCCCGTCGATACTCCGCCCATCGCCAGACCGGCAGCCCCATAACTGAACAGCTTCACGAAATCCCGCCGCGCGTTATGAACCCGCTCCGCCGCCTCGCTCACTACATCCTTCGCCCGGGACACGTCGCTCGAGCTGGTTCCTGTTCCATTGCCTACAGTGCTCATCTTGTCATCCCCTCTTCGATCAAGTTTGCCTTGGTTGGACTCATATGCCGCTATCGGCCTCATTGCCGGCAAACGGCGGCGGACACAAAGAAAAACGGGAGCCTAGGCTCCCGTCATTTCAATATGCCCAATCAATTCTACATTGTCGGAGCACGCTTGCGCCGCAGGGCGCTCAGGCCGGCCAGACCGATCCCTGCCAGCAGCAGAGAGCCGGGTTCGGGAACTCCTTGCCGAGGCGCGCCAAACTCGATGATGTAGCCCCAGGTGTCGTTTGGAAAACTCGGCGTGCCGTGATCGTTCCATTCGCCCGTCGTGCCATTCCAGTTGATTTGCAGATCGTCCTCGCCGCTACAACAGTTGTTGGGTTCGCCAGCGTTCCAGAAAGAGAAACCCGGCTGCGTGGCGGCGCCGGCGATATAGAACACCGTGCCCGCCTCCGGCCCGGCCACCCAGGTCCAGTCGCCTTCGACGGCGCGGTCGTTGCCGCCCAGCCAGGCGGTCGATGTCGTTACATTGCCGAAAATGAAGCTCTGCTCGGCCAAAGACGTCACGGTCGCCATGTAGCCGTTCATGCCCATATGCGTATGGGTGGCCGCGTCGGCTGCCGCACCATCCCAGGTGAAGCCACCACCGGTGGGCAGGAGGACATACTCATACCAATGGTCATTGCCACCCGAGCCATTCGCCCACTGAACCGGCGCGGCACTCACGGAAGCCGCCGCCGCGACCGCAACCACTGCCAACAGAACCTTTGTCATTCCCATTGTTCTCTCCTTTGTCCGCCCAGAAACCCTGGCGGAGCCAGTAGCAAGTATCGCGCCTATCGGGAGAAATTATGCAAAAACAGTGTATTGACGGCCTCCAGCAGACGCGTGGCGGACCGAATGTAAGGAAATTCGACATCCAGGCACGGGGTTCGGTACATTGGAGACCCTTGGGCAGAACTCGTCCGTGAAGCTTCTTCGTCCGAGATGCGGAGCGTCACTCGGCAGGGCGGTTGGTTCTACCGAATGATCTGGAGCAATACGATGAGCGAAAAACAGAAGGGCGAAGCCAAGACCGCCCGCATTCCGATCAAGGTCGTGCATGACAAGGGCTGGGCACCGCTCAAGAAGCCGGAGTGGATCCGCGTCAAGGCGGGCAACTCGGCGGCGCGCTTCGGCGAGATCAAGCAGATCCTGCGCGAGCATCATCTGCACACCGTCTGCGAGGAGGCGACCTGCCCGAACATCGGCGAGTGCTTCGGCAAGGGCACGGCCACCTTCATGATCCTCGGCGACCTGTGCACGCGCCGCTGCCCCTTCTGCGACGTCGGCCACGGCAAGCCGCTGCCGCCCGATGCCAACGAACCGCAGCAGCTCGCCGAGACCATCGCGGCGATGAAGCTCAAGTACGTGGTGATCACCAGCGTCGACCGCGACGACCTGAAGGACGGCGGCGCCGGCCACTTCGCCACCTGCATCGCGAAGATTCGCGAACTGTCACCCGCGACGAAAATCGAAGTGCTGGTGCCGGATTTTCGTGGCCGCCTGGAAGCCGCCCTCGAAGCCTTCGAAGGCCATCTGCCCGACGTTATGAACCACAACCTGGAAACCGTGCCGCGCCTCTACAAGCAGGCGCGCCCCGGCGCCGACTACGCGCACTCGCTGAAGCTGCTCAAGGACTTCAAGGCGCGCCACCCCGAGGTGCCGACCAAGTCCGGCCTGATGGTCGGCCTGGGCGAGACCGACGAAGAGATCCTGCAAACCCTGCGCGATCTGCGCGCGCACGACGTCGAGATGCTCACCATCGGCCAGTACCTCGCGCCCTCCGCGCACCACCTGCCGGTGCTGCGTTACGTGCACCCCGACATCTTCGCCATGTACGCGCGCGAGGCGGATGCGATGGGCTTCACCAACGCCGCCAGCGCCCCGCTGGTGCGCTCAAGCTATCACGCGGATTTGCAGGCCCACGGCGCGGGAGTGGCTTAGGCGGCAGGAAAACTAGCCGTCGGAAAGCGCGAATATCTGAAACCAGGTGGCGGCCCAGGACGCTTCCCGCCCCACGAAGCGCTCCAGCTCCGCGTTACTTGGCAAGTGTTTCGGATGCAATGGACTCATTTCCCATGATGTATTGGTCCGCAGCAGGTCGGCCCTCGGAACTGCGTAATGCATGACGTCGATGGCAAGCTTCGCGTCGGCCTTGTGGAAGCTGCTTGCCACCACTGCATCGGGAAGGGCGCCGACGTCAGCTTTGGCATGCCTTGCCACGAGCGCCAGTAGCGGCTGCGACCACGCATCTATGGCATGACCGACTGTATAGCAGAGCTGCAAACCCGATGATTCGTTGGCCTTCGTCAGGCCGGCGTACTGTGCTTCCCTGGTGCATCCGGCAAACGGCGGAAACCCATTGCGGTCGCCAACCACCTGGACCCGGAGGACCAGCGCCTCGCGAAGTTCGTTGTTCTCGATGCGGCCCAGTGCAACCAATCGGTCACGACCGCGGCCAGATGGCCCTTCAAGGTATCCTAGCCCTAGCCATTTTCCTGGCGGGAGCGTAAGAGTCTGACCCGCCAGCCGAATTTCGTCGGAATATTCCTTACCGGAATAGACATCACCGGCATCGTCAGGATTGTTCGTGGTCGAGGCAGCCCGGGAAACCGTATCGTTGATCGCGAACCGGCCGGACTGATGGCTGCCCTGGAATGACGCGGGACGAGTGCCGGTGATTCCCTCTATCGCCTTGATCGCATTGTCGTATTCACGGCCGTCGCTCTTGTACGCGTAGAAGTAGCCCGCTTGTCGTGTGCATTCCGAACACGGCGAGGGTTCGTATGTCCTGGCTTCCACAGCAACGCCGGATGGCACACCGGCGATATCCTGGCCGTGGTAGCCGGCAAGAATCACCTTGCTGAGTCGTGTCCTCGGACTGACCTCCAGCTTCCATGTGACCGGTTCGTAGGACATCAGGATCAACGCGACCGGCACCCCGGTACGAGTGACGCCGACACTGACCATGCCCGTCGATCGCTGACCCGCGAAGCGCGCATGACAGTCCTGCACTACACGCGGATCGCTCCTGTCGCCCTGGCACTTCGCCCACCAAGGCGTATCCTTCTGGCCGTCCGGAAGCGCGCCCTTGTAGACGCCGACGACGTGAACCTCGGTGCCGGGCGGCAACGCGGCGGGATGCCTTGTCGCGCCGACACTGAACGCCGGGTTGTGCCCATTCACTGCGGTCGAGGCCGGGGGGGTTGCCTGACCGGTGGCGATGGCGATCGGCGCTGCGCGCGAACCGGCCACCTGTGCCGGCGGCGGACTGTAGCTAGCCAACGGCGCCGGTCCCGTACCCTGTCGGTTCCAGGGATTGGTAAGGGCGGCAATCCCGGTGAGCAGTACGGCAAGTGAAATCAGCCAGCGCCAAGCGGCGGACCTCGTCCATACTGTCTGGCTACCCGACATCGCTTACTTGCCGGTCACCGCCGTCGTGGCAATGCCACGGGCGACAACTCGCTGGCCATCCTCCTGTACCAGGCTGATCGTGGCGTAACCGCGCTTCTTGGCTTCAATCAGGGAGTCGGCCAGCTGCTCCTCAATCGATCGAACCAGATCCCGGGACGATGCGGTGCTGCCCATCTTGCGGTGCCGGACCATCAGCGCGAGGATGATCTTCGGATCAATCCCCTGGGCGGCGACCTGAAGGCCATAGCCGTGGATCATGTCTTCAATTTCCAGGGCCGTAACCCGAGCAACGTCGAGACCGGCCAAACTGCGAAACACAAAGATGCGGTCGATGCGATTCAGAACCTCGGGAGCGAACTTGGCTTCCTTGAGGGCATTAATTGCACCGGACCTCATGGCGTCGGGATCCGTGGCGTTCTGGATGGACAACTCCGCCAGCCTTTCGGTGGCCGCATTCGTGGTCAGAATGAAAATCGCCGCCGTGGTCGATATGGCCTGACCATCTGATCGCTCCGTAATGAAGCCATCGTTCCAGGCAGTGAGGAAGGCCTTCAGGATATCCGGATGAGCCTTTTCAATCTCGTCGAGAAGCACCACGGCGGCCGGCGTGTCCCGCAATCCTCCGGTGAGCTTGCCATAGGTATCCGACCCGACATAGCCCTTGGTCATCCCCAATAGTTGCGACAGCGAGTGGCTGCCTGACGCGAACTGCGTCATGTCGAAGTGAAGGAGCGGGCGCTCCAACTCGCTCGCCAGCACCTTGGCCAAGTGCGTCTTCCCCGTACCTGGAGGGCCGGCAAGCAGGAATACGCCGACTGGCTTGCCACGACGCGCCAGGGCGAGACGGCGGCGAATCTGCGCCGCAATGTCGTCGCAGACGCTGTCCTGCCCGATGACTCTCTGTTTGAGGGCGGCGGCCAGGCTTTCCGCATCCACGAAGGTCGCGGCATCCTCGATTGCCGGCAGGCCCTCCTCGATTGTCTCTTTCTTGGTCAATCTGTCCAGAATGTCCATAAGCATCGGTCGCCGGAGAAATGTTGGAAGTCGGTCGTTCAGGTGTAGCCAGGACAGCGCCACGAAGATCCAGCCAATCGTCGCTGCCGCGACGACATACCAGAACGAGGTGCGCAGCAGATCTACCGTCTTCGCTACCGCCGATTGGCTTGGCCAGATGTCCTGCACGAAGCGAAATAGCGAAATGAGCAGAACGATGGCCAACAGAAGCGGCAAGTGACGATTCAGGAAGCTCCCCATGAATGCGCGCCGGCTAGCTGACTGGCAGGCTGAGTGTCTGGCCCGGCTTCAACACCGGAAGCGATAACGGCTGCGTCCCGTTCTGGATGCCGAGCGTTATTCCGCCACCACCGTCCCGAGCCCCCTGGATCTTGATCACGCGGGAACCATCTACGGGTATCGCGATCGTCGTCGGCTGATTCAGCAGAGTCACCTCAATTTCATAGCCCGCTGACGACACCCGCACGCTGTCACCGTCCTGGGCAGCAAAATCCCACAGGCGGATTTCGGCGAGAATGGTCTCGCTTGCCTTCGGCAGTTCTCCTGGTGCAGGCACGGAAGACGCCAGCTGTCGAACGAGCGCTTGCCGCGCGGCAGGGTCGAGACGCATCGAATCCATCGCGCGCTCCATGTCTCCGGCAGCGACATGAGGAATCGAAATGCCCTTGAGCTTCGTGAAATCAGTCAGCAGTTCCGACTTCTGCTTCTCCGAAACCTGATCTACCGGCAGCGGGTCAAGCCAGGTCGTCAGCCCGTAGCCGGACCCGGCCACCAATGCGGCGACAAACACGACCACCTTCCAGATTGATGTCGGCTTGCGTTCTGCGCTCGGCGACTTCCTCCTCGAGGCATCTTGCTGCGGCTCGGGTTCCAAATGTCGCATGAATATTTCGCCTAATGATGGTCCTGAAAGCCCGGCAGGCGGCGTAGTACTGTTTCGAAGCCCGGCCGCCACGAGAACTCCGTCACTTCGCGCCAACCGATTTGGCATTTTACACCGTCATATGCGCCTCAGATCAGCAACGAAGCACGCCAAGCACGGCTGCTTGGGAAGTTCAAGAGTCAGTCGCGGCGGTACGCCTCGGCTGACCGGGCCGGCTCCAACCGGGCTTGAAGTCTCGTCACCGGCCTCCTGGAATCCATTCGCTTGCTGGCACCCAGGCGGCGTTCGGGAATCATCGGGCTCTGCCCCCAATTTCCTGGTGCCGACCAAGTACGGCCTGATGGTCGGCCTGGGCGAGACCGACGAGGAAGTCCTGCAGACCCTGCGCGGCGTGCGCGCCCACGACGTCGAGATGCTCACCATCGGCCAGTACCTCGCCCCCTCCGGCCACCACCTGCCGGTGCTGCGCTATGTGCATCCGGACACCTTCGCCCTGTATGGCCGCGAGGCGGCGGCGATGGGTTTCAGCAACGCCGCCTGCGCGCCGCTGGTGCGCAGTTCCTACCACGCCGACAGGCAGGCCCATGAGGCGGGTGTCACCTGATCGCGCCGGGCGACAGCAAGGTCCCCCTTCTCAAAGAGGGCGACTCATGCTGGTCAGTGCTTCGATGACCTTTCGGGTGCCTTCCCGCCGCGCCAGATCGATTGCGGAAATTCCCCGAAATCGCAATCTCGAATAGTCGACTCCCGCCTCGCGCATCGTTCGAATGCCGTCGACGTCCGACATGACAATGGGCATAAGGGCCAGAGGCATTTCGCCCGGACCGACCGTTGCGTCGACTTTCGCGCCGAGTCTCATCAAGCGCCGCGCTGCCGCGTAGTCACGATCTCCAATTGCGAGCGCCAGAGCGGTAAATCCCTGATTGTCGCGTTGGTCGATAGCTTCTCCGCTCTTGATCAGCGCAGCTGCCGCACTCGCTGTCCGATCGCTCGTCGCCAGCAGGTAAAGTGGCTTAGGTCCGGCAGGCAGGTTGATTCTCGCTTGGGAAAGGAGCTGGTTTCGATCCGCGCCCGCGGTGGACCGCTCCCACACCACGTAGTACGCGAGACCGAGCACGTCTCGCCCTGTACGATCGGTGCAATGGTTATTCACCGCCTCCTGCGCCAAGGTCAGGGCGACTTGTGGACGGTCTCGATGGCTTAGAACGAAGCGGCTGTACTCAGCACCAAAACAGTTGCCCGGCCCATATTCCTCGGCGCGTTTGGCGTACAGCTTTTCGATGGCATCGTAGTCGTGTTTCTTCTCAAGCCGACTGAAGAGCCGCTTGTAGGCGAATAGTCGCGCTCGGTCATAGGTGTCGCGAGTGGGAGGTACAGCGAGTGCCTTTTGGTACATTGCTGCTGCTTGCTCTGACTTGCCCTGTTGAGCCAGAAGATCTCCCCAATTTGTCCAAAGCCATAGGTTCTTGGTTCCGGAATCCTTTACCTTTTCAAATAACGCTTCGGCGGCCTTGGTCCGCCCTTGGTTCGTATGGACATACGCCATCAATATCATCGCATTGGTGCTGCCGGGACGACTTTGCAAGGCCGACTGCAGCAGCGTTTCCGCTTGATGGAGGCCTTCAGGACCCCAATTCAACTTCATTGCCACTCGCGCCAGTTCGACGTACGCCTCGTCGAATTGCTGATCACCCTTGATAAGTCGTTCCAAGAGCGTCTTGGCTTGTCGAATCGATTGCGTATCCTCGGTATCGATCAGCGCGACCGCCTTGCTGAATATTTCCTTCGGAGTCTTGTTCGCGTACTCGCGCTCGAATGTCCAAGTTTGATAATCGGGCCACTCAATGTGCTGAACAATGCGCGTGCCGGCCAGAATCACGTTTCTCTCCGCAGGACTTCCGTGGGCGGTAGATACCTGCTCTGGCGGCATCGCCGCCGGTGCCAGTAGGTGCGCGAGAACCGCCCTCGTCGTTATCGGGCCAAGATTCATACTGGGACGTTTCAGTTCGACACTGACGTGGTGCGATCCTCGTCGTGCGACAACGAGCTCGCCCCAGAAGATCTCGCCCGCGACCATCGCCTTTGGCTGGACCGCGTCGTTTTCGTTGGCCTGGACGTCGATTTGCAGTCTCGCGTGCCTTGGTTCGCCGGTGTAGAAGTAATCAAGCTCAGCGATCCATTGACCGGTAGGTTTCTGAAACACACGAAACCCGGAGATCGCATTGGTTCCCGGAAGTGGCGATTGTTCCCGGAATGGCGTCGAGAGTGTTGAGGGCTCACTCAGCACTGGCGTGGCAGTGGTCGCCGCTATGGCGGCAATCATGATCCTTAGTAGGAGCGACCAAGGATTGGGGCCAGTTTGTCGGTGATGGGTCGGTCGTGCCGATCGGGCTTTGGGTCTCATTTCATATCTCCAAGCAGTCAAGCGGTCAATTCCTACGGTTCGCCAAGGTAGCGTTCCGACAATCTGTTGGTCAATTAGACGAAAGTCATAACAGAGCGCATATCTGCCAGACTGTTGATTTGGATCAATTCCGTATGACATGGCCCTCGGCCGATGATGATCCGGATCTCTGGCGAGCCCGCTGTCCGTGGTACGGGTGTCCGCCGAGCGAACTGCCCGCCGACTGGCGCGGTCCCGCAGCAGGCCGGCCAGCCCAGGCTCGGAATGGGCCAAGCGAAAGTCAAGCGCGGTAACGGCGGTGCCGAGGTGCTGGCGGACGCTATTCACGAGGCGACGAACGGGCAACTCTGTTCTTTGCCGGCGGGCGGCGTCGGATAGTGTGGGACGGTAGAATCTCTGTCCCGTTCTCTCGGAAATGGAACCCATCATGCGCCACCTGTTTGCGATTCTTGCCACGGTGTTGTTGTCCGCCACGGCCCACGCCTTCTCCGTGGACCAACTGAGCAACAAGGACACGGCCGGCGGCCTCAAGGAAGCCCTGACTCAGGGCGCGGGCAAGGCGGTGGATCTCTTGGGCAAGAACGACGGTTTTCTCGGCAACCCGAAAGTAAAGATCGGTCTGCCCGGCGGTCTGGACAAAGCGGCGGGCATGATGCGCAGCTTCGGCATGGCCAAGTACGTCGATGAACTGGAGACGGCGATGAATCGCGCGGCGGAGGCCGCGGTGCCGGAAGCCAAGGCGATGCTGGTCGACGCCATCAAGAAGATGTCGGTCGAAGACGCCAAGGGTGTGCTCACCGGCGGCGACGATGCCGCGACGCAGTACTTCCGCCGTACCACCGCCGAGCCGCTGGGCGAGAAGTTCAAGCCCATCATCCAGAAGGCCATCGCCAAGGTGAATCTCGCCGAGAAGTACGACCAGTTCGCCGGCAAGGCGGCCAAGTTCGGCCTGGTCAAGGAGAAGGATGCCCACCTGGACGGCTACGTCACCGGCAAGGCGCTGGATGGCCTTTATCTGATGATCGCCGAGGAAGAAAAGGCGATCCGCACCAATCCCGTCGGTGCCGCCGGCAACCTGGCCAAGAAGGTGTTTGGCGCCCTCGGCAACTGAGCGCGCCATGGCGGCGGATTCGCTCAATCCGCCTCAGCGGGAGGCCATCCGGTATCTCGACGGGCCCTTGCTGGTGCTGGCCGGCGCCGGCAGCGGCAAGACCCGGGTCATCACACAGAAGATCGCCTACCTGATGGGCGAATGTGGCGTCAAAGCCGACAAGATCACCGCCATCACCTTCACCAACAAGGCGGCCAAGGAGATGAAGGAGCGGGCGGCCAAGCTGGTGGCCGGCCGCACCGAGGGTTTGACCATCTCCACCTTCCACGCGCTCGGCGTGCGCATCCTGCGTCAGGAAGCGCGCCATGTCGGCCTCAAGGCCGGCTTTTCCATTCTCGACGCCTCCGATACCGGCCAGCTCTTCCAGGAGATGCTCAAGGACGCCGACAAAGCCCGGGTGCGGCTGATCCAGAACCGCATTTCGCTGTGGAAGAACGGTGTGGTCGGCCCCGAAGAGGCGGCCAGCATCGCGGCAGACGATCTCGAAGCCGGCGCGGCCAGGGTCTACGCGGAATACGAACGCACGCTGCGCGCCTACCAGGCGGTCGACTTCGACGACCTGATCCGCCTGCCGGTGGTGCTGTTCGAGGGCAACGAGGAGGTTGGCGGCCGCTGGCGCAGCCGCATCTGGCACCTGCTGGTGGACGAATACCAGGACACCAACCGCTGCCAGTACCGGCTGCTGAAACTCCTGACCGGCCCGCGCGCCAGCTTCACCGCCGTCGGCGACGACGACCAGTCCATCTACGGCTGGCGCGGCGCCGACATCGGCAACCTGCGCCTCCTGCGTGACGAATATCCGCAACTGAAGATCATCAAGCTGGAACAGAACTATCGCTCGACGACGCGCATCCTGGCCGCCGCCAACAGCGTCATCGGCCACAATCCGAAACTGTTCGAGAAGCGCCTCTGGTCGGACAAGGGCCACGGCGACGCCATCCAGGTGGTGGCCTGCCGCGACAACGAACACGAGGCGGAATGGGTGGTGTCGCGGCTCCAGGCGCATCGCTTCGAGCATCGCGGCAAGTGGAGCGACTACGCGATCCTGTATCGCGGCAACCACCAGGCGCGCGGTTTCGAGCAGCAACTGCGCGCCCACAAGATTCCCTACGTGCTGTCCGGCGGCCAGTCCTTCTTCGATCGTGCCGAGATCAAGGACCTGACCTGCTACCTGCGCCTGCTGGCCAATCAGGATGATGACCCGGCCTTCATCCGCGCGGTGACCACGCCCAAGCGCGGCATCGGCGGCACCACGCTGGAAGCGCTCGGCCGGGCCGCCGGCCGCCGGCATCAAAGCCTGTTCGCGGCGGTCTTCGCGCCCGGCATCGAGAGCGACCTGGCCGCCAAGCCGCTGGCCGCCGTGCGTGAATTCGCCCAGTTCATCAACCGCATGGAGCATCGCGCCGGCAAGGAACCGGCCGGCCAGGTGCTGGGCGACCTGCTCGCCGCCATCGGCTACGAGACCTGGCTGTTCGAGACACTGGATCCCAAGGAGGCGGAGAACAAGTGGCGCAATGTGCGCGACTTTGTCGACTGGCTGGCGGCGAAAGGCGACGATGAGGGCAAGACCCTGGTCGAACTGGCGCAAACGGTGGCACTACTGTCGATGCTCGACAAGCAGGAGGGCGAGCAGGACACCGTGCAACTGGCGACCCTGCATGCCGCCAAGGGCCTGGAGTTTCGCCACGTTTTCCTGGTCGGTGTCGAGGAGGGCATCCTGCCGCACCGCGAGTCGCTCGACGCCGTCAAGGTGGAAGAAGAGCGGCGGCTGATGTACGTCGGCATCACCCGTGCCCAGATGAGCCTGCACGTCACCTGGTGCGAAAAGCGCAAGCAGGGCCGGGAAGTCATGGAGCGGGAGATATCACGCTTCGTTGCCGAGATGGGCGACGACCTGAAACGGGTCGGCCGGAACAGCGAGGCGCCCGAGGACAGGGCGGCTGGCCGCGCCAAATTCGCCCAGTTCAGGGCGCTGCTGGCGGGCCAGAAATAGCGGTTACTTGAAGCTGGCGCCCGACTTGTTGGCCATGAAGGCAATGGCCGCCTTCATTTCGCCATCGGTGGCATCGGCCGCGCCACCCTTCGGCGGCATGGCGTTCTTGCCGGCGATCGCGCTCTTCAGCAGTCCGTCGAGGCCGACCCCGATGCGCGGCGCCCAGGCGGCCTTGTCGCCGGTTTTCGGCGCGCCGGCGACACCGGTTTCGTGGCAGACGCCACAGACCGCCTTGTACAGTTCTTCGCCGCTGCGGCTGGCGCCGCCGGTCTTCGGCGCGAGGGGCGCCAACTCCAGGCGCGCCACCGGCTGGATTCGACTGTTGGCCGCCTCGTCGTCGGCCTTCGGGCTGCCGCCCATCGCCAGAGCCACCGGGGCGGCCACCAGGAACGCGCTCGCCAGGGCACCAGTACGGAGATTCATGCTGAGCATCGGGTCACCTATATCGAAAAGGGGGGCTGATACGCGCGACGAGACCCCTGTGGGTCTCGATAAGCCCGCGATTATAGCGATTCACCGGCCGTCACTGTAGAATGCCAGCCGCTGGCTTCCAGTGTTTTCCCGCAGCGCGCCCGTAGCTCAGTTGGATAGAGTACTGCCCTCCGAAGGCAGGGGTCGCACGTTCGAATCGTGTCGGGCGCGCCAAGTTCCTCGCTGAATCCGTCGATCTTCCGCTGGCCATAGACCAGCGACGGCGCGCTGATCGTCGCCACCAGCCTAGTTCTCGCCCCGCGGCCCGATCTGCTCGATGGCGGTCGCCAGCCGGGATACGGATTGACGTGCTTCGCCCAGAACGCGACGGGCTATCTTCGCTTGCAGGCCGCTGAGTCGCCGGGCGGCCTCGGCTTCCAGCAGGGCGGGTTTCAGGAAGGCGTCCGCCGTCTTGCGGAACTCTTCGCCGACGATGTCCAATTGGTCGAAATACGATGAACGGGCGATCGCCAGTTGTTTGCGCAAGGCCTTTTCGAATGCCTTGCGCTTGTGCTGGATCTCGTTGTCCTTGCGTTCGCCGGCATCGGTCAGCCACTTGACCACCGCCGCGATGACCACGGTGCCGCCGACGAAGGGCGCGATCGGCGCAATGACCGGCAGGACGACGGCCGTGCCCAGCAGGTAGGCCGCGGTTCCGGCGCCGGCGAGGGAAAGGGCGCCGGCACCGAGCGTGAAGCTGGCTGCGTCATCGACGGAATTGGCAATGCGCGTGCCGATCCGCAAGTGCGGCATCAGGCGCGCGAATTGGGTGTGGTTCTGCCGTTCGAGAATCGAGGCGTGGACGATCTTGAGGTCGGCCTGAAACAGGCGCAAGTCTTCCTTCATGAATCGCAACTGCTGGTTTCGTCGAGTCGCGATGCGATCGACCCGGCGCTCGAGTTCCTTGCCGAAGTTGGTTCGACCGATGCTTTCCCACACCTTGGTGAGCTTCCAGTTGTCGGTCTTGAGGCGATCGGCGATCTCGAGTTCGATGGCGTTGCCGGCGTCATGGATGGCGTCTTCGACATCCTCATCGAAGCTGGTCTTCTCGAATTGCAGGCGCGCCTCCACGGTGGATAGCCGCTGCTGGACCTGTTGAAACAATTCGTCGGCGGTCGTGACGTAGGCCTGGGCCGTCTGCTCGATGACGCCCGAGGCGGACAGTTGCTCCTCGAACTCCGCCAGTTGCCGGGCGATGTCGGCATTCGCGCCGGTGACGCGGGCATACAGGGCGGGTTGGGCTATTTCGCCGTCCAGGTAGGCGCCGATCATCCGGGTGACTTCCGGCTCGCCGGTGACCTTGAGGCATTCCTGCGCGACGGGAAGCAGCGTCCCGCCTTTCAGCAATCTCGTCGAACGGCGGACGACGTCCTTCCAGAGCGTCGGTGCCGCGCCGGTGGGAAATTGCGCCAGATCCGATTCGGTGACCTTGACGCCCAGCGCCTTGGCGAAGCGCTGCGTGATCTTGCGGCTATCTTCCCCCTGAAGCATGAGCAGGGGTTGCGCGGCCTTGAACGCCGCCCGCGTCGTACCGCGATCCACGCCGGTGCTGGCGCGGCCAAGCACCGACAGTGCCGCCGAAAGATCGCTGGGATGTTCGAGAAACCACAGCAGCGCATGCGCCGCAAACGCCGACTGCTCGATCTGCCCGGCGATCTGGTTGAGCGCGCCATATTCGGAGAGGCTCACCGTCCCATCCGCCGTGGCGATCGCGGCCAGACAACGAAGAAAAGCGGTTTGGAAGCCGGTGTCCTCGGAAAGGTGCCGATCGAGATCGGGGCGGTCGGGGACGATCTTTGAATTGCCTGTCATGGCGGCAAGGACTATCAAGGACTACGCATGTTCCGCTATTTGTGATGGGGTGTCGCCAGGTCGGCGCCGCTGCGTCCCCATATCTCCAGCGGCGTGCCGACCGATCGGCGCAGCGTGTCGCGGACCTTCGAGGCGGTGACGGGGCGTTCGAAGGAAATGCTTTGCACGAAGACCTGCCCTGCCAAGCGGTAGAACCAGTTACGGCGCCGTACGATCATGGTGCTCTCCCGGTGGGCTCGGTCAGGCGGGGTTCGCGGTTGCCTGATGACGAGCAGCCAAACTCTACCCGATTTCCGGCTGGCGGGCCTCGTGTCGGTCCGCCCCGACCCGTGGCGGCGCCAACACAGAGTGAATGGTGCGATGCACAATTTACTTGACTTGCGGCGGATCGGCCCTACAATGCAGCTCATGGTGCACTGCACAATAGGAAGCGCAAGGCGTCAAGGCTGCTTCCGGCGGGCTGTGTGAAACCACATTATCGTTGTCATCTTCAGGAGCCAACCATGTACACCACCCCCGAACAACTGAGCAACGCCAACAAAGCCAATGTCGAAACCCTGGTGACGATCGCCAATACGGCCTTCGCCAGTGCCGAGCGCCTCGCCGCCCTCAATCTCAACACCGCCCGCATGATGCTGGAAGAGGCGGTCGGCAACGCCAAGGCGCTGATGGCGGCCAAGAACCCGCAGGAACTGATGACGCTGCAAACCTCGCTGGTCCAGCCCACCCTGGAAAAGGCCGTCGCCTACTCGCAGAGCGTGCATGAAATCGCCACCCAGACCAAGGACGCGCTGGGCAAGGTCTTCGAAGGCCAACTGGCCGAGATCAACAGCAACGTATCGTCCGCCCTCGACAAGGCCGCCAAGAACGCGCCGGCCGGTTCCGATGTCGCCATCGCCGCCGTCAAGTCCGCGATCGCCGCCGCCAACACCGCCTACGACAACATGACCAAGGCCGCCAAGCAAGTCGGCGAGATGGCCGAAACCAACCTCGCCGCCGCCACCAACGCCACCCTCAAGGCGACCAAGGCGGGCTGATCGCCGGTAGTCAAGCTCAAAAGCTCCTCCCCCGGCCTCGGCCGGGATTGCCTCGACCGGAACTCCTCGTCGGTCGGGGCTTTTCATTTCCAGGGTCTGGCCCGCGGCCGGTCGTTAAACCTTTACGCCGCCTCCGCCGTTAAAGGAGTTGTCACACGACAACAATGCAGAGGCTCACATGACCCGCCCGGTACAAACCAGAACAGGCGACACCCACCAAGGTGCCACGGCGCTGAGTCGGTTGATTGGTGCCGCCGTGACACGCGGTCTCACCGTCGGCCGCCGGGTCAAGATCGGCATGGTGCGGGGCATCGTCATCGGCTACAACATCGCCCGCCGCGGCCGGTTTCCCGGCCTGCGCTACCCGCTGCTGGTGAAAACCGAACTCGGCACCGCCAAGTTCGGCCTGGATGAGGTGATCCCCGCCTGACCGGATCAGGCGGGGCGATACTTACGCCAGTGCCTTGAGGGCGGCGGCGTAGTCGGGTTCGTTGGCGATCTCGCCGACCAGTTGCGAGTGGAGCACTTTGTTGTTCTCGTCGACAACCACGACCGCGCGCGCGGTGACACCGACCAGCGGGCCGCTGGTGATTTCGACGCCGTAATTCTTCATGAACTCGCGGCCGCGCATGGTCGAGAGGTGCGCGACGTTCTTCAGGCCCTCGACGGTGCAGAAACGCCCGGCGGCAAACGGCAGGTCGGCCGAGACGACCAGCACGACGGTGTTGGCCAGCTTGCCGGCCTCTTCGTTGAAGCGACGGGTGGATGTTGCGCAGGTGGGCGTATCGAGGCTGGGAACAATGTTCAGCAGCTTGCGCTTGCCGGCATAGGTCTTCAGGGTGACGTCGGCGAGATCGCCGGCGACCAGCGAAAAGTCGGGCGCGGTGGCGCCGGGCTGGGGCAGGGTGCCGGCGACTTCGACCGGGTTGCCGCCAAGGGTTACGGTGGTCATGGGAACTCCTTCTGTTTCGGGTTGAATGCGTCCTGACGGGCGCCGCCGCACTGTGCCACACGTCAGCCACCGGCCGCAACCCCCGACCACCCCCAACCACTCCGGGGCCGGAATTCGGGCAAACTGGCGAGACGACCATGCATTCCGACCTTCCGATCCGCTACATCGAACCGGTCTTCCGCCCGCCCAGCGAGGCGGAATCCCTGATCCTGCCTCTCACCGACGGCTGCTCGTGGAACCGCTGCACCTTCTGCGAAATGTACACGGCGCCGCAGAAGCATTTTCGTGTCCGCGACGAAGCGGAGACCCTGGACAGCATCCGCCGCTGCGGCGAGCGCTTCGGCGACGCGGTGAAGCGAGTCTTCCTGGCCGATGGCGACGCGCTGATGCTGCCGACGCGCAGGCTGCTGGCGGTCCTGGTGGCGATTCGGCGCCATCTGCCCGGTGTGCGGCGGATTTCCAGCTACTGCCTGCCGCGCAATCTGGCCAAAAAGTCGCTGGACGAAGTGCGCGAGCTGGCGGCGGCGGGTTTGTCGATGGCCTACGTCGGCGCCGAGTCGGGCGACGACGAGGTACTGCTGCGCGTTGGCAAGGGCGAAACACAGTCATCGACGCTGGCGGCCCTGGACAAGCTCGGCCAGGCCGGCATCAGCCGTTCGGTGATGATCCTCAACGGCCTGGGCGGACAGGCGCTGTCGGCCCGGCATGCCGACCATTCCGCCGACCTCATCAACGCCGCGCAGCCGGAATTCCTGGCGACGCTGGTGGTTAGTTTTCCCAGGGGCGAGGAGCGTTTGCGGACGGGCTTCCCAGGCTGGGAGCCGCTCTCCGTGGTCGAACTGATGGTCGAAATGGAGCGCTTTCTCGCCCGGCTGGAACTCAGGCGGACGGTGTTTCGCAGCGACCACGCCTCCAACTGGCTGGTGCTGAAAGGCACGCTGGGCACCGACCGGGACAAGCTGCTGGGCCAGTTGCGCGCCGCCATCGCCCACCCCGACCATGCGCCCCTGCGGCCCGCCTGGGCGCGCGGCCTATAGGCGCGGACGGCACCCCCTGTAGAATCCGCCGCCATGGAATACCGAATCATTCCCGTGACCGCCTTCGCCCAGAATTGCAGCCTGCTCTGGTGCGAGGAAACCAAACAGGCCGCCGTGATCGACCCCGGCGGCGACATCGACCTCATTCTCGCCAGCGCCGCGCGCCTCGGCGTGACCATCGTCAAGGTTCTCCTGACCCATGGCCACATCGATCACGCCGGCGGCACCGCCGAAATCGCTTCCCGGCTGGCGGTGCCCATCGAGGGCCCGCAGCGCGAAGACGAGTTCTGGATTCGGCAGCTGCCGGAGCAGTGCCGGATGTTCGGCTTTCCCCATTGCGAGGCCTTCACTCCCGACCGCTGGCTGGACGACGGAGATACCGTCCGGTTCGGCAATGTGGTACTGGAAGTGCTGCACACACCCGGGCATACGCCTGGTCATGTCTGCTTCTTCCACCGGCCGTCGAAGCTGGCGGTGGTCGGCGATGTCCTGTTCGAAGGGTCGATCGGCCGCACGGACTTCCCGCGCGGCAATCACGCCGCGCTGATCCGCTCCATCCGCGAGCGCCTGTGGCCACTGGGCGACGACGTGGAGTTCCTGCCCGGCCACGGACCGATGTCCACCTTTGGCGAGGAACGGCGCGGCAATCCGTTCGTCGCGGACGGCGTGTAAGGCGGCTCCCTTGTTCAGGCGGCGCGATTTCCTCAAGGCTCTGGCCGCCGCGCCGCTGGTACAGCCCATAGCGCCGGCATTCGCCGACAGCGGCCAGCGAGTCGCGCTGGCCATCGGCAACAACGCCTATCAGGGCTCGCCGCTGATCAACCCGGTCAACGACGCCCGGGCGGTGGCCGACCTGTTGCGCACGGCCGGGTTTTCCACGGAGGTGCAAACCGACGCCACACTCCAGACCATGGCTGGTGCCATCGAGCGCTTTGGCGCGGCGGTCCGGCGCGGCGAGACCAAGCTGGCGGTCTTCTACTATGCCGGCCACGGCGCGCAGGTGGACTGGAAGAACTACCTGCTGCCCGTGGATGCCCGGGTGCGCAACACCGGCGAGCTGAAAAGCCGCTGCCTCGACCTGAGCGTCGTGCTCCAGCATTTCGCCCAGACCCGCGACAAGACCTTCATCGTCATCCTCGACGCCTGCCGCGACAATCCCTTTGGCGCGGAATACCGGCCGGACAACAAGGGCCTCAGCCAGTTCGACGCGCCCGTCGGCAGCCTGCTGGCCTATGCGACCGCGCCCGGCAGCGTCGCGCTGGATGGCGATGGCGCCAACGGCCTCTACACCGCCAATCTGGTGCGGGAGCTTGCGGTGCCCGGCACCGGCATCGAGGACTGCCTGAAGCGGGTGCGCCTCAACGTGCGTCTGGCCTCGCGGGGAGTACAGATCCCCTGGGAATCGACCTCGCTGGAAGAGCGGGTCTTCATGTTCCCCCAGGGCCGGAAGAAGCTCAGCGAAGAAGAGATCGAACAGCAGTTCAGCGAGGAGCTGGCCACCTGGAACCGGATCAAGGCCTCGCAAACGGTCGATGACTGGGTCGCCTACCTGAAGGCCTATCCGAACGGGCGTTTCAGCGAAGTGGCCCAGGCGCGCCTGACGCGCCTGCTGGCGCCGGTCGAGCGCCGCTCGGGCAATGTCGGCAAAGGCGCCACCAAGGCCGTCGAACTCAAGGCGGGTGTGCAGGCCGGGCCGTTGTTTCAGCCGTCGGCCAACCCCTACTCGGCCGGTACCCATCCGCTGGGCCGAAACTTCACGGTCGGCGATCAGGCGGTCTACCGCCGGAGCGACCTCCTGACGGGCAATGAAGAGGGTACCCATGCCTCGAAGGTGACGCGGGTCGACCCCGACAACGACTGGGTGGAGTTCAACGGGGGCAAAGCCGCCACCGATCTGCTCGGCAATCCCATCAAGTCACCGCAGCGGGTCTTCGATGGCCCCTTGCAGTTCTTTCCGGCCGAGCTCCAGATCGGCAAGAAATGGCAGGCGCGCATGACGATGACCGGTCAGCGCGGCGGGCGCGCCGATGTCGAATTCGATGTCAAAGTGGTGGCGCTGGAAAAGGTCAGCGTGCCGGCCGGCGAGTTTCAGACCTTCCACATCGAGGCCAGCGGCTGGAATGTCACGGCCGGCAAGCGCCTGGAACGGCACTTCTGGGTCGTGCCCGGCCTCAATTTCCACATCAAGGCCGAGCGCACCGCCCGCGACCGGCGCGGAGCGCTCGTCGAAACCGAGCGCGACGAACTGATCTCGTTGCGCCAGGCCGGCTGACCGGCCGGCCTGGTCGCGCTGAAACCCTACTTCTTCAGCGAATCGCGAATTTCCCGCAGCAGGATGACGTCTTCGGGCGTCGGCGGCGGCGCGACGGGCGCGGCGGCTTCGGCGCGCTTCAGGCGGTTCATCTGCTTGACCATCATGAAGATGATGAAGGCGAGGATGAGGAAGTTGAACAGGATGGTGATGAAGCTGCCGTAGGCAAACACCGGCACGCCAGCCTTCTTCACCTCCGCCAGGGTCATGGCGACGCCGGGCGGTATGTCCTTCAGGGCCAGGAAGTAGTTGCTGAAGTCGAGGCCGCCGAAAATGCGCCCGACGATCGGCATGATCAGGTCGCCGACCACCGAATCGACGATCTTGCCGAAGGCGCCCCCGATGATGACGCCGACCGCCAAGTCCATCACGTTACCCTTGATGGCAAATTCCTTGAATTCCTGCACGATTCCGCTCATTGTCAGCTCTCCTTGGTTGTTTCTGCTAGGCTGGACACTCTAGCAAACCTCATGGGGAAATATGTTAGCCATGAAGCCAATTAAGTTAGCTGTCATCGTATTCGGCGTGCTCGCGGCGATCCTGGTCGGGCTGATCGTCTTCGTGGCGACGACGTTCGACAGCGCCCGCCTGAAGGCCGAACTGACCAGTGTCGTGCAGGAAAAAAAGCAGCGCACGCTGACGATCGAGGGCGATGTCGCCTTGTCCTTCTGGCCCAATGTCGGCATACGCCTGGGCAAGACATCGCTGTCCGAATTCCGCAGTGACAAGCAGTTTGCCGCCATCGACGGAGCTCGGGTTTCGGTCGCCGTCATGCCGCTGCTGTCCAGGCGCATCGTGGTCGATACCGTCGAACTCGACGGTGCGCGGGTGACGCTCATCAAGCACAAGGATGGCACGCTCAACATCGCCGACCTGCTGTCCAAGGACAAGAGCGACAGCGCGCCGGTGCAAGTGGACATCAGCGGCATCAAGGTCGGCAACGCCCAGTTAACCTGGCTCGACGAGCAAAGCGGCCGGAGCACCGTCGTCTCGGGCCTCGATCTCACCACCGGCGCCATCGCCGCCGATACCGGCAAACAGGTATTCCACGCCGCCGCCGTCAAGCTCACGGCCAAGGGCAAGACCGGTAGCGACGCGTTCGACGTCCGTCTCGAGCTGCCCAAGCTGGCCGTGACCGCCGGCCAGGCGAGCGGCGAGCGCCTGCTGCTCGCCACGAACCTGGTGGGCGGCGACCGCAAGGTGGCGGCCACGCTGACCATCACCGGCATTGAAAGCGGCGCCGAGAGCGTCAAGATCGACAAGGTCGAACTGGAAGCCGATGCCACGGTGGGCGATGCCACGGTGAAGGGCAAGCTGGCCACCAATTTGTCCGCCAAGCCGGCCGAACAGGTGTTCGCCTTCGACAAGATCGAAGGCAACATCGAACTCGCCAGCCCGAAGATGCCGATGAAGTCGGTGAAGCTGCCGCTCTCGGGACACTTGCGCGCCGAGCTGGCCAAGCAGGCCGCCCAGGGCGCGTTGACCACGCGTTTCGACGATTCGACGATCGCGCTCAAGTTCGACGTGGAGAAGTTCTCGCCGCTGGCGCTGGGCTTCGATCTCGACATCGACCAGTTGAATGTCGACAAGTACCTGCCGCCGGCCAAGCCCGGCGACGCGGGCAAGGCCGGCAAGGCGGGCGATGGCGGCAAGCTCGACCTGTCGGCCCTGAAGGGACTGAACGTGCATGGCGCGGTGCGCATCGGCCGATTCCAGATCAACCAGGTCAAGGCCAATAACATCAAACTGCAAGTCAAGGCCACCGGCGGCAAGCTCGACATCGCGCCGCATTCGATGAATCTCTACGACGGCACGCTGACCGGCGCGCTATCGGTGAACGCCGATGGCAACTCGGTGGCGGTCAGCGAGACGCTGACCGGCATCAACATCAACCCGCTGATGAAAGATCTTGCCAACCAGGATCTGCTGGAAGGCAACGGCAACGTGCGGTTCGACATCACCACGCGCGGCGAGACGGTCGGTGCCATGAAGAAGGCGCTCGGTGGCACGGCTTCGGTGGTGCTGCGCAACGGCGCGCTGAAGGGTATCAACCTCGCGCAGAGTTTTCGTGAGGCCAAGGCCTTGCTGTCCAGCAGGCAGGATGCCGTGCAGCAGGCCAAGGCGACCGACAAGACCGATTTTTCCGAACTGACCGCCTCGTTTCGCATCGCCAGCGGTGTCGCCCACAATCAGGATCTGTCGGCCAAGTCGCCCTTCCTGCGGCTGGGCGGCGCCGGTGACATCGACATCGGCAACGGCCGGCTCGACTACGTGGCCAAGGCCAGTGTGGTGGCGACCTCGGGCGGCCAGGGCGCCAAGGAGCTCGCCCATCTCCAGGGCCTGACGGTGCCGGTGCGCGCCCGGGGCCCGTTCGACCAGCTCTCCTACCAGATCGAATACGCCGCCCTGGCGGAAGGCGCGGTCAAGGCGAAGGTGGAAGAGAAGAAAGAGGAGCTCAAGCAGCGCGCCAAGGACGAAGTCCTCAAGGGCCTGTTCGGCCGGTAGCCAGGCGGTCAGGCCAGGCGCAGCGTCTCGCGGTAGGGTACCGCCGGGTGGTGGAAGGCCACCGGACCATCGGGCCGGGCATTGACGAACTGGAAGACGAAGTCGTCGCGCGATGCCAGCATCTCCTGCGCCGTGCCTTGCGCCACCACCCCGCCGTTGTGGATGAAGTAAGCGTAGTCGGCCACCTTCAGCGACTCGAAGACATCGTAGGTGACGACGATCGACGTGATGCCCAACGCGTCGTTGAGCGTGCGGATCAGGTCGGCGATGACGTTGAGCGAGATCGGGTCGAGGCCGGCGAAGGGCTCGTCGTACATGATCAGCGTCGGGTCGAGCGCGATGGCCCGCGCCAGCGCCACCCGCCGCGCCATGCCGCCCGACAGCTCCGTGGGCATCAGGCGTGCCGCGCCGCGCAGACCGACCGAATTGAGCTTCATCAGCACCAGCCGGTGGATCAGGTTTTCCGGCAGGTCGGTCAGCTCGCGCATCGGGAAGGCGATGTTCTCGTACACTGAAAGATCGGAGAACAGGCCGCCGGCCTGGAACATCATGCCCATCTCGCGGCGCATCTCGTAGAGGTCGTCGCTGTCCAGTTCGTGGATGACCTTGCCGTCGACCCGCACCGAACCCCGTTGCGGCCGCAACTGGCCACCGATCAGCTTGAGCAGCGTGCTCTTGCCCGAGCCGGAGACGCCGAGGATCGCCACCACCTTGCCGCGCGGCACACGCAAGTTGATACCGCGCAGCACCGGCTCGGCGCCGTAGGCGAAGTGGAGATCGTCGATCTCGATGATGTTTTCTTTTCTGCCCTTCATGGGGCCGGATTTTCTCAGACTTTGCCGCCGGCCGGGTTGCCCGTGCCAGAATCGCGGCCATGACGCTCCACATCGGCATCGACCTCGGCGGCACCAAGATCGAGATGACTACCTGGCCACGGTCATGGCGGTGGCGGGGCTGGTCGAGGCGGCCGAGAACGAGCTCGGCCAGCGGGGTTCGGTCGGCATCGGCATTCCCGGCGCGGAATCGCGGCTCACCGGCCTGATCAAGAACGCCAACTCCACCTGGCTGATCGGCCAGCCGCTGCGCCGCGACCTGCAAGCGCTGCTGCAACGGCAAGTGCGCATCGAGAACGACGCCAACTGCTTTGCCCTCTCCGAGGCCACCGACGGCGCCGGCGCCGGAGCCGAGGTGGTCTTCGGCGTCATTCTCGGCACCGGCGTCGGCGGCGGCATCGTCGTCCGGGGCCGGGTCCTCATGGGGGCAAACGCCATCGCCGGCGAATGGGGGCACAATCCGCTGCCCGACCCGCGCCAGCCGCCTTGCTACTGTGGGCGGCACGGTTGCGTCGAGACGCTGCTGTCCGGGCCGGGCCTGCGGCGGGACCATCAGGCGGCCTGCGGCCAGGAGCTCGACGCGCCCGCCATCGCCGCCCGCGCCGCGCTGGACGACGCCGACTGCGCGGCGACCATGCGGCGCTACGAAGCGCGTCTGGCCAAGGCCCTGGCGCAGGTCATCAACATCCTCGACCCCGACGTGATCGTGCTCGGCGGCGGCCTGTCGAACCTCGACCGCCTCTACGACGCGGTGCCGCGCCTGTGGGGCGCGCACGTCTTTTCCGACCACGTGGCCACCCGGCTGGTGAAGCACCGGCATGGCGACTCCTCCGGCGTACGGGGCGCGGCGTGGCTATGGCGGTGAGGCTGTTCATCGGTGGCATCCGGCCCTTGCCGCCCGACGGCAAGCCGAGCGCCATCGTCAAGCGCGAGCGCGACGAGCCGGCCTGGCTGGGTACCGAAGGCCTGGCCGGCGACCAGCAGGCCGATCGCCGGGCGCATGGCGGGCCGGACAAGGCTCTGCACCAGTTTCCGCCCGGCCATTACGCACGGCTGGCCGAAGCGTTCTCCGAGGCCCGCGCGGGCCTGGTGCCCGGTTCGCTCGGCGAGAATCTGTCGGTCGCCGGCTGGGACGAAAACAATGTCTGCGTCGGCGACCTCTTCCGCCTCGGCGATGCGCGCATCCAGGTGGCGCAGCCGCGCACGCCGTGCTGGAAGATCGACGCCCGCCACGGCGTGACCGGCATGGCGCGCTGGATCGACGAGCAGGGCCTGACCGGCTGGTACTTCCGCGTTATCGAAGAGGGCCAGGTCGAGCCCGGTTGTGGCTTCGAACTGCTGGATCGACCCGCGCCGCAAGCCACCCTGGCCCGGCTCTGGCGGCTGCGCAAGGCCCTCCGGCCCGACCCGCGCGAACTCGCCGAACTGGCGACCGCGCCGGGGCTCGCCGCCGGCTGGGTCAAGGCGCTGGCCGAACGCGGCGCATGGCTGGCGGGGAATCCATGAATCCCTGGCTGCGCGTGTTCGCGCCCTTCGCGGTGGGCTACTACCTGTCCTACCTGCTGCGCAACGTCAATGCGGTGATCGCGCCGGAGCTGACGCGCGAGCTTTCGGTGTCGGCGGCCCAGCTCGGCCTGCTGACCTCGGCCTATCTGCTGGCCTTCGGCGCTTTTCAATTGCCGCTTGGCCTGCTGCTCGATCGCTATGGACCGCGCCGGGTCGAGGCGGGCCTGTTGCTGGTGGCTGCGTTGGGCAGCGCCGCGTTCGCCCTGGGCGCGACCCTGCCCGAGCTGGCCGGTGCGCGTGCCCTGATCGGTCTGGGCGTTTCGGCCTGCCTGATGGCCAGCTTCAAGGCCTTCTCGCTCTGGTTCCCGCCGGAGCGCCAGGCGTCGCTGAACGCGGCGGTGATGGCCGCCGGCGGACTGGGCGCCCTGACCGCCACCACGCCGATCGGCTGGGCCCTGCCCCCGCTGGGCTGGCGGGGAATCTTCCTCGGCCTGGCGGTGCTGGCGGCAATGGTTGCCGCGGCCATCTTCGCCACGCCGGAAAGGCGTGGCGAAGGCTCCCGCGAAACGCCGGGCGAGCAACTGCGCGCGCTGGGCGGCATTCTGAAGAGCCGCGTCTTCTGGCGTTTCGCGCCGCAAACCGCCGCCATCGTCGGTGGCTTCATGGCCATCCAGGGTCTCTGGGCCGTGCCCTGGTTGATCGAGGTCAACGGCCAGACGCGCGAATCGGCGGCCTTCCACCTGCTGCTGACCAGTGGCGCCATGCTGGCCGGTTTCCTGGCCATCGCCTTCCTGGTCGTGCCCTTGCAGCGACGCGGCATCGAGCCGGAAACCATCCTCAAGGCGGGCATGGGCGTCGGCGTGCTGGTCAGCCTGGCCATCGTCGCCGACCTTGGCGCCACCTACACCCTGTGGTTCGCGCTCGGCCTGGTGTTCTCGGTCGGCAATCTGGCCTATGCCCTGTTGAGCAGCCATTTCCCGCCGCACCTGTCGGGCCGCGTGAACACCGCGCTGAACCTTGGCGCCTTCATCGGCGCCTTCGGTTTGCAGTGGGGTTTCGGTGCGCTGCTCGACGTTTTGCAGGCCAACGGCCTGCCGCCGCGCGAGGCCTACCGCTGGACCTACGGCGGGCTGCTGGCGTTGCAGGCGCTGGCCTACGGCTGGTTCATGCTCGGCGCCGCTCGCACAGCGGGCGGGCGGGCCTGAGCGCCATCAGGCGATCAAAACTCCAGCGGATCGACGTCCAGGTGCCAACGCAACTCGCGGGGCGGCTTGAGTTTGTGCAGGCTTTCGTTCCAGCCGGTCAGGAAGCCCTGCAAGGCCGGCCGGCTGGCCGATTCGACCAGCAACTGGCCGCGTTCCAGATTCTTCAGCCGCGCCATGCGCATTGGCACCGGGTCGTAGAGGGCAATCGCTTCGCCGGCCAACGCCAGGGCCGCGTCGCGCGCCTCGGCGAGAAAGGCCAGCGACTGGTCGAGATCCCTGGCTTCCGCCCGCAAGAGCGCCTGAAAGGAGAAGGGCGGAAAGCCGGCCGCCCGCCGTTCGTCGAGCTGCGCCCGGGCAAAGGCGTTGTAGTCGTGCCCGGCCAGCGCCCGGTAGAGCGGGTGTTCGGGATGCTCGGTCTGGATCAGCACCTCACCCGGCAACGCCGCCCGGCCGCTGCGGCCGCCGACCTGCATCAACTGCGAGAACAGGCGCTCCGGCGCCCGGAAGTCGGCCGCGAACAAAGCGGCATCGGCGCCGACCACGCCAACCAGGGTCAGGCGCGGGAAATCGTGGCCCTTGGCCAGCATCTGGGTACCGACCAGGATGTCCGCCTCGCCGGCATGGATGGCGGCCAGCATGGCCTGCCATTTCTTCGGCGTGCTGGCCGAATCGCGGTCGATGCGCAGGAGACGCGCCTCAGGGAAGTGCTCACTCAGCGCCGCCTCCAGTCTTTGCGTGCCGCGCCCGAAGGGGTGGATGTCCTGGTTGCCGCAGTCCGGGCAGGCCTTGGGCAGGCCGGTTTCCAGGCCGCAGTGGTGGCAGCGCAGGCGCCGGTCGGCCAGATGCACCACCAGATTGGCGGCGCAGCGCCGGCAGCGCGACACCCAGCCGCAGGCCGGGCAGGCCAGCACCGGCGCATAGCCGCGCCGGTTGAGGAAGACCAGGCTCTGCTCGTTCCGTCGCAGCCGTTCCGCCAGCGCGTCGAGCAGCGCCGCGCTCATGCCGTCCTGGAGCTTTTCCCGGCGCGTATCGACAGTGCGCACCTCGGGCGGCGCCTCGGCCACCGCCCGGCGGGAGAGCTCCAGCAACCGGTAGCGGCCGGCAAGCGCATGGTGAAAAGTCTCCAGCGCCGGGGTGGCCGAACCGAGCACGATGGGAATGTCGAGCTGCTTGGCGCGGAACACCGCCACGTCGCGGGCCGAATAGCGCAGCCCCTCCTGCTGCTTGAAAGAGGCGTCGTGCTCCTCGTCCACCACGATCAGGCGCAGGCGCGGCAAGGGCATGAACACCGAAAGCCGGGTGCCGAGCACGATATCGGCCTCGCCGGTCAGGGCGGCCAGGAAGCCGCGTGCCCGGGCGGCGTCGGCCACGCCACTGTGCGCCGACACTACTCGGGCGTGCTGGAAGCGCTCACTTACGCGCTGTTCCAGTTGTGGCGTGAGGGCGATTTCCGGCACCAGCATCAATGCCTGGCCGCCGCCCGCCAGCACGGCCTCGATGGCGCGCAGGTACACCTCCGTCTTGCCGCTGCCCGTGATCCCGTGGAGCAGGAAAGTCCCGAAGCCTCGCGCGGCGACGATCGCCTCCACCGCCGCCTGTTGCTCCGGCAGCAAGGGCGGCACCTGGACGGCGCCTCTCTCCTGGTTACTTGCCCCTTGCCCCTTGCCCCTGCTCCTGGGCAGCTTGCCCCGGCGCAGGAGCGGCGGCAGGGCAAAGCCCATCACCTGGCCGAGCGGATGCTGGTAGTAGCGGCTACAGAACTCGCACAGGGCCAGCCAGTCGGCCGGCAGGGGCGGCATGTCGCGCAGGATGGTCTCGACCGACTTCAGTTTTTCCGGTGGTTGGTCGGAGCTTGCGGCGCTGCCGACGATCAGGCCGACCTTGTGGCCGCCGGCGCCACCGCCGAAGGGCACCACCACGCGCCGGCCGATATCGGTGGCCACGGCGTCGTCCGCCCGGTAGTCGAACAAGCGGGGCAGCGGCACGTCGAGGGCGACTCTAACAATGGGCATCGCTGATCAAGGGCTTGTTCGTCATAGCTCGATTCAACTTCCGCTTGAGGGCCTAATTCATTGGTCTCACAAGGGAAAATGATTACTCACAAAAACTGTGGATAAGTTTGTGAACAAAGGTGCCCGGGTGAACGTAACTGGCGGTCGCTTAAGGAAAATTTCACGGTTGCGTAATAATTAAGCGAAAAATAATCGTTTATAAACAATGTGTTAAAAACACCCAAACAGCGGCATGGCTATGCCCCGGGTTCAGGAGTGAGCAGTTTCCGAATGTGAATAAGTCGATTGTCAACCCCACCCGCCGAACCTTGCTGCGACTGGCTTGCAGGCCGGCTTGCCCGGGGTGCCGCGCCCGGCCTGGGAAATCGCGGTGGCCGGGCGGCGACGCCAGTCTGGCCGCCCTTGCCGGCCGGCCCGGTGCCCGGTGGCCTCGGGGCCGGGCTAGCCGGGCTGCCCGTCGTGAAAGCCGCGGCTGTACTGGCGCACCGTCTCGACCAGCGCGGCGACATTGTCCGGCGGCGTGAATTGGGAGATGCCGTGGCCGAGGTTGAAGACGTGGCCACTCTGCGCCGAATGGGCGCCAAAGCTGTCGAGCACCCGGCGCGCCTCCCGCGCCACGCCCTCGGGCGAGGCGAACAGGGCGATCGGATCGAGGTTGCCTTGCAGCGCCACCCGGTCGCCGACCCGGCCGCGGGCGGTGCCCAGGTCGGTGGTCCAGTCGAGGCCGACGGCGTCGACGCCGATGGCGGCGATCGACTCCAGCCACTGGCCGCCGCCCTTGGTGAACACGATCGAGGGAACGCGCTCGCCGTCATGAACCTTCTTCAAGTCGGCGACGATGCGTCGCATGTAGGCCAGCGAGAACTCCTGGTAGGCCCAGGCGGGCAGCGCGCCGCCCCAGGTGTCGAAGATCATCACCGCCTGCGCGCCGGACTGGATCTGGGCGTTCAGGTAGTCGGTCACCGCCTGGCTGGTCACTTCGAGAATGTGGTGCAGCAGGTCGGGCCGGTCGTAGAGCATGGTCTTGACGGTGCGGAAATCCTCCGAGCCGCCGCCCTCGACCATGTAGCAGGCCAGCGTGAAGGGGCTGCCGGAAAAGCCGATCAGCGGCACCGAGTTGTCGAGCGCGCGGCGTATCTCGGCCACCGCGTCCATGACGTAGCGCAGATGCACGTTGGGGTCCGGCGCGGTGAGGTCGCGGATCGCCCATTCCTCGCGCAGCGGCCGCTCGAACTTGGGTCCTTCGCCGTCCGCGAAATACAGCCCGAGGCCCATGGCGTCCGGCACCGTCAGGATGTCGGAAAACAGGATCGCCGCGTCAAGTGGATAGCGCGCCAGCGGTTGCAGCGTCACCTCGCAGGCCAGGCGCGGGTTTTTGCACAGGTTGAGGAAACTGCCGGCCCGCTTGCGGGTCTCGCAGTACTCCGGCAGGTAGCGGCCGGCCTGGCGCATCAGCCAGGTGGGGGTGTAGTCGACGGGCTCGCGCAGCAGTGCGCGCAGGAAAGTGTCGTTCTTGGGTCGGGTCATGGCGGCCGCTCGAAAATTGAGGGCCGATTATCTCACTTGCGCCAGAAGGCCGGGGACAGCACCACCAACAGGGTGAATATCTCCAGCCGGCCGAGCAACATGGCGAAGGTGCACACCCAGGTCTGGAAGTCGGTGAGCACGGCGAAGGTGGTCGCCGGGCCGACCTGGTTGAGGCCCGGCCCGGTGTTGTTGACGCAGGCCACCACCGCCGAAAAGCCGGTGACGATGTCCAGGCCGCTGGCCGCCATGAGCAGCGTCAGCGAAACGAGGCTGACCATATAGATGAAACCGAAGGCCAGCACGGCATGGACGATGTTGGCCGGCACCGGCGCGCCGGCCAGCTTGATCGGCCGCACCAGGCTGGGGTGCAGCGAGCGCATGATCTCCCGGAACACCTGCTTGTAGAGCATGATCGCCCGCACCATCTTGATGCCGCCGCCGGTGGAGCCGGAGCAGGTGACGAAGCTGGACAGGAACAGCATCCAGAGCGGCGCGAACATCGGCCACAGGTTGAAATCGGTATTGGCGAAGCCGGTGGTGGTGGCGATCGACACCACGTTGAAGGCGGCGTAGCGCAGGGCGGTCGGAAAGTCGGCATAGGTGCCCATGTACAACAGGTAGGTGGCCACCAGCAGCACGCCCGAGTACATGGCCAGCAGGTACCAGCCGATTTCCGGATCGACACGATAGGGGGACAGGGTCCGGTTGCGGATGGCCAGGAAATGGCTGGCGAAGTTCATGCCGCAGAGCGTCATGAAGATGATCGTCACCACCTCGATGGTCACCGAATCGAAATAGCCGAAGCTGGCGTCGTGACTGGAAAAGCCGCCCAGGCCCATGATGGTGAAGGTGTGCATCACGGCGTCGCCCCAGTCCATCCCCGCCCAGTACAGCGCCGCGAGGCAGGCCGCGCTGATCAGACCGTAGATCGCCCAGAGTCCCTTGGCGGTTTCGGCCATGCGCGGCGTCAGTTTCGAGTCCTTCATCGGCCCCGGCGCCTCGGCCTTGAAGATCTGCCGGCCGCCCACGCCGAGCAGCGGCAGGATCGCCACGGCCAGCACGATCAAGCCCATGCCGCCCAGCCAGACCAGCTCGCCGCGCCAGAAGTTGATCGAGTACGGCATCTTGTCCAGCCCTTCCAGCACCGTGGCGCCGGTCGTGGTCAGGCCCGAAACGGTCTCGAAATAGGCATCGGTGAAGGAGAGCTTGGGCCAGAAGTAGATCAGCAGCGGCAGTGCCGCGAAGGCCGGCAACACCGTCCACACCAGCACCACCAGCAGAAAGCCGTCCTTGATTTGCAGTTCCCGCGTGTGTCGGCGCGTCAGCCACCAAAGCAGCAGGGCGGCGCCGAGCGTCGCGGCGATCCCTTCGTCGTAGGCGCTCAGGGCGCCGTCGCCAAGATGCCAGGAAACCGCCATGGGGGCGAGCATGGCGCCGCTGAAGATCAACAGCACCAGCGCCAGTACCCGCAGGACGGAAAGCAGCCGGCTCATAGGAAATGGAAGCCGACCTGGAACAGTTTCTCCACCTTCGGCACCAGTCGCTTCGAAACGCAGAAGACGATCACATGATCGTCGGCCTGGATCCGGGTGTCGTGGTGGGCGATGACCACCTCGTACAGCTCCTTTTCGACCGGCAGCCCGTCTTCGTAGACCACCATCGAGGTATGTGTCTTGCGGACGATGGCGCCGATGCTGGCACCATCGGGCAGGTCGATTTCCTCGATGCGCCGGTCGACCACCTTGGAGGTCTTTTCGTCGCCGTGGGCCACCAGTTCCAGGGCCTCGGCGGCGCCGCGGCGCAGGGAATGGACGCGGGCGATGTCGCCGTGCCGAACATGGGTGAGCAGGGTGCCGATCGACAATTGCGCCGGCGAAATGGCGATATCGATCTCGCCGCCCTGCACCAGGTCGACATAGGCCCGGCGGTTGATCAGCGCCAGCACCCGTTTGGCGCCCAGCCGCTTGGCCATCAGCGCCGCCATGATGTTGTTTTCGTCGTCGTTGGTCAGGGCGAGGAAGAAGTCCATGTCCTCTATGCCCTCGCCGCCCATCAGCTTTTCGTCGGTGGCGTCGCCGGCCAGCACCAGGGCGTGGTCGAGGCGCGCCGCCAGTTGCTCGGCGCGCGTCTCGTTGCGTTCGATCAGCTTCACCTGGAAGTTGGCTTCGATCGCCTTGGCGAAACGGTAGCCGATGTTGCCGCCGCCGGCGATCATGACGTTGCGCACCGGATTTTCCATGCGCCGCAACTCGATGAACACCTGGCGGATATGCTCGCTGGCCGCCAGCACGAACACCTCGTCGCCGGCCCGGATGACCGTGCCGCCGTCGATGGCGATCGGCTGGAAGTCGCGGAAGATCGCCACGATGCGCGCATCCACGCCGGCCGGCAGGTGCTGGCGCATGGCGTTGATCGGCTGGTCCACCAGCAGGCCGCCGGGTCGCGCCCGCACCGCCACCAGGCTGACCGTGCCGCCGGCGAACTGAAGCACCTGCAAGGCGTCGGGAAAGGCCAGCAGCCGCACCAGGGCCTCGGTCACCTCCTGCTCGGGGCAGATGCTGAAATCCACCGCGAAGTTGTTCTCGTCGAGCAGCTCCGGGTGCTCGGCGTAGTCGAGGGCGCGCAGGCGGGCGATGCGCGTCGGCACGTTGAACACCGTCTTGGCGATGCGGCAGGCGCACAGGTTGGTCTGGTCGGACTGGGTGACGGCGATCAGCAGGTCGGCGTCGGCCGCGCCGGCGTCGCGCAGCACCGAGGGGCTGGCGGCATTGCCGACCACGGTGCGCAGGTCCAGCCGGTCCTGGAGCAGGGCGAGATGGTTGGTGTCCAGATCCACCACCGTGATGTCGTTGGCTTCCGAGACCAGCGCCTCGGCGACACTGGCACCGACCTGGCCGGCGCCGAGGATGACGATGTTCATGGCCTTATCCGTGGACCGGTTCGGGACCCGGTTCGTCGCTCTTGACGCCGCGCAGCCCGAGGTCCTTGAGCTTGCGGTAGAGATGGGTGCGTTCCAGGCCGGTCTTCTCGGCCAGGCGCGTCATGTTGGCGCCATCGAGACGCAGATGGTGCTCGAAATAGGTGCGCTCGAACACCTCGCGCGCCTCGCGCAGCGGCAGGTCCATCACCTCCGGCGGCAGGCCGGGCATGGGCTCCGGCGCCGCGCCGGCATCGGGGAAGAGCAGACGGTCAACCTCGTCGGCGTCGATCTCGTCGTCGAGGGCGGCCAGGGCCAGCGAGCGCACCGCGCTCTTCAGTTCGCCGTAGCCGCCGGGCCAGGCGTGCTGGCGCAGCGAGTTGAGGGCGCCGCTGGTCAGGCGGCGCAGCGGCGCGTCGCCGGCTTCGCCGATCTGGGTCAGCAGGTGGCTGGCGATGTCGGGGATCTCGTCCTTGAGTTCGGCCAGCGTCGGCAGGCCGAGCCAGACTTCCGACAGGCGGCGCAGGCCGGCCTCGTCCCAGCCGAGCTGCGCCAGGCCGCCCGGTTCCTGGCCGGTGGCGGCGACCAGATGCAGGTTGTGCTTCTCCAGCCGCTCCAGGGCGAATAGCAGGTTCTTCTGCTGCAGGCGCGTCAGGCGGGCCAGCTCCTCGCAATAGAGCACCCCGCCGTTCGCGGTGGCCAGCATCTCCAGGCTGAGCGGTTCCGAACTGGTCGCCAGATCCAGCCACGGCTTGCCGGGGACCTGCAAGGTACGGGCGGCCAGCTCGACGATGCTGCCGGCCGCCGAACGCAGCAGCACGGCGCGGCTCTTGGCCGCCACCTGCTCGAGCCGCTTCTTCAAGTCCCGGAGCGGCGCCGAGCGCGGGAAGGCGGCCAGCGACAGGCCGGCCGCCACCCGCTTCTGGCCGCGTTCCAGGCCGTGGCTGATGGCGGCGAGCAGCTTCTGCATGCCGATCGGCTTTTCCAGGAAGTCGAGGGCGCCGATGCGCGTCGCCTCGACGGCGGTGTCGATGGTGCCGTGGCCGGACATCATGATCACCGGCATCGACAACTGGCCGTTGGCCGCCCACTCCTTGAGCAGGGTGATGCCGTCGGTATCCGGCATCCAGATGTCGAGCAGCACCAGGTCCGGGCGCGCCGCGTCGCGCGCCGCCCGCGCCGCCGCCGCGTTTTCCGCCGAGCGCACGTCATGGCCCTCGTCGGTGAGGATTTCCGAGAGCAGCTCCCGGATGCCTACTTCGTCGTCTACAACAAGTATCTGGGCCATATGTTTTCCTAAGCCAGCGGCAGCCTGATTGTCACCTCCGCGCCGCCGCCTTCGCGGTTGGCCAGCCGGAGTTCTCCCTTGTGTTCATCCACGATCTTCTTGACGATGGCCAGGCCGAGGCCGGTGCCCTTGGCCTTGCTGGTCACGTAGGGCTCGCAGGCCCGGGTCAGCAACTGCGCGCCGAAGCCGGGGCCGTTGTCGCACACCGACAGCGCCACCCGCCGCTCCTCGCGGCGCGTGCTCACCCGGATGCGCGGCTCGCCCTGTTCCGGCGCGCGCTCGACCAGCGCCTCGCGGGCGTTCTTGATCAGGTTGTGCAGCACCTGGCGCAACTGGCTGCCGTCGGCCAGAACCTCGGGCAGCTCGGCCGCCAGATCGGCCTGGATCAGGGCGGCGTCGGCCTCGTACAACTGGAGCATCTCGCGCACCAGGGCGTTCAGGTCGAGCGGCGCCAGCACCGGCGGCGGCGTGCGCGCGTAGTCGCGGAAGTCGTTGACCATGTGCTTCATGGCCTCGACCTGGTTGACGATGGTGGCGATCGAACGGCGCAGCGTTTCGCGGCCGTCGTCGTCGAGCCGCGCCGAGAGCTTGCGGTCCAGGCGCTCGGCGGAAAGCTGGATCGGCGTCAGCGGATTCTTGATCTCGTGCGCCAGCCGGCGCGCCACTTCGCCCCAGGCGATGGAGCGCTGCGCCGAGATCAGTTGGCTGATGTCGTCGAAGACCACCACATAGCCGCCGCCGCCGACCTCGGGCAGGGTCGAGCCTCGCAGCAGCAGGGCTTGCGGCACGCCGTCGGCGCCTTCCAGTTCCAGTTGCCGCTGCCACTCGGGGCCGCGCTCGCCGAAGCCCTCGACGATGGCCGCCGCCAGCGCCGCGTGGCGCGACCAGTCGGCCAGCGGCAGGTCGCCCAGTTCGGTCAGGTCGTCCTTGAGGATGGTGGCGGCGCCCCGGTTGGCGGCCTGCAGGCGGAACTCGGCGTCGAAGGCCAGCACGCCCGCCGAGAGGTTGGCCAGGATGCTCTCCAGGTAGGCCTGGTGGCGTTCGGCCTCGTCGCGCGCCTCGTCGAGCTGGCGCGTCATGGCGGAGAACGACTGGGTCAGCACGCCCAGCTCGTCGCGGGTGGTGAGGGCGGTGCGCGGCGTGAAGTCGCCCGCCGCCACCGCCTGGGTGCCCTCGGCCAGGATCAGCAAGGGCCGCGCCAGCCGCTCGGCCAGGAAGAAGGCCAGCGACACGGCGGCGAACAGCGCCACCAGCAGGGTGAAGGTCAGCGTCAGGGTGTAGATGCGCTTCAGGCCGCCCTTGCCCAGTTGCAGCGCCTGGTATTCGCGATAGGCGGCCTCGACCGAATCGGCGCTCTTGGCGACGGCCTCCGGCACCGGCTGCACCAGTTGCAGGACGCGCGGCTCGGTGCCCACCTCGTAGCCGGTCACCGGCACCAGCGCGCGCAGGGTCAGCCCGTTGGCGGCGTCACCATCCACGGCGCCGATGCCGCGGCTCTGCCGCGCCTGGCGCAGTTGCGCCGGCGTCGGCAGCGAGGGCAGCAGGCCGCCGATCTCGCCGCTGCTGTTGGCCAGCACGCCGCCGCCGGCGCTCAGCAACGTGGCCTCGCGCACGCCGGCCTGCTCACGCAGCCGGTTGAGCAGCGTCGGCCCGGCCGAGCGCGCGTCCGAGAGGTTGAGGGCCATCTCGCGCGCCTTGGCCAGCAGGTCGGCCTCCAGGGCGTCGAGCACCTTGCGGCCCAGGTCCAGGCCGCCCTCCAGGGCGTTGTCGACGCGCACGTCGAACCAGGAATCGATGCTCTTGACGGCGAACTGCATCGACACGCCATAGACCAGCGCGCCCGGCACCACCGCCATGATGGCCAGCATCGCCACCAGCCGCGACTTGAGGCGCGAGCCGAAGATGTGCTGGCGATATTCGCGGCGCAGGCCGCGCAACTGGAACACCACCAGCAGCAGCAGGGCCAGGGCCGCAACGGCATTGACGCCGAGCAGCAGCGGGTAGTGGCTGGCGAACAGTTCCGTGTTGGCGCTGGCCGTCGCCAGCAGGAACAGCAGCATCGCGCCCAGCGCGGCCATCACGGGCAGGGCAATGCTCACTTTGCTTCCGCCCCGGGGATGAACTGCCAGCGCAGGACGCGCGCGTCGACCTGCCATTCCTTGCTGGCGATGGCGTCGACCTGGAAGGGCTTGGGCAACTGGCTCTTGTCGAGGGCCAGGCGCAGGGCGGCGTAGTAAGTCTCGCCGGGCTTGATGGCGGCCTTGTCGACGATCGGCAGGTCGGCGACGCGGCCGAGCGCGCGCAGGGCCTCGTCGAGGCTGGCGAAGCCGCGATGCAGGCCGCCGACCGAGAGGCGGTATTGCCGCGTCAGGGCGTTGTAGGAGAGCCGGTACTTGACCACGTGGCCGGCGATGTACTCGTCCGCCCAGTACCAGCGTTTGCGACTGAGCGTGAATTCCATGTTGAAGGTGAGCGCCACGCCGCGTGCCACCGCCTCTTCCAGCTGCGTGCCGAGGTCGATGGCGAATTCCGCCGCCAGCACGTAGCCTTCGTCGCCGGCCGTCAACTGGCCTTGCACCGGTTCGATGCCGCCGGCCGCGGCGAGCGCCGAGAGCAGCGCCAGCGCCAGCGTCAGGCTAACGTTTCGCCAGCAGCGCGTAAAAGAAGCCATCTTGATCGGCATCCGGCAGCAGTTGCCATTCGCATTCGTGGTTGTCGTTGGGGTGGCCGTTCGTCGGTAGCCGTTCGGCATCGGCATGGCGGGCGACGAAGGCGGCGACCTGCGCGCCGTTCTCCTCGGCGAACAGCGAGCAGGTCGCATAGAGCATTTTGCCACCCGGGGCCAGCGCCCGCCACAAGGCGTCAAGAATTTCACACTGTCCGGCGGCGAAGCCGGCGATGTCGCCCGGCCGCCGCAGCCACTTGATGTCCGGATGCCGGCGCACCACGCCCGAGGCCGAGCAGGGCACGTCGGCCAGAATGCGCTCGAAGGGCCGGCCGTCCCACCAGCCGGCCAGGTCGCGGCAGTCCGCCACCTTCACCTCGGCGGCCAGGCGCAGGCGCGCCAGGTTGGCGTCGATGCGCGCCGCCCGGCCGGCGTCGGCGTCGAGCGCCGTCAGCGCCAGGTCGGCGCGCTCGAGCAGATGGGCGGTCTTGCCGCCCGGCGCGGCGCAGGCGTCGAGCACGCGCATGCCGGGTTGCGCGTCGAGCAGCGGCGCGGCCCGTTGGGCGCCCCAATCCTGCACCGAGACCCGCCCCTCGGCAAAGCCGGGCAGCCTATCCACCGCCACCGGCTTGTCGAGCCGGATCGCGGTGCTCTCCGAACCATCGGCGCCATGCGGCCCAGCCGTCCAGTCGGCCAGCAGCCGGCCGGCGATGCCCGCCGCGGCGAGTTCGGCAAGGTAGGTGGCGGGGTCGGTCTGGCGCCGATTGAGCCGCAGCGTCATCGGCGGCCGCTGGTTGCCGGCGGCGGCGATCTCGCGCCAGCGGTCCGGATAGGCGGCGCGCAGCTTGTCCAGCCACCAGCGCGGATGTTGCCAGTGCGCGGCCGGGTCGCCCTCGGCCGCCGTGGCCAGTTCGGCCCGCTGGCGCAGGGCGTTGCGCAGCACGCCATTGACCAGCGCCCGGTACTTGCCACGCGCCAGGCCGGCGGCGGCCGTCACCGCCTGATCCACCGTGGTGTGGGCATCTTCCGGCCGCTCGTCGAGCCGGTAAAGGGCGGCCAGCAGCAGGCCGCGCAACTCCGGTTCCCTGGGCGCCCTGTCCATCAGCCGGCCAAGCAGGAAATCGCCGCGCCCGTAACGGCGCAGCGCGCCGTAGGCCAGGTCCTGGGTCGCGGCGCGGGTCGCGCCGTCCGTCGCGACCGCCGCCGCGACATCGGCCAGCGCGCCGTCGAGCGCCCGGCCGCCGAGCACCGCCGCCACCACGCGGGCGGCGGCGAGCAGGGCGGTGGCCAGGGGGGCGCCGGTGCCGGGCTTCACCGGCTACAGCGCATCGAAAACCTCGTCCGTGGCCAGCTCGCAGCCAATCGACGCCACCGGGAAACGGGCCGTGCCCGTGTAGTCATACAGGGTGAACAATCCGTCCGCGCCCCGGCGATACAGTTCGACCATGCGGTTGTCGGGATCGACCAGCAGATACTCCTTCAGCGAGGCCAGTTGCCGGTACATGGCGAACTTGAGGCCGCGGTCGAAGGCCTGGGTCGATTCGGAGAGCACCTCGACCACCACGGTCGGGGCGCGGAAAATGTAGTCGGTGCGCAGGTCGGCCGGATCGCAGGTGACGAAGACATCGGGGTAGAAGATGGTGTCCTCATTCACCTGAACCATCAGCGATTCGATGAAGGCCTGGCAGGGCGAGCCCTTGAGCTGGTGCTTGAGCGAAGTGAAGATGTTTCCGGCGGCTATGCCATGCACCCGCCGGGCGCCGACCATGGCGAACACCTCGCCACGATGGAACTCGTGGCGCTCGGCTTCCGCCGCCTCCCACACCAGGAATTCGGCCAGCGACAGTCTGCTTTGCGGCAAGCCCATCAACACCCCCTCAAACGAGGAGGCCATTGTGCAGAAGCCGTCAGAGGCTGTCCAGCGGGCTGACCACGCCGCGCCCGCCGCGATTGAGCACATGCGTATAGATCATGGTGGTGGACACGTCCGAATGGCCGAGCAGCTCCTGCACGGTGCGGATGTCGTAGCCCGATTCGAGCAGGTGGGTGGCGAAGGAGTGGCGCAGCGTGTGGGGCGTGGCCGGCTTGGCCAACCCGGCGTCGCGCACCGCCTGCTTCATCGCCCGCTGGAAGGCCTGATCCTGTACATGATGGCGGCGCGTGGCGCCACCGCGCGGGTCGACCGCCAGCCCAGCGGCGGGAAACACATACTGCCAGCCCCATTCCCGCCCCGCGCGCGGATACTTCCGCTCCAGCGCGTAGGGCAGGAACACTGGCCCGACGCCGGCGGCCACATCGCGCGCATGCAACGCGCGCACTCGCTCCAGATGCTCCCGCAGCGGCGTCGCCGTCGCCGCCGGCAGCATCGTCACCCGATCCTTGAAGCCCTTGCCGTCGCGCACCAGTAGTTCGCCGCGGGCAAAATCGACATCCTTCACCCGCAGCCGAAGACATTCCATGATCCGCAAACCCGTGCCGTACAAGAGGCCGCCGATCAGCCCATGCGTGCCCGACAACAGCGACAGCACCGCCTGCACCTCGGCCCGCGTCAGCACCACCGGCAAGCGCTTGGGCGCCTTGGCCCGCTCGATGCCATCCAGCCAGGGCAGCTCCGTTTCCAGTACCTCGCGATAGAGAAACAACAGCGCGCTCTTGGCCTGGTTCTGTGTCGACGCGGCCACCTTGCCGGCCACCGCCAGATGGGTCAGAAAGGCCTCCACCTCCACCGCGCCCATGTCGCCGGGATGCCGCTTGCCATGATGCAAAATAAATCGTTTAATCCAATCCAGATAAGCCTGCTCGGTGCGCAGGCTGTAGTGCTTGAGCCGAATCTTGTCCCGCACCCGGTCGAGCAGCCTCGGCGCCGAAGCGGAACTGGAAGAAGGAACGTCGGATGTCATCAACATCTTGTAGGCCCCACTAAAATCAGCCAACCGATTGATCTATCATGGTACTGATATTTTATACAGCCTATACGATGGAAAGCATTCCGTCAATTGGGCGCCACACTTTACGTTGGGCCCCTTGAAGGCGGCTGATATATGAACCCGCGCGCGCGAACGAATCTGTTGGTAGGTGTTTTGGCTATTGCAGTACTAGCCAGCGCTGCTTGGGCGGTGAAGCAGATACTGAACATTGGCGAAACGCACACCTTCTCGTGGACGGAGGACGTGGCGCTACGTGACGGCAACCTAATACAGGTCAGGCGGACCCAAACGAATTATTCGCAGCCGTGGGGGCCCCCGGGAAATGGTGGCATCAAAGAACAAACTATTTCATTCACACTCGCTGGGAGACTCATCGAATGGAAGTGGAACGAACCCTGGCAGATGACCAGTCGCTACGTGCCAGACATACTTGACGTCGTCGACGGTAGCCCTGTAGTTGTTAAACCAATTGATCGATCCGGCCCGTGTGAGCAGTTCGGCTACCCTCCGGAAGGCATAGTTGCATTCAGCTTTCGCGCTGGCCGGTGGTCTCGCATACCAGTCGTGAATCTTCCGACCGACCTCAAGGTTAACTTGCTCGGCAGTATGCACGCTGTTCAGTACGGAGGGCTCGATCAAGTTACCGTAGACACAAAGGTGAAGGGCCAGGATCGCACTGCTCGAATCAAGCAAGGAATGCCTCTACCCGAGCTAATCTGGCAGTACTCCAATGAGGAATATGCCTGCGCTCTGATCAAGCCCACTCCGAACCCACTCTTTGACATGGCTCGTGACTCAATCCATGCTGCCGAGGCCGCCGCAACGGTGGCAAACGTCGAAGTAATTGCCTCCGCCTCTGCACCACAAAAGCTTTCAGAGCAGGACTTTGCGCAGAATATTGGCACACATACGGATGGCGGCTATGTACAGGCGTCATGCGACGGCATTGTTGCGAACCTTCTCCCGTACTACGTTTGGAATCAGAGTAGTGGTGGGGGATCAAGTGTCGGATATCGGATCGTACTCACCAATGGCACGAAGGGCCTTTCTTCAGTACCAGTTGTCGGGTCGGCGCTGGCTGGTAGTCAATCCGTTGCATGTGACACTGATACGATTTACGGCATCAAGAGGCCAGATAGAAGAAGCTTGATCATTCACCGATTCGCCCATGATGGCCGAGTGATTGATGCGAATCGGATCGATCTCACGCCGATCGATGTGTCGCTTCTGGATAATCCTAAGGGCGTTGTCTGGAACGTGTCCCCGTCAGACGATAGTTCCATAACACTCACGATGGCGACGATTGAGCCCGTCTGGATTTTGGGGCAACGCGTCACCTTTCGTGCAATCTTGCCGGCCAAGCAAGCCCAACCGACCTCACCGAAGGAGCACTGAATGTTCCGCGCAATGTCCTGCCAGTGGCCCAACCCTTCGGTCAACCGGACCGCCAACAAGCTGCGCTTGTTGGTCCCCTTCGCCCTTCGGGCTCCGGCGGCCGGTTACCTAGCACGTTGGGCATCATGAGCCTACGCACTCTATTCTTCCCTCGGTTTGATTGCCCGAATTGCAAAACTCGGATGCAGAACGTTCAGTGGTCTTTCGGTGCCCACGTTGCCGCGCAGATTGGCTTCGAAATTGTTTTTGCGATCGTAGCCGCTGTCTTGGCAGCAATCACGTTTTGGCTATTTGGCCAAGTATTCGGGTTTCTGGTTGTCTTCGTTGCAGCAGCATGGCTCGTTCGTCCGCTAATGAAATATCGTTGCCCTTCGTGTGGCTATGAGGCGTCGCACGATGCATTGGAAGAATGGGGAAAGTCCGTTAATGGCTAGTTTCGCCGTATCGCCAGCGCCGACTATTGCGTCCTCTTGGCAAGCCGTGGCCCGCCAAAAGCCAATGCCCAACCCGGCGCTCAACCTCGCTCCCTTCGGTCGCTGGACGCTGCGCGATAGAGCCGCGCAGCGCCGGTTAGCTCTACTACAAGGGCTTCCCCAAGAAGTGCAAGAGTTTCGGTTCTAGGTTTTCATGTTTTCGTTTCCGTGAGATTGCTGGTTGCCTGCCTGTGCCGTACGAGAAGATGGTGGACTGCGAAACTACAACCGGTCATGTTGG
>JBGAQX010000049.1:0-19929 GCA_044220545.1 Rhodocyclaceae bacterium | reverse complement strand
TCAACCATCATCGACTGCTTGAGCCCATCGGATATATTCCTCCCGCCGAAGCTGAGGCAAACTACTACCGCTGTCAAACCGAGCAGGCCGTTACCGCCTGACTCAATTCAAATGGCCTCCTCGAAACCCGGGGCGATTCACCCTGGCTTGCTCGATTTCCCGCGCCTTGGTCTTGGCGGCGACCGCCGCCGACGTTGCCGTGTCGCCGAGACCGCAGGCGGACAGGGTCGCGGCGCAGAGCAGGGGGATCGTTGTTCTCATGTGCGTGCTTCTTTGTCTGGTCGGGCTAGTAGCCGGGCGTGGCGGGCGGCGCGACGGGTTCGACGGCGGGCGACAGTGGCGGTGCCAACGCCGGCGCCAGGCCCGCCGGCTGTTCGCCGACCGCGCGGACACCGGTGACGAAGTACTCGGTTTCACCGAAACAGTTGGTCGGGATGAACTTGTGCTGCTGGTAGCTCAGTACCACCCGCTGGCCGGCCAGGGCGTTGATCCGCGCGGCAACGGCGTCGTCGCGGATGGAGAATTCGAACCGGTCGGGAATGGCGCCGGGCATGGTCACCATGGCGATCTCGCCTTCCCAGGTCTTGCACAGCCAACCCTTGTGCGAGAACTTCTGAATGTAGCCGGCCCGTTCGCCCTCCGAGTAGCTCCAATTGACGGTCAGCCAGACCCAGCCGATCGCCGTCAGGAGTAGCAAGCCCAGAAACAGGAAGATGGTGCGCATGGTCGTCGGTCCCGCGATTGTCGATACAGTCCATTATGGCAAATACTTGGGCTGGCCCGGCGCTTCGGATGCCTTGGGCAGTCAGCCGCCAAAGCGGCGCAAGCCATCCAGGTCGCGGATGGTGATGCTGCCGTATTCCACCGTCAGGTAGCCGGCGAACTGCAAGACCTTGAGCGAACGATTGACGCGCTGCCGCGAAACGCCGGTCAGATAGCCGATTTCCTCCTGCGAAACCGCCAGCCGCGGCCCGAGGCCGGGATAGAGCACCGGGTTGAACAAGGTGGCGAGGCAGCGGGCCACCCGGGCATCGGTGTCGAGCAGGCGTTCCGATTCCAGTAGACCGATGAACTGGCCGAGCCGCTCGTTGAGCTGGATCAGCACGTAGCGGTTGAAGCAGATGCTGTGGTCGAGCAGCCACTGGAAGGTCTCGCGGCGCATGAAGGCGACCCGGGAGTCGCGCAGGGCGATGACGTCGTAGCGGCGCGGTTCGGTCTTGAGCAGCGAGCCTTCGCCGAACCAGCCGCCCGGCGCCAGGCCGGTCAGCGTGGCGGTCTTGCCGCTCTGAAGGTCGCTGCTCATCTTGGCCAGGCCATCGACGAGGCCGATCCAGTTTTCGACCTGCTCGCCCTTGCGGCAGATGAAGCTGCCGGCGGTGATCCGGCGTTCGAAGATTCCCGCCTCGACCCGCGCGAACTCGTCGTCGGTCAGGTCGCAGGCCCAGCGGCAGTTGCGCAGTGCCTGGGCCAGGGAGGGCGGGATATTTGTCGAATTGTCCGTCACGCGACAATTGTAGGCGGTTCGATGGCTACAATGATCCGCACATAGATCGCGCGGCTTCGCCGCAAGCGACGATTGGAGGAGACTGAGGATGGTGGCAAGGTCGGGCGCCGATGCGTCAGCGGCATTGCTGGATACTTTCCCTCGGCTGCTGATGCGGCATGCTCAGGTGCGCGGCGAGCGCCCTGCCTTGCGTGAGAAGGATTTGGGCATCTGGCAGGCGTGGACCTGGGCCGAGGCCGCCGAGGAGGCGGCCGCCATGGCCTGTGGCCTGGCCGAGCTCGGCTTCAGACGTGGCGACCGGCTGGCCATCATCGGCGACAATCGGCCGCGACTCTACCTGGCCATGGCGGCGGCGCAGATTCTCGGTGGTGTGCCGGTGCCGCTCTATCAGGACGCCGTTGCCCAGGAGATGGTGTTCGTACTCCAGGACGCCGGCATCAAGATCGCCCTGGTCGAGGATCAGGAGCAGGTCGACAAGCTGCTCGAGGTCATGGGGCAATGCCCGCTGCTGGCGCACATCGTTTACGACGACGCGCGGGGCATGCGCCACTACACCCAGACCTTCCTCCATGGCCTCGAGGAAGTCCTGGCCATGGGCCGGATCCACAACCGCAACCAGCCGGATTTCGTTGCCCAGGAAATTGCCAAGGGGCGTGCCGACGACGTTTCCGTCATGCTGTATACGTCCGGCACGACGGGCAAGCCGAAGGGCGTCTGCCAGACCCACGCCGCCTTCATCGCCGCCGCCGAAGGAGGCTGCGGCTTCGACCGGCTCACCGATCGGGACGATATTCTTTCCTACCTGCCCATGGCCTGGGTCGGCGACCACCTGTTTTCCTACGCACAGGCGATGGTGGCGGGCTTCACCGTGAACTGCCCCGAGTCCGGCGAGACGGTGATGATCGACCTGCGCGAGATCGGTCCCAGCTACTACTTTGCGCCGCCGCGCATCTTCGAAAACCTGCTCACCCAGGTGATGATCCGCATGGAAGACGCCGGTCGGCTGAAACACGCCATGTTCCACTACTTCATGGCCGTGGCCAAACGCTGCGGCGCCGAAGTTCTCGACGGCAGGCCCGTGGCGATGCTCGACAGGCTGCTGTACGGCGTTGGCGACCTGCTCGTGTACGGGCCCTTGCGCAACGTGCTGGGCATGAGCCGAATCCGCGTCGCCTATACCGCCGGCGCGGCCATCGGTCCGGACCTGTTCCGGTTCTACCGCTCCATCGGCATCAACCTCAAGCAGCTCTATGGCCAGACCGAAACCTGCGCCTATGTCTGTCTCCAGCCCGACGGGGAGATCAAGTTCGACTCGGTCGGCAAACCGGCGCCGCGGGTGCAAGTGAAGATCGCCGACAACGGCGAAATCCTGGTCAAGGGCCCGATGCTGCTCAAGGAGTACTACCAGCGGCCCGAGGCCACCGCCGAATCCATCGATGCCGAAGGCTTCTTTCATACCGGTGACGCTGGTTTCCTCGACGCCGAAGGGCACCTGAAAATCATCGACCGGGCAAAGGATGTCGGCCGGCTCGCCGGCGGCGCCATGTTCGCCCCCAACTACATCGAGAACAAGCTCAAGTTCTTTCCGCACGTCAAGGAGGCGGTGTGTTTCGGCCACGACCGGGGCATGGTCTGCGCCTTCATCAATATCGACGTCGGCGCGGTCGGCAACTGGGCGGAACGCCGCGGGCTGGCCTACAGCGGCTACACCGACCTGGCCGCCAAACCCGAGGTGCTCGGCCTGATCCAGGAGTGTGTCGAGAAGGTCAACGCGGAGCTGGCGAACGACGCGATGGTGGCCGACACCCAGGTGCATCGCTTCCTGGTGCTGCACAAGGAACTCGATCCCGATGACGACGAGCTGACCCGGACGCGCAAGGTGCGGCGCGGCTTCATTGCCGAGAAGTACGCGGTGCTGATCGACGCGCTGTATTCGGGCAAGCAAAGCCAGTTCATCGAAACCGAGGTCAAGTTCGAGGACGGTCGCAAGGGCAAGGTGGCGGCCGATCTGGTCATTCGCGATACCCGCACCTTTGCTGGCGAAAGGGTGATGTGATGGCACGCGAAATCGGTGGCGCCATCCTCGACCTCAAGAACATCTCGCTCTCCTTTGGCGGCGTCAAGGCGCTGACCGACATCTCCTTCGACGTGCTCGAACACGAGGTCCGCGCCATCATCGGCCCCAATGGCGCGGGCAAGAGCTCGATGCTCAATGTCATCAACGGCGTGTATCGGCCGCAGCAGGGCGAGATCATCCTGCGCGGCGACCATTTCGCCAAGATGAATCCCTACAAGGCGGCGCGTGCCGGCATAGCCCGCACCTTCCAGAACATCGCCCTGTTCAAGGGCATGAGCGTGCTCGACAACATCATGACCGGCCGGATGCTGAAGATGCGCGCCAACCTCCTGCAGCAGGCGATCTGGTGGGGCCCGGCGCGGCGCGAGGAGCTCGAGCACCGGGCCACGGTGGAAGCGATCATCGACTTCCTGGAGATCCAGCACATCCGCAAGACGCCCGTGGGGCGGCTTCCCTACGGCCTGCAAAAGCGGGTGGACCTGGGGCGGGCGCTGGCGATGGAGCCGAGCATCCTGCTGCTCGACGAGCCCATGGCCGGCATGAACGTCGAGGAAAAGCAGGACATGAGCCGTTTCATCCTCGACGTGAATGACCAGTTCGGCACCACCATCGTCCTGATCGAGCACGACATGGGCGTGGTCATGGACATATCGGATCGCGTGGTGGTGCTGGACTACGGCAAGAAGATCGGCGACGGCACGCCCGACGAGGTGCGCGCCAATCCGGAAGTCATCAAGGCCTATCTCGGCGCCAGCCACTGAGGAGATCAATCGACATGGCCTTCTTCCTCGAAACCCTGATTGGCGGCCTCATGGCGGGCATGCTCTATTCCCTGGTCGCCCTGGGCTTCGTGCTCATCTACAAGGCTTCGGGGGTGTTCAACTTCGCCCAGGGCGCGCTGGTACTGTTCGCCGCGCTGGCCATGGCGCGGTTTTCCGAGTGGCTGCCGGGCTGGACCGGCATCGACAGCCCGGTGCTGGCCAACATGGGCGCCTTCATCCTGGCCGGCGGCGTGATGTTCGTCGTTGCCTGGGTGATCGAGCGCCTGGTGCTGCGTCATCTGGTCAATCAGGAAGGGGCGACGCTGCTGATGGTGACGCTGGGCATCGCCTATCTGCTGGAGGGCATCGGCCAGGGTCTGTTCGGCAACGACATCTACAAGATCGACGTGGGCATGCCCAAGGAACCGGTGATGATGCTGGAGAGCGTCTTCGAAGGCGGCATCCTGATCAACAAGGAGGACTTCATCGCCGCCCTGATCGCGGCGTTGCTGGTGGGCGCGCTATCGCTCTTCTTTCAGAAGACGGCCACCGGCCGGGCGCTGCGCGCCGTGGCGGACGATCACCAGGCGGCGCAGTCGATCGGGATTCCGCTCAACCGGATCTGGGTGATCGTCTGGTGTGTCGCCGGCCTGGTGGCGCTGGTGGCGGGAATCATCTGGGGTTCCAAGCTGGGCGTGCAGTTCTCGCTGGCCACCGTGGCCCTGCGGGCGCTGCCGGTGGTGATCCTGGGCGGGCTGACCTCGGTGCCGGGCGCCATCATCGGCGGCCTGATCATCGGCGTCGGCGAGAAGCTCTCCGAGGTCTATATCGGGCCCCTGGTGGGGGGCGGCATCGAGATCTGGTTTGCCTACATGCTGGCGCTGGTGTTTCTCCTGTTCAGGCCTCAAGGCCTGTTCGGCGAGAAGATCATCGACCGCGTCTGATCGGGAGTCGGGCGGATGTTCTATAGAGAAAACGGCCAGTTCAAGACCACCTACCAGGCGGATCAGCAGATCTTTCCGATCGCCCAGGACCGCTGGGCGGTGCTGGCCTTGGTCGCCCTGGCCTTCGTCGCGGTGCCCTTCCTGGTCGACGAATACCTGTTCCGCGCCATTCTCATTCCCTTCCTGATCCTGGCCCTGGCCGCCCTGGGAGTGAATCTGCTGGTGGGCTATTGCGGTCAGATCACCCTGGGCGCCGGCGCCTTCATGGCTGTGGGCGCCTACTTCGCCTACAACTTCCTGATCCGCGTCGATGGCATGCCCATGCTGGCGGCGATCCTGCTCGGCGGCGTTTCCTCAGCGGTGGTGGGCATCGTCTTCGGCATTCCCAGCCTGCGGGTGCGCGGTCTCTACCTGGCCATGGCCACCCTGGCGGCCCAGTTCTTTTGGGACTGGGCGTTCCTGCGCATCACCTGGTTTACCAATGACGCGCCGTCGGGCTCGGTGTCGGTGTCGAATCTCCAGTTGTTCGGCTGGCCGATCGAATCGCCGGTCGAAAAGTATCTGTTCTGCCTGACCCTGCTGGTGGTATTCGCCCTGCTGGCCAAGAACATGACGCGCAGCGCCGTCGGCCGCCAGTGGATGGCCATCCGGGACATGGACGTGGCCGCCGAGGTGATCGGTATCCGGCCGATGTTCGCCAAACTGTCGGCCTTCGCCGTCAGCTCGTTCTATGTCGGCGTCGCCGGGGCGCTGTGGGGTTTCGTGCATCTGGGTTCGTGGGAGCCGGCCGCCTTCTCCGTGGATCGCTCGTTCCAGTTGCTGTTCATGGTCATCATCGGCGGCATGGGTTCGATCATGGGCAGCTTCTTCGGCGCCGCGTTCATCGTCGTGCTGCCGATCTTCCTCAACCAGGCCTTGCCCTGGCTGGGCCGCCTGGTTGGCGTGACCATCTCCACCGCCGGGGTGTCCCACGCGGAGTTCATGATTTTCGGGGCCCTGATCGTCTTCTTCCTGATCGTGGAGCCCCACGGTATTGCCCGGTTGTGGTCGACAGGCAAGGAGAAGTTGCGGCTCTGGCCGTTCCCGCACTAACCAACGAAGCAGGAGGAGACAAGATGAAAGTACGCAAGCTGATGATGGCCGCCGCCCTGGCGGCAACGCTGTCGGCCCCGGTGATGGCGGCGGACCAGTTCTTCCCGGTGCTGGTCTATCGCACCGGCGCCTATGCGCCCAACGGCACGCCGTGGGCGAACGGTTATGTCGATTACCTGAAGTTGGTCAATGCCAAGGGCGGTATCAATGGCGTCAAGATCAGTTTCGAGGAGTGTGAATTCGGCTACGCCACCGATCGCGGCGTCGAATGCTACGAGAGACTGAAGGGCAAGCAAGGTGGCGCCACCGTCGTTCAGCCGCTGTCGACCGGTGTAACCTTCGCGCTGACCGAGAAGGCCGCCGTCGACAAGATCCCCCTGATCACGGCCGGCTACGGGCGCAGCGAATCGCAGAACGGCGCGGTGTTCACCTGGAACTTCCCGCTGCTCGGCACCTATTGGGTCGGCGCCGACGTGGCCATCCAGCACATCGCCAAGAAGGAAGGCGGGCTGGACAAGCTGAAGGGCAAGAAGATCGCGCTGGTCTATCACGACAGCCCCTACGGCAAGGAGCCGATTCCGCTCTTGCAGGAACGCGCCAAGATGCACGGCTTCGACGTGCAACTGCTGCCGGTGGCGCACCCGGGTGTCGAGCAGAAGGCCACCTGGCTGCAAATACGCCAGAACAAGCCGGACTACGTGCTGCTCTGGGGCTGGGGCGTCATGAACTCGACGTCTCTCAAGGAGGCCCAGGCCACCGGCTATCCGCGCGAGAAAATGTACGGCATCTGGTGGGCCGGCGCCGAGCCGGACGTAAAGGACGTCGGCGCGGGCGCCAAGGGCTACAACGCCATGACCCTGCAACATGGCGCCGAACCGGGCTCCAAGGTGGCCAAGGACGTGCTGGGCATGCTTCATGACAAGGGCCAGGGCACGGGGCCAAAGGAGGAGGTCGGCTCGGTGCTCTACATGCGCGGCCTGATCTCGGCCATGCTCGGCGTCGAGGGCGTGAAGAAGGCCCAGGAACGCTATGGCAAGGGCAAGGTCATGACCGGAGAACAGGTGCGCTGGGGCCTCGAAAACCTCAATCTGGACCAGAAGTCGCTGGACGGCATGGGCCTGGCGGGCGTCATGCGACCGGTGCAGACCTCCTGTCTCGATCACATGGGTTCATCGTGGGTGCGGGTGCATACCTGGGATGGTGCCAAGTGGGCTTTCTCGTCCGACTGGTATCAGGCTGACGAGAAGGTGATCCGGCCCATGGTGATGCTGGCTTCCGGCAAGTACGCCGAGGAGAAGAAGCTGAAGCCGCGCACTCCCGAGGAATGCAAGAACTGAGCTTGCGAATCCGCCCCGCCCGACGGCGGGGCGCAGCCGACCGGAAGAGCCCATGAGCACAGCCAACGCGCTTCTCAACGTCAATAGCATCGAGGTCATCTACAACCACGTGATCCTCGTCCTCAAGGGCGTGTCGTTTACGGTCCCGGAAGGGGGCATCGTCGCCCTGCTGGGCGGCAACGGCGCCGGCAAGACCACCACGCTGCGCGCCGTCAGCAATCTCCTCCATGGCGAGCGGGGCGAAGTGACCAAGGGAACCATCGAACTGCGCGCCGAGCGCATCGAGGCCTTGTCGCCGGCGGAACTGGTGAAGCGTGGCGTCATTCAAGTCATGGAAGGGCGCCACTGTTTTGGTCACCTGACCATCGAGGAGAACCTGCTGACCGGCGCCTACACGCGCCGCGACGGCAAGGCCGCCGTCGCCGCCACCCTGGACAAGGTTTACGCCTACTTCCCGCGCCTCAAGACCCGGCGCGGCAGTCAGGCCGCCTACACGTCGGGGGGTGAGCAGCAGATGTGCGCCATCGGCCGGGCGCTGATGGCCAATCCGCGCATGGTCTTGCTGGACGAGCCCTCCATGGGCTTGGCGCCACAGATCGTCGATGAGGTCTTCACCATCGTCAAGGACTTGAACCAGAAGGAGGGCGTGACCTTCCTGCTGGCGGAGCAGAACACCAACATGGCGCTGCGCTACGCGGACTTCGGCTACATCCTCGAGAATGGCCGCGTCGTCATGGAAGGCGCGGCGGAGGACTTGCGCAACAACGAGGACGTCAAGGAGTTCTATCTCGGCCTGTCGTCGCAGGGCCGCAAGAGCTTCCGCGATGTCAAGAACTACCGCCGCAGAAAGCGCTGGCTGGCATGAGCGATCACCTCGATACCCTGGAAACGCGCCAGCCCGAGCGGCGCGAAATCGATTTGCTGCTGGCCTTGCCCCGGCATATCGCGCATGTCAAGGCACGCTGCCCGCATTATTCGTCGATCCTCGCGGCTGTGGAGCCGGCGGCGGTAAGTTCGCGCGCCGCGCTGGCCTGCCTGCCGGTGGTGCGCAAGCATCAGTTGCTCGAACTCCAGCAGCGGCAGCCGCCGTTCGGTGGCCTGGTGGCGACGCCGCTGCCGGGGCTCGGCCGGGTGTTTTCATCACCCGGCCCGATCGCCGATCCGGAAGGATTGGGCAAGGACTGGTGGCGCTTCGGCCGGGCCATGCATGCGGCGGGCTTCCGTGCCGGCGACCTGGTGCACAACACCTTTTCCTATCACTTCACGCCGGCCGGCTTCATGGTGGATGGCGGTGCCCGTCGCCTGGGCTGTCCGGTCTTTCCGGCCGGGGTCGGGCAGACTGAAATGCAGGTACAGGCCATCGCCGCCTTTCGGCCGGCTGCCTATGCCGGTACGCCGAGTTTCCTCAAGATCATTCTCGACAAGGCCGACGAATTGCAGGCCGACGTGTCGTCGCTGAGCAAGGCGCTGGTGGCCGGCGAGGCCTTCTTCCCGGCGCAGAAGCAGATGTTCGCGGCGCGCGGCATCGCCGCCTTTCAGGCCTACGGCACCGCCGATCTGGGCTTGATCGCCTACGAGACGGCGGCGCGTGAGGGCCTGGTCCTCGACGAGGACCTGATCCTTGAAATCGTTCGCCCAGGTACCGGCGATCCGGTGGCCGAGGGCGAAGTCGGCGAGGTGGTGATCACCAGCTTCAATCCCGACTATCCGCTGGTGCGTTTCGGCACGGGCGACCTCTCTGCGCTGCTGCCGGGCGTTTCGCCCTGTGGCCGCACCAACAACCGCATTCGCGGCTGGCTGGGGCGCGCCGACCAGACGACCAAGGTGAAGGGCATGTTCGTGCATCCAGAGCAGGTGGCCGCGGTGCTCAAGCGCCACCCGGAGATTGGCCGTGCGCGGCTCGTGGTGACCAGCCGCGACGGCAACGATGTCATGACGCTGCACTGCGAAGCGGCGGCCGACGATGGCTTGGCGAGGGCGATTGCCGACAGCATTCGCGATGTCACCAAGCTGCGGGGGGACGTGCGTTTTGTCGCGACCGGCAGCCTGGTCAACGACGGCAAGGTGATAGAGGACGCCCGGAAATATGACTGACCAGCCGCTGGTTGGGCTGAAAGTTCTCGACCTGACGCGCCTGCTGCCCGGCCCGGTATGCACACTGCATCTGGCCGACCTCGGCGCGGATGTGATCAAGATCGAGGATACCGGCGCCGGCGACTACGCCCGCACCCTCGGGGTCGGTGCCGCGCCGGGCGAGGACAGCTACTTCTTTCGCATCGTCAACCGCAACAAGCGGGCGCTACGCCTGGACCTCAAGCAGCCCGATGGCGTCGAGGTCTTCCTTCGGCTGGCCGGGGATGCCGATGTGATCGTCGAGAGTTTTCGTCCCGGCGTCGTCGACAAGCTGGGTGTCGACTACGAGACGGTGCGGGCAATCAACCCGCGGGTCGTCTATTGCGCCATCACCGGCTATGGCCAGGATGGTCCATGGCGGGACAAGGCGGGCCACGACATCAACTACGTCGCCACCGCCGGCTTGCTCGACCAGATCGGCACGGCCGGCGGCCCGCCGGCGCTGCCCAACTTCCAGATCGGCGACCTGCTCGGTGGCGCCATGACGGCGGTGGCCGGCATTCTCGCTGCGCTGGTCGGCGCGCGCGTTACCGGTCGGGGGCGCTTCGTCGATATCTCGATGACCGACGCGGTGTTTGCCCATGCCTATTCGCCGCTGCTGACCACGCTGGTCGCCGGCAAGACGGCGCCGCGCGGCGAGGATCTGCTCTCCGGCGCGCTGCCCGGCTACGGCCTCTACCGTACCGCGGATGACCGCTACATGGCCGTTGGCGCGCTCGAAGCGAAGTTCTGGGACCTGTTTTGCGCCACCATGGCGCGGCCCGATCTACAGCCATTCGGCTTTGTCTCCGACCGGGCGGCGTGGGTGCGGGCCGAACTGGCGGCCGACTTCGCCCGGCAACCACTGGCGTACTGGACCGAGAAGTTCGCCGCCAGCGATTGCGGCGTCACACCGGTGCTGGAATTCACCGAAGCCCTGGCGCATCCACAGCTCCAGGCGCGCGGCATGATCGTCGACGCGGACGGCTTGACGCAGTTCGCACCACCCTTCGGTCTATCGGACTATGACTTTGCGATTCGTCGCCCGGCTCCCGCCGTCGGCGCGGACAGCGAGGCCATCCTGCGCGAAGCGGGCTACGTGGAAACCGACATTGTCCGCTTGCGGCGGCAGGGGATAATCTAGGGCGTGCAGACCGCGCTCGCGCTCCTTCCCGACTTTCTGTTGATCCTCCTTGGCCAGGCCCTGCGGCGCTGGCTGCATCTGGGCGACCACTTCTGGACGGGGCTGGAGAAGCTGATCTATTTCGTACTCTTCCCGGCCTTGCTGTTCAACGCGCTGGCGCGGGCGAACCTCGCCTGGAGCACCGCCGCGCCGCTGGTCGGCACGGGCATTCTGGCGATGCTGGGCGGCATGCTGCTGGGCGGCGTGGCGCGCTGGGCCTTTCCGATGACCCCGGTGTCCTTTGCCTCGCAGTTCCAGTGCGCTTTCCGCTTCAACACCTACATCGGCCTGGCGGTGGCGGCGAAGCTGCATGGCGAAGCCGGCATCGCGGCGATGGGCCTGATCACCGGCGGCCTGGTGCCGCTGGCGAACTTCGGCGCGGTGGGCATGCTGGCCCGCCACGGCGGCGTCAGTGTCTGGCGCGAGTTGGCGCGCAATCCGCTGGTATTGGCCACGGTGGCCGGGCTGGTCTGGAATGGCCTGGGTTGGGGCCTGCCGGCGCCGGCGGCGCAGTTTCTCGGCCGACTCGCGGAGGCGGCGATCGCCCTCGGCCTCTTGGCGGTGGGTGCGGCGCTACGGCTGGCGGGCGCGCCCGGCGGCGGCTACGGCGCGGCGAGCTGGTTCCTGCTGGTGAAGCTGGTTGGCATGCCGGTCATCGTGCTGGCGGTGGCGGGGCCGATCGCACTGGCCGGCATCTACTTCGATATCGCGCTGGCCTGGGCGGCGCTGCCGACCGCCAGTTCGGCCTACATCCTGGCCCAGCGCATGGGTGGCGATGGCCGCAGCGTCGCCTGGCTGATTTCCGCGGGCACGCTGGCGGCGATGGTGACCCTGCCGCTATGGCTTGGCTTTGCCCGCTGACGGTGCTTTGGCTTCTGGCTGGCCGACGGTTGCCGTTTCGCCGGGGGCCTGGCCGGCAGCCGCGGGTTGCATGAAATTCCACGGCCAGAGCGCCGGGTTGGCGAAGGGATTGACGTTGGCGCCCGGCTCGCTCCCACCGGTGGCCTGGCTCATGCTTTGCAGCGTGACCAGCGTCGCCCGCTGCATCTCCAGGCCCTGGATGGTCATTTGCAGCATCGACAAGTTGGTCTTCAACCAGCCTTCGACGGCTTTCAGGTCGGTGATGCGGCGGCCGAGTTCGTCGGTGTCGACGGTCGGCGTGACCATTCCCGGCAGGGGGAAGCCCATGTTGCCCCAGAATCCTTTGAGAAATTCCATCGGGTCTTGATTGGACGTTGCATTCGACATGGCGGGCTCCTCGCGTTTGATGAGCCTATTATGGCATCGCGCCACGCCACGGCGGCGAGATTTGCCGACGAAGACCCCGCACCCCCATGCGAGCGCTCTTCGTCGACCGGGTTGTCGGATTGACCGGCCGTCGTGGCTAGGGGGTAGGGGCCGGTCAATCCGGTGGTTGGCGCTTACTGTTTCGCTGGCGGTGCCTTGTCGCCGCTCATCCTGGCGAATTCCTCCTTGTCCAGATGGTTGTCGCCGTTGGTGTCCGCCGCGCGGAAGGCCTGCGCTTGACCGCCCAGTGCGGAGAATTCCTCCAGGCTGACTACGCCGTCACCGTTGCTGTCGAAGGTCTTGAAGCCTGGTGCCGGCGACGCGGCCAAGGCCGGTGTGGTGGCAAAGGCGCACATCAGGCTGGCAAGGGCCAGCTTCCGGATGCGAACGTCTTTAGGGCTCATATAGCTATCTCCTGTAGAAAGTGACTCGAATGCGGATGCACTCGACGGGAGTCTTAGCGACGACCGTGCCAGCGCGGCTTTCGTCCATGAAAACAAGTAGATGGGATGGTGTCTCGGGAGCGGCGGGCGGCCAGGCCGGTGCCGAGCCGGCCGATACGTCGCCTGCCGGCGACGGATGGCGCGCCGGTTCGCCAACGGCTTGTTTCCGCGCACATTTCTTGTCGCTCGATGGTGACAGCCGTGGGGGCGTGCTTTCGGACGGTGGCGCGCATGAGCGAGGCCCTTCCCCGGCGCGAACGGAGCGACAAACACTCTCGTCAGTCGGGCTCGCCCAGACCCCTGAATGATGCCGCCGTCAGCCCATGGCGCTCCAGCAACCGATAGAGCTCGGTGCGGTTGCGCCCGGCCAGTCGGGCCACCTCGCTCACTTGGCCGCGCGTGAGCTTCAATAGTGTGATGAGGTAGTCGCGTTCGAAGGCCGTGCGCGCTTCGACCAGCGGCTGGATGTCGGCCGGTTTGTCGCGCAGGGCGCGCGCCACCAGGCTGGCCGGGATGGTCGATGTCGTGCATAGCGCGCAGCATTGCTCCAGCACGTTGTGCAGCTGGCGAATATTGCCCGGCCAGTCGGCGGCCACCAGCATCTCCAGGGCCTCGGGAGCAAACCCGAGAATGCGACGGTCATACTCGTCGGTCAGCAGGGTGAGGAAGTGTCGGGCCAGCAAGGGAATGTCCTCGCGCCGTGCGCGCAATGGCGGCAGCGTCAGGGTAACCACGTTCAGGCGGTAGTACAGGTCCTCGCGAAACTCGCCGCTGGCTATCGCCGCGTGGAGATCCCGGTGGGTGGCTGACAGGATGCGCACGTCGACAGCGCGCGTTTCGGTCGCGCCGACCGGCCGCACCTCGCCCTCCTGCAATACGCGCAGCAGCTTGACCTGTAGCGGCAACGGCATGTCGCCAATCTCGTCGAGCAGGACGGTGCCGCCCTGTGCGCCGAGAAACAGGCCGGGATGGTCGCGTCCCGCTCCGGTGAAGGCGCCTTTGACATGACCGAACAACTCCGACTCGAGGAGCTCGGGGGCAATGGCGCCGCAGTTGATGGCGACGAAGGGTTGGTCATGGCGCGGGCTGGCGCGGTGGATCGCGCGCGCCAGCAGTTCCTTGCCGGTGCCTGATTCACCCTGGATCAGCAGTGACGCCCCGCTTTGCGCGGCCAGTCGGGCTTCGGCCAACAGTATTGCCATGGCCGGACTGGCGGTAACGATTTCGCCGCGCCAACCATCGTCGCCGGCATCCATGCCGCTGCCCGACAGGCGGGTCGCGCGGTGCAGCAGCTCGACCAGCATGGCCGCGTCGTAGGGTTTGGTCAGGTAGCCGAACAGCCCCCGCTGGGTCGCGGCCACCGCGTCCGGAATGGTGCCGTGCGCGGTCAGTACGATCACCGGCAGGGTCGGGTCGCGGGCATGGATGGCACGAAACAGCGCCATGCCGTCCATGCCCGCCATCTGAAGGTCGGTAAGTACCGCGTCCGGTCGTGCCAGTGCCAACCGGGCCAGTGCCGCTTCGCCGCTTTCGACCACGTCGACCCTGAAGCCATTGGCCTCCAGCCGCACAGCGATCAGTTCGCGCAGCGCGGCGTCGTCGTCCACCAGCAGAATGCCCGGACCTTTCATGGCGGTGAAGCGGCGAACACGGTGAGTACCAGAAGTCACGCGGATGACCGGCGATGGCGATGGGGCAGCTTAACCCGACCGCGAAAGCGCCGATGCTGTCGTCTTCCGGCGAATTCGCGCTAGACTGCCCGTTGTCATAAGGACGCGCAAAGAGGATCCGGCGATGCTGAAGCTGTTGGTGGTCGAAGACCACGCCATGGTCAGGGAAGGTCTCTTGCAGGCGCTGCAAGGTCTGGAGTCCGGTGTGGTTGCCTTGGGCGCCGCCGATGCCGACGCCGGCCTGGAGATTCTCGCCGGTGGCGATGACGTGGACATGGTGCTGCTCGACCTGATGTTGCCCGGCACCAGCGGCATGGCGCTGCTGGGCGTGCTGCGCAAGCGCTTTCCGGCCATTCCGGTGGTGATTCTGTCGGCGCTCGACGATGCGGACACGGTGTCGCGTGCATTGCGCCAGGGGGCTTCCGGCTTCGTGCCGAAGTCCAGTTCCACCGAAGTGATGCTCAACGCGTTGCGCGAGGTGCTGGCCGGAGAGATCTACCTGCCGCCCAAGCTGAGGGATCCGGCTGTCCGGAATGTTGGCCGGGGCAAGGACGTGGCGAAGCGCTATGGTTTGACACAGGGACAGATGCGCGTTCTGGAGCTCCTTGTCCAGGGCAAAACCAACCGCCAGATCGCGGAGTTGCTCGATGTGACCGAGGGAACGGTGAAGATCCATGTTTCCGCCATCTTCAAGGCGATGAACGTCGCCAATCGCAGCCAGGCCTTGCTGCTGGCGAAGAAGCAGCGGGTCAAGCTCTAGCGTCGGTGGCTGCGCCGCTGTCCGTCTCTTCGGCCTGCAGCAGGTGATGCAGCAGCGCGCGCAGGCGCGCGGGCCGGGTCGGAGACGCCAGGCGGGCTTCGATGCTTATCCCGGGTGGCAATGGGTCGGTGGCTTCGCCCAGGACAATCAGTCGTGGATGGGTGTCGAGTCCGACCAGATGTCTGGCGACATTGTTGAGCAGGATGCCGTCGCAGATCACGACAGCCGGTTCGCTACCCAGCAGTTCGGGTAGCTCCTCGTCCGAGCAGGCGCAGGCCCGTTCGTAGCCCCAGGCGTCGAGGAGGTCGCAGATCTCGCCGCATTGGTCCATTTCGACCGTGCGCACGGCGACACGGGGGCGGTACGGCACGCCGGCGGGCGGCTCCATGCTCGGCCTGGACGCCGGCGCGCAGCGGGGCACATCGACCGAGAAGACGGAACCGCGCCCCGGCTTCGAATGCACCGAGACGGGATGACCGAGCATCTGGCCGAGCCGTTCCACAATGGCGAGTCCGAGCCCGAGGCCCTTGCCGGCGTCGCGCTCGGGGTTGCCGACCTGGTAGAACTCCTGAAACAGGTAGGGCCGATGGTCCGGGTCGATACCTATGCCGGTATCCCAGACCTCGATGTGGACCCGGTCGCCGCGCGGCCGGGCGGCCAGGAGTATGCCGCCCCGCTGCGTATAGCGCACCGCGTTGGCGAGCAGGTTGCCGATCATGCGCCGGAGTAGTTGCGGGTCGCTGTCCACCCATAGCGGGGTCGGGCGGCAATTGAGGCGCAGACCCTTGATGGTCGCGCTTTGTCGGTGCGCGTCGGCAATCATTTCCAGCAGCGGTCCCAGAGAGACGGGGCATCGGCGCGGCTCGATCGCGGCGATGTCGAGACGCGAGACGTCAAGCAGCGCATCGAGCAGTTCGCCCATGGCGCCGGCGGCGGTGACGATCTGCGAGGCAAGCCGACGGTTGCGGGATTGGGTTACCACGGCGGCCAATTCGGTGGCGAACAAGGTAAGCGCGTGCAGCGGTTGCCGGAGGTCGTGGCTGGCGGCGGCGAGAAAGCGGGACTTGGTTTCGGAGGCTCGTTCCGCCTCGACCTTCTTGGCCTGGGCGATTTCCAGTTGCCGGGCAAGTTCCGCCTCGCTGTGCGCCAGGGCGCTGGCCGAGCGGTGGTGGCTGGCATCCAGGGTAACGGCCATCTCGTTGAAGCCGGTTTCCAGCGATACCAGGGTGCCGGATCGATGCGGTGGGATACGGACGCCCTGTTTGCCGGCGCGGATACGGGCGACGGCGTCCTCCAGCGCCAATACCGGCTCGGTGATATCCCGCCCCAGGCGGTGAGCCAGCAGCAAGGCAAGCGCCAGGACCAGAAGGGTGGTAAATACGGTGACACCGAGGATTTCGCGCTTGCGATTTTCCAGATTGGCTCGCGACACCTCGAGCGTAATGTCGCCCAGGTACGAGTCCTTCGGTGTGGGCGCGAGGGAGCCGTCCTGGAATGGATCGTCGAAGGGCAGTTCCGGTCGCTGGATCCGAGCCCGAAAGACTTCTATCGCTCCGTTTTGGGGGGTGACCAGCAACTCGTCGGAGAGCGCCGACGCATCGTCCTCGTGAGCAGTCTGGCTCGGCTGGCCGGCACTGACCAGCAGCTTGCCCGCCGTGTCATGGATACTGACGGCCACGACGTCGGGCTCCTGGGCCACTGCTTGGGCCAGGCGCAACAGTTCACTACGGTTGCCGGAGAAGGCGCCATATTCGGCAGCCGGCGCGAGCTGGCGCACCAGTGACTGGCCACGATTCTGTAGCTCCGCCTCGACGTCGCCGTAGCGCAGGAAAAGGAAATAGGCGGTCAGCGCGATGGCGATGATCGCGGCCGGCGCCAGGGCCATGAAGATGGCCCGCTGCCTGATTCCCCACGAATCAAGTGTCTTCATTGCGCAAGGATTGTCGTCGTCTCGGACGACATCGGCAAGGGTGGCCGGCGCGACTGACGACGGTCAGGCGGTCGCGGCGGCCTGGCCTGTTGGCACGGTACGGCGGGGCGGCAGATCGGCGGTGCTGCTGTCGATGGGGATTTGCAGGAGGTCGAGGACCTGGTGGGCCGAGGCGCGGCAGGCATTGGCCAGTGGCGTCGGCAGCGCGGGCGGGAGCTGCTTCTGCAGCAGCAATTTGCTGGCGGACAGGGAAAAGACAGGATCCAGAATGCGGTCGAGGTAGGGGGCGAGCATCTCCGCCACGGCCTTTTCCGCCGCTTCCCGCGCCCAGGCATTGGTCGGCCATTGCGTGGGCACGGCATAGGCGCGCGGGAACATCTCCAGGTCGCGGATGACGGTGCGAATGTCCTCGTGGGAGTCGCGGAAGGGTAGCAGCACCAGATCGGCGAGGCTGTACAGGCGGCGATCCATTTCGGTTCGGTTGCCGCCGCCGTCGATGACACCCATCCAGGCGTTCAGCGATCGAATCTTGTCCACCACCTTGGTAAGGGCCTCGCGGGAGCGGGCGTCCGCCACCAGATAGCGTCGGCCGCCGGGTGCCAGGGGTTCGCGGTGGGTGTCGGTAAGCACGCAGACGGAGCGTTGACCAAGCAGGCCCAGGCCCTGACAGAGCATGTGCGAAAGCGTGGTCTTGCCGGTACCGCCCTTGTTGCCGATGACACAGATGATGTCCGCCATGATTCCTCCGCCGGGGTGTCCCGGCTTTCAACCCGTGGTGCGGCGCGACGGCGCCATACCGCGTCAGGGCTGGATTATTGGCGACCGGACGGCGCTCCGATGGGGCGAAAATGGGGTGGAATGACGGCCTTTTCAGCCACCCGGGCGGTAGCAGAACAGGCGCGTGGCGCGCCGGTCGGCAACTTGCACGGTATTTGCGGCGGGGGTGTCGGGCACGGCGAAGCTATTGCTGACCAGAAGTGCTCCGGCGGCCATTTCGGCGCTTGCCTTGGCCCAGAGGCGCGGCATGGGAACCGGTGACAGAAACGCGTAGACCAGCGCGACGTCGTGAAGCGGCTGGCGCCAGAAGTCACCGTAACGAATATCGCAGTTGGCCAGGCCCAGGCATCCGAGTCGCGCCCAGAGCCAGGGAAGGGGCGCATGTTCGATGCCGATGAACCGGCAATCCGGCCGGAGCCGGGCGAGCGTCCTGAGCAGGGCGCCGTTGCCGCAACCGAGATCGACGGCCTGGCAGGGGCGCGTGGGCAGCAGGGCGGCTACCGCCATGGCGGTCTGCTGGTTGCTTAGATAGAGCGGTACCCGGCTGAGGTCGGTACGCCAGAAGATCAGCAGCAACAGCACGAAGGCGGCCAGGTACCAGCCGGGATGAAGGCCCATGCCGCTGGCCAGCACGACCAGCGGCATGAAGACAAGATGGATTGCCAGCCACCAGGGCGGCGCTTCCAGCTTGTGACTGGTAAACGCGGCACACAGCGACTGAATACCCGCCACAGCCAGCGGTATCTGGAACAGTTTGGGGTAGGCAAGGGCGATCAGGCCGGCTGCGGTCAATGCGCCGAGCACCTGGGCGATGATCGCCGCGCGCAGCGGCGGAATGGCCGCCTCGACCATCAAGGCGGAGTCTTGCCGGGACTGAGGATGCCGGCCGGGGCGAGCGCAGGCTTGATCGCGGCCATGACATCGAGCGCGGCCGCGCCATGTTCCAGCACCAGGTACTTGCGCTTGCCGAGGTCGCCGACATGGCCGACCAGGGGCGCCGTCAGTCCGCTGTCCGCCAAGTCGGCGAGGGGCTCGCCAATGCAGTCGGCCAATCGGGATGTCGGCACGCGGACCTCGGTGGCCAGGGCGCGCGCGCCAGGGCGTGGTCCGACGCAGGCGTAGTAGGCATCATGACGGGCCTGCCGGAGGTGCGAACGATCCTCCGGCCGGGGCGACCATTGGAAGTCAAGCCCGCCGTGTCCGGCCGCGACTTCCTGCGCGAGTGAGGCTTGCTCCTCGACGCCGACGGACGAGCCGTGCAATTCGAAGAACAGCGTTGTCGACAGCGAGGACCCCTCCTCGCCCTTATGGCCATGTGCCGCATCGGCAAGTGAGGAACGTGCTCCGAAGCGGCTGGCAAGGCGATCCAGGAGTGCTTTCATGGTGATGGGGCGGTCGCGGGTTGGCGGGCGCCAAGCGGCTATGGCTGCCCAGCGTGGCGATTCTACGCCGCCGCCTCGACCCTTCTTCGCGGCGAAGCAAAAGTCCCATTGACAGATATTCCGGCAAAGACCATAATTCGCGGTTTCGCTGGAGGGGTTCCCGAGCGGTCAAAGGGATCAGACTGTAAATCTGACGGCTCTGCCTTCGAAGGTTCGAATCCTTCCCCCTCCACCAGGTTTTACAAAGTTGCTGTTGTCGGGTTGAGCGGGCGTAGCTCAGTTGGTAGAGCTCTTGCCTTCCAAGCAAGATGTCACGAGTTCGAGTCTCGTCGCCCGCTCCAGTAACTTCGCGCTGACGTTGATTGTGGTTGTTTGAAGCAGTGGGAATTGCAGGATTTGCAGGATTTGCCCATGTAGCTCAGTGGTAGAGCACTCCCTTGGTAAGGGAGAGGTCGCGTGTTCAATCCACGCCATGGGCACCAAATACTTTGACGGTGGCACCGGACATTTTTTGATTGGGGTATTCGATCATGGCAAAAGGCAAGTTTGAGCGTACCAAGCCGCACGTGAATGTGGGGACGATTGGCCACGTGGATCATGGCAAGACGACCTTGACGGCGGCGATCACGACGGTGCTGTCGGCGAAGTTTGGTGGCGAGGCGAAGGCGTA
>JBGAQX010000007.1:0-144224 GCA_044220545.1 Rhodocyclaceae bacterium | reverse complement strand
AATTGGTCGGCAATCGCTTCACACTGATCGGCGAGGAAGCGGGAAAGCTGCGGCTGGCGCAATGCGAGGTGCAACGGCTCGCCTTGCAAACGGCCCGGGTGGAGATGTTCACTTTCAAGCGCGACTACTCGCCCTGCTAGAACCGGATGACTTGGGCTTCGCGGCGCGAGGCAACTCGGCGGTCACCAAAGCGCCGACCAGAATGACGGTCCACGATGCATACAACCAGATCAGGAAGGTGGGTATCGCCGCAAAGGCGCCGTAGATCAACGTATACGTGGGAAACTTGACGATGTACAGGCCAAAGAGCCTTTGCATGGCCAGAAAGGCCCCAGCCGCCAGCAAGCCACCGATCACGGCATGCCAGCGGCCCACCGCCCGGTTCGGTACTCCCCAATACAGCAACGCAAACAGGCCGGCCATGAAGGCGAAGGAAAGCAGCCGGAGGACCAGGGTGGTCAGCCATTGCGCCTCGGCCACCAACCCCAGGGACACGCTGGCAAGGTAGGTGGTCGCCGCCAGGCTGACGCCGAAAATCAAGGGCCCCAGCAGCAGGGTCAGCACGTGAATCGCCACGCGCCGCAGCCAGGATCTCGGTGCCTTGATCCGCCAGATGGCGTTGAAGGCATGCTCGATGGTCAGCATCTGCACGATGGCGCTGGCGGCAAGCGCCAGAGTGCCAATCAAGGTTACCCTTTCCGCCCGGTTGGCGAACTGACCGACATACTTGGCGATCACGGCCCCGGCCTTGTCGGGCAGCAGATTGGCCAGCAGGAACTTCTCCAGCGCCGGACCGACATCGGCGGCAAACGGCAGGTGATCGATCAGCGAGGCCGCGACGACGATCATGGGCACCAGGCCCAGCAGGGTGGCGAAGGACAGCGCGCCTATCGTCTGCGCCAGGCGTTCGGCACGAAAGCGGTGGATGACTCGGACAGCGAGGCTGAAGGGGGCGAGCAGCGGCATATAATCCGGCGCGATTCTACCGGAGCCCCCACTTGACCACCCCGCCCAGTCATCCTGCGGCCGCGCGATTCAACTTGCTGGCAGCGCTCAGCCTGATCGGCCTGATTGCTCTCTGCCTGGCTTGGGAACTTTGGCTGGCACCCTTGCGACCGGGCGGCTCGTGGTTGGTGCTGAAGACGCTGCCGCTGCTGGCACCCCTGTTTGGTATCGTCCGCGGCAAACGCTACACCCATCAATGGGCATCGCTGCTCATCCTGCTCTACGTGGCGGAGGGCAGCGCCCGGATAATGTCCGAGCGCGGGACGGCCGCGGATCTGGCGGCAATCGAACTCGTACTGGCAACGCTGTTCTTTGCCGGGACGGTCGCCTATGCCCGGCTGACACGACCGAGGCCGACCGGCCAGCCGGGCGCGTAACGCCCTAGAGCTGCGGATTGAGCCGTTCGTTGCCCTGAAACAACCGGTTCAGGGCATTCAGGTAAGCCTTGGCGGAGGCGACGACGATATCGGTATCCGCACCTTGGCCATTGACGATGCGCCCGCCATTGGCCAGTCGGACGGTCACTTCTCCCTGGGCATCGGTACCGGTGGTGATCGCATTGACCGAATAGAGAAGCAACTCCGATCGGCTGGCCACAACTTCTTCAATGGCCTTGAAGGCGGCATCAACCGGCCCGCCACCATCGGATTCCGCATGCTTCTCCGTACCACCCACTGACAGGGTCAGCTCGGCGTGAGGTATCTCGCCGGTCTCGGAGTGGAACTTGAACGCAACCAGTTTGAAATGCTCGTGCGCAGGCGGCAAACCCTCGTCTGACATCAACGCCTGGAGATCCTCGTCGTAGATCTCGTGCTTCTTGTCCGCCAGATCCTTGAAGCGGGCAAAGCCGGCGTTGATCGCCTCCTCGCTGGACACCGTGATGCCAAGCTCCTGCAATCGGCTCTTGAAGGCATTGCGGCCAGAATGCTTGCCCAGCACCAGTTTGTTCTGCGCCCAACCAACATCCTGCGCCCGCATGATCTCGTAGGTCTCGCGATGCTTGAGCACGCCATCCTGGTGGATGCCCGACTCGTGCGCGAAGGCATTGGCGCCGACGATGGCCTTGTTCGGCTGCACCGGATAGCCGGTGATCTGCGAGACAAGACGGGAGGCCGGCACGATCTGCGTGGTATCGATGCGCGTCTCGACGTTGAATAGGTCGCTGCGCGTCTTGACCGCCATCACCACCTCTTCGAGGGAGGCGTTGCCGGCGCGTTCGCCAAGGCCGTTGATGGTGCACTCGACCTGGCGCGCTCCCGCCTGCACGGCGGCAAGGGAGTTGGCCACCGCCATGCCGAGGTCGTTATGGCAGTGAGTCGACCAGACGACCTTGTCGGAGTTGGCGACTCGCTCGATCAGGCTGCGGATGCGCTCGCCCCATACGGAGGGAATGCTGTAGCCCACGGTATCGGGCACGTTGATGGTCTTGGCGCCGGCGGCGATCACCGCGTCGAATACCCGGCAAAGAAAGTCCAGGTCCGAGCGCACGGCGTCCTCGGCGGAGAATTCGACGTCATCGGTGTATTCCCGTGCGATACCGATCGCCTTGACCGCCGCCTCGACCACCTGGTCCGGCGTCATGCGCAGCTTCTTCTCCATGTGGATCGGGCTGGTGGCGATGAAGGTATGAATGCGGCCGGAACGCGCCGGCTTGATCGCCTCGCCCGCACGGCGGATGTCGTTCTCGTTGGCGCGGGCCAGCGAGCAGACGGTGGAATCCTTGATTGTCTCGGCAATGGTCTTGATGGCATTGAAGTCGCCGGGCGAGGCGGCGGCAAAGCCGGCTTCGATAACGTCGACGCGCATGCGCTCCAGTTGCCGGGCAACCCTTAGCTTCTCTTCCTGGGTCATGGAAGCGCCCGGACTTTGTTCGCCGTCGCGAAGCGTGGTGTCGAATATGATCAACTTCTCTTTGGCCATGACCTTCCCCAAATAGCGGCTTTATTCCGATCGCGCGGTTGTCCGGCGCCGGGTCGTCCAATGCCAGGCGGACAGTGCGTAGCCCGACAGTGCGTAGGCCAGGAACAACGCGAACAAGACCCCGGGCGGATAGCTGGAAACCAGCGCAAATCCCACCGCGAAAGCAACCACCATCATGAAGGGCACGCTCTTGCGCAAGTTGATGGCCTTGCCCGAGTAATAGCGAATGTTGCTGACCATAGTGATGCCGGCGAACAGCGTAAGCGCGAAGGTATGCCAGCGAGCCTCTTCGCCGGTCCAGGCATTGTCGATCATCACCCAGACCAGACCGGCCACCAAGGCCGCCGCCGCCGGGCTGGGCAGGCCCTGAAAGTAACGCTTGTCCACGACGTCGATGTTGGTGTTGAAGCGCGCCAGGCGTAGCGCGGCGCCGGCACAATAGATGAAGGCGGCGATCCAGCCCAGCTTGCCCAGGCCTTTCAATGCCCACTCGTACGCCACCAGTGCCGGCGCCACACCAAACGACACCATATCCGACAGCGAGTCGTACTCGGCGCCAAAGGCGCTTTGAGTGTGCGTCAGGCGCGCCACGCGGCCATCGAGGCCATCGAAGACCATGGCCAGGAAGATTGCCACCGCGGATGCCTCGAAACGCTCGTTCATCGCCTGGACAATCGCGAAGAAACCCGCGAACAAAGCCGCCGTGGTGAACAGGTTCGGCAGAATGTAGATGCCGCGCCGGCGGATCTCCGGATTCATCAACGACTTGCGAGGGCGAATTTCCGGCATGAGACGAGTATCCGTTTGGCTGACTGGAGCATTGTAGTCCGCGAGGACGCGCTTAAGGCGGTTCGGCCAGACTCCTCCAGATACGACAAGGGCACAGCGATGCTGTGCCCAGTCGTGTTCAATTGCAACTTGCCTAGTTCTTGCTCTGATCGACCAGCTTGTTCTTCTTGATCCAGGGCATCATGTCGCGCAGTTGGGCACCGACCTGTTCGATCGGATGCTCGGCGGTCAAGCGGCGACGCGCCGTCATCTCGGGATAGTTGGTGCGTCCTTCCAGGATGAAGCGCTTGGCGTAGTCGCCATTCTGAATATTCTTCAGGGCCTCCTTCATGGCGGCGCGAGCCTCACCGGCGATGACGCGCGGTCCGGTAACGTATTCGCCATACTCGGCGTTGTTGGAGATGGAGTAGTTCATGTTGCCGATGCCGCCCTCGAAAATCAGGTCGACGATCAACTTCACTTCGTGCAGGCACTCGAAATAGGCCATCTCGGGCGCGTAACCAGCCTCTGTCAGTGTCTCGTAGCCGGCCTTGATCAGCTCAACCACGCCACCGCACAGCACGGCCTGCTCACCGAACAAGTCGGTTTCGGTCTCTTCGCGGAAGGAAGTTTCGATCACGCCACCCTTGGTGCCACCGTTGGCGGCCGCGTAGGACAGGGCGACGTCCTTCGCCTTGCCACTCTTGTCCTGATAGATAGCGATCAGCGAAGGCACGCCGCCGCCACGCAGGTATTCGGAACGGACCGTATGGCCGGGACCCTTGGGAGCGATCATGATGACATCCAGGTCGGCGCGCGGCACCACCTGGTTGTAATGGATATTGAACCCATGGGCGAAAGCCAGCGCGGCCCCCTTCTTCATGTTCGGCTCGACGTCCGCGTAGTAGACCGACGGAATGGTCTCGTCGGGCAGCAGGATCATGACGACGTCGGCATCCTTGACGGCCTTGGCGACTTCGTCGACCTTGAGACCGGCCTTCTTGGCCTTTTCCCACGACACGCCGCCCTTGCGCAGGCCAACGGTGACCTTGACCCCGGAATCCTTCAGGTTCTGCGCGTGCGCATGACCCTGCGAGCCATAACCAACGATGGTGACCTTCTTGCCCTTGATGAGCGACAGGTCGGCGTCCTTGTCGTAATAAACCTTCATTGAAAACCTCTCTGGCGAAAACGGTTACGAAAATGGATCAGACGCGCAGGATACGGTCGCCGCGGCCGATGCCGCAAACGCCGGTACGCACGGTCTCGAGAATCAACGAACGATCGATGGCATCCAGGAACGCGTCGAGCTTGGCGGTATTGCCCGTCAACTCGATGACGTAGCTCGAGTCGGTGACATCGATGATGCGGCCGCGAAAGATATCGGCAACACGCTTCATTTCCTCGCGGTCCTTGCCGGTCGCGCGGACTTTTACCAGCATCAGTTCGCGCTCGATGTGCGCCGCCTCGGACAGCTCAACCACCTTGACCACGTCGATCAGCTTGTTCAGCTGTTTGGTGATTTGCTCGATGATGTCTTCCGAGCCGACGCTGACGATGGTCATGCGCGACAGCGACGCATCCTCGGTCGGCGCCACGGTCAGCGATTCGATGTTGTAGCCGCGGGCGGAAAACAGCCCGGAAACGCGCGACAAGGCGCCGGATTCGTTCTCGATCAGTATGGAAATGATATGGCGCATGATTACAGGTCCTCCGCCAGAATCATTTCTGACAGGCCCTTGCCCGCCGCGACCATCGGAAAGACGTTGGCCTTCGGGTCAATGATGAAGTCCAAAAACACCAGCTCGTTCTTGTACTTGGTAAAGGCCTCGCGCAAGGCCGGTTCCACATCGGCCGGCTTCTCGATGCGCATGCCGACGTGGCCGTAGGCCTCGGCCAGCTTGACGAAGTCGGGCAACGCGTCGACGTAGGATTCCGAGTAGCGATTGCCGTGGAACATCTCCTGCCATTGCCTGACCATGCCCAGGTAGCCGTTGTTCAGGTTGATGATCTTCACCGGCAGACGGAACTGCTTGCAAGTGGACAATTCCTGGATGCACATTTGAATCGACCCTTCGCCGGTAATACAGGCGACCGGGGCCTTCGGATTGGCAAAGCGCACGCCCATCGCGGCCGGCAGACCGAAACCCATGGTCCCCAATCCTCCGGAATTGATCCAGCGGCGCGGCTTGTCGAACTTGTAGAACTGCGCGGCGAACATCTGGTGCTGGCCGACGTCGGAGGTGATGAAGGCGTCGCCGCCAGTCACTTCATAGAGCTTTTCCACCACATACTGCGGCGTGATGATCTCCTTGCCCTGCTTATACTTCAGGCAATTGCGGCCACGCCATCCCTCGACTTCTTTCCACCAGGCCGACAGGGACTTGGCATCGACTTTCGCTTCGGCCGCTTCCAGTTGCTTTAGCATTTCATCAAGCACATCGGGAACGTTGCCGACGATCGGCACGTCAACCTTGACTCGCTTCGAAATGCTCGACGGGTCGATATCGATGTGGATGATCTTTCGCGTCACCTGCGCGAAATGGTTGGGGTTGCCAATCACTCGATCATCGAAGCGGGCACCGATGGCCAGAACGACGTCCGCGTGCTGCATGGCCATATTGGCCTCATACGTGCCATGCATGCCCAGCATGCCGAGAAACTGCTTGTCAGTGGCCGGATAGCCACCCAATCCCATCAAGGTCTGGGTAATCGGGAAGCCAAGCGTACGGGTCAACCGGGTCAGCTTCTCGGAGGAATCGGAAAGAATCACTCCGCCGCCCGTGTAGATGATCGGCCGTTTGGCTTCCAGCAGTAGTTGCAAGGCCTTCTTGATCTGACCGGCATGCCCTTTGACCACCGGGTTGTAAGACCGCATCGAAATGGTCTTCGGATACTGAAACTCGCATTTCTGGACAGTAATGTCTTTCGGGACATCCACCAGCACCGGGCCCGGACGACCGGTCTTGGCCAAATAAAATGCCTTCTTGATGGTGACGGCAAGATCCTTGACGTCCTTGACCAGGAAGTTGTGCTTGACGCAGGGGCGGGTAATTCCGACGGTATCGGCTTCCTGGAAGGCGTCCTGACCGATATAGGCGGTGGGCACCTGGCCGGAAATGATGACCAGCGGAATCGAGTCCATGTGGGCGGTCGCAATGCCAGTAACGGCATTGGTGACGCCCGGACCGGAAGTCACCATGCAAACGCCGATCTTGTTCGACGAGCGGGAATAGGCGTCCGCCGCGTGCACGGCCCCCTGCTCGTGACGAACCAGAATATGCTTGATCTGATCCTGTTTGAAGAACTCGTCGTAGATGAAAAGCACCGAACCGCCCGGATAACCGAAGACATGTTCGACCTTTTCTTCCTGAAGACACCTGATTACAATCTCTGCGCCGGTCAACTGCATCATTTCTTCCGAATTTAAGTGATTCGAGCGTAAAGCGCGTTACCTTACTGGCTCAGTCGCAGTTGGTCAAGGAGCCGGGGCCAAACCCCTCATATTTCGTGGTATTTCCAGATACAACGTAAGGACATTTCCTCTGGCTTCCCAACAGCAACTGTCGGACTTTCTGGCCAACGTTGAGCGACGCGCTTTCAAGCAGGCGCTGTTCGCCGTGCGCGACGAGGATGCCGCCCTTGACATCGTCCAGGACTCGATGCTCAAACTGTCGGAGAAGTACGGCGGGCGGCCGGCCGAGGAGTTGCCGTTGCTGTTCCAGCGGATACTGCAGAACACGATTCGCGACCACTACCGCCGGCAGAAGGTTCGGACGACATGGACGACCCTGCTGTCGTCCTTTTCTTCGGGAGATGACGATGACTCGGACCCGCTGGAAACCTTGCCGGTCGATGGTGAGTCGAAGTTCGGCAGCCCCCATGGTGATCTTGAGCAGTCTCAAACCCTGGCTGCGATCGAGAAAGAAATAGAAAGACTGCCGACGCGTCAACGAGAGGCCTTCCTCTTGCGTTATTGGGAAGACATGGATATCGCCGAAACGGCGGCAGCGATGGGGTGCTCGGAGGGTAGCGTGAAAACGCACTGTTCGCGGGCCACACACACGTTGGCCGTCGCACTGAAAGCGAAGGGTATTGAGCTATGAACTACGAAAAGGGTGACTCAAAATTTGTCGGTGGCATTCGCCGCGTCCTGGATGAGGGTGCGGCTGGTCTTGATCGGAAGGTTGTGACCCGGCTTGGCGAAATTCGTCAAGAGGCTTTGCTTCGTCAGGCCCAACCCGTTGCTGCGTTCAGCATGGCGGGCATTGGGCATTTTGTAGTGGAGCCTCTGCAAGGTCATTTTCGGGGCATCCTTGCCGTGTTCGCCTTGGCGGTCGGCGCAATGGGCGTACAGTTCTGGCAGAATTTGCAGACAGCGTCCGAGTTGGCGGAAATCGACAGTGCTCTGCTATCGGATGAAGTTTCGCCTGGCGCTTATCTTGATCAAGGTTTCATGGAATGGCTGAATCACCTCTCGCAGCAGGAAGAAGACTCTTTGCCGCAGTAATCATTGTTGGAGCCATGGCTCCAGCAATGGCGGTCGTGCCGGACATCGTTCCACCCAACTGGGCCGAGTTGCCTCGCCAGAAGCAGGAGATTCTTACACCCCTGGCCGGGGAGTGGAACCAACTGGAAACTTGGCGCAAGAAGAAGTGGCTGGAAATCGCGGACCGCTATCCCCAGATGGCCGCCGAGGAACAGCAACGCATTCAGCGCCGCATGAAAGCTTGGGTCAAACTCACTCCAGAAGAACGGAAGGCCGCGCGCGAGAAGTACAAGAACGTCCAGCAGGCAAGCCCCGAGCAGCGTGAGGCGTTGAAGAAGATGTGGTCGGAGTATCAGACCCTGCCTGAGGAAGAAAAAGAGCGGCTGAAAAGTTCGGCGGCACGGCCGGCTTCAGGCAGGCCGGCACCAAGGCCGGGAAGTGTTCCCGCAAAGCCAGCCGTGGTGCCCGTACCAGTCGGGGCGGCACCCGAAGCGCCCAGCATCACTGTTCAGCCAACCTTGCCGACCCAATCGCCACCGCAAACCCAATAGTGCGGGGCGAGGCTACTACGGAAGCAACCGTACCGGGAATCCGCCGCAGGCTGGCCAGCATGCTGTACGAAAGCTTGCTTCTGACAGGCGTCTTGGCACTGTTCTTTCTGGTGCCAAACATGGTCGTCGGCATGATTTGGCACATATCCCTGCCTGGCTGGGCCCAATGGCTCAACATCGTGGTCGTGCTCGGCATCTACTTTGTCTGGCACTGGCACCGTGGCGGCCAGACCCTGGCGATGCAAACCTGGCGCATCCGTATCGTGGCCGAGGATGGCACCCCCCCATCAGTCCAGCGGGCTTTGATCCGCTATCTGCTCGCTTGGCCGGCCGCTCTGACGGTCGTCGGATTGCTGTGGGCGCTGTTCGACCGAGACAGGCAATTCCTGCATGACCGACTGGCGGGAACCCGGATTGTCTTTCGTCGCTAGCGGCGCTCGACCCACCACATCATCGCCGCAGCCGCGAGAAGGAACAAGGCGCTCGGAGTAATCGCCGCATAGAGAGGCGCCCAACTGTTTATCAAGCCAAGGCTGGAAAAGAGGCCATTGAGCATGTGGAAGGTCACGCCCATCATCACACCGGCGAACACCTTGAGGCTGATGTTGCCCATCCGGTCATGCAAGTAACCGAAAGGCAACGCCAGCGCCATCATGACCAGAGCGGCGGCAGGAAAAACCAGCTTCTTCCACATCGCGATCTCGTAGCGTTGCGTCTTCTGCTGATTTTCCGCCAGGTGACGCGTATATAAATAGAGATTGACGAGCGACATGCGCCCCGGATCCACCATCAGCACGGTGAGGATGTCCGGGGTCAGGGCTGATTGCCACTCCGCTTCGGCCTGATGGGCTACATGTGTTCGGTCACCCTCGAAAATCGTCTGCACGACATCTTCCAGTCGCCAATGGTCGGGCGGAAGATAGTGTCCCACCTTGGCCTCGCTAATTGATCGTAGTTGATAGTTGCGGTCAAATTCGTAGATGCGCACACCGTTTAACGATGTGTCGGGCAACACCTGCCGAACGTTAACGAAGGACTGTTCGTCCTTGATCCACAACCCGGAGCGAAACTCCTGCGCCACCACGGAACTCAACGCCTGCAAGCGCAATTGTTGTGCGGCCCGCTCGGCGGGCGGGGCGACAAACTCACCGACAAGGAAGGTGACAACGACGAAGAGCGAGCCGATCTTCGCCAGAGCCAGCAGCATCCGGCCAGTTGACAACCCGGCGGCGCGCAATACAGTGATTTCCGAGTGCCTTGCCAGCAAGGTCAGGGCATACAGAGTGCCGATCAATACCGCAATTGGAAACAGCTCATAGACATATCCCGGCAGGGTCAGCAACACGTAACCAATAGCGTGATGCAATTGGTAATTGCCCTTGCCCAGATCGGCAAGTTCATGCACCAGATCAAAAAAGGCAAAGAGTGCAAGGAAGGCCATCAGCACGAGCGCCGTGGCCGCGTAGATTTCCCGGGCAAGGTAGCGTTCGAAGACCAGCAGACTGCCGTTCAGCGCCATAGGCGTCCCCACGAGAAAACGAGCAGTCGACGCGAAAACAGTACCAGCATGCCAAAGAACATGATCACATGCACGGCCCACACCCCGATCTCAAAGGGCAGCTTGCCCTGGGACACCCAGGCTTGGCTGACGCTCACCAGGTTGCTGTAGATCATGAACGTCAGCAAGGCGAAGATCAGGTTGTTGGTGCGGCCGGCACGGGGATTGACGAACGACAGGGGAATGGCCAGCAGGGCGAGGTTCAGCGCGGACAGGGGGATTCCAACTCGCCAGAGGAGCTCGCCGAGGTTGATCGGCGTCGGCTGCCCGACAAGCTCCCATACCGCCATGTTCTTCTGGGTTTGCTCGATGCCGCGACTTTCCCGCGTTTCGATGCGAACTCCGTATCGGTCGAACTCCATCACCCGATAGTCGGCCGATCCCGGCGCGCCTTCGTAACGCCGGCCACGCTCAAGGACGAGGAAGCGGTCGCCATTGGCGGCCGTTTCGGCGTGTCCTTCGGCGGCGGCAACGATGCCAAGCCGGCCATGCTGTAGAGAGCTGATGAATACGTTCTTGACGCCGCCCCGATCGCCAACATGGCCTTCCACGAAGAAGACACGCTCGGCTTGAGTCGATTCCTGGAACGCGCCGGGAGAAACCCGCGAGACATCGTCACGCTGATCCATGCGCTGCCGATACTCGGCGCTCTTGGTCAAGGCCCACGGTGACAGGAACAGCGACAATGCGCCAATAACAACGACCAGCGGCACGGCAAAGGTCATTACCGGTCTAACCCATGCTGTCAATGGCACGCCGGCCGAAAACCAGATTGCCATTTCCGAATCCCGATAGGAACGGGACAAGGTCATCAGCACGGCGATGAACAAGGTCAGCGACAGCAGGGTCGGCAGGTAGTTGATTGCGCCAAAACCCAGCAGTGCCACGACATCCTCCGAGGCAATCTTGCCGCCAGCAGCCTGACCAAGCAGACGAATCAACTGGGTCGTCAGCAGAATGGCAAACAGTGCGATAAAGACGGTCGCTGCCGTCTGGGCGAATTCGCGCTGCGCGGCGCGCTGAAAGATCATTTCGGCGTGGTGGGGCTTTGACTTCTGGGGAAATTATTGGTGATAATCGCCAAAACGGTGGTATTAGAGAAAAATATCAATACTTTCCTCCAAACAAGCGCAGGAGCGACACGTGGAATTTAGCATAAGAAGCGGCAGCCCCGAGAAACAGCGCAGCGCTTGCGTGGTCGTCGGCGTCTTCGAGCCGCGCAAACTGTCGCTGCCCGCCGAGGTCATCGACAATGCCGCGCGTGGCTACCTGAGCGATCTGCTTCGCCGAGGCGACATGGAGGGCAAGACGGGATCGACCCTGCTGCTGCATAACGTCCCCGGCACTCTGGCCGACCGAGTTCTGCTGGTGGGTCTGGGCAAGGAAAAAGAGTTTCGCGAGAAGGAGTTTCGTGCCGCCATCGCCACCGCAGTCAAGACCCTCAATGAAACTGGCGGTTTTGACGGCACCCTTTACCTGACCGAACTTTCCATCAAGAAGCGCGATGTCACATGGCGGATCCGCCAGGCCACCATGGTAGTCATCGAGGCGCTGTATCGCTTCGATCGCCTCAAGTCGAAAAAGGATGACGTCCGCCGCCCGCTACGCAAGCTGACCTTCTGCGTCGAGCGGCGCAACGAACTCGGCCCGGCCGAGGAAGCGCTGACTCAGGGCGAGGCCATCGCCGCCGGCACCGTGTTCATGAAAGACCTGGCCAATCTGCCGGGCAACATCTGCACGCCCAGTCACCTGGCGGATCAAGCCAGAGAACTGGCCACGGCGCATGGATTGAGCGTCGAAGTTCTGGAGCGCGCCGACATGGAAAAGCTGGGCATGCACAGCCTGCTGTCAGTCGCCCGGGGCTCGCAGGAACCACCAAAGTTCATTGTCCTGAAGCATGCCGGCGGCAAGGCGGACGAGCAGCCTGTTGTTCTGGTCGGCAAAGGCGTCACTTTCGACACGGGAGGCATTTCGCTGAAGCCAGCCGCGGAAATGGACGAAATGAAGTTCGACATGTCCGGTGCGGCAAGTGTGCTGGGCACGATGAAGGCCGTCGCCCAGATGAGGTTGCCACTCAACGTCTTTGGCGTCATTCCCGCCACAGAAAACATGCCGGGCGGCAATGCCACCAAGCCAGGCGACGTCGTGACCTCGCTTTCCGGCCAAACGATCGAGATTCTCAACACCGACGCGGAAGGCCGCCTGATACTCTGCGACGCCCTGACCTACGTCGAGCGGTTCAACCCCGCCTGCGTTGTGGACGTCGCCACGCTGACCGGTGCCTGCGTGGTCGCCCTGGGAAGTGTCGCCACCGGCCTGCTTGCCAACAACGATGGCTTGGCGCGGGAACTGATCGAGGCCGGACAGGAAGCCTATGACCGGGCTTGGCAACTGCCCCTGTGGGAAGACTATCAGGAACTGCTCCAGAGCAACTTCGCCGATATGGCCAATATCGGCGGCCGCATGGGCGGCACCATTACCGCCGCCTGTTTCCTGTCGCGTTTTGCTAAGAAGTACGACTGGGCGCATCTCGATATCGCCGGCACGGCCTATCGCACCGGCAAGGAAAAAGGTTCGACCGGCCGGCCAGTTCCTTTGCTCACCCATTTCCTGCTGTCGCGGGCGGCCGACGTCAAGTCGTGACACGCATCCAGTTTCTCCACGGCGCACCGGATCGCCTCGCGGCCGCGGCCGAGTGGCTGCGGCAGGCTTGGCAAAAACGTCAGCCGGTCTTGGTGTATGTGCCGTCCCGGCAGGCCGCCGACCAATTGGACAGGTTGCTTTGGTCTCATCCAGCAACCGGTTTCGTGCCCCACTGTGTCGCCAGCTCGTCCGTGGCGACCGAAACGCCGATCCTGCTGACAACGCAACTGGACGAACTGCCTCACGACCGCTGCCTGCTCAATCTGGGCGACGAGCTGCCGCCAGGTTTCTCGCGCTTCGAGGATCTGGTCGAGATCGTCAGCACGGCGGATGCCGATCGCCTGCCGGCGCGCGAGCGCTTCAAGTTCTATCGCGAGCGGGGCTATGCCCTGGAAGCCCGCGACATCGGCGCGGGTCCTATATGAATCACGGCGACGACGTTCTGCAACAGGCGAATCAGTTGATGCGGCGACACCGCAGCTTCGTCGCCGGAGGTGCTCTACCGACCATGCCGGAGCCTCCCACCGACCGCGACGATCTGCCGGTCCTGACCGAAGTGGTCGATGGCGCCGATATCCCTCTGCTTGCCCTCCCCGGGGCCGAGAGTCCGCCGACGGTCGCGCCCGAGCGCATCGAGGCTCTGGCAAGGGAACTGCTGTTTGAGCGACTTCCCGCACAGCGACAGGCGCTGGCCGAGGAATTGGCGGCATGGCTCGATAGTGAGTTGCCCCAGGTGATCATGCGGGTGCTGGATGGCGTCACCGACCAGCTCGTCGCCCGAATCGCCGACGAGTCCCGAGCGGCGCTCTTGCCCCGGCTACAGGCGGCGCTCGAAGCGGAAGAGGTACCACCCACTTCCGTCTGACCGCGCGCCGACCGGCCCGGCGCCGTCCAGTATAATTTTCGGCTTTCCCAATCCCGCCATTTCGGGTATCCCCATGGAACTCGCCAAGAGCTTAGAGCCCGCCGACATCGAGCGGCGCTGGTATCCCGTCTGGGAGTCGCGCGGCTATTTCACCGCCGGCCTCGACCGGACCAAGAACGACAACTTCTGCATCCTGTTGCCGCCACCCAATGTGACCGGCACCTTGCACATGGGCCATGGCTTCAACCAGACGCTGATGGACGCGCTGACCCGCTACCACCGGATGCGCGGCGACAACACGCTGTGGCAGCCCGGCACCGACCATGCGGGCATCGCGACCCAGATCGTCGTTGAGCGTCAATTGGACGCCCAAGGCGTCTCCCGCCACGATCTCGGCCGCGAGAAGTTTCTCGAAAAGGTCTGGGAGTGGAAGGAGTATTCCGGCGGCTCCATTACCAAACAGATGCGTCGTCTTGGTACCTCGCCGGATTGGACGCGCGAACGCTTCACCATGGACGCCGGGCTGTCGAAGATCGTCACCGAGACCTTTGTGCGCCTGTTCCGGGAAGGACTTATCTACCGTGGCAAACGGCTGGTGAACTGGGACCCCAAGCTGCTCACCGCCGTTTCCGACCTCGAGGTCGTCAGCGAGGAAGAGGATGGCTTCATGTGGCAGATCCGCTATCCGTTCGCCTGTGGCAACGGTTCCCTGACGGTAGCCACTACGCGGCCGGAAACCATGCTCGGCGACGTCGCCGTCGCGGTGAATCCGGACGATGAGCGCTACCGGCATCTGGTCGGCAAGCATGTCGTGCTGCCGCTCACCGGCCGTACCATTCCGGTTATCGCCGACGCGTATGTCGACAAGGAGTTTGGCACCGGTTGCGTCAAGATTACGCCAGCCCATGACTTCAACGACTGGCAGGTCGGCCACCGGCACCAGTTGCAGCCGATCGGCATTTTCACCCTGGACGCGCGGATCAACGAACTGGGCCCGGAAAAATACCGGGGCATGGATCGCTACGAAGCACGCAAGAACATCGTCGCCGATCTGACGGCGGAAGGCCTGCTGGAGTCGACTAAGCCACACAAGTTGATGGTGCCGCGTGGCGACCGCACCAATGCGGTCATCGAGCCCATGCTGACCGACCAGTGGTTCGTCGCCATGAGCAAGCCGGCCACCGGCCCGAATTCAAGCGGCAAGTCCATCGCCGGCCAGGCGCTGGAATGCGTCGCCAATGGCGAAATCCGGTTCTTCCCCGAGCAGTGGGTGAACACCTACAACCAATGGCTCAACAACATCCAGGACTGGTGCATTTCCCGTCAACTCTGGTGGGGCCACCAGATTCCCGCCTGGTACTCGGACGATGGTCGCTACTACGTCGCCCACGACGAGGCCGAGGCGCGGCAATTGGCCCGGCAGGATGGCTACGCCGGTGGCCTGACGCGCGATCCGGATGTCCTCGACACCTGGTACTCCTCGGCGCTCTGGCCGTTCTCGACGCTCGACTGGACACCGGAATGGCCGGCGCAATCCAACCCCGCGCTGGATCTTTACCTGCCGTCCACGGTGCTCGTCACCGGCTTCGACATCATCTTCTTCTGGGTGGCGCGCATGGTGATGATGACCAAGCACATCACCGGCAAGATCCCCTTCCGCGACGTCTACGTGCACGGCCTGATCCGCGACGCGGAAGGCCAGAAGATGAGCAAGTCGAAGGGCAACGTCCTCGATCCCATCGATCTCATCGATGGGATCGCCATCGACGACCTGGTGAAGAAACGCACCACCGGGCTGATGAACCCAAAGCAGGCCGAACAGATAGAAAAGCGCACCCGCAAGGAGTACCCGAACGGCATTCCCGGATTCGGCACCGACGCACTGCGCTTCACCTTCGCCTCGCTGGCGAGCCCTGGCCGCGACATCAAGTTCGACATGAGCCGTTGCGAGGGTTACCGCAATTTCTGCAACAAGCTGTGGAATGCCTCGCGCTTCGTGCTGATGAATTGCGAAGGCCAGGACTGCGGCCTGGACGAGCGGGCACCGCGTGAATACTCACCGGCCGACCGCTGGATCGTCAGCATCCTGCAGCGCCTCGAAGGGGAAGTGGCCAAGCACTTTGCCGACTACCGCTTCGACCTGCTGGCCAAGGCCATGTACGAATTCGTCTGGGACCAGTACTGTGACTGGTATGTGGAATTGGCCAAGGTGCAAATACAGAACGGCAATCCGGCCCAACAACGCGCCACGCGGCGTACTCTGGTGCGTGTCTTGGAGGCCACCTTGCGCTTGGCCCATCCCCTCATCCCGTTCATCACCGAGGAGCTCTGGCAGAAGGTGGCACCCGTCGCTGGCCAAGGGAGCGGCGACGGTTCGACATCGCTGATGCTCCAGGCCTACCCGAAGGCCGATCCCACGCGCTGCGACGACCTGGCGGAGCAATGGGTGGCCACGTTGAAGGACATGGTCAACGCCTGCCGCAGCCTGCGCGGCGAAATGAACCTCTCGCCGGCACAGAAGGTGCCGCTCGCCGCCGCGGGCGATGCGGTGGCGATGGCCAGCTATGCGCCCTATCTGGCGGCGCTGGCGAAACTCTCCGAGGTAACGGCGACGGGCGACGCGCTGCCGGAATCGGATGCGCCGGTGCAGATCGTCGGCGACTTCCGCCTCATGCTGAAAATAGAGATCGACGTCGCCGCCGAAAAAGAGCGGGTGAGCAAGGAACTCGCTCGCGTCGAAGGCGAGATCGCCAAGGCGGAAAAGAAACTGGCCACGCCGAGTTTCGTCGAGCGCGCGCCGGCGGCGGTGGTCAATCAGGAACGGGAGCGGCTGGCGAGCTTCCACGACCTGCGCGAAAAGCTCGCCGCCCAGCTTGCCCGTCTTGGCTGACGGGCGGGCGCCGAGGCCTTACTTGGCGCCTGCCACAGCCTCGAGCATTTCGCGGGTCTTGTCCGGATGGTTGGCAATGCCCATGAACTGGCCCATGGTCAGCGATGGCCAAGCCAGCGCGGTGCGATAGCGACCATAGAGCCCCATCACCTTGCCGTTGACCACGAATACCTCCCAGGGCAGCGCCGCGACGTGGTCGGCACCGATCTTGCCGACCCACCAGCTTTCACCGAATTCCGCATCGCCCATCGAAACGCCAAAGACCGCGATCTTCTTGTCGGCGAGAACCAGTTCATAAACCTTGCCAGTACCCTTCACTCCCTTGGCCAGGTTGTCGCGTACGGCCTTGACAGCCTCGTCGAAGCTGCCGTGCTCCTCAAGCGTCGTCTTGTCGGCATCGAAACGTTCCATGCCGAACATGTACCGGTAGTTGGCAAGATCTTCCGTCTTGACCTCGCCACCGAAGGGCTGGCCCGCGCCCAGAGCCTGCTCGAGTTTCCCGGCTGTGGCCTTCACCGCCGCTTCGGCCTTGGCGTAGTCCTTACGAAGGTAGGCGCGCTGCCAGTACTCCAGATTCACGTAGGACACGGTACCGTCGGCTTTGACGCCAATCCGGATGGGCATCGCCGCGACCGCGGTACCGCCGATCCCCTTCAGTGCGTCGGTCAAGCCGGCATCGGTCACCACGACGGCCGCCTGCTTGGGCAGCCCCTTGGCCACATGCACGCCCAGAACCGTGAAACCCGCCGCGGTGAGCTTTTGTTCGACAGCCGCGGCCACTGCCTTGGTGTCACCACCGGCGACCTTGGTACCGGTGACATAGGGCTGCAAAGCCTGCGCCGCCAAGGCGGTCAGCCCCAATACCAAACCCGCGATCAATTTTTTCATCTTGTCTCCTCCATTGTTGTTTGACTGCACCCTATAGGGCAAAAAAAAGGCTGAAGGTTGTGGCCTTCAGCCCCTTTCACTCTGGTTTCAACTTAGAAACGGTGGCTGTACATCACCTGCCAGTTGGTCTGGCTGTGCTCGTTGGTGATACCCATCGCGCTTACCTGACTAACCTTGGGCGCATAGACAAACGAGCCGTTGACTTCGGACGCCTTGCTGAATGCATAGCCAACGCCGAATGTGTAGTGATCCTTCTCGATGGCCGGGAACAGGGCGTTCAGATAGCTGTCCGGAACAGGATTCCGCGAGCCGTTGTAGCCGGCGCGCAGTGCGAGCTGCGGGTTAACCATGTAGGTCGCGCCCAGTTGCAGAACGGTCTGGTCCTTCCACTCCTGCGGCAGCGCGAAATCAACCGTGCCGCCCATCCCGCCACTCTCGTAGGTCATCTTGAAGTCCTTCATGACCTTCGACCAAACGATCTTCTTCACGTCGGCGGCAATCTGCAGTTGCGGCACGACTTGGTACGACAAACCCACGGCATAGGTCTCCGGCCACTGGAAATTCCGCACCTTGATCTTGCCGCTGTCCGCGAACAACGCCGACCCGCCGAACATGCCGGCCGTCATCGAAGCACCCGAACTGCCGGTCTCAAGATCGGAAAGCGAAGTCTTGGAATGGTAGGCGGCGCCGACCGTCAACTGATTGTTGACGCGGTAGGTGAAGCCAAGCTTGCCGGCCCAGCCATAGCCCTTCGCGGCACCGGAAAAATCGTTGCTGTCGGAGAAATCGATGCGCGCCCAGTTCAACCCACCAAGCCCACCAAGGGCACCGCCGATCATGCCGCTCGCGCCGGTCACCAAGCTACCAAGCATTGCCGTCGAGGCAGCCATCTTCAGGTCCAAGGTTGCCCAGACGAAATCGATGGAGCCGCCAACGTTCAGATCCGGAGAAACCTGGTATGTAAGCGGTACGATCAGCCGACCGACGCCGAGTTCCGACCGAGTGTCGCCGGGCGAGCCGGCGGACATCAGGCTACCGGAAGAGTATTCGGTACCCATGCCACCTTGAGAAAACAAGCCGATGCCGTAGGACAGATTGCCGTCCTTGCGCACGTAGCCGATCGCCGGCATGTAGTACGCATCACCACCCGACTTGACGTCGGGCATGCCGGCCATCTTGGCCTTGACGTTGGGATGCAGGCCGCCGAGGGCGGCGTCGAAGCGGCTGGAACCGGAAGCCATGAATCCCAGCGTGGCCGGGTTGTTCATGACCGCCGCGACGCCGTTGTCATAGGCCATCGAGGCGCCACCCATTGCGGTAGCGATCGGCCCGAAGCCTTCCATGTTCATACCGTTGGTGGCCAAGACCGGAGAAGCAATTCCGGCGAAGGCAAGCAGAGCTGCGATCTTATTAAGTTTCATTTGGTTCCTCCCCCTGGGGTCAAATTCAACAAGTGGTACAAAACGTCTGACGAACGAAACGATAAGCTACGCCGGCCTCCCAAGCGTGACAAGCCGGAGGTAACTCCGGCTTGTTGTACTTCGAAGGGCGTCGCGAAAAACCAACAAACCTAGATGAAAAGGCAAACGTCCGAAGTTTGCGCAACCGGCAGGAACGAAGCAGCCCCTACGTACTCCATATCCGACACAAAGTCGTCGTGACTGAAGCCGAAGAGCTCGACGGTCATCTGGCAGACGACAAACTTGACGCCCGCCTCCTGGCTCAATTCGCGCAATTCGGAAATGCTGGCGACGCCGTTGTTCTTGATCGTCTGTTGCATCAAGGACGTGGCCACCGACTCGAAACCGGGGATACCGGCTTGGACAATGTTCGGAATATTCCAGTTGATGCTCTTGAACCATTCGGGTCCGAAAGGCATTTTCATCGGCATCCCGGGGTTGCCCAGCGGACTGACCTTTAGGTCGGAAACATCCCTCTTGACCAGATTGAGGCCATAGAAGGTGAAGAAGATGGTGACGTCCCAGCCTAGCGCGGCGGCTGTGGAAGCAAGAATGAAAGGCGGATAGGCCCAGTCGAGAGTCCCCTTGGTTGCGATAATGGACATCGACGGGGTTTTGCTTTCCTGGATTTCCTTCAGTTTTTCCTCGATCTTGCCCGGCAGAATCTCGTCCAGCCGCTGGCGGATCAGGTCATCCACAACTGCGATATCGGGGGTGGCACCCATGATCTCTCTCCTTCGAATTTTTGCGTCCAGCCCGGCGGATGGGCGAGACTAACTTGGCGATGATGATTTATATCGCGGCGCAATAGCGAACATATTATTCTTATGCCCACATAACCCACGATAATCCGAATTTCAGGTACCGCAAAGACAAAGGGCGCCTTGGGCGCCCTCCGGCCAGCGGAACGGCTCGCGCCCTACTTGCGCTTGATGTAGAACTCGAACTCCTTGTTGTTCTCGGCGGACGACAGCAATTCGTTGCCGGTCTGCTTGGCAAAGGCCTGGAAATCCTTTACCGAGCCCGGATCGGTGGCGATGATGCGCAGGACCTGGCCGGTCGTCATTTCGGTAAGCGCCTTCTTGGCCCGCAGAATGGGAAGCGGACAGTTCAAGCCGCGAGCATCCAGTTCTTTATCGAAATTCATGATGTTTCCTCGTTGGTTATGGTTGACGGAAAAAGCGCAATTTCTCAAACCGAAAATAATAGGCCGCCGAATGCCGTTTCGGCAACACTATTCGTTGTTGCAAGGCAGCAGACACGCTATGCCACCGACTGGTAGTAGAAGTTTTGCGGATGGTTGGCCTGAGCGAAAAAGAACCATCGCTCGACGAGCAGGCCAAGATACTGAACGGCGAAGGCAGTCATCAGGAGTGGCGCCCCGCCACCCCGCTCGCGCATCGCCATCGCCAGCAGCAGCATCGGCACCAAAAAAGTTGCGACCAGAAAAAGCCATTTCAGCGAGCGCAGAAAACCGGCTGGCTTGCCGTGAAAGAACTCACGCGTATTGAACGAGCCGCCCATGGCGCCTTGAGTCTTCTGGACGATGCGCGGATGCTTGATGCCGATGGCCGATTGCAGCGAGGACTTCGGCTTCAGGCGCGCATTGCGGAACAAGGACGCGGTGCGACCAAGTAGCCCGACAGCCGCGATCAGCATCGCCCAACCAGCAAAGAAACGTACCAAATCGGGAGCTCCCCACGCCGCAAACCCGGCGGCGAGCGTGAATCCTGACGCACCACCCAGCAGGACGTAATTGACGACCGTCAAGGGTGTGTGCCATTCGCGCAAGAATCGCAGACACGCGTAGATCATGCCGGTGCAGACATAGAGCGCAAACGCCAGAAGAGTACCGATAGCACCGAGCAGAACGGTCAAGTCGATGGCGATACCGCCGGGCAGCGTTGCCAGCACCGGCTTCCAGTCCAGCAGATGCGCGAGGCCGTATAGGAGGACCGTGCCCATGAAGGCTGGCAATACCAGAACTTCCCGCGACAGCCAGGACGTTCGCCACTGGGTAGCCGACCGCCAGGCGCGCTCCGGTCGCCCCAGATGGAAGAACGAGGCAATCAGGCCACCAATCAGCAGCAGCAACGCCAATACACTACCGTGGGCATAGAACGCATGACCATCCTGTCTGGGCAGCAGGTCGAACAGAGCATAGGACTGCGCGGTAAACAGAGCGAGAAACAGCCCCTGGCCGGCGCCGATCAGGGTGGTGAGAAAGATGACGGAGAATGCGGGATGCATCGTTGTTGCCCTTACCAGGAAGTAACGTCGTCCAGCGACGGCTCGGCGCGGTCCGGCTTGGGCAACAGGCCATCGACCTTGAGCGGATTGTCGGCGCGTTCGATTTCGTCGTGGCGAATGCGCAGCTTGATCTTGCGGCGCGGCAGGTAGTGGTTGGCGGGACTGGTGCCCCATTCCGGCATTAGCTGGTAGCCCCCCGCCTCGCGAATGGCCCGCGATACTTCGGATTCGGGATCGTGGATGTCGCCGAACAGGCGCGCGCTGGTCGGGCAGGCGCGCACGCAGGCCGGTCGGCGCTCTTCCTCGGTCATCGTCTTGTCGTAGATTCGATCGACACACAACGTGCACTTCTTCATCACCTTCTGCTGCTCGTCGATTTCCCGCGCGCCGTAGGGACAAGCCCAGGAGCAATACTTGCAACCGATGCACTTGTCGTAGTCGACCAGGACGATGCCGTCCTCCTTGCGCTTGTAGGAGGCCCCGGTTGGGCAGACCGGCACACAGGGCGGGTCTTCGCAATGCAGGCAGGACTTCGGGAAATGGACGGTTTCGGTGTTGGGAAACTCGCCGACTTCGAAGGTCTGTACGCGGTTGAAGAAGGTGCCGGTCGGATCCTTGCCGTAGGGATTCTGGTCGACCAACGGTCCGGCCGGACCGGACGTATTCCATTCCTTGCAGTTGGTGACGCAGGCATGGCAGCCCACGCAGACGTTCAAATCGATGACGAGGGCGAGTTGCGTCATTTCTTGTTGCGCCCGGCAAAGAAGTTCCACACCGACTTGCGTTCCGGCTGCCCCGGATAAGGGCTCAGCGGCTCGAACTGGGGCGAGGTCCGGTCCGGCTCGCCCGCATCGGCCTTGTAGATGCGCACCCGCACGTCGTACCAGGCCGCCTGACCGGTGATCGGATCGGAGTTCGATAGGGGCCCGGCCACGCCCGGAAGCTCCTCCGAGATCAGGTGATTGAGCAGAAAGCCGCGCTGGGATTCGTTGGCATCCGGCGTCAGGTTCCAGGCGCCCGCGGCCTTGCCGATGGCATTCCAGGTCCACACCGTGCCCGGCTCGACGGCCTCGGAATGCTTGGCCATGCAGCGTACCTTGCCCCACTGGCTCTCGACCCAGATCCAGTCCTCGTCGGCGATGCCGGCGACCCGCGCCGTGTGCGTATTCACGTAGAGCAGGTTGTGGGCGTGTATCTGCCGCAGCCAGGCATTCTGCGAGTCCCATGAGTGATACATGGCCATCGGCCGCTGCGTGATCGCCGCCAGGGGGTACTTGTGCTTGTCGGTGGCCTGGCCTTCGAGGGTGTCGTAGTAGAAGGGCAGCGGGTCGAAATAGGTCTCGATGCGCTTGGCCAGATGCGCGGGCGGCTTGCGCGTAAAGCCCTTGCCTTGAGCGGCGGCACGGAACTTCTGCAAGACCTCCGAATAGATGTGGATCAGGATCGGCTCGGCATAGCGGGTAATACGATTGCGCTGGCTCCATTCCAGGTACCCCTGGTTCCAGTTGCGCATGTACTGGTAGCTCTTGGGCAGTTCGTGGTGGAAGACACAATTGTTCTTGGCGTACATCTCCCACTGGTTCGGATTCGGCTCGCCGCGCAGATGCTTCTCGCCGCCCTTGCCGCGCCAGCCAGCCAAGAAGCCGATGCCCGAGCCGGGCTCCGTTTCGTAATTGACGATGAAGTTAGGATAGTCGCGATACTTGCGAGTACCGTCCTTGGCGACGAACGCTGGCAGCTTCAAGCGCGAGCCCAGCTCGATCAGCACCTCCTGAAACGGCTTGCACTCGCCCATCGGCGGCACCACGGGAATGCGGACGGCATCGACCGGGCCATCGAACTCCGAAATCGGCCGATCGAGAATCGACATCACATCGTGGCGCTCCAGGTAAGTGGTATCGGGCAGCACCAGGTCGGCAAAGGCGGTCATCTCGGACTGGAAGGCATCGGCGACAACGATGAACGGAATCTTGTAGTCGCCGCTCTCACTGTCCGGGTCCTTGTCGTTGAGCATCTTGCGTACCTCGACCGTGTTCATGGTCGAGTTCCATGCCATGTTGGCCATGAAGATCAGCAAGGTGTCGATCTTGTAGGGGTCGCCGCGCCAGGCATTGGTGATGGCGTTGTGCATCAGGCCATGCACGGACAGCGGGTACTCCCAGGAAAAGCCCTTGTCCAGGCGGACCGGATTGCCCGCTTCATCGACAAACAAGTCGTCCGGGTCGGACGGCCAACCGAGGGCCATGCCTTCAAGCGGCCGGTTCGGTTGTACCGCATCGGGCCGATTGGGTGTTCGTGCGCACGGCGGAATCGGACGCGGGAACGGAACCTTGTGGCGAAAGCCGCCGGGGCGATCGATGGTGCCGAGCAGCGACATCAGAATGGCTAGCGCGCGAATGCTCTGGAAACCGTTCGAGTGCGCGGCCAGCCCGCGCATGGCATGAAAGGCAACGGGGTTGCCGGTAACCGTATCGTGCTCGACACCCCAGGAATCCGTCCAGGCAATGGGCAGTTCGATGCGCTGGTCGCGGGCGGTGACGCCCATTTCATAGGCCAGGCGGCGAATGGTGTCGGCCGGCACGCCGGTGACACCTTCCGCCCATTCCGGCGTGTATTCGGCCACGCGTTCCTGCAGCAATTGGAAGGCCGGTTTGACCGGCTTGCCGTTCAGCTTGAACTCACCGAACAGGAAAGGATCGGCGCCCGCCTTGTGCGTCACCACCGCCCGGTCGGTGTTGCGATCCCACCACAGCTTGTTCTGCGGGTCGTAGCAAGCCTCTTCGGCCGGCACCTCGGTGCGCAGGAACATGCCGAATTCGTCGCTCTTCTCGTCGGCGTCGACCAGTTGGCCAGCGTTGGTGTATCTGACCAGGAAGTCCCGGTCGTACAGCCCCTTGGCGACGATCTCATGCAGGAAAGCCAGCAGCAGCGCCCCGTCGGTGCCCGGCCGGATCGGCACCCATTCGTCGGCGATGGCCGAGTAGCCGGTGCGCACCGGATTGATCGAGACGAACCGGCCACCGTCGCGCTTGAACTTGGCGAGGGCGATCTTCAGGGGGTTGGAATGGTGATCCTCGGCGGTGCCGATCATTACGAACAGCTTGGCGCGATCCAGGTCCGGGCCGCCGAATTCCCAGAACGAGCCACCGATGGTGTAGATCATGCCCGCGGCCATGTTGACCGAGCACAAGCCACCGTGGGCGGCGTAGTTGGGCGTACCGAACTGGCGCGCGAACAAACCGGTCAGCGCCTGCATCTGGTCGCGGCCGGTGAACAGCGCAAACCTCTTCGGATCGGTCGCGCGAATCCTGCCAAGCCGTTCCGCGAGCGTGGCAAACGCCTCCTCCCACGAGATCGCCTCGAACTGCCCGCTGCCGCGCTCCGCACCGGCCTTGCGACGCAGCGGCCGGGTCAGGCGCGCCGGCGAATACTGCTTCATAATTCCGGAACTGCCCTTGGCGCAGATGACGCCCTTGTTCAGGGGATGGTCAGGATTGCCGTCGATGTAGCGCACTTCGCCGTCGCGCAAGTGAACGCGAATCCCGCAGCGGCAGGCGCACATGTAGCAAGTGGTCTTCTTGATTTCCTGAACCGCCGTGGACATGGAGTCGGGGCCAAAGGTAAATTAGCAAACGCCGATATTGTGGCAAACTTGACCCGGTTCACACAGCGAAAATTGCTTATCCACGAATAAACCCGAGAGCGCCATGACCAACCCCATACCCGACTTCACCGACAGCGAACACCGACTGGTCAGCCAGACCCTGCTGGAGCGTTACGGCAAGCAAGTCCCCGTCCAGTCCGCCGATGCGGAACTGCAACTCGATCCCCTCTCCGATGATTTCTCGACTTGCCCGACCCTTTACTGGGAAGAGCGCGGCGCCAACTTCGTTGTCTTCAAAGTCGCCGACAAACGGTTCCGCGCCCAGTTCTATTATTCGGAAGCGGAGCAGTTCGGCGTCGGCAAGGACGAATTCGACGAACTGGGCGACTGCGTGATCACCCTGCTGCAAGTGCAGTCCGACCATGAACGGCAGATGCGGGGCGTACGCAGCGGCATGACCGCTGTTGACTTCGAACAGGCCAACGACGGCGAGGACCCATTCGCGCCGATCATTCTCTGACGGCCATCGCCGTGAAAATCTGCATTGTTTCCGACAGTCACGACCGTGGCCCCATGCTGGCCAAGGCCATTGACACCGCTGTCGCGGAGGGCGCCCAGGCGGTGATTCACTGCGGCGACATCATCGGCGGCAACACCCTCAAGGCGTCGCTCAAACTCGGCGTGCCGCTGCACGTGGTTCATGGCAACAACCAGGGCGACCCGGTGGCCATCTCGCGCATGGCCTGGCATTCCGACGGCTTGCTGAACTACCATGGCCAGGACGCCATGATCACGCTCGGTCATCGGCGCGTGTTCGTCACCCATTACCCTCACTATGCCCACGCCATGGCGTGCACCGGCGACTATGACCTGGTCTGCTGCGGCCACAGCCATATGCCCGAGGTACGGCAACAGGACAATGTCAAAGGGGGGCGGACCTGGCTCGTCAACCCGGGCACGGTGGCCGGACTCGGCGCGCCAGCGGCCACCTGGATATTCGGTGATCTGGAAGCCATGCGCTTCGAAGTTCGACCGACACCGCCGTGATGCCGAGCGGCGATGCCGCTCCGCATTCTCTGTGTCTATTTCCAAATAGAAAGATTTTTCCGACCGGTTTGATATTTCGCAAGACTAGCGCTTACACGGCCAAGGTAGAATCGCGGCCGTTCGTCCGAACACTCTTTCCCGGAGGCTTGATGTGACGGCTTCAATCGCAACCAACCAGACCATCCTGGTCGTGGGCGGCGGTATCAGCGGCATGACCGCAGCCCTGGAAGCCGCCGAGTGCGGCAAGCAGGTCATTCTGGTAGAAAAGACCCCGACACTCGGTGGTCGCACCGCCCAGCTCTATCGCTATTTCCCCAAGATGTGCCATCCAACCTGCGGGATGGAGATCAACCTGAAGCGCGTCAAGGGCAATCCGAACGTGCGTGTGATGACCATGACCGAGGTCACCGCCGTTGCCGGTCAGCGTGGCAACTACACCGTCACGCTCAAGGTCGCGCCACGCTATGTCAACGAGAACTGCACGGCGTGCGGCGACTGCGGCAAGGCGGTTACCAGCGAAGTGGCGGACACCTTCAACTACGGCCTAGGCAAGGTGAAGGCAGCCTACCTGCCGCACGCCATGGCCTATCCGCAGCGCTTCGTCATCGACGCATCCATCGTCGGCAAACCCGACGGAGACGCCGCCAAGGCCGCCTGCAAGTATGACGCCATCGACCTGGGAATGAAGGAAGAGACCGTTCAGATCAGCGTCGGCGCCGTCGTCTGGGCCACTGGCTGGCGTCCCTTCGACGCCAACAAGATTCAGCCCTACGGCTATGACCGCTATGCCAACGTCGTCACCAGCGTCGAGTTCGAGCGACTGGCCGACCCCCGGGGTCCGACTGGCGGCAAGATCCTGCGCCCCTCCGACGGCAAGGAAGCCAGGAACATTGCCTTCATCCAGTGCGCCGGCTCGCGTGACGAAAATTACCTGCGCCACTGCTCACGCATCTGCTGCATGGCGACCTTGAAACAAACGCAGTATGTGCGTGAAGCCTATGGCGATGCCGGCAAGTCGACGGTGTACTACATTGACATCCGCGCCATTGATCGTTTCGAGGACTTCTACCAGAACGTCCAGAAGGACACGACCGTCAGCTTCGTCAAGTCCAAGGTCGCACGCATCGCCGAAAACCAGGAGAACGCCAACCCGGTGCTCCACGGCGTCGATACCGAGGGCTACCACCGTTACGCCACCGAGCACGATCTGGTTGTGCTGGCCGTTGGCATGGAGCCCGAGGTCACCGGCGTCAAGCTGCCCGCCGACATCATCCAGGATTCCTCCAACTTCATCGAAGGCTCGAAGGATGGCGGCATGTTCGGCGCCGGCGCCGCTTCCAGCCCGCTGGACGTGAACCGCTCGGTGCAGAGCGCCACAGCGGCCAGTCTCAAGGCAATTCAAGTGATCCACAAATCTGCTTCGACGGAGGCCGTGTAATGGCCGACATTAAATACGCCGCGTATGTGTGTTCGGGCTGCGGCATCGGCGACGCGCTCGATGTCGCCGCCCTGGAAAAGGTCGCCCAGAAGGAAGGCAAGATGGCGCTGGTCAAGAGCCACCCCTTCCTGTGCAACGCCGAAGGCGTGCAAATGATCCGCGACGACATCGCCAACGACGGGGTCACCCATCTCTGCGTCGCCGCCTGCTCGCGGCGCGCCAAGACTGAGGCGTTCAATTTCCCAACCGTCGCCATGTCGCGCGCCAACCTGCGCGAAGGCGTGATCTGGGTGGTGGCCGAAGGCTCCGACCACGACGAAGTCCGCCAGGAAATGGCCGAAGACTACGTTCGCATGGGCTGTGCCGAGGTCAAGAAGATGCAGTTGCCCGGCGGTAACGTCAAGGAGTCCTCCAGCAAGCGCATCCTGGTGGTCGGAGGTGGCATGTCCGGCATGACCGCCGCGCTGGCAGCGGCCGACGCCGGCTACGAAGTGGTGATTGTCGAAAAGTCCGGTCAGTTGGGCGGCTTTGCCAACAACCTTCTCAAGCGGGTTCCGTTCAGCGCCCCCTACGCCGAGCCGCAGACCACCGGCGTCGAGGAACTGGCCGCCCAAGTCGGCAGCCACTCCCGGATCAAGGTTCACCTGAGCTCAACGGTTTCCGAAACCGCCGGCGCGCCGGGCCGGTTCGCCATCAAGGTCGCCCAGGAATCCGGTGCCATTACTGAAGAAATGGTCGGCGCCATCGTCCAGGCCACCGGCTTCAGCACCTACGACATCAACAAGTTGCCCGAACTGGGCGGCGGTCAGGCGAATGTGGTCGACCAGGCGGGGCTTGAGGCCTTGGCCAAGGCGGCCAAGGGCAGCCCGATCAAGCGTGCCGACGGCAAGGAAGTCAAGAGCGTCGTCTTCGTGCAATGCGCCGGACAGCGGGACACCACCGGCACCCACCTGCCCTATTGCTCCGGCCACTGCTGCGCCACCAGCATCAAGCAGGCGATGTATTTCAAGGACAGCAACCCCGACATCGACACCGTGGTGATGTATCAGGATCTGCGTGTCCCGGGCATGGGCGAGGACTTCTATCGCAGCGCCCAGCAGAAGGGCGTTCTTTTCACCAAGGGCAAGGCGAGCAAGGTAACTGGCGGCGGGACTTGCAAGGTCGAATTCCAGGACCTGATTCTCGACGAAGCCACGTCCACCGAAGCCGATCTGGTCGTGCTCGCCACGGGTCAGGTGCCGAATGCGGGCGTCAATCTCGACGAATGGACAGCCATCAATACGCTGGCCGAAGGCGGCGACGCGGCGGCCAAGGAACAGCGGTCGACGCTCGAAGCCACCTCGGTACTGAAGCTGGCCTACCGCCAGGGCCCGGACATGCCGCAGTTCAAGTACGGCTTCGCCGACAGCCACTTCATCTGCTTCCCCTATGAGACGCGCCGCACCGGCATCTACGCCGCCGGCCCGGTACGGCGGCCGATGGACATGCTGCAAGCCCAGGAAGATGCCACGGGTGCCGCCCTGAAGGCGATTCAGGCGGTCGAAAACGTGGAAAAGGGCCGCGCCGCCCATCCGCGCGCCTGGGACTTGTCGTTCCCGAAAGCCCGTCTGGAAGGCTGTACGCAGTGCAAGCGCTGTACCGTCGAATGCCCGTTCGGTGCCATCGACGAGGACGAAAAACGCTTCCCGCTGTTCAACGAGGAACGCTGCCGCCGGTGCGGCACCTGCATGGGCGCCTGCCCGGTGCGGGTCATCTCCTTCGAGAACTATTCCTGCGATACCGTCGGCATGCAGGTCAAGGCCGTCAATGTCCCCGACGAATTCGAGGAGAAGCCGCGCATCCTGATCCTCGCCTGCGAGAACGACGCCTATCCGGCACTCGACATGGCGGGCGTGCAACGCATCACCTACTCGGCGTTCGTCCGCGCCATTCCCGTGCGCTGTCTCGGCTCGGTCAACACCATCTGGATCACCGACGCGCTGAACTCCGGCTACGACGGCGTGATGATGATGGGTTGCAAGAAGGGTGACGACTATCAATGCCACTTCGTCAAGGGTTCGGAGATGGCCTACTACCGGATGAGCAAGATCGGCGATACGCTGAAGCAGCTTGGCCTCGAACCGGAGCGGGTGCAGACCCAGGAAGTCGCGATCACCGATAGTGCCCGCGTCGCCGCGCTGATCAACGAGTACGTGGGACAGCTCAACGAAATGGGTCCGTCGCCGATGAAGGGCTTCGGCTAAGAAGGAGCGGAATACAAATGAGCGATCTGAACACGCAAGCCGTGGCGCGCTACAAGAACAACTTCCTCAAGGAAGTCGAGGAACGCGTCGAGGACGGCCACTGGGTCAAGATGTGCATGCAGTGCGGCGTCTGCGCCGGTTCCTGCCCGCTCGGCCCGCATTGGGAACATTCGCCGCAGAAGATCTTCATGATGATTCGCGCCGGCAAGCGCGAAGAAGTTCTTTCCTCGGATTCGATGTGGATGTGTACTTCCTGCTACAACTGCATCGTCCGTTGCCCGCGGAAGCTGCCGATCACCCACATCATGCACGGCCTGGCCAACTATGCCCATCGACTGGACATGGCGCCCAAGGGCCAACCGACCCGCGAGATCGCCAAGCTGTTCTGGGACAACCTGGTCAAGACCGGTCGCGTCAATGAGCTGAAGTTCTCCCTGGCCATGTACTTCAAGGATGGCTTCGGTCAGGGCATCAAGAATGCCATGGCCATGCAGGGTATCGGCCTTGGCCTGGTCAAGGCCAAGCGGCTCAACCCGATGGAAATTATCGGCGGCCACAAGTGCAAAGACAGCAGCGGCATCAAGAAGATGGTCGCCAAGGCGCGCGAAATCGAAGATCGCCGCCGCGGCCTCGCCTGACAGAGGAAACTGATCAATGGCCAAGAAACAGTATGCGTTCTACCCGGGCTGCTCCTCGCAAAAGGGCGCCTCGGCATCGAACTTCCCGACCTCGATGGAGGTCATGTGCCAGAAACTCGACATCCAGTTGAACGAGATCCCTGACTGGAACTGCTGCGGTGCTTCGATCGGCTACGGTGAGGGTGGCGAACTGCCGCGTCTGGTCATCAATGCCCGCAACCTCGCGCTGGCCGAAAAGGAACTGCCTGGTCAGGACATGGTCTCCGGTTGCCCGGCCTGCTGGCTGGCCAGCCGGGAAACCCACGAGCGGCTGGCCGAGCACAGCAGCCTGCTGGCCGAGACCAACGAGGCCCTCAAGGAAGCCGGCCTGAACCTGAAGAACACCGTGCGCGCCCGGCACATGACCGAGGTGCTGATCGAGGACATCGGCTTCGAAGGCATGAAGGCGCCGGTGGTCAAGCCGCTGGAAGGCCTGAAAATTGCCGGCTATGTCGGCTGCCAGACCAATCGGCCCTTTGGCATCGCCGGTGAATCGTTCGAAAACCCGCTTTACCTCGACAAGATGATCGAAACGGTGGGCGCCGAGGCGGTGAAGTACGAGCAGAAGGTCACCTGCTGCGGTGGCGCACTGGCCTTTTCGGAGCCCGAGAAGTCCCAGAAACAGATTCGCGACATCGTTGAATCGGCCTACGATAATGGCGCCAACATGATCGTGACGCCGTGCCAACTGTGCCAGGCCAACGTCGAGATCTACCAGTCGGAAATCAACAAGAAGCACGGTACGAAGCTCACGATGCCGGTTGTCTATTACACGCAACTGATGTCGGTCGCCTACGGCGGCTCGGCCAAGCAGGCGGGGCTTGATGGGCAACTGATCCGCGCCGAGAAACTGGAAGGTATCGCCAACAAATAAGAAGCACTTGCTCGGGGAAAGACAGCGGCGCCCTTCCCTTGGGAACGGCGCCGCTGTTTTTTCCGACGCCGCGCTCGGCAATACAGGATCTGTGACTTGTGACCAGCTGGTTCGATCTTGAAGTTTCTGTTGCCTGGCGAAGTCGCCATGCCCATCACCGGGATCGCCAAGTGTTTGCCGGCGTCGACGTTGGCCACGCTCATCTCGCCAAGCGATCGCTGGCACCGCTCGCCCGGACAGCGCTCAATGACCCCGTAGCGATGGGCAACATCATCGTCCTTGGCGAACGCGACCCGCGCCAAGTGCGCGAAACCACGCTCCAGGGCTGGCGTCATGCGCGCCCGCTGGTCGGCAGGCACTACCCAAGGGGATTGTTGAACGAATTTCCGCGCCAGGATCTGCGGCCCTTCCGCGCCGTCCAGGTCACCGATGCCAGCGTTCTCGCCGACTTCAACGCGCCCTTGCAAGGCGTTGAGGTCGCCGTGGATTGCACAGTCATCGAGCGGCGAGATGGCGTATCGCCGTCCACTCCCGGCGACGATCTGCTCGAACAACTGGTCATCGGGGGGCCGGGCATGCAGGCCGCGCTGGCGGGCGCCGACACCGACTTCCACGCCGGCATGCCGTTTGCCCGGCACGACGAGTCCGACGACAGCCGCTTCTATGATCGCGAACGCCTGGTCGATCATCTGGACGCACCGACCCGCGGAGAGATTTCCGCCCTGTATCGCCGCCTTCTGCGTCCCGGCATGGCGGTCCTCGATCTGATGGCGAGTTGGAATTCACATTTGCCGGATGATGTCGAACTGACCGTGACCGGTCTGGGCATGAACACGAGCGAATTGGCGCAGAACCCCCGCCTGTCGACGCGCCTGATCCATGACTTGAATCAGGCACCCCGACTTCCGTTGCCCGATGCCACCTTCGATGCCGTGCTGTGCGCCTTGTCGATCGAATACCTCACCCAGCCGCTGGCGGTGGTTGGCGAGTTGGCGCGGGTAATGAAGCCCGGCGCGCCCTGCGTGATCACCTTTTCCGACCGCTGGTTCCCGCCCAAGGCGATCCGCCTCTGGAGCGAGTTGCATCCCTTCGAGCGCATGGCACTGGTGACCGAATATCTTCGCCTGTCGGGAGAATTTGAAAACCTGGCAACCGAATCACTCCGCGGGCTGCCGGCCCCCGCCGGCACCTGGCGCCCGCAAGGCCGCCCCTTCGCCGATCCGCTGTTCGCGGTTTGGGGCTATCGGGTCAGCCGGCGGTAGATGTCGGCAAGTTTGAGGGGCAGCTTGTGCACCTCGTCGAGCACGGTGTAGCTGGCGGGGCCGTACATGTGCTTGAGGTAGTCGGCGCCTTGGCGGTCGATGGTCACACAGTAGCTGCGCACACCCTTTTCGCGTGCCTCCAGCAGTGCGTGGCGCGTATCCTCGATGCCGTAGTTGCCGCGATATTCGTCGCCGAAGTCGTCCGGACGCCCGTCGGAAAGCGTCACCAGCAACTTGTGGCGAACCGGCTCGGCGACCAGCAGGCGAGTCAGGTGGCGAATCGCCACTCCCATGCGGGTGTAGTCCTTGGCCTCGATACCGGCAATGCGCGCGCGCACCGTTTCGTCGTACGCTTCGCGGAAACCCTTGATGCGGTAGATGTCACAACGGGTACGTGTCCACCCGGAAAAGCCATAGATGGCATAGCTGTCACCCAATGCCTCGATGCCCTCACTGAGCATGATCAGCGCCTCGCGCTCGGCGTCGTTGATCCAGCCCTTGGTGCTGCCGCTCATGTCGACCATGAACAGTGCCGCCAGACTGCGCTCATTGCGCACCCGGCGACAGAAGACCCGCTCGGACGGCTCCGCACCGCCGCGCCGGTCGGCCAGGGCGTCGACCAGGGCATCGAGGTCGATCTCCTCGCCATCGGGCTGGCGACCGAGGATCCGGTCTTCGCCGCGGACTATCTCGAAACGGCGGCGAATCTGCCGGATCAGCGCCGCGTAGCGACTGCTCACCTCGCGCACATAGGCCGGGTCGCCAGCTTTCACTTCCGTCTCGTAGACGTGGCACCAGGCGCGCCGGTAGGCGCCGCGATGGGTATCCCATTCGTCGTATCGATAGTTGGCGTCCCGATCGCTGACCAATTCAGGGCCGGGCCCTTCCTTGTCGGTGGGCTGCCATTGGCCGTGGCCTGCGGCGGTCAATGCTTCCGGCGGCAACTCGCCAAGATCCTGGATGAGCGACTGGGCGGCGGCTTGCGCGTCGGGTGGCAAGGTCACCGCCTCACCGTCCATGCGGAAGTCCAGGGGTGCGTCCTCGCCGTCCTGCGTGACGGTCAGCGGCGATTCACTGGCCGGTCGCCGGCCGACCATGCCCTTGAGGTTGGCAACCGCCTTGCGCACTGTCTGCGTATCTCGCTCGATCCGTTCGGCGCGCACCCGCCAGGCCGCGGACGGGTCGATGCCGCCGACCACGGCGACATGGGGTGGGCCTTCGGCCGAATCCATACAGTCCGCCAGCACGGCCAGTGTGTCGGCAATGGTTGCGCCGGGCCGGGCCAATCGATCGGCGGCCGCTTGCAAACTGGCCGGCCAGGGGCCACGCAGCGTGATGATCTCGGCGGCGAGCCCGGGGAGTTCCGCGGCGATGCGGGCATCCAGGCGCATCGCCTCGAGCACCGCCAGCCAGTCCAGCGCCCGTTGGCGGTCCGGCCAGACCGCCAGCCGCTGCTCCAGGTCGACGTTGAAGGTGCCAAAACGGGTCTGCGCCCAAAGTATGGTCGCCATGGCCTTGTAGAGCCGGCGGTTGGATTCGGCGTCCGGATACCGCACCAGCAGTTCCGGGAGAAACACGTTCTCCGTATCCGTCCAGGCGCTCGCAGCGGCTCGCACCGCCAAGGGACGCCCGGATAGTCCCTGCAGGAAACGCGACAGTCTTGCTTCCACTTCGACCAGGCGGGTCACCGGGGTTCCGGCGCGGGCGGCACGAAAGGCATCGATGTTGCGCAACTGGTCCATCGCGGGCCGCAGACCTTGGCGATCGTACGCATCCAGCCCGGCCAGCACCCAGGCATCAAAGCCGTCGTCATCCAGAAGCTCAAAGGCTTTCGGCGCCAGGGTAGCCAGCAGGTAGCCAATCTCGGCGTAGGTCTTGGCGGCTATGCCGGCCCAGTGCAGCACCTTGTCCTGCTGGGCGCGGCTCAGCGACTCAAGCGCTCCCGCCAACCGGGTTATCGAGCGGTGCGAGGGCGAGGCGAAGAGGACGGTGTCGAGCCGCTCTTCCAGCTCGTGTTCGAAAAGCTTCCTGGCGGAACTAGAAGACGGCTCGGACAAGGTCGTTCAAGGTCTCGTTCATGTCCGGGTCGTCGGTCAGCGCTCGGGCGATGGCCGCCGTGCAGGCCGAGGGCGGCGCCATGCCGGCGCTGACCAACTGCGCCGCATGCACCAGCAGGCGGGTACTGGCACCCTCGTCGAGGCCCTGGCCCTTCAGATTGCGGGTCAGTTCCGCCAGCTTGACCAGTTTGCGGGCGAAAGCCGCGTCCACGCCGCCTTCAGTGGCGACGATGCCGGTCTCCACCTCGGCGGAGGGATAGTCGAACTCCAGGGCGACGAAACGCTGCCGCGTGCTCGGCTTGATTTCCTTCAACACACTTTGGTAGCCGGGGTTGTAGGAGATCACCAGCATGAAGTCGTCGGGGGCCGAGACCAGTTCGCCGCGCTTGTCCACGGCCAACACGCGGCGGCTGTCGGTCAGGGGATGAATGACCACCGTGGTGTCCTTGCGCGCTTCGACGATCTCGTCCAGATAACAGATGGCTCCCGCCCGCACGGCGGCGGTGAGCGGCCCATCCATCCAGACGGTCTGCTCGCCGACGATCAGATAGCGGCCAACCAGGTCGGCCGTGGTGAGGTCATCGTGGCAGGCAACCGTCACCAGCGGCCGCTTGAGGCGCCACGCCATGTACTCGACGAAACGCGTCTTGCCACAGCCGGTCGGCCCCTTGAGCAGTACCGGCAAGCGGCGCCGATAGGCCGTTTCGAACAACGCCAGTTCTTCCCCAACCGGCTGGTAGTAGGGCTCGTCGCCGACCGTGGCGAGTTGCGGCGAGAGGAGGTCCGGCGTCCTCATTCGGAGCCGCAACTCCCGCCGGTATCGGCGCAATCGCCGTCGCTCAGGTACATATCCTCCTCGTCGCGCGCCCGCTTCTCGGCGGCTTCGCGCTCGACTTCGGCCTGACGAACGCGCCATTTCTCAAGCCGCTCCCTGGCCATGGTCTCGTCCATGGCGATGGTCTGCTCGCCAAACATGACTTGCTTGAGGAAACGGAAAGCAAACTGCATCAGCTCGACATCGTCGGCCATCAACAACGCCTTCTCGTCGGCACCCAGTTTGAACAGCTTGCCGAAGGCCTCGCTGTCGACGAAATTGTGAAAGGTGTCGACGTCGTAGCAGGCCATGAAGAATAGTTGCCGACTCTTCAGCGAGGGCGCGCCGATACTGGGGCCGGATGACTTCTTCTTCAGCACCAGTTGGCGCCAGCCGCGCGCCAGTTCATCGTATTCCACGACGCCCTGCTCGGTGCGGTACTCGTCGATGGTCACGGTGCGCGCCACCTCATGGCCCTTGCAGTGGTCTTCCTTGACCAGGGCATAGGACTGGCTGTCGACATATTCGTCCTGCTTGCGCATCGACAACAAAGCGACGGGGTAGTAGCGGCAGGCGGTCGGCCGGTCTTCGTAGACCGAACAACCTTCAGGGGTCATGAAACGGCAGGCGGTACCGCCATCGACCGGACGGAACTTGACACCGGCGATGCCCTCCTTTTCCATCTCATAGGGCACGGTGTAGTCTTGGAGAAAGACTGTGGAACTGATGCCCAGCCGCTTCTTCAGCCGAATGATGTCGTACGGTGTCAGCGAGATGTCGATGTTGGCGCAGCAGGCGTTCCAGCAGCCGATGCCCTTGTGGCAGGAAAACTGGAGCTGATGGCCGCCCTCGATCAACGTGGGCATGACTGGGCTCTGCGGGAAAGGAATCTCAATCTTGTTGGACATGGGCGACCTCGTCGTATTCGTATCGAACCTGGTGTGCGAAGGTGCCACGAAACGTGGCCTCTTTGCAAACAAGGCTTTTCAAACCCCGAAAAGAAAAACCGGGCGTCTCGCGACGCCCGGCTTCCTGGTGCTGAAACGACTGCTTAGTGAGGCGCGGCAGCCTTGAACAGCTTCGACTTGTCGACCAGATCGACGTGCTTGCGCTTGAAGCAGGTCCACTTCTTGGTCTTCTTGTCGTAGATCGAGTTCACGAAGCAGTGCCAGTTGGTCTCATCGACGAAGTTCTTGTCGGTGCGATAGTAGAAGCCGGGATAGCGGCTCTCTTCACGGAACTGGATGTGCTTCATGTGGGCTTCGGCCGTCAGGATGCGGTGGTAGTTTTCCCAGGCGCGCAGCAGTTCGTGCAGATCCTTCGCACGCATCTTCTGAGCGTCTTCCTTCAGCATCTCGAGCTTTTCCTCCGCAACGGCCAACATCTTGTCGTTGGTGTTGTAGTAGGTTGCAACGCCCGCAACGTACTCGTCCATGATCTTCTGCAAACGGAACTGCAGCATCTTGGGCGTGATGTAGTTGGGGTTGACGTCGATGGCGGTGGTGTAGTCCTTGAACTCCAGGAAGTTGCGGACCGGCTTCCAGATGGCTTCGGCGATCTGCTCGGGGCTCTCGTCGAGCTCGGGCTTCAGATCGGCATTGTCCATGCAGTACTTGACCATCGCCTTGGCGGCCAGACGGCCTTCGGTGTGCGAACCGGAGGAGAACTTGTGGCCTGCCGCGCCCACGCCGTCGCCGGCGGTGAACAGCCCCTTGACGGTGGTCATGCCACGGTAACCCCAGTTCCAGCCGGACGGCAGGTGGGCGGGGATGCCGGTGTACTCTTCCGAGGTCGGCGCCCCGACGTCGGTCGGGCCGGACACCCAGATGCCGCAGCAACCGGAGTGCGAGCCGAGCAGGTAGGGCTCGGTCGGCATCAGTTCGGACATCTTCTTCTCGGGCTCGATGTTCTCGCCGACCCAGATGCCGCACTGACCGATACACATGTCGAGGAAGTCTTCCCAGGCCTCGGCTTCGAGGTGCTTGACTTCCTTCGGCGACAGGGTCTCGCGCAGCTTGGCCAGCGCGGTGACGGTGTCCATGTAGATCGGGCCGCGACCTTCCTTCATTTCCTTCAGCATCAGGTGGTTGCGCAGGCAAGAAGCGGGAACGGCGGCCTGGCCATAGGGCGGGTAGTCGTTCAGCATGTCCTTGTTCTTGGTCATGTAGTCTTCGCCGTAGGCGTTGGCAGCACGAGCCTTGAACAACAGGAACCAGGCGCCGACCGGGCCGTAGCCGTCCTTGAAGCGGGCGGGCACGAAGCGGTTTTCCATCATGGTCAGCTCGGCGCCAGCTTCCGCCGCCATCGAGTAGGTCGAACCGGCGTTCCACACCGGGTACCAGGCGCGGCCTTGACCTTCGCCAACGGAACGCGGACGGAACAGGTTGACGCAGCCACCGGCGGCCAGAATGACGGCCTTGGCCTTGTAGATGTAGATCTTGTTCTCGCGAACGGAGAAGCCTGCGGCACCAGCGATGCGGGTCGGGTCGTTCTTGTCGTTGATCAGGTGCACGATGAAGACGCGCTCCTGGATGCGGTCAAGGCCCAGCGCCTTCTTGGCGGCCTCGGCGACGATCCACTTGTAGGATTCGCCATTGATCATGATCTGCCACTTGCCCGAACGGACCGGCTGGCCGCCGTCCTTCAGCGCTGGCAAACCTTCACGGATGGCTTCCGCGCCGTCGTGACGGACACCGGCGGCATCGGTCTTCCAGATCGGCAGGCCCCACTCTTCGAACAGATGAACGGAGTCATCGACGTTGCGGCCGACGTCGTAGGCCAAGTCGTCGCGGGTGATGCCCATCAGGTCGTTGGAGACCATGCGGGCGTAGTCGGCGGGATCCTGCTTGTCGCCGATGTAGGTGTTGATCGCGGACAGGCCCTGCGCCACGGCGCCGGAGCGGTCCATCGCGGCCTTGTCGACCAGCTTGATCTTCAGGTCCTTGCCGGTCTCGGCCTTGAGAACCTCGGCCCAACGCATGATTTCGTAAGCGGTACCGCAGCAGGCCATGCCGCCGCCGATCAACAGAACGTCAAGTTCTTCTTGTACGACTTCTGGTTTATCAAAAGTTCCAGCCATTTTCAATTCCTCGATCAAAGATTACTTGCGGATCAGTTCGGCGGGGTTGCCGGAGCGGAAGCCACCCATCATGTCCCGGGTGAACGAGCCGACCGCGGTAATATCGGCCAGCTTGGGCACCGGCTTGCCACCGTAGGGATCGATGGAGCCCTCGGGAGTAGTACGGATCGGGAACTTGAAGCGCTTGACATTGCCATTGCGGAACTTGATGGTCCACATGATGGAATCGGAACCGCGCAGCGGCTGCACCGAGCCTCCCAGCGGCACGACGTCAGCGTAGTGACGGCATTCGATGGCGCCTTGAGGGCAAATCTTGACGCAGGAGTAGCACTCCCAGCACTGCTCGGGTTCCTGGTTGAACGCCTTCATGGCGTGGCCGGTGTCGGAACCATCCTTGTCAAGTTTCATCAGGTCATGCGGGCAGATATACATGCAGGCGGTCTTGTCCTGACCTTTGCAGCCATCGCACTTCTCGGTACGAACAAATGTTGGCATTGTTACTCGCTCCTTGGTTACTGAATCACTTCAAAAAACAACGACTCTTGAACACTCGCCGCGCCCGGAAAAAACGGGAACGGCGAGCAACTTCGACTTAGATTGACTGACTAGCCGCCATTTCGCGCGCTTTTACTTTGCAGAATGGCCCTTTAACTCCACCTTGACATTCTCTTCGGCGCTCAGGCCAGCATAGTACTTCTGGAGCACCTTGGCGACTTCGGGACGACTGAACTCGACCGGCAGGTCCTTGCCTTCGGACAGCATCGAACGCACCTTGGTGCCCGACAACAGGATGCGATCATCCTTGGTGTGCGGACAGGTGCGTTGCGAGGCCATGCCGCCGCATTTGTTGCACCAAAAGGTCCAGTCGATGTTCATGTTCTTGGTTTCGAGCGCATCCTTGGGAATCTCGTCGAAGATCTTCTGCGCGTCGAAGGGGCCATAGTAGTCGCCGACACCCGCGTGGTCACGGCCGACAATCAGGTGCGAGCAGCCGTAGTTCTGACGGAACAGGGCATGCAGCAGGGCTTCGCGCGGACCGGCGTAGCGCATGTCGAGCGGGTAACCGGCCTGGATCACGGTATTCGGGGCAAAGTAGTTCTCGACCAGCACGCTGATGGCTTCGGAACGAACCTCGGCGGGGATGTCACCCGGCTTCAGGGCGCCCAGCAGCGAGTGGACCAGCACGCCATCCATCGTCTCGATGGCAATCTTGGCCAGATACTCGTGGGAGCGGTGCATGGGGTTCCGGGTCTGGAAGGCGGCAATCTTGGACCAACCGATCTTCTGGAACAGCGCCCGGGTCTCGGCTGGCGTCATGAACTGCTCGCCGTACTTCTCTTTGAAACCACCGGTGGACAACACCTTGATCGGGCCGGCCAGGTTGTACTTGCCCTGTTCCATGACCATCTTGACGCCGGGGTGCTCAACGTCCGTGGTCTTGTAGACCTGCATGCACTCGTGGGCCTTGTCGATGCCGTACTTCTCGGTCACTTTCATGGTCGCCAGGATCTCGCCGGTGGCGCCATCGGCCAAGGCGATCTCGCTACCGGCCTTGATGCTTTCGTCGTCGGTCGACAGGGTGACGGGGATCGGCCAGAACAGGCCATTGGCCATCTTCATGCCGTCGCAGACGCCCTGCCAGTCGGAATGGGTCATGAAGCCATCGAGGGGAGTGAAGCCGCCGATGCCCAGCATGATGATGTCGCCAGCTTCGCGCGAGCTCACTTTGACCTGCGGCAACGACTTGGCACGGGCCAGTTCGTCTTTCTGTGCCTGACCATCAAGCAGCAAAGGCTTAAGGTTACCGCCACCGTGCGGATTTACGAGTGCCATGGGATGTGCTCCTCCAGTTATTCGGTCTGTTTCTACGGAGGATGCGAAGGCTAGCACTTCCCCGATACCCTCTTAAACTTATTTTTCGATGACGGAATAAGTGACCCGAATTTTGATGTTCAAGGCGCTTGATCCAGATCAAATCAGGGCTTTTTCAGCTTTGCCTCTTCCGCTTGCTTTGCCTTGACTTCCCGCAGACGGGCATCGATTTGGGAGCGTTCGTAGAAATCGCCGTCGGGAGATTTCTGCGCCAATTGAAGTTGCTCGATGGCCGGCAGCAGCAGGCCTTGCAGTGCGTAAGCCTCGCCCTGCGCCCAATGCTGACGCAGGCGCTTGCCCTGTAGCGCGTAGACCTTGGCCTGCAAGCCGCGCATCCGATAATCCGTCGTATGGCTCTGCACGTCGGCGGAGACAAACTTCAAGGCCTCATCCAAACGCTGACTGGCCAGCAATCCCTCCACCCAGGCGTAGGCGATGGCACGATTGTCCGGATAGCGGACGACCGCCTCGCGCAGAATCCTAGCCGCCCCGACGACATCGTTCTGCTTGCGGCGCAGATCGGCCGCCAGTACGTCGATCATCGGGGATACCGCCTTAAGCCTGCGCAATTCCGCAAGCTGCCCCTCCGCGGCGGTAAATCGCTTGTCCCTCAGATACGCCAGCGCCAAACCGTAGCGGGAGGCGGGCTCCGAGGCCGATTTGCGCTCGTTGACCTGCGTCTCGAAATCGATCACGGCGTCCTGGGCGGTCCCCTGTTGGGACCTGAGCTTGGCCCGAACGAGAAGAAACTCCATTGAATCAGGTATTTGACGATATGGCCGCATCTGTATGCGGTTTTCCATGTCGGCGATCCGCTCCGTGGTCAGCGGATGGGTGCGCAGGTAGCCAGGGGCGTTGTTCTCATAGAGACGGCCGAATTTCTGCAGGCGTTCGAAGAACGTGCCCATGCCACGAATATCGTAGCCAGCCTTTTCCAGGACCTGCAGGCCAAGGCGATCAGCCTCGCGCTCAAAGTCGCGCGAATAGTTGAGCTGCTGCTGCAAGCCAGCGGCCTGCCCAGCCACCGCGGCCCCCAGGGCCACGTCTGGATTGCTGCGGGCCGCCAGGATTGCCACCGCCAACGACAGCAGGGCCGCCATCTGGCCTTGACTCTGCTTATTGACCATCCGCGCCAGGTGGCGCTGGGTGACGTGGGAGATTTCGTGTGCCAGCACACCCGCCAACTCCGACTCCGACTGAGCGGCCATGATAAGGGCCGTATGGACGCCGATGTACCCCCCCGGCATCGCAAAGGCGTTGAGGGTCGCGTCGCGCAGCGCAAAAAACTCGAAGTCCTGGCCGGGAACCTCGCTCTGGGCGGTCAGCTTGCGGCCAAGGCGGTTGAGATAGGCGTCAATTTCCGGATCGTCGAGGTAAGACGGCTCCCGCAGGCGGATATCGCGCATGATGGACTCCCCGATACGCTTTTCCATCAGGGGCGGCAGGTCCGACTGGGCCGACTCGCCCAGGTCCGGCAGCCCCTCGGCCAGCGCGACAGGAGCCAAGCCGATCAGCAACGCGAAAATCGGCGCGGCCAGGAAGGAGGACGAACAGCGCGAGACAGCCATGACGGCTATGATACTGGTTCACCTTCATGCGGTTCCCGAACCGCCGCCCCGGATTTGTAAGCGGATGTCACAGAACATACTCACTCACTTCGATGCCGCCGGTCAGGCACACATGGTCGACGTCGGCGCCAAACCGGAAACCGAGCGACTGGCTAGTGCGACGGGGCGAATCCGGATGCGTGCCGAAACGCTGGCGCTGATTCGGGCGGGCGACGCCAGGAAGGGTGACGTGCTCGGCATCGCCCGCATCGCCGCCATCCAGGCGGCCAAGCGCACGGGCGAACTCATTCCGCTGTGCCATCCGATTCCGCTGACGCGCGTCGCGGTCGAGTTCACACTGGACGAGGTGGCCAGTGCCATCGACTGTGAAGTCACCGCCCAGACGGTCGGGCGGACCGGCGTCGAAATGGAGGCCATGACCGCGACGGCGGTTGCGCTGCTCACCATCTACGACATGTGCAAGGCGGCCGATCGCGGCATGGTCATCGAATCAGTGCGCCTGCTGGAAAAGGCCGGCGGCAAGTCGGGCCACTGGCTGGCTGGCTAGAAAGAGCGCCACCAAGGAGAACTGGATTTTTTCTTGGCAAATGAGGAATAATGGGCGTCTCCGTTGCGTCTACACTTCACGAATGCTCGAAGACCACCAATGGACAGCATCCGACACAACCCTAGGAGGAAGATCCCAGATGGACATGCTACGTAGAACAATGCTGAAGGGTGTCAGCGCCAGCGGCGCCTTGGCCGCCGCCCTGGCCGCCGGCGTACTCAAACCCACCGAGGTACTGGCCGCCGAGGAATGGAACCGGGCCGCATTCGAGGCCAAGGAAATGGGCGCCGCCCTCAAGGGTCTTGGCGCCGCCACGACCGCCGACAGCAAGGATATCGTCCTCAAAGCGCCCGATATCGCCGAAAACGGTGCCGTGGTACCGGTGGAGGTGGTCAGCAACATCCCCAACACCATTTCCATCGCCTTGATGTCGCTGAAGAACCCGCTACCCCTGTCGGCCGCCTTCGATTTTGCCAACGGCGCGCTGCCGGAAATTCAGGTCCGCATGCGCTTGGCGGAGACTACCCACGTCAAGGCCGTCGTCAAGACCTCCGATGGCAAGTTCTTCACGGTCCAGAAGGAAGTCAAGGTCACCGCCGGCGGCTGCGGCGGCTGATTCGCCCCGATGCGCTTCGCGTACTCAATATCTCAGAACATCTAGACAGGAAAAACCATGGCAGATCCGATGAAAATTCGCGCCACGCTGAAAGGCGATGTGGCCGACATCCGCGTGATGATGAGCCACCCGATGGAAAACGGTCAGCGCAAGGATAGTGGCGGCGCCACGATTCCCGCCCATTTCATCCAGCAGATCACGGTCGAGGTCGGCGGCAAGATGGTGATTCAGGGCCAGACGGGCACCTCGGTGTCGCGCAATCCGGTGTTCGGCTTCAAGGTCAAGGGCGCCAAGGCCGGCGACAAGGTTGTCGTCAAGTGGAAGGACAGCAAGGGCGAAAGCCGCAGCGACGAAGCGGCGATCGCCTGATCGGTGCCGGCATCCGCTCGCACGCGGGTGCGACGGAGGCTGACGCGATCCGTGCGGCTATTGAGACTCCCCGTCCGCGGGGAGTTTCTTTTTGTGCCCTCCCATCAAAGATCGTGGAATAAATGGACGAGCTGTTCCGTCTATATCTTTAGTCCAACAACGAGGAAGCAGCCGTGGGTCTCCTGCAGTTCATCGGCCGAACCCGACAATTCGAGGAGAGGATGACGGAGAGCCGACCGCGCTTGTGGCGGCTTGCCCATTCCTGGTGCCGCAACCGGGCGCTGGCCGACGACCTGGTTCAGGACGCCCTCGCCAAAGGACTCAAGAACCACGGCCAGTTGCGCGATGAGCAGTCGCTGCATGCCTGGCTATGCGGCATCCTGGCCAACTGCTGGCACGACCATTTGCGCTCGCATCGCGACATGGACGATGTCACGGAGATCGACGAATTCCATCTGGTGTCGGATGGCACTCCGGAATCCGAATGCCTGCAAAGCGAGGTGGTGCGGCGAGTCCGCCAGGCGGTAGCCTCGTTGCCGGTCGCCCAGCGCGAAGTGGTCACCCTGGTCGATCTCGAAGAGTTTTCCTACGCGGAAGTCGCGGCGATTCTGGAAGTTCCGCTGGGCACCGTGATGAGCCGCCTCTCTCGGGCGCGCGGCACGCTGAAGGAAAGTCTGCGGGAGCACAATGAATGTGGCGCGGCGTGCGGTTCACCGTCGCCCCGGATTGCGAGGGTCAAGTGAGCCGCGAGATATCCGACGAGCTGCTGAACGCTTTTGCCGACAATGAACTCGACGGCGCCGAAAAGGCCGAGGTGCTGGAGCGGATCGCCGCCGACGCCGGCTTGCGCGCCAAGGTGTGCGAGACCTGGCATCTGAAGGAACTGGTACGCAGCGCCCATCCGCTGCCGGCCAAGAATGATGGCAAACACAAGTCGCGCCGCTGGAATCTGTTTGGTCTGCCGCTGGCCGCCTGCTTGTTGCTGATGATTGGCGCCGGTTCTGGCTGGTTGGCCCATGATGAGTACGACGAGTCCTGGGTTCCCACACCGCACTTGCGGACCATTCAGGCACAGGGCAACCGGGTTGTCCTGCATTTGGTGTCCGGCGAACCTCGGGAGATCGAACGCGCTTTGCGCAAGGCCGAGCAACTCGCCTCGGCGCGCGACAAGGGCGGCCGCTTCCTCCAGGTGGAATTGATCGCCAACGGCAATGGCGTCCGGATGCTGCAAGCGGGCGACTCGCCGGTGGCGTCCCGGCTCGCCGCCATGCGTCAGCATCACGACAATCTGCGGCTGGTTGCCTGCAACGAGGCCATGGATCGGCTGCGCGAACGCGGTGTCGACGTCACCCTGCTACCGGAAGTGGATGTCGTACCGTCGGCCATAGAAGAAATCGCCACCCGCCTGAACCAGGGCTGGCGTTACCTGCAGGTATAGACACACCACAATCCAAACAGAGGAGGAGACATGAGAGTCATCATCGTATTCGGCACGGCCCTGGCGCTGGCGATCGCATCGCCGCTGACCTTGGCCCAGCCCAAGCCGGCCAAGGCGCAGCAGAAGGCGGCGCCCCCCGCAGCCCAACCGGCGGAAGAAAAGGACGCGGCCACATTGGAGTTTGAGAAGTTCCGCGCCGAAATGGAAGACTCCAATCCGGCCGAACTCTTCGAGATGAAGGGCGAGGAACTCTGGAAAGCGAAGCGCGGGCCGAAGAATGTGTCTCTCGCCGAAAGCTGCGACCTGGGGCTGGGCGTGGGTGTGGTCAAAGGCGCCTACGTCGCCAACCCGCGCTACTACCCGGACGCCGATACCGTAATGGACGCCGAGCGGCGCATCGTCTGGTGCATGGTCGAAAAGCAGGGCTTCAAGTTCGAGGACATCGCGAAGCAGCCCTTTGCCACCGACACCTTTACGCCGGACATCACCAACCTGGTCACCTACGTGGCCGCCCACTCGCGCGACATGAAGATCGCCGTGCCGCTCGACCATCCCCGCGTGCGCGATGCCTACGAAACCGGCAAGGAAATCGCCGCCTATCGCGCCGGCCCCTACGACTTCTCCTGCAACACCTGTCATGGTGGTGACGGCAAGCGCATCCGCATGCAAAACTTGCCGAATATCAGCACCGCCTCCGGTGCCATCAAGGGCGTGCTGGGCTGGCCGGGCTACCGGATGACCGGCGGCGTCATGCTCACCCACCAGTGGCGCATGGGCGACTGTTTCCGCCAGCAACGCTTCCCGCAGCCCAAGTATGCCTCCGACCTGGTCGCCGACTTGCTGACCTACATGATCGGTAACGCCAATGGCCAGATGTACAAGGGCCCGGGCATCAAGCGCTAACAGGGGGACAGACGACATGAAGATCCAGAAGACCATTTTGCTGGCGGCATCCGCCACCGCCCTGCTGGGCACCACTCTCCCCGCCGCCGCCGACGCCGAACACCGGGCCAAGGCTCTGGCGGTCATGAAGAAGGACTTCCAGTCGCGCGGCCAGGCCGGCCTCGACCGCCTGGCTGAAGACGGCCTGCAAGCCGTATGCAACCGTACCGGCAACAAGCCGCCCGACTACCTCGCCAAGCAGATGGAAGCGGACCAGATGGCCACCGTCAAGCTGCCGGCCGATGGCAAGCTGATGGGGGACTGGAAGCAAGGCGAGAAGATCGCTCAGAGCGGCCGCGGCTTCACCTGGACCGACAAGCCCGGCCTGCCGGTGGGCGGCAACTGCTACAACTGCCACCAGATCAGCCCAAAGGAAAGCTCCTTCGGCACCATCGGCCCCAGCCTCTACCAATTCGGCAAGCTGCGCGGCAACAGCCCGGACATCCAGAAATACACTTACTCCAAGATCTGGAATGCCAAGGCTTTCAACCTGTGCTCGGAGATGCCGCGCTTCGGCCATATCGGCGCTCTCAACGAGCAACAGGTCAGGCACTTGGTCGCGCTGCTGCTCGACCCGGAATCGCCGGTCAACAAGCAATGAACCGCCGCGAATTCCTCCAGGTGCTCGCCGCCGCCTCGGCGGCCGGCATGACGCTCGATTCCCGCGACCTGCTCGCCGCCGAAAATGGCGAGCGTCTCTATGATCTGCCGCGCCACGGCAATGTGCATTTGCTCCACTTCACGGATTGTCACGCCCAGTTGCTGCCGGTCTGGTTCCGCGAGCCGAATGTTAACCTCGGCTTTGGCGGCGCGAACGGCAAGGTGCCGCACCTGGTGGGCGAATCGCTGCTCAAGGCCTTCGGCATCAAGCCAGGGTCGAGCGAGGCACATGCGTTCACCTACCTGGACTTCGACCAGGCGGCGAAGACCTACGGCAAAGTCGGCGGCTTCAGTCACATGGCCACCTTGGTCAAGCGCCTGCGCGCCAATCGGCCGGGCGCGCTGCTGCTGGATGGCGGCGACACCTGGCAAGGATCGGCCACCGCGCTCTGGACCAAAGGCCAGGACATGGTCGATGCCTGCAAGTTGCTCGGCGTGGACTTGATGGCCGGACACTGGGAATTCACGCTCGGCCACGAGCGAGTCAAGCAGATCATCGACCACGACTTCAAGGGCAAGATCGAGTTCCTCGCCCAGAACGTCACCACCGCCGATTTTGGCGACCCGGTGTTCTCGCGATATACCCTGCGGGAAATGAACGGCGTCAAGATCGCGGTGATCGGCCAGGCTTTTCCCTACACGCCCATCGCCAACCCACGCTGGATGATCCCCGACTGGAGCTTTGGCATCCAGGACGAGAACATGCAGAAGGTGGTGAACGAGGCGCGGGGCAAGGGGGCGCAGGTGGTGGTGGTGCTCTCGCACAACGGTATGGACGTGGATCTCAAGATGGCCAGCCGGGTCACCGGCATCGACGCCATTCTCGGCGGCCATACCCATGATGGTGTGCCCCAACCAATCGTCGTCAAGAATGCCGGCGGCCAAACCCTGGTCACCAACGCCGGCTCGAACAGCAAGTTCCTCGGCGTGCTGGACTTCGATGTGCGCGGTGGCAAGATTCAGGATTTCCGCTACAAGCTGCTGCCGATATTCGCCAACCTGCTGCCGGCCGATGCCGACATGGCCGCGCTGATCGACAAGGTACGCGCACCCCACAAGCGGAAGCTCGAGGAAAAGCTGGCCGTCACCGAAGGGCTGCTCTATCGACGCGGCAACTTCAACGGCTCCTGGGATCAATTGATCCTCGACGCCATGATGGCCGTGAAGGGCGCCGACCTCGCCTTCTCACCCGGCTTCCGCTGGGGTACCAGCATCCTGCCCGGCGAAGCCATCACCTTCGAGCAGTTGATGGATCAGACGGCGATCACCTATCCGGCCTCGACACTGACCGAGATGACCGGCGAACAGATCAAGATGATCCTCGAAGATGTTGGTGACAACCTCTTCAACCCCGACCCCTACTACCAGCAGGGTGGCGACATGGTGCGCGTCGGCGGCATGAGCTATGCCTGCGACCCGAACGCGAAGATGGGCAGCCGCATCCAGGACATGCGTCTACAGGGCAAGCTCATCGAGGCCGGCAAGAAATACAAGGTGGCCGGCTGGGCGCCGGTCGGCGAGGGGGTGACCGGGGAGCCGATCTGGGAAGTGGTGGCGCGCTGGCTGCGCGATCAGAAGACCGTCACGCCGCGCAAACTCAACGCGCCCAAGCTGATCGGCATGGCCGGCAATCCCGGCCTGGCAGGCACCGCCTGATACAACTGCTTACAGCCCCGGCCAGATCGGCGGGCTAGAATGCGCGGCATGAAACGCCGCGCTTTTTTTTTGGTCATCGGCCTGGTTGTCCTCGGCGCGGCGGGTTTCGCCGGCTATCGGTGGTACGCGGCCAATGGCGAGCAAACCAAGTACAAGCTGACCAGGGTCGAACGAGGGCCGCTGACCGCCGCGGTCGCCGCCGCCGGCACATTGAACCCGGTGTCCACTGTACAAGTGGGCTCCCAAATCTCGGGGCAGATCAAGGAGATTCTGGTCGACTTCAACTCGCCGGTGAAGGCGGGTCAGTTGGTCGCCCGCATCGATCCCGAAACCTATCAGCACAAGCTGCGACAAGCGGAAGCCGACCTTGACGCGACCCGCTCATCGGTCCTGGTGCAGCGCGCCCAACAACTTCAGGCACAGGTCAACCTGGCCGAGGCGCAGCGTGATTTCGAGCGCAAGACCATGCTGGTCGAAAAGCACTTCATCTCCCCGGCGGATCGCGACAAGGCAAAGACGACCCTCGACGCCGCCCGGGCCCAGTTGCAGCTTGCCGAGGCACAGGTGAAGAACAGCGAATCGGTGGTACGCCAACGCGAAGCGCAGGTGGCCCAAGCCAGGGTCGATCTCGGTCGTACCGAAATCCGTTCGCCCGTGGACGGCGTCGTCGTCAAGCGCAGCGTCGAACCCGGCCAGACGGTGGCGGCCAGCCTGCAAGCCCCGGAACTGTTCATCATCGCCCGCAACCTTTCCGACATGCAGGTGGAGACTTCCATCGACGAAGCCGATGTCGGCCGCCTGCGGATCGGTCAGACGGCGACCTTCACGGTGGACGCCTTCCCCAACCGGGGCTTTCAGGGCGAGGTCCGGCAAGTGCGCAAAGCGGCCACGGTGGTGTCGAACGTCGTCACCTACACGGTCATCGTTTCCGCCGCCAACCCCGACTTGAACCTGCTGCCGGGCATGACGGCCAACGTGCGCATCGCCACCGCCCAGAAGGAGTCGGTGCTCAAGGTGGCCAACGCGGCGCTGCGCTTCAAGCCCGCCAGCGACGGCGGCAAACCCACCGGCGCCCCGCGGGAAGGCCGCGCCATGGGCAAGGACGGCGCGGGAAAGGGGGGCGGTCGCGTCTGGATAGTCGGCGAAAGCGGACAACCCAAGGCCGTACCGGTGAAGCTGGGCATCACCGACGGCACCGCCACCGAAATCGTCACCGACGACCTCAACGAAAATGCCGAAGTCATCGTCGGCACCACGACTCCCGCCAAGCCGGCCACGCCCGGCGGACCACGCATGTTCTGACGTGGCGCTGATTCGCACCGCTGGCCTGACCAAGGAATACCCGATGGGCGGCACGGTGGTGCATGCCCTGCGTGGCGTTTCCCTGGAGATTGCCGTCGGCGAATTCGTCGCGGTGATGGGCCCTTCCGGCTCGGGCAAGTCGACGTTCATGAACCTGCTTGGCTGCCTCGACCACCCGACCGCCGGCGACTACTGGCTGGGCGACCAGGAAGTGTCGCGGTTGTCCGGCGACGAACTGGCGCTGGTGCGCAATCGGCAGATCGGCTTTGTCTTCCAGCATTTCAATCTGCTCGCCCGCACCAGCGCGCTCGACAACGTGGCCCTGCCCTTGCTGTACGGCGGCTTGCCGCCCCCGGCGCGCCGCGACAAAGCCTTGAAGCGCCTGCGTCAGGTCGGTCTGGCCGAGCGACTCGACCACCAACCGACCCAGCTTTCCGGCGGCCAGCAGCAGCGCGTCGCCATTGCCCGGGCCTTGGCCAACGACCCAAAGCTGGTGCTGGCCGACGAACCGACCGGTGCCCTCGATTCGCGCACCAGCGTCGAGATCATGGCGCTCCTGCAAGCACTCAACCGCGAGGGCATCACCATCGTAGTGGTCACCCACGAGCACGATGTGGCCGATTTCGCCAAGCGCATCATCCTGTTTCGCGATGGGCAAGTGGTCGAGGACAAGCCCAATGCGCCGAAAGACGCGTCGGCCGCGCTGGCGACCATGCCGCCGGAGGAGGTGTCGTGAGCTTTACCGCGATACTCCGCATAGCGCTGGGCGCCCTGCGGGTCAACAAATTGCGCTCGGCGCTGACCATGCTCGGCATCATCATCGGCGTCGCGGCGGTGATCGTCATGATCGCCGTCGGCAACGGCGCCCAGGCGCGCGTCGAAGACCAGATTCGCAGTCTCGGTGCCAACATCATCATCGTCTTCTCGGCTTCCTCGACGTTTACCGGCGCCCGTGGCGGCGCAGGTTCGCTACAGACCATCAGCGAAGACGATGCATATGCCATCGCCCGCGAACTGCCCGACGAGATTCAGACGGCGGCGCCGGTGTTGCGCGGCAGCGGCCAGGTGGTCGCCGGCAACGCCAACTGGTCCACCACCTTCTACGGGGTCACTCCGGAGTATTTCGAAGCACGCGAATGGTCGATTGTCGAAGGACGCGGCTTCGAAGCCGCGGAGATCAATGGCGCGGCCAAGGTGGCGCTGATCGGCCAGACAGTGGCCAAGAACCTGTTCGGCGACCAGTCGCCGCTCGACCAGGTGGTGCGTATCCGCAAGGTGCCCCTGACGGTGATCGGCGTGCTGGATCGCAAGGGCCAGAGCATGTCCGGCCAGGATCAGGACGACCTGATGCTGCTGCCCATCTCGACCGCGCGCAAGCGCATTCTCGGCGCCACCGCGCTGGCCAAGTCGCGCTCGGTGGGCTCGATCACCATCAAGGTGCGGCAAGGTACAGAGATGAAGGCGGCCGAGGAACGCATGCGCGAACTCCTGCGCCAACGGCACCGGCTGCAAACCGGCCAGGAAGACGACTTCAACGTGCGCAACCTGTCCGAAATCCTCCAGGCGCAGGAGGAATCTTCCAAGGTGCTGGCCATGCTGCTGGCCGCGGTGGCCTCGGTTTCCCTGCTGGTGGGCGGAATCGGCATCATGAACATCATGCTGGTCTCGGTCACCGAGCGCACCCGCGAGATCGGCCTGCGCATGGCCGTCGGCGCCCGTGGCCGCGACATCCTGACCCAATTCCTCGTCGAGGCGGTCACCCTGTCGCTGATCGGCGGTCTGATCGGCATCCTGCTCGGTACCGGCGGCTCCTTTCTGATCGGGCAGCTCGCCGCATGGCGCATCGAGCTGTCCGTCACCGCCATCGTCCTGGCGGTGGGCTTTGCCGCCGCGGTCGGTGTCTTCTTCGGCTTCTATCCGGCCCGCAAGGCCGCCAGCCTGTCGCCGATCGAAGCGCTGAGGTACGAGTAGCAAGGATCCCCATGGCCAACGAAATCGAACTCAAGCTTGCGCTGCCGGAATCGGCCCAGCGCGCCTTCCTGCGCCACCCGCTGCTCAAGTCGGCGCTGGACAAACACACCGGCGAAATATTCAACATCTACTACGACACGCCCGACCTGGCCTTGCGCAAGTTGGGCATCGCCTTGCGCCTCCGCCGCCAGGGCAAAATCTGGCTGCAAACCGTGAAATGCGCGGGCAGCAGTGTCGGAGGACTGACCACTCGCCCCGAGTGGGAAACCCCCTATGGCGGGCAGTTCGACTTTGCGCCGGTCGATGACGCGGCGATACGCGCCCATTTGGAACGAATCAATGGGGATGGCCAACTGGCGCCACTCTTCGAAACCAACTTTCGCCGCGTCACCTGGCGCTTCGATGGTGTGCTGCTGGTGCTTGATCGCGGCTGGATCATCGCCGGCAACCGGCGCGAAGCGATTTCGGAACTGGAGCTGGAACTGGCCGGCGGCGAAGTCAGCCAGTTGTTCGCACTGGCCGAACGACTGAAGGAGCGACTACCCATCGTCCCCGCCCTGCGCTCCAAAGCGGAGCGCGGCTTGCGACTGCGGCAGCGCGCCTTGGCGACGTAATCCCGTCGCAATGGGCGCCGGTGAGAATGTTACATTGCGATCCCTGAAGGAACCCCGATGGACCTGATCCTGTGGCGCCACGCCGAAGCCGAAGACGGCGGCGGCAAGACACCCGACGCGAAGCGACGACTGACTGACCGCGGCGAGCACCAAGCCCGCAAGATGGCCGTCTGGCTGCTCGACCGCTTGCCCGCAAAGACGACGGTACTGGTCAGCCCCACCGAGCGCACGCAGCAAACGGCTCACGCGCTGGGCCTGCCCTTCGAAATCGAACCGAAGATCGGCGTCGGCGCCGATCCAGCCGACCTCATTGCCGCCGCCAACTGGCCCAACGGCGGCGGTCGCGGTCGCGCGGTGATACTGGTCGGCCATCAGCCGACGCTCGGTCGCCTTGCCGCGCTGCTGCTCGCCGGCACCGAAGCGGACTGGGCGGTAAAGAAGGGCGCGGTCTGGTGGCTTTCCCGCCGGACGCGGGAGGGGGATGAGCAGACGGTACTGCGGCTGGCGATCGGGCCGGATAGCTGCTGCTGACTCATCGACAGTCGGCGCGCCGGTCCAGGCCGTCGATAACGCCATCGGAAGCGCGGTGGCCCGGTAGAATGACAAACCCATGCATGCTCACCGGCTCGCAGCCCGGACACAACAATGACAGCCAACAGCCGTCGCGCTGGAATAGCGCTCCTCTGGATATTCACCGCATCCGGTTTCGCCGGCCTGATCTATGAGTCGATCTGGACGCATTACCTCGGGTTGATTCTCGGACACTCCGCCTACGCCCAAGTCCTGGTCCTGGCGTTGTTCATGGGCGGCATGGCGCTCGGGGCCTGGTTGATCAGTCGGCGCAGCGAGTTGCTGAAGCGACCGTTGGTGATCTACGCGCTGATTGAGCTGGTGCTCGGGATATTCGGCATCGGCTTCCACATCTATTTTCGGCTGATCAGTGGCTGGGCGTATGACTCTCTGTTTGCCGCCATGTCACCCGGACTGTCGCTGGAGCTGGCGCGCTGGTTCGTTGCCGGCATGCTGATCCTGCCGCAGTGCGTGCTGCTCGGCATGACCTTCCCACTGATGAGCGCCGGCTACATACGCTGGCGACCCGAGTCGAGCGGCAACATTCTGGCCGGGCTGTACTTTTCCAACAGTCTTGGCGCTGCACTGGGCGCCTTGACCGCCACTTTCGTGCTCCTGCCCAAAGTTGGGCTGCCCGGCACGGTCCTCACTGCCGGCATCATCAGTGTGTTGGTGGCCATTGCTGTGTGGCCGCTGGCGCGCTCGGAGCAGCCGCAAGCCGTTGTGAGTCCGGCGAAGTCAGACGACGGCGGCGGCGAACGGAGCGTACCGGCATTCATCCTGCTGATGGCGGCCATTACCGGCGCCAGCTCGTTTGTCTACGAGGTATCGTGGGTGCGGATGCTTTCGATGGTCCTGGGGGGTACCATCCATGCCTTTGAAATCATGCTTGCCGCTTTCATCGCCGGGATCGCCTTCGGCGGCCTTTGGCTGCGCAAGCGGGCGGACCGCCTGGCATCTCCCCGCCGTGCCGCCGGCTGGGCGCAAATCGCCATGGGTTGCATGGCCCTCAGCACGCTGTTCCTGTACAGCCAGTCGTTCTCCTGGCTGGCCTGGGTTTTGCAGGTCATCAATCGCTCGGCGGAATCCGCCTACACGCTGTACAACATTGCCAGCGCGATCATTTCCATGGTCATCATGCTGCCCACGGCCTTCTTTGCCGGTATGACGCTGCCACTGCTGACGCTGACCCTGCTCAAGGATGGCGCGGGAGAGGCGGCTATTGGCAAGACTTACGCGGCAAACACCCTGGGGGCGATTATTGGGGTAGTGCTGGCTGTGTTTGTCGGTCTGCCTCTGCTGGGTTTGCGCCTTTCGCTCTGGTTGGCCGCCGCCGCGGACATTGTGATCGGCATCCTGCTGCTGCTTGCGGTCGGTCGGTCCTCGTGGACAAGCCTGCGACGTCCGGACTGGAAGGTATCGCTTGGCATGGCGGCAAGCGCGCTATTGCTGGTCTTGTCGCTGGCCCTGGCGCATTTCGATCCGTTGCTCATGAGTTCTACCGTCTTTCGCTTTGGCAACATCCCCAAGCCCGGCTCCGACTTGAAGGTGTTCTCGCACAAGGATGGCCGAACCGCCTCGGTCACGCTCCGGGAGGTCCGCGCCAACGCGCAACGGACGATCTTCACTAACGGCAAACCGGACGCCTCGATCAGCTTCGACGACTTGCCGGCGTTTGACGAGATGACCATGATGGTGGCGGGCATCATGCCGATGCTCCATCATCCCCAGGCGCGGTCGGCCGCCATCATCGGTTTCGGCTCGGGCATGACCACCCACTTCGTGCTCGGCAACGCCGGCATCGAGTCGGTCGACACCATAGAGATCGAACCGGCCATGGTCGAAGCCGCCCAGAGTTTCCGACCGGTTGTCGAGCGGGCATTTTCCGACCCGCGCTCACACATCATCATCGACGATGCCAAGTCCTATTTCGCCACCAATCGCAAGCGCTACGACATCATCATTTCCGAGCCCTCCAATCCCTGGGTCAACGGTGTCGCTTCGCTGTTCACGGAGGAGTTCTACGCCTTCATACCGCGGCATCTCAATGAGGGCGGCGTATTCGCACAGTGGGTGCAGGCCTACGAAATCTCGCCGGCCCAGATCAACTCCATCGTCAGGGCCATGGCGCCCCACTTTGCCGACGTCAGGCTGTTCTCGGCGGGTGCCACCGACTGGTTGCTGGTGGCCAGCCCTTCGCGGCGGTTCGCCAACATGGCGGAAATCAGCATCCCTCAGCAGTGGAGCCCGGCCGTCCGTCAGGAACTGGCGAAGCGAGGCATCGCCAGCAAGGAAGACCTGGCGTTGCTCTTCAACGGCGACAAAGCCGTACTGCAAGCCTACTCGGGGCTGTATCCAGGCAGTGGCACCAACTCGGACTTCTTCCCCATCCTGCAACTGGGCGCCGCCAAGTCTCGTTTCAATAACGCCCAGGGGACCGAGTTGTCCGAGCTCAGGCTGGGTAGCTGGCCCGTGTTCGAGGGGCTGACCGGTCTCCAGCCGCCGCCGCTGGATCACCAGTTTCAGCCGGTTCTGATCGACCGGTATCAGTTGCCGTTCCCCACAGCGGTGAGGAAAGCCCAGGCAATTCGCGCTGTACTTACCGGACAGGCAGCCAAGAGCTCCCGGACTGGCATTGTTCTAGACGAAAAACTGGCCATCGAGTACCTGATGTCGGCTGGCACCAATTGCCAATTCGACAGCCTCGGCACTGACGGCCTGATCGTGCTCTCACGATTGGCCGGGATGACGATTCCCTATCTGCGAGCCGAAGATGCCAAGGCTCTTTGGGATCAGCCACGCTGGGTGAAATGCCCACCCAAGGAGCCGCTCATGCGCGATTACTTGGCATTCATCGGCGCAATCGCCGGCCGCGACTATCCTAGAGCATTGCGAATCGGCCAAGCCTTCTTGAACGACAAAGACCAATTCGCGTCGCTCCGGGGCATACGGGCGGCAATGGACTACTTGGTCGGTGGCATGCAACTGTCGGCCTACGCTACCGGCAACTTCGGCCAGGTCCTGCGGTTGGAAGATGAATTCGGAGAAAAGCTGAGCAAGACCTTTGCGCGGGTCTTTTTGGTTCAAGCGGCCAGAGCGCAGGTTGCTGGTTCCGCTAATTCGCCCAGAGATCCGTCAGCTCGATAGGGTTGTCCGACCAACCGGTTCAATAGCGAGCGAAATGGCGAGTCACTCGGCTTTCGCCTGCAACTTGGGCACTTTGATCGGCCAATACGCCAGAAACTCTCCTGTGGAACGATCGAAGACCATTGCTCCTTCGCGCAGCCGACCCGCTACGGGAAGCACGCCCACCTCGCCCGCGGCCTTGCCAAGCAACGCAAAGCGGCGCCAGTACTCAGCCTGGTCCATTCCCCCGGCACCTGACAATACCTCTGGGGGTCGGTAGGCCTCGCGCATGGCGGCAGTAGCTTCTGCAAGCGGGTGGAAGTACTGCGGCATGGTGATCACGTCGCCGCCCACCAGCAGTCTTTCCATCAGCAGTTGCTTGAACTCCGTCGGGTCTTCCGGCACCCGGGCCCAGACCCAGCGCGGCAATGAGTACCACTCAGGGACCAGCGCGACACCACGTTCCTGGGCAACCCGGATGTCTTCCCGCTCAATGGCCGTCGCCGGCACCAGATCGACCTGAGCCCCCGAAAACACGTAGTACAGCGGCCGGCCGTCCCAGAGGGTGTTGGCGCCATAGCCCAGAGCTACCAACTGTACAAGGACGATGAGGCCGATGTCCGCCTGTAGTTTACGGCGCGACTTGGTCGGACTGGCGACGACCAGAGTGGCGAGGGGACCAACCCCGATGTCTACGAGCAACATTAGGCCGACAATAAACTCGGCGCCGGCGAGATGCCAGCCGGGCCAGGAATACCAGCCGAAATAGAAGATTGCCAATATTAGCGTCAGCAGCACGATGCTGGAAAGCAGGTGAAGCGCGAACATGCGCACGCGATAGGGCATGGTCGGAAATCCGGATGTCAGAAGTTGGGGCAATTCAGAAACGTCATTTGACTCGGCGGCAACCACCGGGTTCAACCGATGCAACAACGAAAAAGGCTGCCGAAGCAGCCTTTCCCGTATCAGACACAGAAGCTGTCAAGCGTCTCCGATCAACGGCACTCGGAGGGGGAGTACTTGACCGGCATGTTGCCGGCGACGACACCGGTAAGACCGCGGGCGGTGGCCGTGGCGTTGAGCGCGCTGGCGCATGCCCAGTCGATGGCACCCGAGACACCGGCAACCGGCAGGGCCTTCTGCACGTTGGGCGTGAAGACGATGGTCTTGCCCTGCGCATCCGTCGGCAGGCCCGACGTCGCGCCGGCGGTGGTAACGGTCACAACACCAGTATTGGCAACGGCAACGTCGGCAACGAACTTGGTCTGCTTCTCGGCGGCGGGCTTCAGCGCCCAACCGGCGGCGGCGGCGGCAATACCGGCCACGCTATCGGACTGGAAGGCCTCGCTGACCATGCTCTTGGCGGAGGAACCCTGAATCAGCGCCTCGCTGACCTTGCCGCGAACCGTGTAATCCTGATAAGCCGGCAGCGCGATGGCGGCCAGAATGCCGATGATCGCCACAACGATCATCAGTTCGATGAGGGTAAAACCTTGTTGGATCTTTTTCATGTCTATCTCCTGGAAAGGGCACTCAAGTGTGCGCACGACATCTAAAGCAACCCCCGTGCCACCCGAAAAACAGGCAGTTTTCGCCATTTGTCGCCTCGGCCGCCAACAAAGAACGACAGCATGTGACGGTTTTCGTCACTCACCGCCGCCCAGAAGCGTCAATGGCGACGTTGCGTCGATCTGCCCCGGGTCGAGGAATCTTTCCGCGTACCGGAGGTAGACCTCTTCCCGGACAAAGACTTCGAAGATCTGGCGATCGATATGCCCACCGGCGGCGAACTTGGCCAGGATGTCCATGGCCTGGGAGAGCTTCATGCCGTTCTTGTAGGGACGATCGCGGGCCGTCAGGGCCTCGAAGATGTCGGCGATGCCCATGATCCGGGCCTGAATCGACATCTGCTCGCGCGTCAGCCCCTTCGGGTACCCCTTGCCGTCCATGCGCTCGTGGTGGCCGCCGGCATACTCCGGCACCTTGGTCAGGTGCCGGGGCCAGGGCAGTTTATCCAGCATGGCGATGGTGGCGACGATGTGGTGATTGATGATCTCGCGCTCGCCGGCGGTCAGGGTGCCGGCACGAATCGATAGATTCTCGATCTCGTCGGCGGTCAGGAAGTCAGCCATCACTCCATCGACATTGCGCCACTGACGCTGGCTGCCGATGTCACGCACCCGTTGCTGGTCGACCTCGGACATCGCTTCGCCACCGATGTTGGCCTTGCGCAAGAATGACCGATGCGCTTCGATCGACGCCATCTCGGCCTCGCAACTCGCCCGGATGGCCTCTTCGGCCGCCGCGTCGCGCGGCTCGCGCAAGGCGAGCTGCTGGCGCAGCGAGTGGATCTCCGCATCCCGCTTGAGCACTTCCCAGCGGGTATCGATGAGGTGGATACGGTCGAAGATCGTCTGTAGCTTGGTGGCCTTGTCGACGACGTGGACCGGTGTGGTCACCTTGCCGCAATCGTGCAGCAGGCCGGCGATCTTCAGCTCATAGCGGTCCTTGTCGGTCATGCGGAAGTCCGCCAGCGGCCCCTCCGCGGTCCGGTCCACCGCTTCGGCGATCATCATGGTCAGCACCGGTACGCGCTGACAGTGGCCGCCGGTGTAGGGCGACTTCTCGTCGATCGCCAGGTTGATCAGGCTGATGAAGGCTTCGAACAGCTCTTCCAACTGCGAGATCAACTGCCGGTTGGTCAGGGCGATGGCGGCCTGCGAAGCCAGCGATTCGGCCAGGCGCTGATCGGCGGTGGAAAAGACCGTCACGTCGCCAGTCAGCGGATCAAGGGCATTGATGAGCTGCAATACGCCGATGATCTCGTTCTCGTGGTTGCGCATCGGCACCGTCAGGAAAGACTTGGATCGATAACCCGTCCCCTGATCGAAGCGGCGCGTCCCCGAGAAATCGAAACCCGCCTCGCAATAGGCATCGGCGATATTGACCGTTTGGCCGTGCGCCGCCGCGTAGACGGCGACCAGCGAATTGTTGGGCTGCCCGCTTTCATTGACGAGCGGCAGATCGGGGAAATCGATGGCATTACCGGTTGTTCCGCCCAGGGCGATGTTCAGCGAGCCGGTCCGGACGATCTCGAAGCGCAAGGCACGGCCATCCTCGGTAACACGGTACAGGGTACCGCCGTCGGCATGGGTGATCGCCCTGGCAGCCAGGAGGATCTTTTCCAGCAGACGGTCGATATCCCGTTCCTTGGACAAGGCGGCGCCGATCTCGTTGAGTTCGTCGAGGCGGCGGAAGAGGTCTTCTACGGTGTCCATGCCAGGTTGCCCGGAATCACTTGATACAAACGGCGCGAACCTGCTTCATGTCGGTGATGCCCTGAAGCACCTTCTCCATGCCATCCTGCTTCAGGGTGCGCATGCCGTCTTCCAGAGCCTGGACCAGCAGTTGGGCGACGCGGGCGTGCTCCTGAATCAAGCGCTTCAGTTCGTCGGTGCCGACCATCAACTCATGAATGGCGATCCGCCCCTTGTAACCGGTGTTGCCGCAAGCCTCGCAACCCTTGGGGCGGTACAGGGTCAGATGACCGTCCTTGCCGTAGTCCTTGAGCCACTGCTTGTAGATGGCATCCATGGCGGACTTGGCATCCTTCTTGAACAGCGAGGTCGCCTGCAACTCTTCGCTGTATTCGACCAGGAAATGCTTCATCTCGTCGGCCGACGGCCGGTAGGCCTCACGACACTTGCCGCACAATCGCTTGGCAAGGCGTTGCGCCAGGATGCCGAGCAACGCGTCGGCGAAGTTGAACGGGTCCATGCCCATGTCCAGCAGCCGCACCACGGATTCCGGCGCGCTGTTGGTATGCAGGGTGGCGAACACCAGGTGGCCGGTCAGCGACGCCTCGATGCCGATCGAGGTCGTTTCCTTGTCGCGCATTTCGCCGACCATGATGATGTCCGGATCGGCGCGCAGGAAGGAACGCATGATGGTGGCGAAGTCGATGCCGGCCTTCTTGTTGATCTGTACCTGGCGCAAGCCCTTCTGGGTGATTTCCACCGGGTCCTCGGCGGTCCAGATCTTGGTATCCGGGGTATTGAGCGATGCCAGCACCGAATGCAGCGTGGTCGTCTTGCCGGAGCCGGTCGGGCCGCAAACGAAGAAGATGCCGTACGGCTTGCTGACGCAGGCCTTCAATTTCTCGAGATTGCCCGGCATCACGCCCAGTTTTTCCAGCGGGATCGGTTCACCGGCGGCGAGAATACGCATCACCACGTCCTCGACACCGCCGGCGGAAGGAATGGTGGCCACCCGCAACTCGATGTCCAGCGGGCCGAAACGCTTGAACTTGATCTTGCCGTCCTGTGGCCGCCGCTTTTCCGAAATATCGAGATCGCACATGATCTTGATGCGGGCGACGATGGCATTTCGGTAGCTGGCCGGTATCTCGATGTACTTGAACAGCGTGCCGTCGCGACGGAAGCGGATCAGGACCTTGTCCTTGCCCATGCCGGGTTCGATGTGGATGTCGGAAGCACCCTGCTGATAGGCATCGACGACGACCTTGTTGACCAGCTTGACCAGCTCGTTGTCGGCGGCGGCGGACACCTCTTCCGAAATAGCCTCGGGCTCGGTCTCGCCGGCCTCCAGGTCGGACAGCAGGTCGCCGACATGAACGTCGCCGGTGCTCGGGCTGAACAATTGGTCGAGGGTCTGCTGGAACTCGCGCCGCGTGGTGACGTGGAAGACCAGCTTGCGCTTGGGAAAGATGTTCTGCACCACGCCCGAGCTGCCCACCTGTTCCGGGTCCATGGCCAGGATGACCACGCCTTGCGAGGTATCTTCGACGGGTAGCCAACGATTCTGCTCGACGTACTCGCGCTTGAGATTTTTCAGCAACTCCAACGGCCGCAGGCGGTCGGTCTGAAAAGCCTCGTACGGCACGTTGAAAAACTTGGCCAGCGCCTCGCCGATGGCCGTCGGCGTGACCTGGAACTCGGTAAGCAGCACCTCCTCGACATCGACGTTCTTGCGCCGCGCCGACCGCGTCGCCAGCTCGAGTTCCTGGGCCGACATCACGGCGTCGAGCACCAGATAGTCGTACTTCGACTTGGCCGCGTGCTGCGGCTTGCTGCGCTGGGTGAAGGCAATCGCCAGCGTTTCGCAAAGGCCTTTGACGCCCTCCTCGGCAACCGCCGCGAAAGGTACGCCGGCCTTGTTGTTGATGATCTGCACCACGCCATACAACTCGCCACTGAGGGTGTCGGCGATCGGGCTGACCAGCATCTGCTTGGTGCGATAGCCGGTGCGCCGATCGACCTCCTGCAGGAAACGCAGATTCGGATTGATGGCCTTGAGTTCCGCGTCGTCATAGACATCGCGGATATTGATCACCTTTCTGCTCAGCGCCACATAGCCGGCGATGCTCTGATCGGAAATGGGCAGTCGCAAATCCTTGAAGGAGTTCAGACCGGTCTTCAACTTGGAAACGATGGCCGATTTGTCGTCATTAACCGAGTAAATGGTCAGGCGGTCCGCATTGAACAACTCGCAGATATCCTGCGAGAGTTCGAGCATGATCTCGTCGACATTGGCCGTGGCATGAACCTTGTTGGTCACCGCCTGAAGGTTCTTGAAGAAGATCAACCGACTGCCGATATCCGACAGTCCGGCCATGTCCGGTGTGTTCGCCGCCGTGCTCACGTGGTCTTCCTTTGCTGGGCGGATTCGAGCGCCTTCAACCCGCCGTCGAGCAGGTAGGCGCCGAAACCGCGCTGGGAGAGCAGAAAGGCGGCCGCGGAACTGCGCCGCCCGGTCTGACAATAGGCGATGTACTCCTTGCCCTTGTCGAGCATGGATAGCGCCTGGCGTACCTCGTTGAGGGGAATGTTGATCGCCCCGGGCAGGCCGTCGTGCTGGTATTCGGCCGGGAATCGCACATCGAGCCAGATTGCGCCGGCGGCGGCCTTCTGTTTGGCGGCGGCGGGACCAAGCCGATGCAGGAGGGGCGCCCGCAACAAGTCGATGAAGTCGGACTTGGCCAACCGGAGCAGCACACCGCCGGTCTTCATGGTCACGGTGGCATTGCGCACAGTCTCGGCCACCAGGGCTTCCTCGCCGAAGGCATCGCCCGCCGCCAGTTCGCCGAGCTCGACCTGGCTGCCCGCCACCTCGCGCGTCACGACACAGCGCCCCTGTTCGATCAGGTAGTAGTGATCGCCGACGTCGCCCTCGCGCACCACCACCTCGCCGCGCGAAACCTTCACTCGCTGGAAACGCTCGAACAGGGTGCGCACATGCGCGGGCGGCAGGGCGGCGAACGCGCCCTGGGTGAGATTCTGGACGGCAAAAACACCCGACATGGTGCGCCAGTCACCGTTCTCCGCCTCGACCCTCGACGGCGCGGGGCCCGGCGCCATGATTTGATCCCAGGTGAGAACGATATCCAGCGTGTCCTCGTCAAAGTAGAGCAGCTCGACATCGGTAATGGTCTTCGCCGCCACCGGCTGGAGGCCACAACCGCCCAGCGGCAGCAAGGCTTCTCCCGCGCCGCCGACCAGCACCGACATGCCGCCGTCGGCGAAATCAACCTTCAGCTCCCCCTTGAAGAGAAAGATCGCCTTGCCGGTCCAGTCGCGCAGACAAAACGGATCGAGGTTTCTCGCCACTCGTTCGATGCGGCAAAGCGGCGCCAGCTGGCGCAGGGCCGTCGGTGCGAGCGAAGCCAGCGGGTGCAGCCGACCCAGCTTCTCGACAAGGAGACTGTCAACGGTCATGGCGTCGCCCGCCTCACAACTCGAAAACCTGGTTGTTCTGGAGCATGCTTGGCCGGAATTCGCCGATGCCGTCCTCGATTTCCTGCATCGTCAGTTCGATCTGCCCCGGCTTCAGATGGGTGATATGGATCTCCGCCGGTCGTTCCAGATTGGCCAGTTCCTCGGCCAGCATACTGGGGCAAAGATGCTTGGAAATCGTCGCCAGGCGCCGCTCGCGATTGGAGAAAGCGGTTTCGATGATCAGATGGCGCAGGTCGCGAATCTTGTTGACCGCCACCCAGAATTCCGGGCACGGTCCGGTATCGCCGGAGAAAACCAGGCTGGCCTTGCCCGAACTCAATTGATAGCCTACCGCCGGAACGGTGTGATTGGCCGGCAGCGCGGTGATCTGGCGGCCATCGATGTCGACAGCGGTACCCAGCCGGATCGCCTCATAACGCAGGTAGGGTTTCTCGACACTGGGAATCTCGCTGAAGTCCGGCCAGATCGCCCAATTGAAGACATGGGCGCGGATGATTTCCAGGGTTGCGTCGGTGGCATACACGGTCAGCGGCCGGGTACGCATGTCGCCCACCGTATCGACCAGCAACGGCAGGCTGGCGATATGATCCAGGTGGGAATGCGTCAGGAACACATGATTGATCTGCGCCAGATCGGCGATCGACAGATCTCCGACGCCGGTACCACAGTCGATGAGAATGTCATGGTCGACCTGAATCGCGGTGGTGCGCAGGTGACGCCCGCCGATGCCGCCGCTACAGCCAAGAATGCGAACCTTCATGTTGGCGCTCTCGAGGGATTCATTTGCTGTCGAACACCCATACGCCGTCCCAGCCGTCACCCGGCGGCGACTTGCGGCAACGAGCGATCCGTTCGCCAAAAATGGTGTAGAGCGGCTGAGGAGCGAGACGGGACAGATTCAGCAAGGCAAGCTCCGCCTGCTCCCAATCCTGGGCGCGGTAGGCGCGCAGTGCCTGGCTCCATAATCTGAGTTCATCGTGCCGCTCCTTGCCAACTTGTCCCTCAAGGCCGATCGGCTCGTAGATCGCCACCGGCTCGTCCTTGCCCATGACACGCACCCGATCCAGTTCGCGAAAGACGATTTCCTTGCCCAGCATCTCCCGCGTTCGCTCGCCGACGATGATACCGACCCCGTACTGTTTCGTGATGCCTTCGAGGCGCGAAGCCAGGTTCACGGCGTCGCCGAGCACAGTGTAGGCCTTGCGCACCCGCGAGCCCATGTCGCCGACCTTCATCGGCCCGGTATTGACGCCTATGCCGACTTTCAGCTCCGGCCATCCCCGGGCGACCAGCCGCGGATTGAGCTTGACCAGTTCCGCTTGCATCTCCAGTGCGCTCAACACCGCGTGTCGGGCATGCCGCGGATCGTCGACGGGCGCGCCCCAGAATGCCATGATGGCATCGCCAATATATTTGTCCAGCGTGCCGCGCTGACGCCGGATGATCGCGGTCATGGCGTCCAGGTACTCGTTCATCAATGCGGCCAGTTGGTCCGCGGGCATGCCCTCGGAAATCGAAGTGAAACCCCGGATGTCGGCAAAAAACACCGTCAGCTCCGCTTCGCGCCCCGCCATGGTGTAGTTGTCCGGGTTGCGGGCCATCTCGTCGACCAGTTCGGGCGGCACGTATTGGCCGAACTGGTGGACCAGATGCCGCTTTGATTTCGACTCGACAAAATAGCCCCAGGACATGTTGATGGCGTACAGCAACGCCACCATGATCACACCGCCCGCCAGCGGCAACACGAGGTCTGCCTGGTGCCAGAGAAGCAGGTTGATGGCAACCTGGAGCAGCAGGACCGACAAGGCCACCAGCGACGCGCGCAAGGGCGACAGCATCGGCAGCAGAAAGATCATGATGCCGCCCCCGAGGGCAAGCAACAGGACGTTGGCGCCGACAAGGTAACCGGGCTGATGCTTGAGCTTGCCATCGAGCATGCCGGCAATCAGGTTGGCGTGGATTTCCACGCCGGGATACGCAGCCCCGACCGGAGTGGCCCGCAGATCCATGAGGCCTGGCGCCGTGGTGCCAACCAGCACCAGTCGCCCCTTGAGCTGCTCCGGACTCACCCTGTCGCCGAGAACATCCGCCGCCGACACATACGGAAAACTGCCCAGGGGACCTCGATAGGGAATCAGCGCGGCGGCATTTCTGTCCACCGGGATGCTCAGGGTGCCGTTCTCGACCGGCAGGTCGAGCCACTCCATCGCGCCGTAGCGGCTTGTCGGCGACCAGCCGCCATCCGGATAGCCGGGTACCACCTTGGGGAACCCGAGATAGGCGCGAACCATGGCCAAGGAAAGCGCCTCGTAGTACTGGTTGCCATACTCGACCAGCAAGGGCACCCGGCGGCAGACACGGTCGGCGTCGAACAAGGGGACGATATGGCCGGCCGCCACCGCGTTCCGCTGGAATTGGGGCAGATTGCCGCCATACGATGTCCAATGGGTGAACACGGTTTGCCGGCCTTGAAACGTGCCGGCCGGCAAGGTGGGAGGCGGCAGCACGCCGCTGTTCGAATCGGCCGAGCGCGACGACATGGAGACGCTCAGGACCACCGGCCGGCCCTTCAGGGCTTCGGCGAACAAGGCATCGCGATCGAGTCGCGGCCGCAAGTTCCTCAAGGCGTTCAGGTAGGCCGGGTTGTCCCGCAAGTCGCCATTGGCGAGATCGTCGAGGCTACCCAGGCCGGAACTTTCGTCCGGCTCGGCGAACAGGACGTCGAAGCCGACCAGGGAGACGCCGTAGCGATCGAACAGTTTGTCCAGCAGGGTCGCCATGCGGTGGCGGCCCCACGGCCAGCGCCCCACTTCGGCCAGCGACTTCTCGTCGATATCGACGATGACGATCCGATCGTCAAGCTCTTGCGGTCTGGACTGGCCGATCAGGGCGTCATAGACAATGGCGTCGAGCCGGTTGATGACTCCGATTTCGTAGAACTCGCCGCCATGGCCCAACAGAACCAGCAATACCGCCAAACCCAGGGCATAGCGAACGAGATGATCTTTCACGAGCGCCCCGGGGTTCTTGGCCCATCTGGTCCCGCGTGATCAGCCCTTGAAGAAGAATTCCATCTTTGTGCCACCGATCTCGATGATGTCGTGATCGTTGAGTTGATGGGGCTTGTTGGCCTCGAGCATTTGCCCGCTCACCGACGGAAAGCTGACCCCCTCGACATGGGTGATGAAGTAGCCGTGGGGCCGACGGGCGATCACGGCCACCTGGACACCGGGCTTGCCCAGCGTCGTCAGCGTCTTGGTCAGCTCAAGCTCGCGGCCGGCGTTGCCGCCGTTCAGCACCTGGATCATCGCCTTGGGCGGGGCTGCCTGCGGCTGCGCCTGACCCGCGCTCTCGGCCGAAATCGGGGGCGCTTCTCTGGCGGCTTGCGGCTGGGTGCTGGTGACACCGCTCGGTGGCAGGACCGGCGGCACCATGCCTTCCGCCACCGGTTGTCCTGGCTGCGTTTCACCAAAGCCCCTGGCCGCCGCCTGCTCGACTGTCTTGCGCATCATGTCCGGACGCAGGACCATGGTCTTCTCGAAATCGGCCTGGGAGGATTTCTGGGCGCCCTCGGCGAGGTACTTGAGATGGTACTTGCCCAACTCGATCACATCGCCATCCTGGAGGAAATGCTTCTTCACCGCCTGGCCATTGACGAAGGTGCCGTTGGTGCTGTTGAGATCCTCAAGGAAGGAGTCGTTGATCAATGTCAGGATCACCGCGTGCTCGCCCGAGATGGCCAGATTGTCGATCTGGATATCGTTGTGCGGCTTGCGGCCTATGGTCGTCCGCTCCTTGGCAAGCGGAATTTCCTTGAGCAACAGGCCATCCAAACTGAGTATCAGCTTTGCCATCTTGATCTTCCTCGATTACCTGAACCAGGCGAGAAACCGCGCCCACCAGCCGCGGGCCACGGGAAATGCCTGTTTCACCTTCACCAGAATCACCGACACGTTGTCACGACCGCCGTTGTCGTTGGCCATATCCACCAGTTGGGTGGCACACAAATCAAGATTCGCCGATAAACTCGTCAGGGTCAGCGCAATCTCTTCATCCGCAACCATATCGTTCAGACCATCCGAACATAGCAGGAAAACGTCGCCGGGTTCGACGCCGTAGTCATGAATCTCGACTTCGACGGTCGGATCGATGCCCAGCGCCCGCGTCACCAGGTTGCGGTTCTGCGAATAACGCGCCTGTTCGGCGGTGATTATCCCGCTGTCAATTTGTTCCTGCAACAGGGAATGATCGCGCGTCAATTGCCGAAACTCGCCGCCCCGCAGGAGGTACAGCCGCGAGTCGCCGATGTGCGCCACGGTGACCGCATCGTCATGAAACAGCGTCATCACCAGCGTCGTGCCCATCCCGGCATACTGGGGCTGGCTCTGCGCGGCCTGATAGATCGCACCGTTGGCGCGGGCAATTTCCCGCAGCAGCGCCGCCTGTGCCCAGAGCTGGCCATCAGCCTGCCGTGTGTCGGGCGACTGGTCGGCGAATGCCTTGGCCAGTTCGGCGGCGAGCAAGGTCGTCGCCATGCCGCTCGCCACCTCGCCGGCGTTATACCCGCCCATGCCGTCGGCCAGTACCGCCAGGCCCAGCGCCGGATCGGCGAAGACGGCATCCTCGTTGTGCGAACGCACCCGGCCGGCATCCGTACTGGCGACCATGTCCACCGACTGGCTCAGATCCGCCCTCATGGCTGGCGACCCTGGGATGCGGCAATGCCCGGCAGGGAAGCCAGGCAGTGGCGCAGATCGCCGGCCATTTCGGCGCCGGTCTGGTAGCGCTTGTCGGCATCCTTGATCAGCGCCCGATCAATGATCACGGCCAGGCATTCGGGAACGTCCGGCCGGACATCGCGGATGTCCGGATGCGGCTCGGTGGCGATGCGGTACATCAATTGCGCCATCGACTCGCCGTCGAAGGGCAAGCGGCCGCAAGCCAGTTGATAGAGCGTCACGCCGAGCGAGAAGAGGTCGGAGCGGCCGTCGATCTTCTTGCCCGCCAACTGTTCCGGCGACATGTAGCTCGGCGTGCCGAGCACCATGCCGGTCTTGGTCTTCGAGGAATCGGTAATGCGGGCAATACCGAAGTCGGTGACCTTGACCTGCTCGGTGGCCGGTTCGTACATGATGTTGGCCGGCTTGACGTCCCGATGCACCACCTGGTTGCGGTGGGCATAGTCCAGCGCGTCGGCGACCCGGGCGGCGATGCCCATTGCCTGGGCCAGGGGCATCAGATTGTTCGGCTTGGTGTGGGGAACGAGATCCTTGCCCTTCAGGAACTCCATGGCGATGTAGGCGAGGTCGTGTTCCTCGCCGGCATCGAAGATGGTCACGATATTCTGGTGGTTCAAACGGCCCGCGGTCTCGGCCTCGCGGAAGAAACGTTGCTTGACCTCGACCAGTTCGTCGCCCTCGAACTCCTGGGACAGCGCCATGGTCTTGATGGCGACGACACGGTTGATCTTGGGGTCCCGGCCCAGATAGACGACCCCCATGGCCCCCTTGCCCAGCTCTTTCTCCACCTGATACCGGCCCAGCATCGGCTTCTCGACCTGGCTGTTCTCGACGATCAGCGTACCGCTGTGGGTCAGGTTGCCAACCGTGCCCAGCATGACCGTGTCGGACATTCGCTTGGCGCGACTGGCCCGGTCGGCGATATCACGAAATTTCGGATCGTAGCCGGCCATATGGCGAAATACCGCCTCTGCCTTGTTGAACTGGCGCTTGCGCTCGAAATCGAGCCCCAGGTTGTAGAGGTTTTCCATTACGGCTGGATCCAGCGGGCACTTGCGAAACTTGTCGAAGGCCATGTCGAGTTGCCCCTGGCCCTGGAAGGCCAGACCGAGCATGCGATTGGATTCCGCCGAATCGAGATCCGACTTCTCCTTGCCCCGCTCGGTCACCAGAAAGCGCTTGGTGGTCAGCAGCAAATGACCGAAGAGCAACAAGGTCGCCGGCACCATCAGTTGCAGCCAGGTCAATTGCGTTGTCATCAAGCCAAAGTGGGCACCGACAAGGAGCGCGAGGAGCACTGCCGTCACGGTGGCGCCCATGGCCGCGGAAAGCCTCGGCAACCCGGCGATCAGGTACAAGGCGATCACGACGAAAGCCGCCTTTTCCGCCCAAACGGCCCAAGGCGGCGAAACGAAGAAATGCTCGGAAAGTATGCTCGACACCGTATGGGCCATGCTCACCACCGGTGCCATGGCCGGCGAAACGGGCGTCACCTGCGATGAACCGACGCCTGCCGCCGTCGCGCCGATCAGGACAATCTTGCCGGCGTACTTGCTGGCCGGAATTTTCCCGCTCAGGACGTCATAGAACGAATCGACCTGGAAGGCTGGATGCCCTTCGCTGCCCTTGTAGAAGAAGGTGTTCATCCGGGTTGCCGGATCGGTCAGGATCTTGAGCTTGCCCAGATGGACCTCCTCACCCAGGCGAACCCGCAGGTCCGCCGGACCGAGATTGAGGCTCTTGGCGGCAATCATCAGCGACAACGCCGGATAGAACTGATCGAAGTACTGCACGACCAATGGCTCGGTCCGCACACCGCCGTCTACATCCAGGAAGCTGTTCAGATGGCCTAGCGCAACCGCCTTGCCACCGAGGATCTCGACCGGGATCTGCGCCTGGGCCGCCGGCAGCGCGAAACCCGCGCCATCCTGAACCTGCTGCAAACGGTTTCTGGCAACGAATTCGGGCAACGGCTGGTCCGGCCGACCGCGCGCCTCGCCAAGCTCGAACAGCAAAGGCAACAAGACGTTCCCCGCCTTGCCATAGCTCTGCGCCAGTTTTCGATCGGTGTTGAGGGCAAGCTCGGCCTCCACCAACACGGGAATGATCTTTTCGGTTTCCGCGCTGGGCGGAGACCCGTCGGACCGGCCCTGATTGACGATATCGATCAACCGGGTGATGTAGGCGTAACCGGGGTCCAGTTGAGGCTCGGAGAAGAACACCGTATTGGCGATCACCTTCGGCTGTCCCAACGCCAACTGATCGGTGAGCCGGGCATGCAATTCGCGCGACCATGGCCAACGGCCCAGATTGGCAATGCTCTGGTCGTCGATGGCAATCACCGCCACTTTGTCGGAAGGTGCGCGGGACGTCATGCCGACGCCGATGTCATAGGCCTTGCGTTCCAGGCTCTGGAGCAAGTCGCTATTGGCCAATACCAATATGACCGCGCTGGCCATCAGCCCGAGGAACCAGTCGCGCTTCCAGAATTCCGCCCTTTTCATGCTTCAGTCATGCCTTTTCGGCTTATTTGCCCTTGTCGCGCGACCGTAAGAATCCCCACCGCGCCCGCCTGACCCGATAACTAATTGAAGAAACAGGCCTCTAGTTGCAATTCTTACAGTAGCACCTCAATTCAGTCAAATGTTTCCGAGGGCAATTTGTTTCCCCAAGCCCCGTTCGACGGCGAGTCGAAAAAGGCGGCCGGCCACGGCCAGGTCCTGGATCGCCATACCCTGCGACTCGAAAAGGGTAATGTCCGTCTCCGCCGCTCGTCCGGGCCGAACGCCGGCGACCAGTTCGCCCAGTTCGACCAGTTGCCGCTCGTGGACGCGCCCCTTCTCGAGCGCCGGCAGCAAGTCGCCCGCCTCGGCAAGCGCCGTCGGCCGGCTGTCGACGCAGATCAGCGCGGCGCGGCGCACTGAAATCTCGTCGATCTCCCGTCGAATCAGCGCATTGGCGCCGGCGGCGTTGATGTGACATCCCTCATCCAGCCACGCGCCGTCGAATACCGGCATCGGCGACGACGTGATGGTCACGACGATATCGGCACCCCGCACGGCTTCCTCCGCACTGTCCGCCGGACGAACGTCTACGCCCAGTCGCTCCGACATCTCCGTACAAAAGGCGGCACGCCGGACTTCGCTTCGCGAAAAAACCCGCACCGTCCTGATCGGCCGCACCCGGCAAAGCGCCTCGATCTGGCTTTGCGCCTGCCAGCCGGCGCCGAAGACCCCCGCCGTCGCCGCGTCCGCGCGCGCCAGATGCTTGGCGGCCACACCGCCGGCCGCGCCGGTGCGCATCATGCCGAGGAAATCCGCTTCGATCACTGCCAGTAGCCGACCGGTAGCGCTATCGAACAGGTGCACAAGAAAGAGGGTGCCCTCCTTGCTCGCCGTATAGGCCTTGTAGCCGATCACACCTTCGTCGAGCAAGGCGCCTTGCAGGATGTGCAGGGAAGCGGTCGGCACACGCGTGCGCTGCCGGGGAACGTCGATTGCCCGCCCCAGGCAATGCGCTCGGTGCGCGGCTTCGACGGCTTCCAGCGCCAAGTCCATGGTCAGCAATGCGCGCACATCGGCTTCGGTCAGGAACAGTGCCATGATGACAGGCCCTCACTCAGCGCCGCACTGGCGCGATGACTTCAATCAAGCCGCCGGCATCGGCCATGTGCAAAGCAACCAGCGGATCCGCGGTCAGCAGGCGCATCGGCTCGCTGAGCGCCTGCGCCACCAGCATGCGGTCGAATGGATCGCCGTGCGGTCGCCCGCTTGCGGGGTCGGCGCGATAGGGCAAAGAATCGACCTCGATGCAATGCGCGGGTGCGACGGGAAGCACATCGAACCCGGTCTTGGTCAGCCATTCGAGCACCTCGCGCGGCGCGACACACAGCTTGCGCCGGCCGTCGGCGCGCACCAGCGAATGCTTGATGGCGATTTCCCACAACGAAACGACGCTGACGCGTACTTCGTTTTCCGGATCGCGCAAACGCTCAGCGATATCGTGCGGCAGCCGTTGCGGCTCCGCCAGCGCCCACAGGGCGACGTGAGTATCGAGCAGCAGCTTCACGTGCGCGGCAGCAGTTCGCCCCACATTTCGGCGGGCAACGGCTCGTCGAAATCATCCGGCACCACGAACTTGCCCGCCGCCAACCCGAGCCGCCGCTTCTTTGCGCCAGCCGAACCCGTCAATGACACCAGCCTCGCCACCGGCTTGCCGGCCTTGGCGATGACCACGTCGCCACCCGCGGCCGCCCGATCGACGAGCCGCGACAGATTGCTCTTCGCGTCGTGCATGTTGTAGGTCGCAACGGCCTCCATGACCCTACGCTCCTTATCTCCGGACACAGCGGCGCTCCCCGTGGAGAAACGGGCTAAGCCTAGCCCGGTTGATGCCAAAATACAAGCGGCCGCACGGGCTTGCGCCGGTGCGGCCGCATGTGACGCGCCAATGAACTACAGCATCGCCTTCAGCAGCTTGGCCATCTCGGAAGGATTGCGAGTCACCTTGAAGCCGCATTCCTCCATGATGGCCAGCTTGGCGTCCGCCGTGTCGGCGCCGCCGGAGATCAGCGCGCCGGCATGGCCCATGCGCTTGCCGGCCGGCGCGGTCACACCGGCGATGAAGCCGACGATCGGCTTCTTCATGTGGTCCTTGCACCAGCGCGCCGCTTCCGCCTCGTCCGGCCCGCCGATTTCGCCAATCATGATCACCGCGTCGGTATCGGGATCATCGTTGAAGGCCCTCATGATGTCGATGTGCTTCAGGCCGTTGATCGGGTCGCCGCCAATGCCGACCGCCGAGGACTGGCCGAGGCCGATCTCGGTAAGCTGGGCGACGGCCTCGTAGGTCAGCGTGCCGGAGCGCGACACCACACCGATCCGGCCTTTGCGGTGAATATGGCCAGGCATGATGCCGATCTTCACTTCGTCGGGGGTGATCAGGCCGGGGCAGTTGGGGCCGAGCAGCAGGGTTTCCTTGCCGCCCCGGGCGACCTTCTGCTTCATCTTGTTGCGCACCATCAGCATGTCGCGGACCGGGATGCCCTCGGTGATGCAGATGGTGAGATCGAGGTCGGCCTCGCAGGCTTCCCAGATCGCGTCGGCGGCGCCGGCCGGCGGCACGTAGATCACGGAGACGGTGGCGCCGGTCTGAGCCTTCGCCTCCTTCACCGAGGCGAAGATCGGCACATCGAAGATATTCTCGCCGGCCTTCTTCGGGTTCACGCCGGCGACGAAGCAATTCTTGCCGTTCGCGTACTCGATGCATTTCTCGGTGTGGAACTGACCGGTCTTGCCGGTGATGCCCTGGGTGATGATCTTGGTGTCTTTGTTGATGAGGATGGACATGTCAGCTCCTTACTTGACCGCGGCGACGATCTTGGTCGCGGCTTCCGCCATGGTGTCGGCGGCGATGATCGGCAGGCCCGATTCGGCGAGGATCTTCTTGCCCAGGTCTTCATTGGTGCCCTTCATGCGCACCACCAGCGGCACGGAGAGATGGGTCTCCCTGGCCGCGGTGACGACGCCGGTGGCGATGGTGTCGCACTTCATGATGCCGCCGAAGATGTTGACCAGGATCCCCTTGACCTTGGTGTTCCTGAGCATGATCTTGAATGCTTCGGTGACCTTCTCGGTCGTGGCGCCGCCGCCGACATCGAGAAAGTTGGCCGGCTCGGCGCCGAACAGCTTGATGGTGTCCATGGTCGCCATCGCCAGGCCGGCGCCGTTCACCAGGCAGCCGATGTTGCCATCCAGCGAGATGTAGGCGAGGTCGAACTTGGAGGCCTCGATCTCGTCGGCGTCCTCTTCATCGAGGTCGCGGTAGGCGACGATCTCGGGCTGGCGGTAGAGGGCGTTGGCATCGAAGTTGAACTTGGCGTCGAGCGCCTTGATGTTGCCATTGCCTTCGAGGATCAGCGGGTTGATTTCCGCCAGCGAGGCATCGGTTTCCATGTAGCAGGTGTAGAGCTTCTTCAGTGTATCGACCGCCTGCGCAATCGAAGCTTCCGGAACGCCGATGCCCTTCGCGAGTTCGAGAGCCTGCGCATCGGTGAGGCCAACGAGGGGATCGACGAAGACCTTGATGATCTTCTCGGGCGTCTTGTGCGCCACTTCCTCGATATCCATGCCACCTTCGCTTGAGGCCATCATCGCGACCTTCTGTGTGGCACGGTCGGTCAGCGCCGCGACGTAGTATTCCTTCTTGATATCGGCGCCGTCCTCGATCAGCAGGCGACGCACCTTCTGGCCTTCCGGGCCGGTCTGGTGGGTCTTCAACTGCATGCCGAGGATGCTGGCGGCGTGCTGGCGCACCTCGTCGAGCGACTTGGCGAGCTTGACGCCACCGCCCTTGCCGCGCCCGCCGGCGTGGATCTGGGCCTTGACCACCCAAACCTTGCCACCCAGCGTCTCGGCGGCCTTGACCGCCTCATCAACCGAAAAACACGGAATACCGCGCGGGGTCCGCGCGGGGTCGCAACCCCGAACTTCCTCAGGATTTCCTTGCCCTGATACTCGTGGATCTTCATGAGATACTTTCCTTCGTTGGGTCTGGCCGGAAGCAGCGATAATATCTAATTATGTGCTGCACCGCAAAACTAATAACGTAGTCCTCATTCCTTTCAAGATGCTGACACCGGAACAGATCGCCCGACGCTGCGCCGACATCATGTGGCCCGACGACCACGCCGCGCGCGGGCTGGGCATGGCCATCGTCGCGGTCGGCCCCGGCACGGCCACGCTAACGATGACCGTGCGGCAGGACATGGTCAACGGCCACGGCACCTGTCATGGCGGCTTCATCTTCGCCGTCGCCGACTCCACCTTTGCCTACGCCTGCAACAGCTTCAATCATCGCGCCGTCGCGGCGGGTGTGGACATCAACTTCCTCGCTCCGGCCCACCTGGGTGACCTGCTGACCGCCCATGGCCACGCCCGCCACCAGGGCGGCCGCAGCGGCGTCTATGACATCGAAGTGAGCAACCAGGACGGCAAGCTGGTTGCCGTCTTCCGCGGCCGCGCCGCCCGCATCAAGGGCCATTTCTTCGACGGCGGGGAAAGTGAGGGATAATTCCCGCCCCACTGCTTGCCAACACGTTTTCCGCCACCCTGAGCCGCCGCCATGACCGAAAAGACCGGGCTTGATGCCATCGAGAACGCCAGCCGCGACGAGATCGCCGCCCTGCAACTGACCCGCCTGCGCTGGTCGCTCAAGCATGCCTACGACAACGTCGCCCACTACCGGCGCAAGTTCGACGACGCCGGCGTACAACCGGACGACCTGAAGTCCCTCGCCGACCTGGCGAAGTTCCCCTTCACCACCAAGCAGGACCTGCGCGACACCTATCCTTTCGGCATGTTCGCCGTGCCGCGCGAACAAGTGGTGCGGGTACACGCATCCTCCGGCACCACCGGCAAGCCGACCGTGGTCGGCTATACCCGAAACGACATCGACATGTGGGCGCAACTGATGGCGCGCTCCATCCACGCCTCCGGCGGGCGGCCCGGCGACAAGGTGCATGTCTCCTACGGCTACGGCCTGTTCACCGGCGGTCTGGGCGCCCACTACGGCGCCGAGCGGCTGGGCTGTACCGTCATACCGTTCGGCGGCGGCCAGACCGAGCGCCAGGTGCAACTGATCCTGGACTTCGAACCGGACATCATCATGGTCACGCCCTCCTACATGCTGGCCATCGGTGACGAGTTCGTCCGCCAGGGACTCGACCCCGCCAAGTGCTCGCTACGCCTCGGCATCCACGGCGCCGAACCCTGGACTCACCAGATGCGCCAGGAAATCGAGCGCCGCTTCGACATGCAGGCGGTGGACATCTACGGCCTCTCCGAAGTCATCGGCCCGGGCGTCGCCAACGAATGTGTCGAGAGCAAGGACGGCCCGGTGGTCTGGGAGGATCACTTCTATCCGGAGATCATCGACCCCAAGACCGGCGAAGTCCTGCCGGACGGCGAACTCGGCGAGCTGGTATTCACCTCGCTGACCAAGGAAGCGCTGCCGGTGATCCGCTACCGGACCCGCGATCTCACTCGCCTGCTGCCCCCCACCTCGCGCGCCATGCGGCGCATCGGCAAGATCACCGGGCGCTCCGACGACATGCTGATCATTCGCGGCGTCAACGTCTTCCCCTCGCAGATCGAGGAACAGATCCTCAAGACACCGAAGCTCTCGCCGCACTACCTGATCGAGGTCGAGCGCGACGGACATCTGGACACCGTCACCGTGAATGTGGAAATGAAACCGGAGTTCGCCACCGCCACCGCCGCCGACAAGGAATATGCGGCCAACGAACTGGCCCACCACATCAAGTCCTACATCGGCATTTCGACGCACATCGAAGTCAAGGCGGGCGGCACCATCGAGCGCTCCATCGGCAAGGCCAAGCGGGTGATCGACCGGCGCCCCAGGTAGCCGGGCGAGGCAGCCCGGCGCGCCGCGCCCCCAACCAACATGAGCCAGAACTTCCTTTCCAAAGTCGAGGTCGCCGCAATGAACGAAGATACCGCCGCCTGGGAGAAATTCCTCTATGTCCTGGAATGGGTGCTGGCCCTACAGGGCCGCTACGCCACCAACCTGCGCCACAGCCTGGTCCGCATCAGTTTCCACAACCAGAAGGCGCTCGGCGACACCTATGGCGCCAAGGTGGCCCTGCAAATGCTGGTTGACCTGGCCACGCGGCTGCGCCAGTCCCTGCGCAAGACCGATCTGGTCGCCCGCGACGGCACCAGCATCTGGGTGCTCATCCCCTTCGTCACACCCGAGTCGGTACTCGCAAAGGTCGCCCAGATGGTCGAAATCGCCGCTGGCAACGGCCTCGACATCGTCGATCGCGACCTCTCCGTGTTCTCGATTCCGGACGCCGGCATACTGGAAGAACTCCCCTTCAAGTCGGCCCAGGACTTTCTCGAGTTGATCGGCGAACAGAAGAACGTCGCCATGCGCTGGGAAGGCGTACTGAAGCGCGCCGACTGACCGCCCGAGCGATCAGAGTTCACCTGGCTGCCAACCGGCCGTGGGATCCTCGCGGTCAACCTGACATCCCACCCGGAGGCGGCGTCTGGCCTGAATCCCTACTGGCTCTGTCCGAGCCCTCCCCCCCGCCATGAATATTCTTCCGTCGAGCCGGTCACACGGCGAAAGCCGCCGCTGACCACGCTGTGGTTGCCGTCGGTAGCATTCAGGTAACCCCCGCCAATCGCACTGTAGTTGGCCCGCGCCCCGTTCCCGACGCCCCCGGAGACGGCCGCGTAGTTACCCAGGACGACGTTGCCGTATCCGCCGGTCACGCTGCCGCCCCAGGCGACCACTGCGTTGTCAAACCCGAAGAGAACGCCCCCATGAGCCGAGTAGGCATGCTCGTCGCCCACCACCAGATTGTGGGAACCGCTCTTGTGATTGGCTGCCCACGTCCCGCCGGTGGACTCGCAGGCAACCTGGGAATTGGCGTAACTCCCGCCGATCGAGCAGATGGCCGGGCCCGTGCGCGCCCGGTTGTAACCCACGATCAGGTTGCCGCGACCATTGATAGTTCCAGCACCCTGGCCGTTGAGTATCTGCACGTCCACCCCGCTGAAGCGGGCTGTCTGGGCGGCGGCGTCGTAGGCGAGGATGCCGTCGAGCGCAAGCACGGTGTTGGCCTGGACGGCGGCCAGGTCGGTCGCCACCGTGGCAGCGCGGTTCTGGGCCGCCTGGGCGGTGGCCTGGGCCCCGGCGACACCGAGCTGAACGACGCCGAGATTGGCGTTGAGGCTGTCGAGCTGGCCCTGTAGGTTGCTGTTGGCCTGGGTCAGGCTGGTCACCTGGGTGCGCAAGGCCTCGATCTGCGCCGCCAGGTCGGCCAGCGAGAGCCGAGTTTGCGCGGACGCGGCGGTAGCGCCGCCCCACAGGCTGACGCCCAGCGCGATGATGGACGCGCGACGGCGCCAGGACTTCGGTTCGAGCATGTTCATGGCATTCATAGGAGTCTCCGTCAAATTGTGGATGGGGTGAAACGGCGGCGCGCCGTCAGCGCCGCCATGCCGAGGGCGAACAGCCCCAGGCTGGCGGGCTCCGGCACCTGGCTGGCGCGCGCCACCACCAGGTCGTCGGCATTCCAGAGGAACTGGCCCGTGGCCATGTCGTGGTCGGTCGCCAGCGTCGCAGCCCACAGCGGCGCATCGGCATCCACGATGCCCAGGAAGTAGACGCTGCTGCCGTCACCGGGAAAATGGGCCTGGAGGTCGCCGGTCCACAGGGAGGCGCCGATGCCGCCGGCTGTGAGCAGGAAGTCGCCGTCCCACAGGGGATCGGCCGAGATCAGATACAGGCCGAAGGCATTGGCGGCGCCGAGCTGAACGGTGAAGCCATCGCCATCCTGGAGCATGTCGCCATCGTCGGTGCCCAGGAAATTGCCGGGTGACGTGGTGGCGAAAGGCAGCGCCCCGCCGCCGAAGGCCGTGCCATCCGTCACCGCCAGCGATACGCCGCCCAGGTTGTAGGTCAGTGCCAGGCCGCCCAGGGCGTCGCCGCTGGTGATCGGCGTCCCCGAGGGCAGGGCATCGAAGTTCTCCACCGTTCGGTGCATGCCGGCGGTGGCGGCGTCGAACGCCGCCCGGTCGGTGTAGGCCACGGGCGCGGCAAGGGCGGCGGCACTGGCCACCAGCCCGGCCGCGCCGGCCAGACGCCTTGCCCAGGCGCCTCGTGTTCTGCGACGGTTTTTCTGCATGGTCATCTCCTTGAGTCCCAAGTCAGTCATGTCAAGCGTCCTCACGTAGCGCCAACGGTGGTCCCAGCTGGCAGGTCGCCCCTGGCTCGCCAACGGGGCGGCAGGACGATGGTTTGCACGCCGGCCGCCGGTGCGACAGAGGTCTTAGGCCCCCCCCGCACACCCCCATAGGGGCAGGCCAGCAGGTCGCTGTCCAGTTCCGCCAGGCCCGCCAGCCAGGGCCGCAACTTGTCGCTATCCACCCGCAGCCGGCCCGACTCGTCCAGGTGGCCAACGGTATTGCGCGGATCGTCCAGCGCCACGGTGCAGCGGCCGACCCGGCCGTCGGCGCGGACTAGCCAGGTGTTTGGCCTGGCGGCATAACAGATGTATTGCTCGCCATCGTCCACGCCGTTGTGGTCGATGTCGGTGAGCAGCCGGGCAAGTCTGGCCACCGCCTCCCGGCCGGCCGGCCCGGACAGCGACTTGATGCTGTCCCGGTTGGCGCCGCCCCAGTTGGCGATCAGGCGCAGGTAGGCGCTGAAGCGCGGGTCGCCGCCGAACTGGCGGTTTATCTCCCGGCACAGCTCGGCCGTCTCGGCTTCCTCGGCGACACCGACGTGTATGCGCAGGCTGACCCGAAAGTCGTGGCGGCTGGCGCGGATGGCCAGCAGGTTGTCCCAGACGCGCCGAAAGCTGCCCCGGCCGGAAGCCAGCGGCCGGCTGCGGTCGTGAACTGCACCCAGGCCATCCAGGGAAATCTGCGCGGTGCGCTGCTCGGCCGCACAGAGGCGCTCGACCGTCGCCAGATCCAGCAGGTAGCCATTGGTGGTCAGGTGGCCACCCAGATTGGTCACGCCACGCTCCTGGCAACGCCGCTGCACATGCTCGGCCACATCGAAAACGATGTCCTTGGCCGCCAGCGGCTCGCCACCGAACCAGGACAGGCTGATGCCGAGCAGATCGTCGATGCGCCGATCCACCAGGGTCTTGACCCCACGCACCAGTTCCGGCCGCATGCGGCCGATGTCGAAGTCCTCGTAGCAGTAGGTGCAACGGAAGTTGCACTGCTCGGTGGGCAGCAGGATCAGATGCATCGCCCGGGGATGGATCGCATCCGACAAGGCGGCTTTCGACAGGAAGGGTTTGGTCGTCATCGTAGCCCCCGGTCCGCCGCGGTCGCCTCTGCGATGGGCGCCGCAACGGACTCCATTGGCTCGCTCAGGGCGCTTCCTTGGCCGGGCAATTCACCGGATTGACGCACTTGAAGTTCGTGCCGCCAGTCCGGGTACCCATCCCACCGACCACTTGATCCAGCTCCGCATCGCCCACCTCCGCCCGACCGGTGTCGTCGACCGACATCTTGCTGGTGTCGATGCCCTTGGTTGCTTCGTCCTGCTGTTTGATCTTGTCGTTCATGGAAACCTCCTGCGTTTGGATGGATAGGCCGGACTACTTCGGGGATTCGGTGAGGGTCGTGGCAGCCGCCTCGGTCGTGGACTTGATCACCTTGCCGGCGAAGCCGGCGAGCGAGATCATCATGCTCATGCCGCCGGCGGCCTGATCCAGTTGCTCCTGATCAAGTTCGCCAGCGGGCAACCGCTGGTCTTTGGGCTGTTGTTTCACGTCACCCTCGGTCTGCTTCCGGTCGTTCATGTCGTTCTCCTTCGTCTGTCGGCCATCGACTCAGCCGACGTAGGCGTCGTCTTCGGTCTGGGTTCCCGGGCCACGGCGGGCCGCGCCGCCTGACACGCTGTCCAGGTCCCGCTCGGACAGTGGCTTGCCTTCCGGCACTTGGCGAACCGCGGCCTTGTCTTCGGTTGTCCTCGTCTGATCCTTCGCCTGCTTTTCGCTCATGTTCATCTCCTGTGAAATGTGATGGTCATTCGCTACGCCGTCGCTCAACGTTCGACTTCGAGGTCATCCAGGTCGTCGTCGCCGCCACTCCGGGTGGTGCTTCCTTCCAGCGCGCCGCCCTTGACGGCACTGGCGACCGCCTTCCGGACATTTATCATGCCGCCGGCGGCGTGTTCGAGCTGTTCCTGGCTGAGCAAACCGTCATCCATCTGGCGGTGGCCGTTTGTCATGTGTTCCTTGTCCATGGCCGTTCCCCTTACATGATTGGGGCCGGAGCCGCGGGAGTGGCACCGCCTACCTTCCGCTTTGCGCCACCTGCCACGGCATCGAGGTCTTGAAGGGACAGCGCCCCGTCATCCGGGGTCGATGCCGGTGTCGTGACATCCTGAGATGTGTTTGCCTCGTCGTTCCTGCACTTGTCTTCGTTCATCACGTTCTCCTTCGAATGGTGGCCGGTTGATCGATCCAACACTGACCGCGACTCGGCCGATGGTTTGTTGCAGTCAGTGAAGTCAGTCTAGAGCGCCGACTTCCTGCGTTCCGTGGCCTGAGTCACGGCGGTCTTGTGATCCATTCACGTCGCCACTCATCCATAAGTACGGAAACCGACGACGGAACCGGACAGCCGGCCCGACGGTTCCAATCCCATCGTCGCCGCGCCGGCAAACATCAACTGGCCAAGCGGATCGGAATGCTCGGCCGGGCGGGCATCGGCGTCTTGCTGACGCCGGTGTAGGGGCAAGAAAGCAGATCGACGTCCAAGTCGCGGTAGCCGCCCATCCACGGTTGCAGTCGTGCGTTGTCGATCCGCAGTCGCCCCTCTTCGTCGATTCGTCCGATGGTGTTTCTGGGGTCCTTCAGGGCCACGGCACACTTGCCGACGCGGCCGTCGGCACGGATCAACAGATTGTTCGGCTGGGCCGCATAGCAGATATGGCGATCGGCATCCCCATCCCGGCCGGAGATGGTCAGATCGGCAAGTTCCGCGGACAGGCGCTTCCCTGTCTCGCTCGCGTCCTGGCGCGACATCGGCGCAATGCGGCCGCCGTTTTCGCCGCCGTAATTCTCGATTGACTTGAGGTGAACGGAAAAGCGCGGATCGCCGCCAAACTCCTGGTTGATCCGCCGACACAATGTCTCGGTATCGACCAAGGGCGCCGCGCCGAAGTGCAGACGCAAGACGACATGAAAGTCGTGGTCGCTCTTGCGCAGCCCGATCAGGTTGTGCCAGATCCGACCGAACGACCCCTTGCCCGATATCAAGGGCCGCGTGGCGTCATGGATGGCGCCGAGCCCATCCAGTGAAATATGAAAATGCTTTTGGTTCGCCGCGCTGAGTCGCCCCATGGTGGCCGGCGTTAGCAGGTAGCCATTGGTGGTCACCTCGCCCTCCAGGAATTCGACACCGTGTTCCCGGCTGCGGCGTTGCGCGTGTTCGGAGACTTCGAAGACGATGTCCTTTGCGATCAGCGGTTCGCCGCCAAACCAAGCCAGATGAAAGTACCGAAGGCTCTCCATTCTCCGATCGATCAGCCGTTTGATCCCGCTCACCACGGACGACGACATACGACCGACAGCGAAATCCTGGTAACAGTAGACGCAGCGAAAGTTGCACTGCTCGGTGGGCAGGACCACCAGGTAGAGCGCCTTGGAGTTCAGCGCCGCCGCAAGCGCCTCTTGCGATGGAAACGATTCGATTGCCATGGATACTCCTTCCGAACGGTCGTGGGAAGGGATGCGGCGGGCGCGACCGAGCGCCCGCCATTCCTCCCGTGGAGCAAGCGCTACCGGCAAGCGCTTACGACGTACAAGACTTGCCCACCTTGACGATGCAGCCCGAGGGGGTGATCGAACCGCCGCAAGCCGGGATGATTTTCGGCTTGCCGCCGGAGACCTTGGCGAGATCGTCGTCGTTCAGATCGAACTTGCCGGTCTCGTCCAATTCGATGCCGCTGGTGTCCGGTCCCTTGCCCTGTCCGGGCTTCTTGGTGCTCTCGGTCATTGTCATTTCCTTTGCTCGATTTTTCCCGCCATTGGTTGGGGGGCGGGAAGGCGCCCCATTCACCGATGCTCGGTTTCCCGTGTCATCGATGAGATTCAGTCTAGAAACTTCGCCCCGGCGGTTCCGTATCGCGGATCACAGCACCCTGGTGACCTATTCACCTCGCACACCCTTACCACCGCTCCGGCAGCTTCCTGGCGACGACGATCCGCTTGCTGTCCACCACCAGATACCCACCGGTGGTCAGCTCCTTGAAGATGCGGCTGACCATCTCGCGCGAGGCGCCGATGCGGGCGGCGATCTCCTGGTGGGTCAGGCGCTCGAGCGTCCGCCGGCCATCGACTTCCACCGCATGACCGTTGATGAAAGTGGCAAGGCGCCCGTAGACGTCGCGCAGCGCGAAGTCGCGCACGGTGCCGGCCAGACTGCGCACCTTCGCGATGAGCCGGCCGATCAGATCGCGGGTGAAGTCCGCGTTGCCGGCGATGAGGCCCTCCACGGCCAAGCGCGGGATGACGAAGAAGCGGGTCGCTACCATGGTCATGGCCGACGCCGCCCGGGGACCGCCGTCAAGGACGAATTCGCCGAAGTAGTCCCCCGGCTCGATGACGTTGAGGATTACTTCCTTGCCCTCCTCGTCGCTCATGTAGATCTTCACGCGGCCGGAAAGGACCACATAGAGCGCGTCGCTGTAGTCGCCCTCGGAAACCACGATGGCGCCCTTGGCATGGGTGCGCACGCTGCCCTCGGGGGCCAGCAGGCGCAGGGCGGCCTCGTCCAGATTAAGCAGGGGCAGGCTGGGGGTGGGCAGGCGATCCATGGTCGGGTTCCTCTGGTGGCGATTGACCGGTTCATGCAAGTTGGCGACTGGCCAGTTCGCGGAACAGGCCCGGTTGTTCCATCAGCTCGGCATAGGTGCCGGACTGGACGACGCGCCCCTGGTCCAGCACGAGAATGCGGTCGGCATTGACGATGGTGGACAGGCGATGAGCGATGACGATGCGGGTGGCCTTCAAGCGTTCCACCGAGCGGCTGACGATTTCCTGGGTGCGGTTGTCGAGCGCGCTGGTCGCCTCGTCGAAGAGCAGCAGGCGCGGCCGGCGGACGATGGCGCGGGCGATCAGGATGCGCTGCCGCTGGCCGCCGGAAAGGGTGGTCGCTCCCTCGCCGAGCACCGTATGCATGCCCATCGGCATCGCCTCGATGTCGGCATCCAGCCCGCAGCGCCGGGCTGCTTCCCAGGCATCGTCGAGGGTCAGGTTGTGCGCGCCGATGATGTTCGAATAGATGTCGCCGGGCATCAACTGGCCGGACTGGAGCACCACGCCCATTTGGCGGCGCAGCGCTGGCGGATCCAGGTCCGCGAGTTCCTTGCCGTCGTAACCGATGCCGCCGGCCGTGGGCCGTTCGAAGCCGAGCAGCAGTCGCATCAAGGTGGACTTGCCGGAGCCGGACGGCCCGACCACCGCCAGGAACTCGCCCTCGCGCAGGGCAAAGGAAATCCCGTCGAGAATGGCCGGCCCGTCGGCCTGGTAGCGGAAGCACAGGTTCGACACCGCCACGTTGCCGCGCAAGGCCAGCGTGCCGCTCGGGCCCGTCGCGGTCTCCGGCACGGCGGCCAGGATCGGCCGCGCCCGTTCCAGTTGCGGCAGCAGGTGCAGCAAGGAAAGAAGAATGTCACCCAGGGCGATGAACTGGAGGAAGAAGCTGGTGAAGACACCAATGAAGGCGACGAAGTCACCCGTGGACAATGGCACCGCCCCGGTCGATGGCGACTGGGCGGCGGCGTCGAAGATCACCGCCGCGGCGATCACCGAGAATGCCGCCGTGAATATCTGCGCAACATTGGCCAGGCGGCGGGCGTCGAGCTCCGCGGCCCAGCCACGGGCGAACAGGGCGGCCCAGCGGGCGAAGCCGCGCGCCTCGGCCGCGGCGACGCGCAACTTGGCGATGCCCGTCAGCAGTTCCAGCACCAGGCCGGACAGCTTGCCCTGCGCCTCCTGTTGCCGCCTTTCCCGGTCGATGATCAGCACGGCCAGGCCGCCGCTCACCAGCACCGCCACCGCCACCAGGCCGAGGGCCGGCAGGGCCAGATGCGGCGCCAGGGAGAACAGCAGGCCCAGGTTCATGAAGGCGAACAAGCCGCTCAGCAAGCCACCGACGGTCGTTCCGGAGAGTTCCTGGTGGATATGGTTGACGGCGTTGATGCGCTGGGCCAGGTCGCCCGACGAATAGTCGCGGAAAAACCGCGCCGGCAGCTTCAGCACCCGGTCCCAGACGGCGGCCTGCACGGCCGTCTCCATGCGCCCCTGCAGCCGCAGCATGAGTTCGGCGCGGAACAACGAGAAGCCCAGCGTGGCGACGGCCGCACCGGCCAGCGCGCCCAGCATCTGCGCCAGTTGGCCGCGGTCCGCCGCCGGGATCACATGATCGAACAGATAGCCCAGGGCCAGGGGCGCCAGCATGCCGAGCAGCCCCAGCAGCAGCGCCACGACCAGGACCAGGCCGGTCTCCCGTCCCAGCCCGCACGCTCCGAGGCGCACCAGGTCGACGATGCCGAGCGGTCGAGCCGGAAAGCCGCGAAACAGCATATGGGCATGAGGTCGCAGCGTCGCCGCCAGGGCGGCGTCCACCGACTGGCGACGGCCGCTGGCGGGGAACACCGCGCTGTAGCCGCCACCCCGTTGCGGCAGCAGGGCCACCACCGCGTCGTCCGCGACGGTGGAACCCACCAGCGGGCCGCCATCCTCCAGCCACCAATCGCCACGCAGGGCGACGCGGCGTTTCTGGACCCGGGCGCCATCGACCAGCGCCGCCAGGCGCTCGCCGCCAGCAAGATCGGCCAGCGCCTGTGGCAAGGGCGGAAACTCGATTCCGGCGCGCGCACCCACCAGCCGGCAGGCGGCGAGCACCGGATCGCCGCCGTCCTCACCCGGTACGGACGTCCGCGCCGAGTCGAGCAGGCAGGCCAGGCTGCGCAGCGAACCACCGAGGCGACGACTCGCCCGGTCACGGCGGCGGACCAGGCGTCGCCGCTCCTCGGCGTCATCGGCGGCCCAGCGGCGGATCAGGGCACGGAACAGCGCGTCCTGCACGGCGGCCAAGGCGGTGCCCGCCCGCGCCGACGGTGGGCGAGAGACCGGCCGCAGTTGGCCCGGACCGGCGGCAACCAGCCAGGCATCGGCATGCAGGCAGATGAGAGAGCCGGCGGCAAAGACCAGATCCTCCTCACCCATCAGCAGTACCTGGCCCGAACTCACTTCCAGCCAGGCGAGGCCGGCGCTGCTGGCACAGACTTCGCCATCGGCCAGGGCGAGCCCGTCGCCCGACTGTGCCTCGCGATAGTCCGCTGGCGCCAGCCCCGGCCGGCAGGCCCGCACCAGGCCGCCCAGCCAGCGGGCCAGCTCGTCATCCGTGGCCATATCGCCATCCGCATCCAGGTCCTGACAGCGCGTACCAGGCACCGGCACGAAGCTCCCCCGCCAGCCGGCCAGCTCGGCCGGCGGCACCGCCGCCAGGAACACGCCGCCCGCCGCAACGCGGCAGACCGGCCGCCGCGGCCCCGGAACGCCATCCGCACCCACGGTGGCGAAGAACAGGTCCATTGCCCCGGACACGACCCGCCGCAGGCCCCGTGTTCCGGCACAGGGAATGGTGGTCGCCGGACCGGACGAGGCCACCGGCCAGACCGGATCGAGAACGCCGGCGCTCACTCGATCACCGCCAGTCGCCGGTAGAGGCCATCGGGAATCGCCATCAGTTCGTCGTGATTGCCGGCCTCGGCAATCCGCCCTTCCCGCAGCACGTAGATCCGGTCGCAGTCGCGTACCGTGCTCAGGCGGTGGGCGATGATCACGCAGGTGCAGCCGCGCCGCCGCAAGTGGCTGTCGATCCGCTGCTCCACCACTGGATCGAGGGCGCTGGTCGCCTCGTCAAGCACCAGGATGCGCGGCTCGTTCACCAGCGCCCGGGCGATCTCCAGCCGCTGGCGCTGGCCACCGCTGAAGTTGCGGCCATCCTGATCCACCGGCCCGTCGTAGCCGCCGGGGCGGACCAGGATCGCGTCGTGCACGCAGGCATCGGTGGCGGCCCGCACCACCGAGGCGTCGGGCACGGTGTCGTCCCACAGGGTCAGGTTGTCGCGCACCGAACCGGCGAACAGCGCAATCTCCTGATCGACCACGGCCATCGAGAGCGCCAGCCGGTCGCGGTCCCAGGCGGCGCGTGGCTGGCCGTCGAGCAGCACATCGCCCGACCAGGGCTGGTAGAGGCCCATGAGCAGCCGCGACACCGTCGACTTGCCGCAGCCGGAGGGCCCGACCAGGGCGACGCGCTGGCCCGGTTCGACCACCAGCGAGAAGTCCTCGATCAGCGGCGCGGCCGCCCGGTTGTAGCCGAAGCTGACCTTGCGCAGCTCGATGCGGCCGTCCAGCCGGGCCGCGGACGGCTCGGCGGTCTCGTCCGGCCGGGCCAGGGATGTCGGTTCCGGCGCCACCCGCTGCACGTCGTCCAGCCGGTCCATGTCGCCTTGCAGTTGCTGGAGCCTGGCGCCCAGGCCAACCAGCGCATGCACCGGCTGGGCGAAGCTCTGCGCCAGGCTCTGGAAGGCGACCAGCATACCGAGCGTCATGGCGCCTTCCATTACCCGCAGACCACCCAGGCCGACGATGGCGGCCGCCTCCAGCGCCGCGAAGGTGGTCGGCAGCCCGTTGAGCAACAGCGAGGCGCGCGCTTGCGCCTGGAGCGACATCAGCCAGCGGGCCTGGTATCCGGCCCATTTCTCGAAGAAGTCGCCTTCGGCGCCGGATGCTTTCAGCGTTTCGATCAGCATCAGGCCGTTCATCGAGGCGCCCATGACCTTGCCACCGTCGATGGCCAGCCGCTGGTTGGCAGCCTTGCGCCGACGCGCCACCGATTGCAGCAAGGCGATGTTGGCCACCGCGAAGGTCAGGCTTACCAGCGCCAGCAGCGGGTCGTAGCTCGCCATCATGACCAGGAAGAACAGCGCGGTGAACAGGTTGAGCGCCGCCGCCGGCAGTTCGCCGGCCACCAGATGGGCGACGCGGTCGCTGATGGCCAGCCGCGCGCCCACCTCGCCGGCATAGCGCTGGGTGTAGAACTCGATCGGCAGATGCAGCAGATGCCAGAACAGCCGGCTGCCGGCGGCCACCGCCAGCCCGGCCTCCAGGCGCAGGAGGGCATGCTTTTCCAGCGCCATCAGGCCCGCGCGCAACAAGGCCGTGGCCACCATGCCCAGCACCAGCGGGCGCACCCAGCCAGCCTGGCCACCGACCAGAACTTCATCCACGAACACCCGGGCGAAGGCCGGCACGATCAGCCCGGGCAGGATCAGGGTCAGCCCCACCGCCAGCAGGAACCAGAGCACCGCCCGCTGGCCGGCCAGCCGCGCTGCCAGTGCCTTGAGCAAGCCTGGTGGCTCACCGCCGCGCACGAACTCGGCGGTCGGTTCGAAGCTCAGCACCACCCCGGTAAAGGCGAGGTCGAACTCGTCCCAGCCCACCTGGCGGTGCCCGCCGGCCGGGTCGTTGAGATAGACACCCGCCTCGTCGTAGCCCTCCACCACCAGAAAGTGGTTGAAGTTCCAGAACACCACCATGGGCAGGGGCAGATCGCCCAGCCCGGCCGGTTCGCGGCGGAAACCACGGCCGTTCAGGCCGTAGGCGCGAGCAGCCTTGACCACATTGCTGGCCTTGCTGCCGTCGCGGGACACACCGCACTGGCGGCGCAGTTCCTCCAGCGGCACCCAGCGGCCATGGTGGGCGAGGACGATGGCCAGGGCGGCGGCGCCGCATTCCACCGCCTCCATTTGCAGGATCACCGGCGTGCGCACCCGCCGCCGGCTCAGCCCGGCCGGCATCGCCGCGCCCGGCGACACTTCGGCGGCGGCCATCAGTAGACCCCCAGTAGCCGGCGCAGCGCCGGCACGACCAGCGTGATGGGCGCCTGGCGGCGCACCACCACCTCGGCCTGGGCCAGGGTGCCGGCGGTCACTTTCAACGGCGGCCCGGACGCCGACGACCAGCGATAGCCGCTCACCGTGTCGGCGCGCTGGAGTTTCACCCGCAGTTCGATGGGCGCGCCGCTGCCCGACAACTGCCGCGCCAGTTCCTCGTTCTGCAAGGTGCTGCGCATGCTCTGCGGCGTCGCCGGGTAGTCGGAAACAAAGCTCACTTCGCCGAGCAGGTAGCCGTGTTCCTCGCGGCGCACGGTGGCCGGGCTGACCTGCGCCGCCATGCCGGCGGCCACCCGCTTGCCCTCGCTGGCCGGCAGATACAACGCCGCTTCCAGCCCCTCGGTGGCGCCCTCTTCCGGTTCGACGGCGACCAGCGGCGTACCCACCGCCACCAGCGCGCCTTCGGCGACGCGCAGCTCCACCACCCGGCCGGCGTAGGGGCTCTCCACCACCGTGGTCAGGCGCGCCGTTTCGGTGAGCCCTTCGACGGTCCGGCGCGCTTCGGCCACCTGGGCCTGAACCTGGCTCAACTGGGCCTCGGCCTGCTTGCGCTCCTCCAGCTGCTTCAGGGCCAACTGGCGGAGCTGGACCTTGGCGTTCTCGCTTTCCAGCCGCGCGGCGGTCGCGTCCGACTGGGTGGCCAGCATTGTCTGGCGGGTGATCAGGCCCTGCGCCAGCAGCGTGGCCTGCACGGTGGCGCGCTCGGCCAGGATCCGTCCACGCTCCTCGGAAGCGCGCAACTGCTGGTCGAGCAGCGTCCGTTGTTGCTGGAGCGACGCCGCCTGGATGTCGGCGCCCTGGCGCAGCAGTCCTTGCAGGCGCTGTTCCTCGCGACCGGCTTCGGCCAAACGATCCTGCGCCTGCCGCTGCCGCTCGACCAGTTCCGGCTGGGCGATGCGCGCCACCGGCTGGCCCCGGGCGACCCGGCCGCCGACGCCGACCAGCAGGTCGACGACCCGCCCCTGCGCCGCCGCGCTGACCTCGGCCAGGCCCCCCTGCTGCAACAGGATGGCCCGCCCGGTGACGGTGACCGGCACGGTGCCGAAGATTCCCCACAGCAGCGCGCCGGCGGCGATGCCGGCCATTGGCGCCCAGAGCAGCCAGGTGCGCGGCGTGATCACTTGCACCAGCTGATCGAGCTGTTCCGGCGAGGACAGGCGCTCAAGGGAAACCTGACGGAAGATCGAGGCGCGGTCGCTCATGGCGTTGAATCCGGTAGTGCCGACAGGTGGGCAAAGGCGCCGAGGTTGACCGCCGCTTGGCCATCCCGGGCGACCACCAGCGTGTCGATTTCGTGACCGAGGCGGGCCAGGGCGACGGCGTAGTTGCGCCGCCGCTGCACGTCGTCGAGCAGGGCGCGGAAATAGCGGTCCTCGACGTTCAGCACGTCGATCAGGGTGGCGGTGCCCAGGCGGCGCTTGGTGCGTTCGTTGGCCAGCGTCCGCTCATAGAGCTGGACGATGCGCGTCGAACCGGCCAGGGTCTCCGCGGCGCGGCGGAGCTCGGCCAACCGCGCCTCGACGGCGCTGCCAATATCGTCGCCCAGGCTTTGGCGGCGGAGCTCGGCCTCGGTCAACTGCGCCGAGACCTGCGCCACGCCGCCCAGCGCCGCCCGGTTGCCAACCGGCAACTGCACCTGCAACTGGGCCATCAACCCGGGGCCGGCGAAGGGCGCGGCAAAGGGGTTGGCCGTCGCCGCCATGGCCGCCCCTTCGCGCAGACCGTTGGAACTGAGGTTCACCGACAGATCGACCAGCGGTCGAGCCAGGTCGCGGGCGGCGGCCAGGCGCTCGCGCAAGCCGGCGACGCGTCGCTCCAGGGCCAGCCAGTCCTGCCGGCGGGCCAGCGCCCGTTGGCGCAGCGCGGCCAGGGAAGGCGCTGTCGTGGCGTCCAGGTCGGGGAAGTCCTCGCCGGGCTGGCCCAGCCTGTCCTGCTGTTCCGTCGCCAGGCCCATGCCGCGCGCCAGCGTCTGACGGGCTTCCAGCAGCGCCTGCTCGGCGGCGATGCGGGCGTTGCCGCGCTCGGCGTGGTTGGCCAGCGCCAGGTCGAGATCGGCGGCCGGCACCTCGTCGGCGGCGATCAGCTTCTTCAGTTCTTGCAGCAGGCCCAGCGTCCGCTCCTCGCCCAGGCGGCTGATCTCCAGTTGCCGCCAGCGGCTCAGGTACTCCCAATAGGCGGCCGCCGTATCGCGCAAGGCCAGCGAGAGTTGGTGGCGGGCTTCCTGGCCGGCCGCCTCCGCCTCGCGCTCCGCCGCCGCCAGGGTGGCCTTGGCGGCGTTGCCGTCCCCGGCGCCCCGCGCCAGCGGCAGCTTGACGCCCAGGACCAGCGCCCGCGTGGTCTTGGCGGCGATGCCCAGTTCGCGCGCGAGCCGGTCGTCGCTGTAACTGGAAACGGCGCTGCCCGAAACGGTCAGCCCCGACGACAGACGCCGTTCGACGCGGGCGGCAAGGCTGGCGCCGGAGCTGGTCTGCTCGCCCGCCTCCGGTGCCGCCAGGTGTTCGGCTTCACTGAGCGGACGTCGATCCCGGCTGCGCTGACCGGTCACCGAGACCAGCGGATCGAAGGCGCCGCGCGCCTGCTCCGCCGCGCCCGCGGCGCCCCGCGCCACGGCCGACGCCACCTGGACCTCGCGGTTGTCGGCCAGGGTCGCCGCCAGGGCGGCGGCCAGGGACAAGGCGGTGGCCGGCGCCGCCCAGGCCATTGCCAGGATGGCGAACACCGCGCTGGACAGGGTGCCAGGCAGCGCGCAAACGAAGCCGAGTCGACGCCCCATGGCTCAGCCCATCAGCCGCTGCAGGAGCCGCTCGAAGCGGCCGCCGGCCAGATACAGGTTGTCCATCACCTGACCGTCGAGTTCGCCGAGGGTGGCCGCCGCGACCGCCGCGCCGTCCTCGTCGCCGGCCTCGCCATAACCGAAACGGGCCATCACCCCACGCAGGCGGTCGGCGAGGAAGACCGCGATAGCCTTGTAGAAGCGGGCGGCGAAGGCCGGGTCGCCGGCCATGCGCGCGGCAATCGCGCTGCGCGGCACCGCCAGCGCCAGCACCGCGCCCAGCGCCCGCACCGATGCCGAGGCCGGGCTGTCGTCGACAAAAGACATTTCGCCGAGCATGTCGCCGACACCGACCCGGGCGATCTCCCGCTCGCCACCGGCAAGGATGCTCAGTTCGCCGTCGAGGACGATGTACAGATCATCGAGCCGGCCGCCCTGGCGCACCAGGAACTCGCCGGCCCGCAAACGCCGGCGCGAACCGACGCCGGCCAGCCAGTCCGCGTCCTGGTCGGTGAGCTGGCCGAGAATGTAGAGAACCCTGCGCATGTCGTGCCCCCGATCCGACGGGCGGGTTTGCCCATCGTGCTTATCGGGAAGTACGCGATTTCAGGGCGGAAGCGGACAGGGTCGCGAGATTCGAGTTTCCGGGGAACGGCTTCAGCCTTGCGAACTACCGGCCGGACAATGCCGACGAACCCCTGCCAGCATACCCAGCGACCCCAGCATCAATATCAGGCTGCCCGGCTCGGGCACCGGGCTGCCGGCACCGGCGATGCGCAGCGACTGAAACTGCGTCGAGTTGCATTCGCCGATGGCGCAGAACGCCACAAAGTTGTGAAACGCTTGGTGACCACCGCGGATCGCATAGAGACCGTCGGCTGTCGGCAGGTCCGGTCCCGGAACAAGGTAGTTCGAGTGGATCAGGGCAAACTGCAGTTGGTTCTGATAGCCGTCGATATCCTGCCCGATCCATGCCTGACCGGCTTTGCAGAAGCGGTAGCCGCAAAATGGATCGCGGTACTCAAGAACACTCATCGGCTCGGCCAAGTCGAAGCCGGGCAAGGGATTGCCGACAATGGGAATGATCTGGCTCAAATACCAGTCCGAGGTGTCCTGGATCAACCCTGAGGGCGCGATCACCGCGGCACCGACCGTCCCGGTCCCGTCGGTCGATTCATACAACGAATAGACAACGGTCGCCTGGGCCGCGGTCGCGGCAAGCAGCAAACCGAAGACGAGCAAGCCGCGCCGCAGGCCTTCGGTCGCCCGCCGCATACCGGCGCGGGCATTGTTCAATTGATGATTCCACATAGCGTTCTCCACTGGGTTATCGATGGTCGGCATCGGTGCCGCGCTAATCGCCTTATCGAACGGATCGGCCTGGACGCCGCCGTTCAATACCCAGTACGCAATGCCTCACCGAAACCGGACATGGCCGGAATGAGTTTGCTATCCGCCGGTCGACGGTAGCTGTGCGCGGATGGCCGCTTCCTCCCGCAGCACCGCCGGCGGGTCGATGCCGGCCTTCTCGCGCATCGCCGCCGCCCGGGCCAGGGTTTGCGCGGCTTCGGCGCCCTGGCCCAGCCCGGCCAATGCCCGGGCCTGGTCGCGCAACACGCCGGCGATGGCGGGCGAGGCGTCGAGCGCCGGATCGCGCATGGCCAGCGCGGCCGTCAGCGTGGCCAGCGCCGCCTGGTGCTGGCCGGCATCCGCCTGCACGTGGCCCAAGGCGACGAGCGCTTCGTAACGCAGCTTGGTCCGGTCGCCCGGCCGACCGCCGGCCAGGGTTGCGGCGGCCTGGTCGATCAGTGGCTGTGCCTCGGTTACGCGGTCTGTCGTCAGCAGGAAGGAAGCCAGCCGCGACTGGATGCGCGCGGTATCCGGATCAACGGCGCCGTAGGTCGCCAGCGCCGCCTCCAGTGCGGCACGCCAGCGGGACTCGGCGGCCGCCAGGTTGTCAAGCCCCCATTCGGCTTCGGCGAACAAGTCGAGCAACAAGGGCACGTAAAGGAGATCCCCCTGGCCCGCCCGCCCTTGACGCCGCATCTCCGCCGCATAGGCGCGCCCCTGGTCCAGCCCGTCCTGGGCGATGATGCGCGCTTCCGCGTGGTTGCCGGCCAGCAACTCGATGACGGCCGTCCGCTTGGCGTTGGTATTGAAATCCTCCAGGCCGCGATAGACGGCCATGGCCCGACGCGCATCGCCGAGGCCCCGGCGGAAATCCCGATCGGCCCAATACTCGGCGGCGGCGGCCAAGGCGACGCTGCGATGAAAGGGACTCTCCCCGCCGCGCCGGTCGAGGATGGCCATGACCTCTTGCAGTGCCGACCACTGGCGAGGATCGTCGATCCACTGGCTGCGGCGCACGATGGCGAAGGGTACCAGGGCCTCGACCAGAGACAGACTGGCCGCCCCTTCCCGCTCCCGCATCAGGGCAAGCCTGCGCTCGGCGAACTCCGTCGCCTTGTCGGCCAGCAATAGCTGCGAATAGAGTTCCGAGTAGATCTGGAGCATTTCCAGCTTTGCCTCGGGCGCATCGGCGAGGGCCTGGTCGATTTTGGCGGCGCCGATGTCGAGCAGTTCGCGGGCGGTGGTCTGCCGGGCCTTGAGCGGGTCGCCCTGTTGCGCCGAGTTGGCCAGGAAGATGCCCTGCATGAACTCCTTCACCGCCTGCGCCGTCCGCGCTTCCTTGCGCGCCGTCTCGGCATGTTCCCGCGCCACCTCGGCCTGCCACAGGGCCACCGCCAGGCCGGTGGCCAGGGCCACCACCACCAGCGCCGCCGCCGCCACGCCCAGCCGGTGCCGGGCCAGGAACTTCTTCGCCCGGTAGCCGGCGCTGTCCGGCTGTGCCAGCACCGGTTCGCCCTTGAGATAGCGCTCGATGTCCTCGGCAAAGGCGGCGGCCGTGGCGTAGCGTTCCGCCGGGATCTTCTTCAGGGCCTTGAGGACGATGGTGTCGAGGTCGCCTCGCAGCCGTTTGCGCCAGGCGACTTGCGCCGGCGCGGCCTGGCTGGGTAGGGCGGGGTCGGTGTCGAGGATGGCTTGTTCGAGGTCGCCCCGGGTGTCCCGCTTCAGCCGGTAGGGCAGGCTGTCGGCGAGCAGTTGGTAGAGGACGACGCCGAGGGCGTAAATGTCGGCGGCGGTGCCGATGGGCTGGCCGAGGATTTGTTCCGGGGCGGCGTACTGGGGGGTGAGGGCCCGGCCGCCGAGTTGGGTGAGTTCGGTTTCCTTGGCTTCGCCATCGACCAGCAGTTTGGCGATGCCGAAGTCGAGCAGTCTCACTTGCCCTTCGGCGGTGACCAGGATGTTGCCAGGTTTGAGGTCGCGGTGTACGACCAGTTGGCCGTGGGCGTACTGGACGGCGGCAAGGACTTGCTGGAACAGGGCGAGCCGGGCGCGCAGGTCGAGCGCCTGGTTCCGGCAGTAGTCGTGGATGGGCTGGCCTTCGACGTATTCCAGGGCCAGCCAGGGCCGCCCTTCGGCGCTGACGCCGGCGTCGTAGAGCCGGGCGATGTGCGGGTGCGCCAGCCCGGCGAGGATGTCCCGCTCCCGGCTGAAGCGTTCGGCGAGTTGTTTCTGCGGCAGGCTGCTGTGCGGCAGCTTGAGGGCTACCTGCCGTTTCAGGCTGCCGTCGCTGCGCTCGGCCAGCCATACCGAACCCATGCCGCCACGACCCAACTCGCGGATCAGTCGGTAGGGACCAATGGGGGCTGCGGCGGCCAGCCCGGCTTCGACTGCTTCGCCCAGTGCCGTGTCGTCATAGCTGGGCAACGGCGGCAGGGTGAACTCGCCCGCACCGTCCGCCAGCAGGTCGCGCAGTCGCGCCCGCAGCTCGTCCGGCAGATCCCGCCGGCCAGCCAGCCAGGTCAGCCGCTCGCCTTCCGGCAAGGCCAACACTTCATCGAGAAGAGGGGAAAGTACTTGCAGGTCGACGGCGATGCTCATGCGGGTCGGCTCACTTGGGGGCGCTCGGGCAGCAGGCGCTCGAAGAGCCCGGCGAGGGGCACGGCTTCGATGAGATCGATCATTGCGCGATCCAGCCAAGAAAATGTTAGGACAGACTTTACCTTTTCATGGTCAAGTGCACCGCACCGGTCCTCCCGACCCAGGCTCACGGTGACCCCAGGGCCGCCTTCAGCAACAGCTTGGCCTTCTCCCAGTCGCGGCGCACGGTGCGTTCGGTGACGCCCAGCGCCTCGGCGATCTCCTTCTCGGTCATGCCGGCGAAATAGCGCATCTCCACCACCCGCACCGCCCGGGCATCGACTTGCGCCAGTTCATCCAGGGCCTCGCTGATGCGCAGAACATCCTCCTCGGTATTGGCCACCGAACCGGCAATGGCGGTGTTCAGGGTGACGTGAAACTGGTCGCCGCCCCGCCGCTCCGCCTGTTTGCGGCGAACGACGTCGACGATCACCGAGCGCATTACCCGCGCCGCATAACCGAGGAAGTGATTGCGGTCGCCGACCTCGACACCCCCGGTCTTGACCAGGCGCAGAAAGGATTCATGAACCAGGGCCGTGGTGTCGAGCAGGGTCAGGGGCTGATGGGCGCGCAGCCGGGAGCGGGCCATCTGCCGCAGATCCTGGTAGAGGTACTCGCACAGCCGCGCCACCGCCGCCTGTTCACCCTGGCGGGCGGCATCGAGCAACTGGGCAATTTCGCCCTTGAACGCGGAATTCATCGGACCCCCCCATGGACATCGAGGCGCGGCGACAGCCAATGCCAGCCGGGGATTCTAAGGTCTTTCCCATGCCCCGGCGCCCATGACATATGCCCTCGGCGGGATGTGGTATTTTCCCTCGACAGCGTGGCGCACCGCGCGTTCGGCGTCCTGGGAGGGATTCGATGAGAATGAAACTGCCGCTGGCCCTGGCCAGCCAGGTGGCCGGCTGTGCCGGGCTGGTCGCAATCTGCCTGCCGGCAGTCGCCGAGGAGGCAACGACGGCCCAGGTGGTGGTCACCGGCTCGGCCATCAAGCGGGTTGCGGCCGAGGGACCGGTGCCCGTACAAATCATCCGCCGGGCAGAAATCGCGGCCACCGGGGCGACCACCGCCAACGAGCTGCTCCGGTCCATCGCCAGCATCGACATCTTCGACCAGGGCGAACTGGATGCCGGCAGCCCGGCCGGCTCGGGCACCGCGTTCATGCGCATGCGCGGCCTGGACGAAACCGCGGTCCTGGTGCTGCTCAACGGCCACCGCCTGCCGACCAATCCGCTCTACGACACCAGTGGTCTGGGCGGCGCGGTGAACATCAACATGATTCCGCTCGGCGCCATCGAACGGATCGAGATCCTCAAGGACGGCGGCTCCGCCCTTTATGGCGCCGACGCCGTGGCCGGGGTGGTGAACTTCATCACCCGCAAGGATTACCGGGGCGCGGAGGCCAGGCTGGGCTTCGGCGCGTCGAGCCGCAATGACGCCACGGAAAAGCAGCTCAGCGTCACCGGCGGTTTCGGCGACCTGACCGCCGACGGCTACCACTTCCTGGCCACCTTCGAGCACTTCCGGCGCGACCCGATTTTCCGCAAGGATCGGGAACTGTCCCGCTCGTTGGATTACCGGCGCTACGGCGGCGACGACTACCGCAGTGTTTTCTCGCCCTACGGCAACCTGCTCGACGCCAACGGCAACCTGTCCGGCGCCACCGTCCGGCCTTGTCCGGCCGGGCTGTACAACGATGCCTGCCGCTATGACTTCAATGCCGACCTGCTGACCGCTTATAACGCCGCCGACCGCTCGTCGGCCCTGGTGGTCGGCGGCATCCGCCTGGCCGCCGACCTGACCGGCACGGTCCAGCTCCTGCACAGCGAAAGCCGGGACCATTTCGAGATGCACCCGGTGCCCGACTTCTTCGTCCTGCCCAGCGGCGACTACTACACCGGGCGCTTCATGCAGGGCGGGCCGCGCATCACCGACCGGCAATCGACCCTGGACGGCATCAACCTGGGCCTCGAAGGTCGCCGGAGCGGCATCGACTGGGACCTGACGACCGGCTACAGCCGCGCCCGGGTGACCAACGAGAGCCGCAACTATTTCGACGCCAACCTTTGGTCGGCGGCGGTCAATAGCGGTGCCCTGGACGCCACCACCGACACCAACAGCCCGGCCCTGGTGGAGAGCCTCAAGGTTCGCCCGCGGCGCGACGGCACCGCCGAACTCGGCTTCCTGGACGGCAAGATCGGCGGCGAACTGGCCCGCCTGGCGCACGGGCCGCTCGCCTATGCGCTGGGTTTCTCTCTTTGGCGGGAAGCCCTGGTCGATACGCCGGACGCGCTGACCCAGCAGGACCAGGTGATCGGCCAGATCCAGCAGTCGGCGGTGGACGCGAGCCGCAACGCCCGGGCCCTGTTCGCCGAACTGAACCTGCCGCTCGCCGCCAGCCTGGAAGCCCAGTTGGCGGCGCGCCTGGACCGCTACCCCACGGCATCGCGGACTTCGCCCATGGCAGCCCTGAAATGGCAGCCGCTGCGCCAGTTCATGCTGCGCGGCTCCTACGGCGAGAGTTTCCAGATGCCGCGCCTGCGGCAGTTGTACGGCAGTCAGGACCAGGCGGCCATCAGCCTGGAGAGCCCGGAGGAATGCGCCGCCATCGGCCAGCCGACCGGCTGCCTGCGGCCCGCCTGGCAAGTCACCGGCGGCAACACCGCCCTCCAGCCCGAGCGGGGGCAAACCTGGAACCTGGGCGCGGCGGTGGATCTGGGGCCGTTTTCCGCGACCATCGACTGGTGGCGGCTGCGCATCAAGAACGCCATCGACCGCCCCGATGTCCTCCAGGCCCTGCACGAGGGGCGCACCGCCACCACCGGCAGCGGCGAGCTGATGATCTTCACCAATGTTCAGAACATCGCGGTGAAACAAAGCTCGGGCATCGACCTTGATGCCCGGCTGCGCCTTGCCAACCTGCTGGGCGGCACGCTGAGCCTGAAGAACACCACCACCCACTATCTGGACATCCGCCGCCAGCGCGGCGCGAACACGGAATGGGAACACCTGCTGGGTGCCTACACCTATCCCCGGTTGCGCAATGTGCTCAGCATCAGCCACGCCACGCCGGCCTGGCTGCTGAGCGCCGCCCACAAGTTCGTCGGCGGCTTCCGCGACACCAATCTGGCGGCCACCGGCAACCTGCCGATTCCAGCCGACACCCGACGGGTCGCGTCTTTCAGCGAGGTCGATGTCGCCGCGTCCTACCGGGGCTGGCGCCACCTGACCATCACCGCCGGTATCAAGAACCTGTTCGACCGGGAACCGCCGCTCAGCCTGTTCAACGCCTCTTCCGCGGACAATACGCAGTTGGGCTATGCCGAGCTGTACAGCAACCGGGGCCGCTTTTTCCACCTGACGGCCGAATACCAGTTCCGGTAACGTCCTCGCCGATGCATGGGCCAGCCCGACAAGCCTGATACATCCGTTGGTGGCCGGCTGCTGATCGCGGCCGCGCTCTCCCTGGCCCTGCACACCGCCATCCTCTGGGGATGGCACGGTGCGGCGCCTGTCCGCGACCCGATCGCGGCGCGCGTTCCCCGCATCGACATTCGGCTGGTACGAGAGCCCCAGGCCACCCTGCTGGCCGGTCAAACCGCCGTCGCGCCCTTGCCCGCGCGGCGGCAGCCGCCAGTCGCTCAGCCGACGCCCCGCCGGCCGGCGGGGCCCTCACCTGTCGAAGCACCCACGCCCATCGCGCCGGCCACCACCGCCCCGACGGCACCGGCCGCGGATCTCCCCGCCGCGCCACCGGTCAGTCCCGTGGTGACGGCCGCGCCGATGGCCACCCCACCAAGCGCCGCACCCCGCCGCACGAGCGCCGTGGTCGATCCCGGTGCCTGCGCCAAACCAGAATACCCGCGCGCCTCGCTGCGCGACGAGGAGATCGGCACAGTCAGCCTCGCCTTCCTGATTGGCGCCGACGGCACGGTGCTGGACAGCCGCGTCGAACGTTCTTCCGGCCACCGGCGGCTGGACGAGGCCGCCCGCGCCGCCCTGAGCCTGTGCCGGTTCAGCCCGGCCACCGTGGACGGCCGTCCCGAACCGGCCTGGGCGCGGCTGGACTACGTATGGCGGATCGAGTAGGCGGCACCCATCCGGCGTGTCCCGGGAACCATCACCGTGCCGCCTTGGCAACGCCAGGCGCCCGACGCGGCCCGGGTAAAGGAATCTTCTTTCCTTTGTCGAACCTCCCATTACGGGAGATATACTGCGCCATGCGCGTAATTGCCAAGAGCACTTTGAAGAGGTTTTGGGAACAGCCACGGTATGCGGATGCGCAGGGACCATTGGAGAGCTGGTTTGACGAAGCGATGCAGGCGCGCTGGACCTCACCGCGGGACATCAAGGCCCAATACTGCAATGCGAGCATCCGCGGCAACCATCGCGTGGTATTCAATATCGGGGGCAACAAGTATCGCTTGGTCGTGGAGATGCAGTACCGGGCGGGGATAGCGTGGGTGAAGTTCATCGGCACACACGCCCGCTACGACCAGATCGACGTGGAGACAGTCAATGAATATTAGGCCGATTCGAAATGACGCGGATTTGCGTGCCGCCTTTGTTCGCCTGGAGGCGATTTTCCAAGCGTCTGAGGGATCTCCGGAAGCGGACGAGATGGAGGTTCTGGTAGCCCTTGTGGAGGCTTACGAAAACCGGCACTACCCGGTAGGTCCGGCCGATCCGGTCGAGGCAATTAAGTTTCGCATGGAGCAGCAGGGATTGGCGGCCAAGGATCTGGAGCCCTACATCGGCTCCAGCGGTCGGGTTTCCGAGGTATTGAACCGGAAGCGGGCGTTGAGCCTGCGCATGGTGAAGCGCTTGCACGATGGCCTGAACATTCCCTACGAAAGCCTTTTGTCGCACGCCGCCTGAGCAAGGCGGCACAGGCTATCGATCGCTTCCGCCGACCTGTCCGGTCCCGGATGATGCGAAAATACCTCCCCATGCCGACCGACACCGCTCCCGCCCGCCCCGAAGCCATAGAGACCGCCAGCCGCGACGAGATCGCGGCCCTGCAACTGGGGCGGCTGAAGCAGACCCTCCATCGCGTGTACGAACGGGTTCCTCACTACAAGGCCAAGTTCGACGCGGCCGGTGCGCATCCGGACGATCTGAAGACACTCGCCGATCTCGCGCGCTTCCCCTTCACCAGCAAGCAGGATCTGCGCGAGACCTATCCCTTTGGCATGTTCGCGGTGCCCATGGACGACGTGGTGCGCATCCATGCCTCGTCGGGCACGACCGGCAAACCGACGGTGGTCGGCTACACGGCGCGGGACATCGAGACCTGGACGGGCATCATGGCGCGCTCGATCCGCGCCGCCGGCGGCAGTCGTTCGGACATCATCCACATCACCCATGGCTACGGGTTGTTCACCGGCGGCCTGGGCGTGCATTACGGCGCCGAGCGGCTGGGCTGCGCGGTGGTGCCGATCAGCGGCGGCCAGACGGAACGCCAGGCGCAGTTGATCCAGGATTTCAAGGCCACCATGATCGTCGGCACGCCGTCCTATGTGCTCAACATCGTCGATCAAATGGAGCGCATGGGCATCGACCCGCGCGGCACGACCCTCAAGCGGGGCATGTTCGGCGCCGAGCCGTGGACGGAGCAGATGCGCGCGGAAATGCAGGGCCGGCTGGGTATCGATGCCATGGACCTCTACGGCCTGTCCGAGGTCATGGGGCCGGGCGTGGCCTGCGAGTGCATCGAGGCCAAGGATGGCCCGGTGATCTGGGAGGACCACTTCTACCCCGAGGTCGTCGATCCGGAAACCGGCGCGGTGCTACCGGATGGCGCACCGGGAGAACTGGTGTTCACGTCGCTGACCAAGGAAGCCTTGCCCATCGTGCGTTATCGCACCCGCGACCTGACCCGGCTGCTGCCGCCGACGGCGCGCAGCTTTCGGCGCATCGGCAAGATCACCGGGCGCTCCGACGACATGCTGATCATTCGCGGCGTCAATGTGTTCCCCTCGCAGATCGAGGAACAGATACTCAAGATTCCCAGGCTGTCCGCCCACTACCTGCTCGAAGTATCACGCCGCGGGCACATGGACGAAATGGATGTGCTGGTGGAGATGAAACCCGAGGCGAGTTCCGAAGCCGACAAGGAAGCGGCCGCGCGGGAATTGCAGCACCACATCAAGGCCCTGATCGGCATCAGCACCCGTGTTCGCGTGCAGCCGGTCGGCACCATCGAGCGCTCCACCGGCAAGGCCAAGCGGGTCCTCGACAAGCGGCCGAAATGAAGCATCGTCACTGGCCGCTTTCGTTTCTCTTCTTCGCCGTGCTGGGCATGGTCTGTCTGGTCGCCGGCATTGCCGCCATGACCGGCCTGCTCGCGGGCACCCATCCCTTGTTCAGCGACGGTGCCGCCGCCGGCCTGGCGCTGATCGTAACGGCCATCGCCCTGCTGCTTACCGGGGCCTTCCCGCTGGTGCTGCGCCGGTTGGCCGAGCGCGAAGGCGCGTGAGCACCGATCATTTTTCCGGCCACGCCGCCGACTACGCGAAGTTCCGGCCGGGCTATCCGGCAGCCTTGTTCGATTGGCTGGCGGCGCACACCGCCGGCCATGACCTGGCCTGGGACTGCGGCTGCGGCAATGGCCAGGCGTCGGTGCCGCTGGCCGGGCGTTTCGAGCGCGTGGTCGCCACCGATCTCTCGCCACAGCAGATCGCTTCCGCGCCGCACCACCCGCGCATCGACTTCCACGCGGCGCCCGCCGAGACCAGCGGCCTGCCCGATCGCAGCGCCGACCTGGTCGTCGTCGCCCAGGCGCTGCATTGGTTCGCTTTCGACCGCTTCTACGCCGAGGTACGCCGGGTACTCAGACCGGGCAGCCTGATCGCGGCGTGGACTTACCAGTTGCTGCGCGCCGAGCCGGCGGTGGATGCCCTGCTGGTGGACTTCTACACGGACACCCTGGGCCCCTATTGGCCGCCGGAGCGCAAGTGGGTCGACACGGCCTATCGCGACATGCCCTTCCCGTTCGAGGAAGTCACGCCCCCCACCTTCGAGATTCATCTGCGGTGGACCCTGCCCGACCTGCTGGCCTACCTGGGTACCTGGTCGGCCAGCCAACGGTTCATCGCCGCCCGGGGCCACAGCCCGATTCCGGCGCTTGGTACCCGGCTGCAAGGCGTCTGGGGCGAGGATCGACGCGACATCGTCTGGCCAATCGCCATGCGAGCCGGCCGTGTCTGACGCCGGCGCCCCCTATGCCAGGCTGACACCGGACACGGTGCTCGATGCGCTGGAGAGCGTTGGCCTGGTTTGCGACGGTCGCCAACTGGCGCTGAACAGCTACGAGAACCGGGTCTATCAGGTCGGCATCGGGGATGGCGCGCCGGTCGTCGCCAAGTTCTACCGCCCCGGCCGTTGGTCCGATGCCGCCATCCTGGAAGAGCACGCCTTCATCGCCAAGCTGGCCGAGCGGGAGATTCCGGCGGTACCGGCGCTGGTGCTGGGCGGATCAACCTTGCACAGGCATGGCGGTTTCCGCTTCGCCGTCTTTCCGCGCCAGGGCGGCCGCGCACCAGAGATCGACGCGCCCGGTGTCCGGGAGTGGCTGGGACGCTTCATCGGTCGCATCCATGCCGTCGGCGCCACCGCAAGCTTCCTGCACCGGCCCGTCCTCGACATCGCCAGTTATGGCGAAGCACCACGCGATTACCTGCTGGCCCATGACTTCATTCCGCCGGATTTGCTCGCGGCCTGGGCCAGTGTCGTCGATCAGTCGCTCGATGGTGTGCGCCGCTGTTTCGATCGCGCCGGCGCCGTGGCCAACCTGCGTCTGCACGGCGACTGCCATCTCGGCAACGTGCTGTGGACGGATCAGGGGCCGCATTTCGTCGATTTCGATGACGCGCGTCTGGGGCCGGCGATACAGGATCTCTGGATGCTGCTGTCGGGCGACCGGGCGCAGATGGCCCGACAGTTGGGGGAACTGCTCGACGGCTACGAGCAGTTCGCCGATTTCGATCGGCGTGAATTGCATCTGCTCGAAGCGCTGCGCACCCTGCGCCTGATCCACTACAGCGGCTGGATAGCCCGCCGCTGGCGCGACCCGGCGTTCACGGCGGCATTCTCCTGGTTCAACACGCAGCGCTACTGGCAGGACCGCGTTCTCGAACTGCGCGAACAGGTTGCGCTGATGGACGAGGCACCGCTGCCGGTATAGGCTTATGGGTATGGACACGGCAATTCTCGGTGGTGGCTGCTTCTGGTGCCTGGAGGGCGCATTGCGCCAACTGCGCGGGGTCGAATCGGTGGTCTCCGGCTATTGCGGCGGCCAGATGGCGGAGCCAAGCTATCGCCAGGTTTGCTCGGGCACCACGGGCCACGCCGAGGTGGTTCGGATCGAGTTCGATCCGGCGCTCATCGACTACCGCACCATCCTGCAAGCCTTTTTCGCCATCCACGACCCCACCACCCGCGATCGCCAGGGCAACGATGTCGGCAGCCAGTATCGTTCGGTGATCTTCACCCTGTCGGCCGAGCAGGAGCGCACCGCCAAGTCGCTGATCGCCGAATTGACCGCCGAGAACGTCTGGCCGGGGCCGATCGTCACCGAGGTGTTGCCGGCACCGCGCTTCTGGCCTGCCGAGGACGACCATCAGGACTATCTGGCCAACAATCCGCGCCAGCCCTACTGCATGGCCGTGGTGGCGCCCAAGGCCGCGAAGCTGCGGCTTGCTTTCAAAGACCGGCTGAAATAGACAGCCGGCCCGATCACCGGGCTTCCGAATCAATATGGCTCGCTTTCGCGGCCTTGTTCGTCTTTTTTGGCGAAGCGAAGGAATGGCATTCTCCAAGTAACGGAATCCGCCTTCGCCTTTCCGCGTCCACCGCAAGACCACACCATTGTCGGCAAGCAATCCCTTCACTCGATGCTGATGTCGCTGATCCGGCCAGGAAGCCCTGCGGCCGCCCATGGCAGGAGCCGCCCGTCGTGGCTAGTGCGGATCGGCGTGACGCTCCTGATCGCGATCCCCACCGCGACCGCGATGACAGCGGCGCCAGAACCGGTTCTGCGGCTCGCGTCGGCGCTCGAGCCACCGTCGGCGCGAGCGCCGGTCGGCGAGACTGAACGCGCGCTGTTGCGCCTGGAATCGAGGGCCGGCCAGTCCCGGGCCGACGAGAAGATGCTCATCGAGGACATGATTGCCCGGCTGGAGGGAATGGGCCGGACGATCGCCGAACTAAGACCGCTGATTGCCGCCATGCCCAACGGTCCCTGCCCGGCGGCCGTGCCGCCGACCTGCGCCACCCAGGGCCAAACATCGACAACCCCGCCGGGCGGGCCGGGCACCGACCTGTATTGGCTGATCCTGGCCGGCGGCGCGGTGGTGCTGGCCCTGCTCGCCCTGCTCTGGCAACGCGGCCGCCGGGAAGCCTCGGAAGCTGGCGTCAGCGAGACACCATTCTGGCAGTCCGATCCGGCAACGGCGCCAGTTCCGGCAAGTACCACGGTCGCCCCGCTCGGCAAGGAGACTCGAGAGGTCAGCCACAAGCCCCCCTCGCCCCCCCCACCCCCGGCTGCCGGGGCGCCAACGGTGCAACCCCCCGTTGCGCCCGCGGCGGCGTCGACCGATAGCCACCCGTCGGCTCATGAAGGCGACCAGTCCCTTGAACTGGCCGAGGTCATGCTGTCGATGCGCCTGACCGGCAGCGCCGCGCAGACCCTCGAGGATCACATCCGGGCGCACCCGCGCCAGGCGCTCATCCATTGGCTGAAGCTACTCGACATCTATCGCCGCTCCGGACAGCAGAAGGATTTCGAGGCATCGGCCCAGCAGTTGCAGCAACACTTCAATATTGCTCCACCCGATTGGCAGAACGACCACGAACCCGTCCCGGCACGATCGCCGAGTCTGGAAAACTACGTTCATATCAGCAGCCGAATTCAGGAGTTGTGGCCGCGCCGGTCATGCGCCGAGTATCTCGGCCGGCTGCTGGAGGACAATCGGGGCGGAACGCGCACCGGCTTCCCCCAGAATGTGGTCGAGGAAATCCTGCTCCTGCTGGCGATGCTGCGCGGCTGATCAGACCGGGTTGTCGACCTCGACGAACCGGCAGTCGAGATCGAACTGTTGCCGCAGGTGCTCACCGAGAGCCATGACCCCATAGCGTTCGGTGGCGTGATGCCCCGCGGCAATGTAAGGCACGCCCGATTCCCGCGCGAGATGCACCGTCTGCTCGGAAATCTCGCCGCTGATGTAGCAATCGGCCCCCGTCGCGATAGCTTGCTCGAACCAGCCCTGGGCCCCGCCGCTGCACCAGGCCAAACGGGCCACCGGGCGCTCCGCCGCGCCGATCAGCAGCGCCGGCCGACCGAGCAGTTTCTCCAGCGAACCGGCGACCTGCGCCGCCGTGGCCGGCTCGGCGGGCCGACCGACGAAGCCGATGTCCTGCTCGGCGAAGCGCCCCTCGACAGACCAGCCGAGCCGGCGCGCCAGTTGGGCGTTGTTGCCGAACTCGGCATGCGCGTCCAGCGGCAAATGGTAGGCAAAAAGACTGATGTCGCGGCCCAGCAAAGTCGCCAGCCGGCGCTTGCGAATGCCGGCGACGCGTCCATCCTCGCCACGCCAGAACCAGCCGTGGTGCACGAGTACCGCGTCGGCGTCCAGCCGCACCGCCTCGTCGAGCAGCGCCTGACTGGCTGTGACGCCGCAGACAATGCGGCGCAACTCGGCGCGTCCTTCCACTTGCAGGCCGTTTGGGCAATAATCGCGAAAACGATCCACCTCCAGGAGCTTGTCCAGGTAGTCACGAAGTTCGTCGCGCCGCATCCTGACTTCTCCCTCGAATCCCTTGTCACCATTGCAACGATAGGCCGATTATGCGCCGCTTGTGGCTGATTTTTGCCCAGGCCGTCACCCTCTCCGTGGCGGTGCTGTTTGTTCTGCAAACGCTGAAACCCGAATGGCTCTGGCGGCGCGGCGAGATGGCCGGCGGCCAGGCGCCGGTCGGCATCGTCGCGGTCAAGGAAGCGGCGCCGGCGACGGACATCGGCCGGCGGGTCGCCTCCTATGCCGACGCCGCCAAACGCGCGGTGCCGGCCGTCGTGCACGTATTCACCAGCCAGGAGATCCGCGCCTCGCGGCACCCGCTGGCCAACGATCCTTTCTGGTCGCACTTTTTCGGCGATCGCGGTACGCAGACGCAACGCCGCTCCGGGTTGGGCAGCGGCGTGGTCGTTTCGGAGGAAGGCTACATACTCACCAACTACCACGTGGTCGAAGCGGCCGACGAAATCGAGGTGGCCAGCAACGATGGCCGCAAGTTCAAGGCCAAAGTGGTCGGCACGGATCCGGAGTCCGACCTGGCGGTGCTGCGGGTGCCGGCGGATGCCCGCCTCTCCGCCATCACTTTCGCCACGGCCGATTCGCTACGGGTCGGCGATGTGGTGCTGGCCATCGGCAATCCCTTCGGCGTCGGCCAGACGGTCACCTCGGGCATCGTTTCGGCGCTCGGCCGCAGCCACCTGGGCATCAACACCTTCGAGAACTTCATCCAGACCGATGCCGCGGTCAATCCGGGCAACTCCGGCGGCGCGCTGGTGGACAGCAATGGCGACCTGATCGGCATCAATACGGCCATCTATTCCCAGAATGGCGGCTCGATGGGCATCGGCTTCGCCATTCCCGTCTCGCTGGCCCGCAACGTCATGGAGCAGATCATCAAGAACGGCAGCGTCACCCGTGGCTGGATCGGCGTCGAGGTACAGGAGATCACCGCGGAATTGGCCGAATCCTTCAAGCTACCGGGTACCGAGGGCGCCCTGATCGCCGGCGTGGTGCGCGGCAGCCCGGCGGAAAAGGCCGGCATCAAGCCGGGCGACGTGCTGCTGTCCATCGACGGTCAAAAGGTGAAGGACGCCGAGAACATGCTGGAACTGATTGCCGGGCTGGCGCCCGGGCAGTCGAGCCGCATCGCCCTGCGCCGCGATAGTCGCGACGTCGAAGTTCAGGCTGCGATCGGCAAGCGGCCCGCGCCGCCGCGCGACTGAGGCCGCGGCGCCGGCCGCACCATCGGGACCCGCGCCACTAGGACTTGGCGTCCGCCTTCTGATCCGACGCCGCGCGCTCGGCGTCGAACTTGTCCAGTTCCCGGTCCATGTCGGCCGCCGTCGGCGGGTGATAGTCGGTTTCGCCGGGCATCGGGGCCGGGACTTTGCCGACGAAACGCGCCAGCAACAAACCCAACTCGAACAACAGGCACATCGGTACCGCGAGCAGAATCTGCGAGGTCACGTCGGGCGGTGTCACCACCGCCGCGATGACAAAAGCCGCGACAATGGCGTAGGGGCGGAATTCCTTGAGCTTCTCGACGCTGACGATGCCGAACCTTACGAGCAGCACGACGACCACTGGCACCTCGAAGGTGACGCCGAAGGCGAGGAACATCGTCATGACGAAATTCAGGTATTGCTCGATATCCGGCGCCGGCGTAATGCTGGCCGGCGCAAACTCGGCGATGAAGCTGAATACCGTGCCAAAAACAAAGAAATAGCAAAAGGCAACGCCCAGCAGGAACAGGAAGGTGGAACCGACGACCAGTGGCAGGCCGAACTTCTTCTCGTGGGAATAGAGTCCGGGAGCGACGAAAGCCCAGGCCTGGTAGAGAATGACCGGCAAGGCGAGCATGAACGCGGCCAGCAACGTGACCTTGATCGGCACCATGAAGGGCGTGATCACACCGGTGGCGATCATCTTGGTGCCGGGCGGCAGGGTCGCCAGCATCGGTTGCGCCAGCAGGTCGTACACGTTGGCCGACCAAGGCACCAAGGCAAAGAAGATCAGCACCATCGCGAGCAGGGCGCGCAGCAGCCGATCGCGCAGCTCGATCAAGTGGGAAATGAAGGTTTCCTGAAGGTCGGACATCAGATCTTCGGCTGTTCGGCCACGGCATCGGCGGGAGCAGAGGTGATAGCCGGACCGGCGTTCGCCTCGGCGGACTTTTCGCCGATACCCTGGGCGATCGAGTCGTTGAGCGAGGTCTCAACCGACCTCAACTGCTGGTTGACAGACTGCTCCATGCTCTTGGCCTGCGCGACGACATCCTGCTGCAACTTCTTGAGGTCCTCAAGCTGGATCTCGCGGTTGATGTCGGCCTTGACGTCACCGACGTAACGTTGCAGGCGACCGAGCAAATGGCCCGCGGTGCGCGCCACGCGCGGCAATCGCTCCGGGCCGATGACGATGAGCGCCACCAACGCGATGACCATCAGTTCCGAAAGGCCTACGTCAAACATCGCAAATGAAAATCCGGAGAACGGCGTCCCACCAAAAAAACGAGCGGGGCTGACCCGCTCGCGTTCGCCACGGCCGATCTGGCCGCGTCAGACCTTTTCCTTTTTCGCTTCGCCTTCGAAGGTATGGCCAACTTGCTCGGCCGGCTGAGCCGGCTGGTCGGCGGTCCCTTCCTTCATGCCATCCTTGAAGCCCTTCACCGCGCCACCCAGATCCTGTCCCATGTTGCGCAGCTTCTTGGTGCCAAAAATCAGCATGACGATCACCAAGACGATCAGCCAATGCCAGATACTGAAAGAACCCATGTCGCGCTCTCCTAGTGCTTCGGCATCATCGAGCCGAGCGGCTCGGGGCCGCCGAGGATGTGTACGTGCAAATGATACACCTCCTGCCGACCTATCCTGCCCGTGTTGACGATGGTACGGAAGCCGTCGGCCAGCCCTTGGGAGCGGGCCAGTTCCCCGGCCTTGACGAAGATCTTGCCCAGTATGCCTTGATGGCTGGCATCGACATCATTCAGCGAAGCGATGTGCTGCTTGGGGATGATCATGAAATGGACCGGCGACATCGGGCTGATATCGTGAAACGCGAACAAGTCGTCGTCTTCATAGACCTTCTTCGAGGGAATCTCGCCGCGCGCGATCCTGCAAAAAATGCAATCGCTCATTTTTGTCCTCGGCCGCGCTTTTCGTCGATGCCGGAAATACCTTCGCGGCGACGGAACTCGACCATGATGTCATCGACACCAATGTCGAACTGGCTGAGCAGAATCATGCTGTGAAACCAGAGATCGCACACCTCGCGCACCAGATGCAGGCGATCGCCATCTTTCGCCGCCATGATGGTTTCAGCGGCCTCCTCGGCGACCTTCTTGCAGATGGCGTCGGTGCCCTTGGCATAGAGACTGGCGACGTAAGACGACTCCGGCGGCGCGCCCTTGCGCTCCACCAGGGTTTCCTGGACGCGATGGATGACTTCCAGATCGATCACTTGTATATCTCCTTAGGGTCCTTCAGCACAGGCTCGACCGGTTCCCAGCCACCGTCCTTCAGTTGCTGGAAGAAACAGCTCTTGCGTCCCGTATGGCACGCTATACCGCCAACCTGCTCGATCTTCAGCAGCACCACGTCGTTGTCGCAATCGGTGCGGATTTCCAGCACTTTCTGGAAGTGCCCCGACTCTTCGCCCTTGTGCCAGAGCTTGCGGCGGGAGCGCGACCAATAGACGGCCTGGCCGATGGCCGCGGTCTTTTCGAGGGCCTCGCGGTTCATCCAGGCGAACATCAACACGTCGCCGCTGCCGGCATCCTGGGCGATCACGGGAACCAGGCCCTGTTCGTCCCACTTGATATCGTTAAGCCATTTGTAGGTCATAGCCTTACCTCGATGCCACGGGAACGCATGTATTCCTTGGCCTGGCGAACAGTGTATTCGCCGTAGTGAAAGATGCTCGCGGCGAGCACGGCGTCGGCCTTGCCCTGTTGAACGCCATCGGCCAGATGCTGAAGGTTGCCGACACCGCCGCTGGCGATGACGGGAATGGCCACCGCCTCGGCGATGCGACGGGTGAGCTCCAGATCGAAGCCGTTCTTGGTGCCGTCGCGATCCATGCTGGTCAGCAGAATTTCGCCGGCGCCGAGCCGCGCCACCTCCTTGGCCCATTCGATGGCGTCCAGGCCGACGTTCTTGCGCCCGCCATGGGTGAACACCTCCCACTTGCCGGGACTGGTCTGCTTGGCGTCGATGGCGACGACGATACACTGCGAACCGACCTTGCCCGAAGCATCGGCAACCAGTTGCGGGTTATTCACGGCCGCCGTGTTCATGCTCACCTTGTCGGCACCGGCGTTGAGCAGGCGCCGCACATCATCGACGACGCGCACACCACCGCCGACGGTCAGCGGAATGAATACCTGTTCGGCGCAAGCCTCGACGATATGCAGAATGATGTCCCGGTCGTCGGAGCTGGCAGTGATGTCGAGAAAGGTAATCTCGTCGGCGCCCTGCTCGTCGTAACGCTTGGCGACCTCGACCGGGTCGCCGGCATCGCGCAGCTCGACGAAATTGACGCCCTTGACCACGCGGCCGGCTTTGACGTCGAGGCAGGGAATGATGCGTTTGGCAAGCATGAGGGCTCTTGCGGCTACTTGGCGGACAAGCTGTCCGCTTCCGCCTGGGCCTTGCCAAAATCCAGCTTGCCTTCGTAGATGGCCCGGCCGGTAATGGCGCCCATGATGCCCTCGTCCTGTACTTTGCAGAGCGCCTGAACGTCCTTGATGGAAGCGATGCCACCCGAGGCTATGACGGGGATGCGCAGCGCCTGGGCCAGCTTCACCGTCGCCTCGACGTTCACTCCACTCATCATCCCGTCGCGGCCGATGTCGGTATAGACGATGGCTTCGACGCCGTAGTCCTCGAACTTCCTGGCCAGGTCGATAACGTCGTGACCGGTCATCTTCGACCAGCCGTCGACCGCCACCTTGCCGTCCTTGGCATCGAGGCCGACGATGATGTGGCCGGGAAACGCGGTGCAGGCGTCGTGCAGGAAGCCGGGGTTCTTCACGGCCGCGGTACCGATGATCACGTAGCTGATGCCATCGTCCAGGCAGCGCTCGATGGTGTCGAGATCGCGAATGCCGCCGCCGAGCTGCACCGGAATTTCCTCGCCGACCTCGTCAAGGATGGCCTTGATGGCCGACTCGTTCTTCGGCTTGCCGGCGAAGGCGCCGTTGAGGTCGACCAGATGCAGCCGACGCGCTCCTTGCGCTATCCAGTGGCGCGCCATCGCCGCCGGATGCTCGGAAAACACCGTGGCATCGTCCATGTCGCCTTGCTTGAGGCGCACGCAGTGCCCGTCCTTCAGGTCGATCGCGGGAATCAGCAGCATAGTTGGTCTGGAGAGTCGAGGTGACGGAAGTTTGCCGGAACCCTGATGGGCTCAAGGATGCCAGCGCATGAAGTTGCCAAGGAGTTGCAGGCCCGCCTGGGCGCTTTTTTCCGGGTGGAACTGGACGGCGAAGATGTTAGCGCGGGCCACGGCACTGGTAAAGGGGATGCCGTAGTGAGTGGAACCGGCGATGGCGGAAGGCTCCGCCGGCTCGACGTAGTAGCTATGCACGAAGTAGAAGCGCGCGCTGTCGGAGATATCCGCCCACAACGGATGTGGCTCGGCCTGGCTCACTTCGTTCCAGCCCATATGCGGCACCTTCAAGCCCTTGGCGACTGTTTCCTCGGCCGGGAAACGCCGTACCTGTCCCGGAAAAATCCCCAGACCAGGCACGTCGCCCTCCTCGCTGTGCTCGAACAGCATTTGCAGACCGATGCAGATGCCCAGGAATGGCTTCTCGGCGGCAACGCGAATGACGGCGTCCCGCAAGCCGCGAGCAGTCAGCTCGCGCATGCAGTCGGGCATGGCGCCCTGCCCGGGCACCACGACGCGATCGGCCACCATCAAGGCCGCCGGATCGGACGTCACCAGCACACGCGCAGCCGGCGCCACATGTTCAAGGGCCTTGGCCACGGAGCGTAGATTGCCCATGCCGTAATCGACAACCGCGACGACACTCATGGCGGGATCAGAGAGTTCCCTTGGTGGACGGCACGCCGGTGGCGCGCGGATCGGCTTCGACCGCCATGCGCAGGGCGCGGCCAAAAGCCTTGAAGACGGTTTCGGCCTGATGGTGCGCGTTGTCGCCGCGCAGGGCATCGACATGCACGGTCATCGCCGCGTGATTGACCAGGCCCTGGAAGAACTCCCGCACCAGATCGACATCGAACTCGCCGATGGCAGCGCGCACGAAGGGCACCTCGAATACGAGTCCCGGCCGACCGGAGAGATCCACCACGACGCGCGATAGCGCCTCGTCGAGCGGCACGTAGGCGTGGCCGTAACGGCGCACGCCCTTCTTGTCGCCGATGGCCTTGGCAAGCGCCTGGCCGAGCGTGATACCGACATCCTCGACGGTGTGATGAGCATCGATGTGCAGGTCGCCCTTGGCCTCGATCTCCAGATCAACCATGCCGTGACGGGCGATCTGATCGAGCATGTGATCGAGGAATCCGATGCCGGTCGCGAGTTTGGCGGTACCGCCGCCGTCCAGATCGAGCTTGACCCGGACTTGGGTTTCCAGCGTGTTGCGGTGAACTTCGGCGCTGCGCATTTGACGGTGTGCTTCGGCGGACGAAAACGGAGGCCATGATACCATTTTGCGTCGCGCCAACATCCCACCAACCTGCCGATAATCCCCATGAGCCGCTACTGGAGCGAAGTCGCCAAGTCCCTCACGCCCTACGTGCCGGGCGAGCAGCCGAAGCTGGCCAATCTGATCAAGCTCAACACCAACGAAAACCCCTACGGTCCATCGCCCAGGGCGCTCGCCGCCATCCGCGCGGAGACCGACGAAGGCTTGCGGCTCTACCCCGATCCGGAGGGTTCGCGCCTGAAGGCCGCCGTGGCCGGTTACTTCGGCCACATCGAGCCGGGGCAGGTGTTTGTCGGCAACGGCTCCGACGAAGTGCTGGCGCACGTTTTTCTCGCGCTGCTCAAGCATGAGCGGCCAATCCTGTTCCCGGACATCACCTACAGCTTCTACCCGGTCTATTGCCGCCTTTACGGCGTCGACTTCGAAACGATACCGTTGACCGATCGGTTCGGCATCCGGCCCGAGGATTACCTGAGAGCCAACGGCGGCATCGTCTTCCCCAACCCCAACGCGCCGACCGGCCGCGCCCTGCCCCTTGCGGACATAGAATGCATCGTCGCCGGCAACCCGGATTCGGTGGTGGTCATCGACGAAGCTTACGTTGATTTTGGAGCCGAATCGGCCGTAGCGCTGGTGGGCAAACACCCCAACCTGCTGGTGGTGCAGACCTTGTCCAAGTCACGGTCCCTGGCGGGCTTGCGAGTTGGCTTCGCCGTTGGCGACGCCCGGCTGATCGAAGCCCTGGAACGGGTCAAGAACAGCTTCAACTCCTACCCGCTCGACCGGCTCGCGCTGGCCGGCGCGGCAGCCGCCATCGAGGACCGGGAGTGGTTCGATCGCACGCGGCAGTCCGTCATGCGCAGCCGCGACACGCTGACGGCAAAGATGACAGACCTGGGGTTCGAGGTACTGCCCTCGTGCGCCAACTTCGTCTTCGCCCGTCACCCCGAACACGATGCGGGCAGCCTGGCACAGGCACTGCGCGAGCGAAGCATCATCGTCCGCCACTTCCGCCTGCCGCGCATCGAGCAGTTCCTGCGCATCACCGTCGGTACTGATGAGCAATGCGAGGCCCTGGTAGCGGCCTTGGCGGCCATTGTCAGGCCGTAGCCGTCAGAACGCCTCGCGTATCCGCAGGAACGAAGGGAAGCGCGGCAAGCCTTTCGCCGTCAGGCCGCGATAACGATAGGTAATGGTGCCGCCCACCGGCGGTGGATTCTCCCGCTGGGCATCGCTGAAGCCGGCGCCGACACGAAAGCGGCGTCCATCGGCGTCTTCAACCAGCAAGGCGCCCAGCCGGCCCGTGTGGCGGCCGGCGCCGGCCAGATGGGCGATCACCCGGGCCTCATGATCCAGAAAGGGTTTCAACTTGAGCAGATCGTCGCTCCGCCGCGCCGCATACAGCGCGTCGGCGCGATGCAGCATCAGCCCCTCGCCGCCAATGGCCACTATCTGTTCCAGCTTGGCCATCAGGGCTTGCCGGTCGCCGACGCGCCACTGCTCGACGGCCAGTAGCCAGGGACTGGCCGCCTGCGCCACCAGGCGACGCAGACGATCCTTGCGTTCGGTGAAGGTGCCGGCGGTGCCGGGCAACTCGAACAACATGTAGCGGACTTGTCGCCACTCCGCGTCCACCGGTTCGCTCTTGCGCACGATACTGGCCAGCCGCTCGAAACCACCGCGCTCCAGCCAGAGTTCGCCGTCGAGTGCCTGCGCCGGCAGGTCGCGGGTGAACCATTCCGGCGCCGGGACGATGCGCCCGCTCCGGAAGTAGAGTCTCTGGCCGTCCCAATAGGCCCGGAAGCCGTCGAGTTTCTCGCTGACCCAGTAGCCGGCGGGATCGATATCCTCGCGATAGACCCCGGCCAGGATCAACGCCGGCGCCGGCTCGGCATAGGCCATGGCCGGCGCCATCGACATGGTCAGCGCCAGAGCAAAGCCACCCAGGAAAGATGTCCGCTTGATCATCGCCCCCCGGCCCCACCGAGAGAACCGGGGTCAGCCCTTCAGGCGCAATTCTGCCGCCCGAGCGTGGGCCGTGAGTCCCTCGCCATGGGCCAGCGTCGCCGCGATGGGGCCCAGGGTCTGCGCGCCGGCGGCCGAGACCTCGATCAGACTGGTGCGCTTCTGGAAGTCATAGACGCCCAGGGGACTTGAGAAGCGGGCGCTGCGCGCGGTGGGCAAGACGTGGTTGGGGCCGGCACAATAGTCGCCCAGCGATTCCGAGGTGTAGTGGCCCATGAAAATGGCGCCGGCGTGGCGGATCTTTTCGGCCAGAGCGCGTGGGTTCTCGACCGCCAGCTCCAGATGCTCCGGCGCAATGCGGTTGGCGATGACGCAGGCCTCGTCGAGATCGGTCACCTGGATCAGGGCGCCGCGTCCGTCCAGCGACGCGGCGATAACGTTCTGGCGCGGCATGGTCGGCAACAGCTTCTCGATGCTGGCCGCCACCCGATCGAGGAAGGCGGCATCCGGACAAAGCAAAATCGACTGGGCGAGTTCGTCATGTTCGGCCTGGGCAAAGAGGTCAATCGCCGTCCAGTCGGGATCGCCGGAGCCATCCGAGATCACCAGCACTTCGGAAGGACCGGCCACCATGTCGATGCCGACCGTGCCGAAGACACGCCGCTTGGCCGCCGCCACATAAGCGTTGCCGGGGCCGACGATCTTGTCCACCCGCGGGATGGTTTGGGTACCGTATGCCAATGCCGCGACCGCCTGGGCACCACCAATGGCGAAGACCCGGTCGACACCCGCCAGATGCGCCGCCGCCAACACGAGATCGTTTCTCTGACCGCCCGGCGTGGGCACCACCATGATGAGTTCCTTCACGCCAGCCACCTTGGCCGGAATGGCATTCATCAATACGGAACTCGGGTAGGCGGCCTTGCCACCGGGAACGTACAGGCCGACTCGATCCAGCGGCGTCACTTTCTGGCCGAGGCGCGTGCCATCGGCTTCGGTGTACTCCCAGGATTCGAGTTTCTGCCGCTCGTGGTACGCGCGGATGCGGCGGGCGGCGGCTTCCAGCGCCTGGCGCTGGACCACCGGCAAGCCACCAAAGGCGGCTTTGAGCACGTCCTTGGCGAGTTCCAGTTCGGCGATGCCGGCCACATCCAGCCGGTCGAAGCGGCGCGTGTAGTCGAGCACCGCGGCATCGCCAACGGTACGCACGCTGGCGAGTACCTCGGCGACTGTGCGCTCGATGGCCTCGTCCGTGGAATTATTGAAATGCAGCAACGCATCCAGAGTGGCGAAGAATTCGGGTGCCCGGCTGGAAAGGCGTCGGATGGTCATGTCACGGCTCCGGCGAACGCATCGATCACGGGTTGCAGCAGATCGTGCTTCATTTTCAGGCTGGCCTGATTGACGACCAGACGCGAGGAGATCGCCATGATGTCTTCGACCTCGACCAGATTGTTGGCCTTGAGGGTACCGCCACTGGAGACCAGGTCGACAATGGCGTCCGCCAAGCCGGCCAGCGGCGCAAGTTCCATGGAGCCGTAGAGTTTGATCAGGTCGACGTGCACCCCCTTGGAGGCAAAGTGCTCGCGCGCGGTCTGAATGTACTTGGTGGCGACCCGCAGTCGTGCGCCGCGGCGCACGGCCGCCGCGTAGTCGAACCCGGCTGGCGCCGCCACGCAGAGCCGGCATTTGGCGATCTTCAGGTCCAGCGGCTGATAGAGGCCGGCGCCGCCATGCTCGAGCAGGACGTCCTTGCCGGCGATACCCAGATCGGCGGCCCCATACTGGACATAGGTCGGCACGTCGGAAGCACGGACAATGACGACCCGCACGTCCGGCCGATTGGTGTCTATGATCAGTTTGCGCGACCGCTCGGGATTCTCGGTCGGCACGATGCCGGCCGCCGCCAACAGAGGAAGGGTTTCCTCGAAGATGCGGCCTTTGGAAAGGGCGATGGTGATGCCGTTCATCGCATCTATTTTACCCTGCGTACCCGCGCGCCCAGGGCCGAGAGTTTCTGATCGAGCCGCTCGTAGCCGCGATCCAGGTGATAAATGCGGTCGACCAGCGTCTCACCGGTGGCCGCCAGGCCGGCGATGACCAAGCCAGCCGATGCGCGCAAGTCGGTGGCCATCACGGTGGCGCCGTTCAATTGATCGACGCCCCGGACAACCGCCGTGTTGCCGTCGATCTTGATGTCGGCACCCAAACGGATCAACTCCACCGCGTGCATGTAGCGGTTTTCAAAAATGGTTTCGCGGATGATCGCCGTGCCGTTGGCCACCGTATTGATGGCCATGAACTGCGCCTGCATGTCGGTCGGAAACGCCGGATAGGGCGCCGTGCGAATCGATACCGAGGTCAGCCGAGCCGGCGCCCGCAGCGCGATGGCCTCGCGCTCGATGACGATCTCGCAGCCTGCGTCCATCAGCTTGTCGATCACCGCGTCGACATAGCTTGCCGATGTGCCGGTCAGCCTGATCTGGCCACCGGTGGCGGCGGCGGCACACAGGTAGGTGCCGGTCTCGATACGATCGGGCATGATGCGATGGCTGGCGCCGTGCAGACGCGCCACGCCCCGAATGCGGATCACGTCGGTGCCGGCACCGGAGATTTGCGCCCCCATGGCCACCAGACAATTGGCGAGATCGACCACCTCCGGCTCCCGCGCGGCATTCTCGATCACCGTCTCGCCGGCGGCAAGGCAAGCGGCCATCATCAGGTTCTCGGTACCGGTCACGGTCACCATGTCGGTAAACAGCCGCGCGCCCTTGAGTCTGGGTGAACGGGCGTGGACATAGCCCTGCTCGACAGCGATTTCAGCGCCCATCGCCTGCAAGCCCTTGATGTGCTGATCGACCGGGCGGGCGCCGATGGCGCAGCCGCCCGGCAAGGACACCCGGGCTTCGCCGGCACGGGCAACCAGAGGGCCGAGCACCAGGATGGACGCGCGCATGGTCTTGACCATCTCATAGGGCGCCACGAGATTGTCGAGCACCGACGCATCAAGGGTAACGGTGTCGCCCTGCCGTTCGACTTTCACCCCCATCTGGGCCAGAAGCTTCAGCATGGTGGCGATATCGTTGAGATCCGGTACGTTGCCGAACGTCACTGGCTCGCTGGTCAGCAGTGCCGCGGTCAACAGCGGCAGCGCGGCGTTCTTTGCTCCGGAAATGGCGATCTCGCCGCACAGCGCTTGGCCGCCTTCGATCAGCAATTTGTCCATCTATCGACGGCCCATCAAGGCGTTCCGGGCCTCAGGCCAGGGGCAGCAAGTCGGCTACGCCGTAGAGCGTGGCCAGCGAACGGATGCTCTCGGGAGACTCGACGATGGAGAGCGTCTGCCGACGCTCCTGCGCACCGCGAGTCCAGGCGAGCAGGATCGCGACGGCGGCGGAATCGGCATCGGTTACCCCGGAGAGATCAATGACACTGGCGCCGGCCGACAAAGCCGACTCACCCGCCGTCTTCAGCGCCGCGGCCGTTGTGATGACCATCGGCCCCATCACCCGCATGCGGCCCTCTAAGATTTCGATCATTGCTTATGGGCGGCCGAAGCGTCACTGCCTTTGTTCTTGGTGCGCAAGGCGGCAATCAGCCCGTCGATGCCACCCGCACTGACTTCCTGCGCGAACGAGCCGCGATAGTTGGTAACCAGACTGATACCGGCCACCGAAATATCGTAGACCTTCCAGCCCCGGTCGGTCTTTTCCAGGTTGTAGTCGATTTGTACCGGTTTGTTGCCCGGCTGGTTGACCAGCGAGCGAACGGTGACGTCGGTATCCGTCACCTGCATCTTCAAGGGTTTGAAATCGATACTTTGGTTGCGATACTCGGTCAGGGCCTTGGAATAGGTTCGGACCAGCAACATGCGGAATTCATCGATCAGTGTTTTCTGCTGGGTCGGACTCGCCTGCCGCCAGTCTTTGCCGACAGCCAGAGCCGTCATGTGGGGGAAATTGAAATGCGGCAGTACCTTGGCCTCGGCCAGATCAACCGCCTTGCGGGTGTTGCCGGACTGAATGTCCTTGTCCTTGCGAACGATATCGAGCACATCGTTCGCGACACCGCGGACCAAGGCATCGGGGGCGATCTCCTGCGCTCCGGCGCCGACCATGACCAGCAGGCCGGCCAGCATTGCAAACAGGCGTTTCATGGGGTTCCTTCGAATTCTTGCGAGTTTCTTGGACTGACTTATTCCGTATCGGGTTCCCGCGGCGGATTGCCGTCATGAACCAGATTGCGGCGGCGCTGCAGATAGGCATCGCGGACATAGGAATACTTGTCCAGCGCGGCCTCCTCGATGACCTTGTCCGCCGGCAGAAGCGCGGCGCGACCACTCACCAGACGAACTCCGCTCAGCGTATTCCGGGTCGCAACGTTGCCGACCTGGCCTAGCGGATCGGTGGCAATGTCCAGGACCAATCCGGCCGTGTCGCGCACGTCGCGCGGGCCGAAGATCGGCACAACGAGATAGGCGCCCGGACCCGCTCCCCAGCGACCGAAGGTTTGTCCGAAATCTTCCTCGTGCTTTTCCAGACCGGCTTCGCTGGCGACATCGAAAACGCCGAGAATGCCAAAGGTGCTGTTGAAAATGAAGCGCCCGGCGTCACTGGCCGCTTCCGCCGGCTTGCCCTGCAGCAGGTTGTTGACGGCGATGAAAACGTCGGCGATGTTGCCAAAGAAGTTGGCGACACCAGTACGCACGAAGGCAGGCATGACCACGTCGTAGCCCTTCGCCACCGGCCGGATCAGCACGGTATCGAGCCCTTCGTTGAAGGCGAACATGGCCCGATTGAAACCCTCGACCGGATCACGGGTATTGCCGGACGTCGCGCAACCGCCCAGCAAACCGATGGCGGCAATCGCCAGCACAGCAGTCTTTAGCCGCATTCGAACCCCATACATACCGCTCTTCACCTTCGATCCTTTCCGTTTACCGCCACGGTCGGCGAGGTCGCCGACCTATTTGCCTTCACCACCGTCGGCCGTCTTGCCGCTTTCACCGCCATCGGCGGCCTTGCTGAACATGAACTGGCTGATCAGTTTCTCCAGCACAACGGCGGACTGGGTCTTCTTGATGACATCACCGGCCTTGAACATCTCCGGATCGCCGCCCACCTCGAAGCCGACATACTGCTCGCCGAGCAGGCCGGAGGTAAGAATGGTGGCAAAGGTATCTCGAGGGAACTTGTAGCGACCATCGACCTGCATGCCGACCACGGCGACGTAGTTCTCCGGATCGAACCGGATCTCCGTCACGCGACCAACCACCACGCCGGCGCTCTTGATGGGGGCCCGCACTTTCAGGCCCCCGATGTTATCAAATTTGGCTTCCAGGCGATATGCCTCGCCCATGCCCGCCGAACTCAGATTCCCCACTTTGAGGGCGAGAAACAACAGCGAAGCGAGGCCAATCGCGACAAAAAGGCCCACCCAGAGATCAAGCGTCAGACGATTCATCAGGCACCCCGGAACATGAACGCAGTAAGAATGAAGTCGGCGGCGAGAATCGCCAGGGAAGATGTCACCACGGTTCGGGTGGTGGCGCCGGACACGCCCTCGGCGGTCGGTTCGGCGTCATAGCCTTCGAAGACGGCGATCCAGCTCACTATCACGCCGAAGACGAAACTCTTGATGACGCCGTTCATGATGTCCTCGCCAAAGTCGACCGACGCCTGCATCTGCGACCAGAACGAACCCTCGTCGACACCAATCAGGCGAACCCCGACCAGATAGCCGCCGAACACGCCCATGGCGGAGAACAGCGCGGCCAGGATGGGCATCGAAATTACCCCGGCCCAGAAGCGTGGCGCAACCACCCGGGCGATGGGGTTGACCGCCATCATCTCCATCGCCGACAACTGCTCCGTCGCCTTCATCAAGCCGATCTCCGCCGTAATGGCCGAACCGGCACGACTCGCGAACAGCAGCGCCGCCACCACTGGCCCCAGTTCGCGCACCAAAGACAACGCGACTAGCACGCCCAGCGCCTCCGACGAACCGTAGCGTTGCAGAGTGTCATAGCCCTGCATGCCGAGCACCATGCCGACGAACAGCCCGGATACCATGATGATGACCAGCGACAGGACTCCGGTGAAGTATATTTCCCGAATGGTCAGAAAGAAGCGGCGCAGCGCGGTACCCGAGTAAAACAGGGTCATCAGGAGGAAACGGCTGGCGAACCCCAGGCGCCAGAGCCGGTCGTTGACCTGCTTGCCCAATCCGCGCAGCAGCGCCGTCAATCCATCAAGCACAACACGCCTCCCGTTCAATATCTTCGCCATAGGGCGGCGCGGGATAGTGGAAGGCCACTGGGCCATCGGCCTCGCCCCAGATGAACTGATGCACGTAGGGCGCCGTCGAATTGCGGATATCGTCGGCGGACCCCTCGGCGACGATGCGACCCTCGGAAACGAAGTAGATGTAGTCGACGATCTTCAGCGACTCCTGGACGTCGTGCGTGACGATGATCGAACTGGCGCCCAAGGCGTCATTGAGGCTACGGATGAGTTCGCCGATGATGGACAAGGAGATTGGATCCAGGCCGGCAAAGGGTTCGTCGTACATGATCAGCATTGGATCGAGGGCGGTGGCCCTTGCGAGCGCCACACGACGCGCCATCCCCCCGGACAGCTCCGACGGCAACAGTTGATGGACGCCGCGCAAACCGACGGCGTGGAGCTTCATCATCACCAGATCGCGAACCATGTCCTCGGGCAGATCGGTGTGCTCGCGGATCTGAAAGGCAACGTTGTCAAAAACCGACATGTCCGTGAACAAGGCGCCGAACTGGAACAACATGCCCATACGCCGGCGCAACTGGTACAGGCCGCGATTGTCCAGCGCACCGATATCCTGCCCAGCCACACGCACCGTTCCGGAAGTCGCCTTGAGCTGGCCCCCGATCAACCGCAAGGTCGTGGTCTTGCCGCCGCCCGAGATGCCCATGATGGCCACCACCTTGCCACGGGGAATCGTCATGTTGATCCCCGTCAAGACGGGGCGACGACCATAGGCAAAGTTAACATCGGTAAGCTCGATGAGCGGTTCGACAGACATGGGAGGAAGCATGACAAAGACTTGGCGATTCTAACAAAATCGGCGCCTTGTCCCCGTAAGGCTCGCGTCTCATGGGATGATATTGCGATGAATCCACTGTCTGACCCGGGTTTTGCCTTCCGGCAAGATCGCTAAGATCGTTGCTGAGAATTTCCAGCCACTAACGACCGTGCCCAAAGTCGCTGACCAGCCCACATTGCTCCTGGTGGACGACGATCCGCTGATCGCCGACTCCCTGTCTTATTTCCTGAGTCGTGATTTTCGGGTCGTGCCGGCGGCGACGCGCGGCGAAGCGCTGGCCAAGGCTCGCCAACAGGCGAAGCCACCCGCGCTGGCCCTGGTTGACCTTGGCCTGCCACCCACGCCCCATCGTCCGGACGAAGGATTTGCGCTGGTGACCGAACTACTGGCACTGGCACCGACCATGCTCATTGTCGTCCTGTCCGGCCAGAACGATGAAGCCAACGCCCGGCATGCGCGGGCGCTGGGCGCCACCGATTTCATCGCCAAGCCGGCCGATCCGGACGCGCTCCGTCGCACCCTGCGCGACATGCTGGCAAGCGCGGCCAGGCCCGCGGGCGGCATCGAAATGGTGGGCCGCAGCCCGGCGACGGAGAAGCTGCGCGCCCAAATGCGTCAATTCGCCTCCTCGCCCTTCCCGGTGCTGATCGAAGGGGAATCCGGCAGCGGCAAGGAACTGGTCGCCGATGCGCTGCACCGCCTGTCGGACCGAGCTGCCCGACCCTATCTGGCGCTTAACTGCGCGGCCATATCGCCCAATCTTGTCGAGCCAACATTGTTTGGCCATGCCAAGGGGGCCTTCACAGGCGCCATCGGTAGTCACGCCGGCTATTTCGAGGAAGCCGCCGCCGGCACGCTGTTCCTCGACGAAATCGGCGAACTGCCGCTCGAACTTCAACCCAAGCTGCTGCGGGTGCTGGAAAACGGCCAGTACCAGCGGGTCGGCGAAACGCAACAGCGCATCTCGCGGGCACGCGTCATCGCCGCAACCAATCGCGACCTCAAGAAGGAAGTACGCGAAGGTCGCTTCCGCGCCGACCTCTACCATCGGTTGTCCGTGTTCACGATCTCGGTACCACCACTTCGTGAGATGGGTTCCGATCGATTCCTGCTGCTTGAACATTTCCGTCGGCTCTACGGCAAAGGCGGCGCCTGCCTGACGCTGACGCCGGACGCCGAATCCCGTTGGGCGAGCTATCAGTTTCCCGGCAACGTGCGCGAGTTGCGCAATATCGCCATCCGCCTCATCACCAAGCACGATGGCCGCGTCATCGAACTGGCCGACCTGGAAGCCGAACTCGACTCCGACACTGTCGCCACCAAGCCGGCCGCCATGCCGCACGACGACCAGCAACTGGCCAGCCTGGCCATGCGTCATCTCCGCGAAGCCGGCGGTTTCAGCCTCGATGAGACGCTGCGCCGCTGGGAAGCCGCCTACATCGCGGCGGCACAGCAACTGACCCACGGCAATATCAGCCAGGCGGCGAAATTGCTGGGCGTCAATCGCACCACCTTGTACAACCGCCTCGAAGTCCTCGCCCGTTCGCAGGGCGAATCACCTCCAGGCGGAAACGGATAAGCCATGTACCTCGAACACTTCGGACTTACCGAACCGCCGTTCCGCATCACCCCGCATACGGAATTCTTCTTTGCCGGTGCCAATCGCGGCGCCACGCTGGACGCGCTCATCTACTCGATCCTCCACAACGAAGGAATCGTCAAGGTCAGTGGCGAAGTCGGCAGCGGCAAGACCATGCTCTGCCGCGTGCTCATGGAACGGCTGCCAGACCACGTAATGGTGGTTTACCTGGCCAACCCGACGCTGTCGCGCGATGACATCGTCTTCGCGATCGCCGACGAACTGGCCCTGGAGATCCCCCAGGACGCCCGCCCCAACGCGGCCATCCGCGCCCTGCAAGCCCGCCTGATCGAGCTCCACGGCAACGGTCGCCAAGTGATCGCGCTGATCGACGAGGCGCATGCCATGCCGCTGGAAACGCTGGAGGAAATCCGCCTCCTGTCCAATCTGGAGACCAGCCAGCACAAGCTGCTGCAACTGGTCCTGTTCGGCCAACCGGAACTGGACGACATCCTCGCCCGGCCGGACATACGCCAGCTTCGCGAGCGAATCACCCAGCATTTTTCTCTCGAGCCGCTCCGCCGCGACGACATTGCCCAGTATCTGGACTTCCGCATGCGCACAGCCGGATACCGCGGACCAGAGGTTTTTTCGCCGGCCGCCATCAAGCTGATCGCAAGCGCATCGCAGGGCCTGACTCGGCGGGTCAATATCCTTGCCGAGAAGTCCCTGCTGGCCGCGTTCGCCGAAGGTAGCCACCTGATCACCCCGAAACAGGTCGACGCGGCCATCCGCGATTCGCAATACGAGCCCCACCGAGGCGGGAACCTGCGCAAGACAGTCCTGGTCACTATCGGCGTCGCCGCCGCGGCCAGCGTGGCCGCGGCGGCGATCCTTGCGTGGACGCCCGGCAGCCAAGCCCCACAGGCACAACCGCCCGCGAGCATTGCACCGAACACGCCGATCAGCCCGCCCGCCGCATCCACCCCACCCATCGGGCAACCCCGCGCCGCGAGCGAGCAAGCCGCCCCGCCATCGCCAGCCACCACCCTCCAGCTCGGAGCGACCGCCCAGGATAGGCTGGACGAGACGAGGCAATGGATCACCGCCACCGCCGATGACCGCTGGTTCATCCAGTTGGTCGCTACCAATGCGACCCAGTTGGGCTATGCGGAGCAGTATCTGGCCAGAGCCGACGCCCTGCTCAGTCCGGACCATGCCGGCCTGTATGTCGCCAGCACCGGCAAGGAGCAGCGCATCGGCATCATTTATGGGGATTTTGCCAGTCGCAGGGCGGCGAGCGAGGCGATAGGCCAGTTGCCCGCCGAATTGCGCGTCAACAACCCGTTTCCAAGGCAACTGCTACGACTAAAGTAATCCTGCCCATCGCCGATACAGGATGGCTATGGTTACGAAATCAATTACATACATGCGCTTTATTATGTAATATGACAATAGCGGATTGATCAATGGGAAGAAATTGAACATTTCGCCCCTATAAGACACCGAGACCACGATGACGCCACGATTTCTTGCCGCGCCCCTCACGGCGCTGATATTGGCCGCGTGCAGCACCGCGCCGGTGGCGCCGCCATCCCCCGGCCACTTGCAGGGCGATGAGGGCACATCCGCCGCGCCGACCAAGGCAAGCATTCCGCAACCGGTGCTGAGCGCACCGACACTGGCCAAACCCAAACCGGCGCCCAAAGTGGAAACTTACAGCGTCGTCGTCAATAACGTAAGGGTTCAGGATCTGCTCTTTGCCCTGGCACGGGACGCCAAAATCAATGTGGACGTTCACCCGGGCATCATCGGTGCCGTGACCCTGAACGCCATCGACCAGACACTCCAGCAGATCCTGACGCGCATCGCCCGGCAGGTCGACATGCGCTGGGAGCTGGACGGCCCGAATCTGGCCGTAATGCCCGACACTCCCTACCTGCACACCTACAAGGTCGACTACGTCAACATGTCGCGGGACACCAGCGGCACGGTGACCATCACGACGCAGGTTGCCTCGACCGGCGCCGGCGCCGGCGGCACAAGCGCGGCAACGGGTGGCGGCGGCAACAATTCACAAACCAAGATTGAAAACAAGGTCCAGCATCACTTCTGGGAAACCCTGGAAAAGAATATCAAGGATCTCCTGCGCGAGACCGACAAGATCCTGCCCGACGGATCTTCGGAGACCACCATTGAGCGCATGGACCAGCAGGCCACCACCGGCACCGGCTCGGCGACACCGGCGGGCCGGAGCGCCGCGACCGCTCCGGCGGGCATCGCCGGCAGCCCGAACGCAGCCACGTTGCAGCAAAGCGGCACCACCGTGGTCAAGCGCACCACGTTCCGCGAGGCCGCCGCGGTGATCGTCAATCCCGAATCGGGCATCCTCACCGTGCGCGCCAGTTCGCGTCAGCACGAGAAGGTGCAGGAATTCCTCAGTCAGGTCATGGCCTCCGCCCGGCGCCAGGTGCTGATCGAAGCCACCGTCGCGGAGGTATCGCTGTCGGACAATTTCCAGCAAGGCATCAACTGGGCGGCGCTACCGCTCGGCAGCACGGGCTTCCGTCTGATCCAGCAAGCCGCCGGTGGCATCACCGCGCCGGCCTCGAGCCTCCTCGAACTGGGCTACGCCAACGCGACCTCGCGGGTCGGCAATATTTCCGGCACGGTCAAGCTGCTCGACGCTTTCGGTACGGTGAAGGTATTGTCCAGCCCAAAGCTCTCGGTTATGAACAACCAAACCGCCTTGTTGAAGGTTGTCGACAACCTTGTCTACTTCACCATCAAGGCTGATATCACTCCTGGCAACGTCAACACAGCCCCCATCATTGCCTACACGTCCACACTGAATTCTGTTCCCGTTGGGCTGGTAATCAACGTTACGCCGCAGATCAGCGAGACCGACTCCGTGCTACTCAATATCCGCCCGAGCATCTCCCGCAAGTTCGGCGAAGTGATCGATCCCAATCCAGCCCTACAGGGGATAGGTGTCAAGAACGCCATACCGGTGATTCGTACTCGCGAAATGGAATCGATGATCCGGGTCGAGAACGGCAACATCGCCGTCATGGGCGGTCTCATGGAGGATTCCCTGGAGAACGACGACAACGCGATTCCCGGCATCGCCCGGATTCCAGTACTGGGCAACTTCTTCCAGAATCGTGACGACACCCGGCGCAAGACCGAACTGGTCATCTTCCTCCGCCCCGTCGTCGTCAAGGACGCCAGCATCGATGGCGACTACGCCAGCTTCCGGGGCAAGCTCCCCGGCCAGACTTTTTTCGACAAGAGCCTCGGGCCGAACGAGCGCATCGGTACCGACGGAGGCAATCGGTGAGCCTGCTGATGGACGCCCTGAAGAAGGCCGAGCAAGCCAAGCAGTTGGGGCAGGCCGATCCGCCGTCGGCCGCCACGCGGGAATTGTCCCTGGAGCCGGAAGCCTCAAGCGACCCGAAAGCATCACCGCCACAAGCGGAAATCGCGCCGCCAGAGGCGCCAACCAGCCTGCCGAAGCTGCCCAAACTGGAAGACCTGGACGAAGAATTCCTCGCGCACGCCAGGCAGGCGCCAATCAACACCCGCGGCCAAACCAATCCACCGGACCGCGCCGCCACAGCGGCCACGTCGAATAGTCGCCCGGCCGCGAGCGCTTCGGCGGCATCGCCCGCATCATCCGGGTCAAACTCCGTGCCCGCCCCCGCGGGACAGGCACGGCCCGCCGGCGGCACCCAGGATTCGCTGTTGGCCGATCGTCAAGCCATTCGCAATGCCTTCGCGGTCAAGCGGACCCCGGCGAGAAATCATTTCGCACTGGCAATCGGCGCCCTGAGTCTGCTGGCCGTGGCCGGAATAGGCGTTTACTTTTGGTTGCAATTGAAACCCGCCCCGAGCCTGATCGTCCAGGGTCGGACTGGCGGCACCCCGGCTCGCACCGAGGAAGCAACGCCTCGCGCGACGCCAGCCGCGCCAACCGCGCCAGCCATCGCTCCGGCGCAGGAGGCAGGCCAGGCCAGCGCGGTCACTCTGGCCAAGGCTGGACAGGCCGAACCTGCTTCGGTGCCGCCAGTCAGGAAGCCGATGCGTGGGCAACAGACCCCCGACGGTGCCTTGGCGGCCTCGGCCGCCTCGCCGATCCGCATCACCAGCGGCGGCCCCCGGATCAACCCGAGCGCCATCGAGGGTTACGAGGCCTTCCAGGCGGGCAATCTGGATGCCGCCAGGACAAGCTACGAACGCCTTCTGGTGAGCGAACCGTGGAACCGTGATGCCCTGCACGGCCTGGCGGCGATTGCCCAGCGCGAGGGCCGGACCAGCGATACCGAGGCCCTGTACGCGCGGATTCTCGAAGCGGACCCGCGCGACGCGCGGGCTCAAGCCGGGCTGCTCGGGATCCGGGTACAACGCGGCCAGGGCGACCCGGTGGCGATGGAAAGCCGCATCAAGTCCTTGCTGGCGGGCCAGCCGGATTCGGCACCGCTGCAATTCGCCCTCGGTAATCTTTACGCCCGACAGAATCGCTGGAGCGAGGCCCAACAGTCCTACTTCCAGGCCCTGGCCGGCGACGGCGGCAACCCGGACTACCTGTTCAACCTTGCCGTCAGCCTCGATCAGTTGCACCAGACAAGACTTGCCGGGCAGTACTACGCCCAGGCGCTGGCAGCGGCGGAGAACCGACCGGCGGCCTTCGACCGCCGACAGGCCACCGGCCGGCTGAACGAGCTGCAACGCTGAGCCTGGACAAGCCCATGGCGGTCGCCGGAGCATGAGCATCAGATCATGAACTCACCCATCCCCCATCGCCGCCCGATCGGCCAGCTCCTGATCTCGCAGGGCGTCATCAGCGAAGACCAGTTGCGCATCGCGCTGCTCGATCAGATGAAGTCCAACCAGCCGGTGGGGCGGTTGCTGGTCTCGCTCGGCTTTGTCTCGGAAGCCACGCTGCGCGACGCCCTGGGCGAATCCCTCGGCCAGCGATCGGTCGACCTCGGTCACGCCATCGTCGATCCGGCGGCGTTGCGCCTGGTGCCGCGCGAACTGGCCAAGCGCCACGGTCTGCTGCCGATGGACTATTCGCCGGAACAACGTCGCCTGACCATCGCCATCGCCGACGTGAACGACATCGTCGCACTCGACAAGCTGCGCTCGCTGGTAACGCATGAGCTGCTGATCGAAACCCTGCTGGCCGGGGAATCGGAGATTGCCCGGGCCATCGACCAGTACTACGGGCACGAGCTGTCCATCGACGGCATCCTCAACGAAATCGAGACCGGCGAAATCGACTATCGATCCCTGGCGGCCTCGATGGACGAGTACAGCCAGCCAGTGGTTCGGCTGGTCGATGCGCTGCTTACCGACGCGGTCAAGCGGGAGGCCTCCGACATCCACTTCGAGCCGGAGGCCAGCTTCCTGCGCATCCGCTATCGTATCGATGGCCTGCTGCGACAGATCCGCGCCTTGCACAAGTCCTACTGGGCGGCGATGGCGGTGCGCATCAAGGTCATGAGCGGCATGAACATCGCGGAGACACGAGCGCCCCAGGACGGCCGGATTTCCCTCAACATCAGCGGCCGGCTGGTTGACTTCCGCGTCGCCGCGCAACCCACCATCCACGGCGAAAACATCGTTCTGCGGATTCTCGACCGGCAAAAGGGCATCGTGCCGCTCGACCACCTCGGCCTCGACGACCACCAGCTCGAATTAGTCAAGCTGATGATCGCCCGCCCCGAGGGCATCATTCTGGTGACCGGCCCGACGGGCAGCGGCAAGACCACCACCCTTTATTCGATACTCAACCACATCAACGAAGAGGGGCAGAACATCATGACCCTCGAGGACCCGGTCGAGTATCCGATGGCCATGATCCGCCAGACATCGATCGCCGAATCCGCCAAGCTCGATTTCGCCAACGGCATCCGGTCGATGATGCGCCAGGACCCGGATGTCATTCTGGTCGGCGAGATCCGCGATGCCGACACGGCCGACATGGCCTTTCGCGCCGCCATGACCGGCCACCAGGTCTATTCGACGCTGCACACCAACTCGGCGATCGGCGCCGTACCCCGCCTGCTCGACATCGGCATCCTGCCCGACATCATGGCCGGCAACATCATCGGCGTGATCGCCCAGCGGCTGTTGCGCCGGCTCTGCCCGCACTGCCGCAAGTCCTATACGGCGCAACCCCACGAACGCCGCCTGCTGGGCCTCGACCAGGCCGGCGCCGCGCCCCTGCTCTACCGTCCCGGCGGCTGCCATTTCTGCGATTTTCAGGGCTATCGTGGCCGGTTGGCGATCATGGAACTGCTGCGCATCGATGCCGACATCGACGACCTGATCGCCCGCCGCTCCACGGCGCGCGAGATCCGCCAGGCGGCACTGGCCAAGGGCTTCCGGCCGCTGGCACAAGACGGCTTGCGGCGCGCCCTGGATGGCTCGACCTCCCTCGAAGAGGTCGCCCGCGTCGTCGACCTGACCGAGCGGATGTCGTCATGAACTCCCGCTTGCCATGACCCTGTACGCCTACAAAGCGATGAATGCCGAAGGTCGCTTCGTGACAGGCCGCATCGACGCCATCAATTCCGTTGACCTCGAAATGCGCCTCAAGCGCATGGATCTCGATTTCATCCGCGGCAACACGGTTCGCCAGGGCGGCCGGTTCGGCGGCCAGGGCGTCACCCGGCGCGAACTCATCAATTTCTGCTTCCATCTCGAGCAACTGGCTCAGGCGGGGGTACCCATCCTGGACGGCCTCACCGACCTGCGCGATAGTCTGGAAAACCCGCAGTTTCGCGAAGTGATCGCCAGCATGATCGAGAGCATCGACGGCGGCAAGACGCTGTCGCAGGCGATGAGCGGACATCCCCAGGTCTTCGACAACGTCTTCGTCAGTCTGATCAGCGCCGGCGAAGGTACCGGCAAGCTCCAGGAAGTGCTGAAGAATCTGGTCGAAACGCTCAAGTGGCAGGACGAACTGGCCGCCCAGACCAAGAAGCTGATCATGTATCCCGCCTTCATGGGCACGGTGGTAATCGGTGTCGTACTGTTCATGATGATTTACCTGGTACCCAAGATGGTCGGTTTCATCAAGAACACCGGCCACGAGCTGCCGGTGCACACCAAGATACTGATCGCCACCTCCAACTTCTTCGTGAACTACTGGTATATCGCCCTGGGACTGCCGCTCATCGCCGTCATCGCCATTGCCGCTTTGGTACGGACCAACGCCACTGCCCGCTACCGTTTCGACGAGTTCAAGTTGCGCCTGCCGGTCATTGGCGGCATTCTGCGCAAGATCATCCTGTCGCGCTTCGCCGGCGTGTTTTCCATGATGTACGCCTCCGGTATTTCCATTCTCGAGTCCCTGAGCGCCACGGAGGGCGTGGTCGGCAACCTGGTCATCCGCCGAGGGCTGGAGCGGGTTGGCGAAATGATCGCCGAGGGCCAGAGCATCACGGTGGCCTTCCAGAACGTCGGCATGTTCTCGCCGCTGGTGGTGCGCATGCTGCGCGTCGGCGAGAACACGGGCGGACTCGATACCGCGCTGACCAACGTCAGCTACTTCTACGGGCGGGATGTGCGGGAATCGATCGGCCGTGTGCAGGCCATGATCGAGCCGACCATGACCATCGTCCTTGGCGTCATTCTCGGCTGGGTCATGCTCTCGGTGCTCGGCCCGATCTACGACACCATCACCAAGATGAAGATGTAGTCCCCATGGCCCGCCGACTGCTCTTTCTCGACGCATCCAGCCTGACCGCCTACCGCTGGCAATTGCCCGGTCCGCACGAGGAGGCGCGCTTCCCGGCCAATGAAGCCGGCATCGAAGCATTTGGCGAGTATCTGCGGCAACAGACCAACAGCGTGTACTACATTCTTGCCGACGTCGCCGACGAAGGCTTTCAGGTCGAGGACATCCCCAATGTCCAGGGCGGCGACCGCCAGGAAATCATCAAGCGCAAACTGGCCCAGTACTTCTACGGCTCGCCACTCGCTCTGGCCATATCGCAGGGGCGGCTGAAGGAAGGGCGGCGGGACGAAAGGCTTCTGCTTGCCGGCCTGACCGGCTATGCCGTCTTCGAGCCCTGGCTACAAACCATGCGCCAGACCGAAAGCCGGCTGGGCGGCATCTTCTCGCTGCCCCAGGTGATCGCCGGGCTGATGGCCAAGCTGGCGGGTGACGCCAGCCTGCTGGTGATGTCCATCAGTCGGGCCGGCGTACGCCAGACTTTCCTGGACAAGGGCCAATTGCGTTTTTCGCGCCTGACTCCCATGGCCACGGGTAACAGCGCCGAGGTCGCGGCCGCCTGCGCCACCGAGACAACGAAGATCTTCCAGTACCTGGCCGGACAGCGGCTGATCGCCCGCGACACGCCCCTGCAAACACTGGTGCTGGCCCACCCGGCCCAGTTCCAAGCCTTTCGGGTTGCCTGTCAGGACACGCGTGAACGTCACGTCGAATTGATCGACCTCGTCGCCCTGGCCAAGCAATATGGCCTGACCACGCCACCTGACGACTCCCATGGCGAAGTCCTGTTCCTGCATTTTCTGACCCGCCAGCAACCCCGGCAACAGTTCGCGCCCGCGGAAGACCGGCACTTCTTTCGGCTGTGGCAACTGCGCTACGCGATTCAAGCCAGTGCCGTGGCGATCCTGGCTGGCTGTCTGCTCTTCGCGGGTGGCAAGACCTACACGCTCGACCACCTGACCAACACCAACCAGGATCTGCAAACGGAGATCGACGCCGACAAGCAACGCTACGCGAATCTGCTGCAAGGTCTGCCGAAGGTTCCGCTGGCGATTGACCAGTTGCGCGCCCTGACCGACCACGAAGAACTGTTGCTGAGGCGCAGCCCCGGCCCGGAGCCCATGCTGCGGCACATCAGCCAGGCGCTCGCCCAGGCACCCAAGATCGAACTGACGCGGCTTGACTGGCGGATCGCCAGTAGCCCGGAGGACGACGACGGCGGGCGCGCCAAGACGGTGGCGCCGCCGGCAACGCCCGCCACGAGCACGGGAAGCTACGCCATCGTCAGCCTGCAAGCGCAACTGCCCCTCGCCACCACGAGCGACCACCGAGCCCAACTGGAAGCGGTCAATGCCTTTGTTGCCGCGCTGACCAGCCAGGAAGTTCAGGTGCGCGTGGTCAGCCTGCCGTTCGAAACGGAATCCGGCAAGTCGATCCGCAGCAGCGACGCCATCACCCAGAACGAAGCCCCCAAGTTCAATCTGCGCCTGGTGCGCAAGCTATGAACCTGACCACCAACGACCTGGCCCGCCTGCGCTGGAGTCTGGCATTCGTGATCGTGGCCGTGATTGCCGGCGCCGCATTGTTGCTCTACCTGCAACAACAGGTCGGCAAGGCGGAGCTGAATCAGCGGCAACTCTCCGTCCAGCAAAAGGACGTCCGTGCCCGACTCAGCAACGCCCGAGAGGAGGAACAGGCGATTCGCGACCGGATCGGCCGCTACCAGCACATCATGGCCAGTGGCCTGATCGACCAGGAAGAGCGCCTCGCCTGGGTCGAGCAGATCGCCCGCATCAAGACCGCCCGGCGCCTGCTGGACCTCCAGTACGAACTGTCGCCGCAGCACCCCATCGAGGAGGCCGCCCTGCCCGGAGGCGCAATGGCCGGCGGCTATGAATTCATGGCCAGCAGCATGAAGTTGCAGTTGGCGCTGCTGCACGAGGACGATCTGCTCGGCTTTCTCGACGACCTGCGCAAGTCGGTGCGGGCACATCTGCTGGTGCGAAACTGCACCATCGAGCGCGCTTCGGCGAGCGCCGGCAGTCCAGCCGAACACGGTCCGCCACCACAACTGCGCGCCGAATGCGCCATCGACTGGGTCACCCTTAGGGAGGGAAAGCAGTGACGCCGCGTCTACCACCCCCCTGGCTTCCCCTGGCCATGATTCTGCTCGTGGCCGCCGATTGGGCGAATGCCGAGCCCCTCGGCCGGCTATTTCTCACCCCGGAGCGCCGGGCCACGCTCGAACAGCAAAGGCAACTCAACATCCAGGAAACCCAGACCCTGGAAGGCGAGGTGGTCAGCCTGAACGGCATCGTCACCCGTTCCAGCGGCAAGCACACCGTATGGGTCAACCAGCGGCCACAAAACGAAAACTCCGCCGGCACCGGCGTAACCGCCGCCATCTCGCCGGCGAATCCCGGGCGGGCGGTGATCACCGCCGGGGACGAATCCCCGGCCGCCCTGAAGGTCGGAGAATCGATCAACCGGGGCACGCGGGAAAAAGCCGACAACCTCGCAGGTGGTCGGGTTGGCGTTTCACGCAAACCCTGAGCGGGAGTCTCAAGTGCGTTCGCGTTTCCGCAGACGAACTTCGGCAAGGGGATTCGCGCTCATCGGGCTATTGGCACTGCTGATTGCCGGAGCCATGTATGTCGTCGTCGGCCAACTGGACGCCAACTCGATCGCCCGCGAAAGGGACGGAATTACCGCTCGATCTCTAGCGGAAGCAAAAGCGGCATTGATTGGATGGTCCGCCACCCGTGGCATCGCCGGCAATCCTCGACCGGGGGAACTTCCCTGTCCAGATACCAGCTCGCCGGGAACGCCGAGTTATGGCAATGAAGCGGGCTCGTGTTCGGCTGGCGCCATTGGTCGACTGCCTTGGAAAACCCTGGGCATAGGCGAACTGAAAGACGGCTACGGCGAGACGCTGTGGTATGCGATCGATGGCTCATTTCGCAAGCGGCCCGCGAACAACAACCCCATCAATAGCGATACGCGCGCATCCATGCAGGTCTACAGCCCCGATGGAACCGCCTTGTTGACTCAAACCGGCGCGGAGGCGGTCGCCATCATCTTCGCGCCAGGGCCGATCATCGGTGGCCAACTGCGCGGCACGGCAACGGAACAGACAACAGCTTCCAACTACCTGGACTTTGCGGGTCCGCCAACCATCCCAACCCTTCGGAACAACGCCACAACCAATGGGCCGTTCATTCAGGGGCCGGTGGTCGATGCCGCCGGAACCTCGTTGGTAAATGACAGGCTGCTTGTCATCAGCGCAAGCGACCTCATGGCCGTTGTGGAAAAACGGGTGGCCAAAGAAATCTCGACCCTGTTAACCAGCTATTTCTTGGCAAATGGCTATTACCCGTATCCAGCCAATCATAACGATCCAAGTTGCCTGGATGTCGGCCCGCTCGGGTACTTTACGAGCTGTTCCGGCGATCCGTCGGTATGCCGCGGTCGATTGCCAATGGACGATCTGTCATCCGTCCCCGTTTGGCTTTTCTACAATCTGTGGGGACAAGTGATCTACTACGCGGCGAGCACCAACAAGCTGGCTTCGATTCCCACAGGTTGCCTGCCATCGGCAACACTAACCGTCGATGGAAATCCCGTTAGCGGGCTTATATTCACACCCGGAACGCCGCTTGGCGGTATCGTGCGAAATGCGCCCGGTCAAAGCGTTCAACTTAGTGACTATCTGGAGGATGCGGTGAATCAGGATGGCTGGACAGGCCTGCCCGGTGCAAATCACAATTGCACACCCGGGTCGGCCGCATGCATTCCCTTGCCATCAGCCAATTCCAACGACAAGCTTTACGTTCTGCCCTAAGAGGTTCCTCCCGGTTGGCATGACACACTCACCGAAATCGAATAGGCCATTGCGGGGATTCACCCTTACGGAACTGGCCGTGGTGCTGGTGATCGTGGCAATATTGGTCGGCGGCATGCTGATCCCCCTTGCCGCACAAGACGAACTTCGCAGGGCGAACGAAACACAGAAGACCCTCATGGACGCGCGCGATGCCCTGCTCGGATTCGCGGCCGCGAACGGGAGACTGCCCTGCCCGGCCACCGCGGCCAGCAATGGGCTTGAGGCAGGCGCGGCCGGCGTATGTACCTTGCTCGATCCTCTCGACGTCGTGCCAGTGGGGTTTGTGCCGGCAGCCACGTTGGGACTGGCGCCCCTCGACAATCAGATGCGGCTCATCGATGCTTGGGGAAATCCGCTACGTTACGCCGTCACCACCAGCAATGCCTCGGCCTTTACCAAGCCGATGACCGGCGTCGGCTTCGCGACGTTGGCGCCTGACTTGATTGTGTGCCCGACGGCTCTCCTGGGTGCCAGCGCGGTACAAAATGCGGGAACATCGACGGCCGACTGCCCGATCGGCGTCAGCTCGCTGACCAGCAAGGCCGTAGCGGTCATCTACTCTCTAGGTCAAAATGCCGGAGGCGGTGGCGGCGGGATCGACGAAAGCAACAATCCCAATCCAAACGTCAGCTCAAGCACCCTGGCTTCCGACCGTGTGTTCATCAGCCATGAACCGACTCCCGCCACATCCGCCAATGGCGAATTCGACGACCTGGTCGTCTGGCTCTCGCCCAACATCCTCTTCAACCGGATGATCGCCGCCGGCCGCCTGCCCTGAGTGGTCGTTTCGTGAAAACTTGTGTCGCCACGGCAAACCCCGTCGGTCCGCCTTGACCCTCCGGTGGCTTCCTGAGACACTGCTCCGTATGCTTCCGCGCTAGTCGGCAGCCCTTGGAACGGCATGGCCCAGACTCCAATCCCCAATACGACTTTCCTCGAACGCCTGCGTACCGGTGGCATCGAGCCGGGCGATAGCGAGGAGCAGCGTCTCAACAAGTCGCTGCTGATGTTCGCCACCGGCCTGGTCAGCCTGGCATCCATGCTATGGGTGGCGATCTACTGGTTTCTCGGTCCGAAGATTTCGTCTACGCCGCCGATGATCTTTCAGTTGCTGGCCATCGGCAACCTGCTGGTGTACGTCAAGACACGCAATTTCGATTTTTTCCGTACCAGCCAGCTCGCCTTGTTCCTGTTCGGCCCGTTCGCCATGCAATGGGGCTTCGGCGGCTTCATCGATTCCAGCGGCATCGTTCTCTGGGGGCTGCTGGCGCCGGTTGGAGCGATCCTCTTCTTTGGCGTTCGGGAATCCCTGGCCTGGTTTTTCGCCTGGGTTTTCATGACCGCGTTGTCGGGCTTTTTCGACTTCTATCTTGCCCCGCCGGTCAGCGCCCATTCGCCGTTCGCCGTGCCGATTCGCACGGCGGTCGTCTTCTTCGCCCTGAACTTCCTCGGGGTCGCCACCATCATCTACGTGCTGCTGCGGCATTCGATCCAGGAAAAGCAGAAGATGCAGGCCAAGCTGGAAGACGCGCACCAACTGCTGACGGCGGAGCAGGCGCGCTCCGAACGACTGCTGCTCAATATTCTGCCCAGCCCGATCGCCGAGCGGCTCAAGCAATCGGACCAGCCGATCGCCGACGGTTTCGCCGATGTGACCGTGATGTTCGCCGATATCGTCAATTTCACCCAGGTGGCGGCGCACATGTCGCCCAACCAGGTCTTTTCGATGCTGAACCGGATCTTCTACGCATTCGACGAGCTGGCCGAACGCTTCGGCCTGGAGAAGATCAAGACCATCGGCGACGCCTACATGGTTGCCGGCGGCCTCAACCAGCTACGCAGCGACTACACCGGTGCGATCGCCGACATGGCCGTTGCCATGCGCGACCTGCTGAAGCGCGACTTCGCGGTGAACGCCGCGCATCTGGAAATGCGCATCGGCATCGGTACCGGCCCGGTGGTCGCCGGCGTGGTCGGCAAGAAGAAGTTCATCTACGATCTGTGGGGCGACACGGTCAATATCGCCAGCCGGATTACCGCCGAGGGTGTGCCGGGCATGATCCAGGTCGACACCACCACCTACCATCGCCTCGCCGGTCAGTTCGAGTTCCACGAACCGCAGACGCTCTACCTGAAAGGCAAGGGCAACATGACCGTGTATCGTCTGATCGGCCGCGGACGAAACACTGCCCTCAGCTAGCCACCGGCGCCAGGCGGAAACAAACCCGCCCCGGCTGGTTCGACACCAGGCTGATCCCGAAACCACTCTGCTCCAGCAGGCGGCTGGCCTGGAAAAGACCGATGCCCATGCCGGTTTCCGAAGGCACCGGTCCGTGAAAGATATCCGCCGCCAGGGCGGCGGGAATCGCAGTCCCATCATCACAAACGTCCAGGCTGGGGCTCTGGCCGGCGGTGCGCAGGGTAACGACGATCCGCAGTCCCGCCACGACGGCGCGCTTGTCGAGGGCGTTGGCGAGCAGATTCTCCATGACATGGTTGAACAGGGCGGCCGGCACCGTCGCCGCGGGGGAAATATCGCCATCGGCGACGAAGCGGATGGCGGACATCGCATAGCGTGACGACAGCTCGTCCCACCACTGCCTGATCGGGAGCTGCTCGGTGCTTTCCAGGCTGGGCGCCTGAAGCTTGTCCAGGGTCTGCTCCAGGCGCACCGTTATGGCCGGCAACTGCCGGCGCAGCAAGGCAACGAATTCCGGCGAAATCTCCTCGTCTTCACCCTGCGCGGCGGAGCACAGGCCCCGCAAGCTCTGCAGGAGGTTCTTGATGTCGTGCGTCAGGCGCGCCCCGGTCTCGTGAATCGCTTCGACATAGGTCAATCGCTTCAACTGTCCCGCACGCTGCTTGTCGGCGCGAAATTCGGCAATGAGCTGGGCCAGCAGATTGAAGTGCCAGGCCAGCGGGGGGCTCAGCGGATAACGGGTGTGGATGCGCAACTTCAGCGCATCAAAGGCAAATTCGCTGGAGCGTCCCTCGACAACCCCATGGCTGCCCGAAACCTCCTCACCGACCTGCCACTGCACGCCGGTGACCCATGGCAAGCGGCGCACCATCTCACTGCACGCCTCGGCGACAAACTCGTCGGGTTCCTGCTGCCGCTGCGCCAGGTCGGCCAGGGTATGAAGCCACTGCTCGACCGGCAAACCGACCGACAACAGGTAGCGGGAGAACACCGTGCCGACTCCCGCCATGCCGACATGGGGATTCCATATCCAGCCCAGGATAAGCAGCCCCATGCCCATGACGATCAGTGTTTCGAGCAGCGCCACGACATACTCGTGGCCGAGCAGCTGCATGATGGCCAGACTGCCCAAGACCAGCACGGCAAGCAGCAACACGACAATCACGCTGTAGACGAAATCGACGGCTTCGATCTGGCTGTCGGCTTCGCGTCGCTCCGGGAGGAGCAGCATCAGGACAAAAACGACCGGCGAACCCCACTGGCCGATGGCGCGCACCGTCGAGCCGGTGTCGATGCCCTCCGGCATCGCCGCCGGCAAGGCCAGCAGCAACATCGCTGCCACCAGCCAGAAGAGTGCCACGAGGAAGAAGAACCGGGTCCACGGCACCTCGAACAGGAACACCTTGCCGCCCACCACCCCGCCCAACAGCCCGATCCAGAGCGTCAGCAGCCAGCCGTTGAGCCCGAAAGCCGCCGCCCCGACGATGGCCAGCAGCAATCCGGACAAGGGCAGAGCGACACGCTGATCGGCCCGGACGAATGGCTGCCAGAGCATGAACAGGCCAAGATGGGCGACGAACAAGGTCTTCGCCAGCGGATTGTCGACGCCCAACAACAGCACCACATACAACAAGACCAGCACCGCCACCAAGAGGAGGCGCCGCCAACGCAGGGCGAGCCGGGTAACAGAATCGGTAACGGGGTGCAGAGCGCTCATGCGGCATTATCGTCCCAAGCGATTTTTATCGGGGCCTAGCGAAGGCTGGCGGCCACAAGACCGACAAACCAAGAGTCGGCACTTCGACATAGGTGTCGAAATTCCGACGGGCCGCCGGGCAAATTCGTCCAATAGCATCAGTCATTGGCCATGGCGCGGTAATTGCATCTATCTGCGCACTCAATCCGAAGAACAGAGGAGTCAGCAGATGCGCAATCAACAATCCGGCTTCACCCTGGTGGAAATCGCCATCGTCCTGGTCATCATCGGCCTGCTGCTCGGCGGTGTCCTCAAGGGCCAGGAGCTGATCACCCAGGCGAAGATCAAGAATGTGGCGAACGACTTCAATGGCCTGACTGCGGCGGTATATTCGTATCAGGATCGATACAAACGGCTGCCTGGCGATGATCCCGGCGCCACCCGTTGGGCGATCATCCCCGCAGCCACGGCGACGCAGGCCAACATTGGTAATAGCATCGTCAACGGCGCTTACGAAAGCACCACCAACACGGATGAATCCCGCCTGTTTTGGGCCGATCTGCGAGCCGCCGGTTTTGTCGCTGGCGACGGGTCGACCTTGGCAAGCGCGGTGGTACAACCGCTGAATGCCGCCGGCGGTATCGTTGGCGCCCAGAATGGCGCGTTTGGCTTGACCGGATTGGTGATTTGCTCGGGAAGTCTCCCGGCCAAGATCGCGCAATCCATCGATAGCCAATTCGACGACGGAAACGCCATGACCGGCAATGTGCGCGCCCTTATTGAAGGAGCAGCGCCGCCAACCGCAGTAACCGCCACAGTACCGACGGCAAACTATGTCGATAACGGGACGAACGTCTATGTTCTTTGCAAGAACATCTGATTCACCCCATCAGCAGGCAAAGCCCGCTTCGGCGGGCTTTTTCATTTCTGTCCCCGCAACAACCTCGCCTCGCCAGCCATGACCGCCGCCGCCGTGCCGAGCAGGACAACCACGTCGCCGGCGGCCAGGACGACCGCGCCATCCGGCTCCAGGCCGCGCAGGCCATGCCGGCGCAGCGCCGAGACGGTGACGCCCAGTTCATTCAGGCCCAAGTCACCCAGGCGACAACCCGTGCTTGGGCTGCCTTCGACCAGAACCACGGAATGCAGGCGCGGCAGATCGGCCTCGTCGATCCGGTCGCCGACGTCGGTGGCCCCATGGAAGAAGCCGCGCAACAGGCCGTAGTGCTGCTCGCGCAGGTCGCGCAGGCGCTTGACGATGCGATGCAGCGGCACCCCGAGGAAAGCCAGGGCATGGGTGGCCAGCATCACCGAGGATTCGAGCGCCTCGGGCACCACCTCGGCGGCGCCGGCGGCCAGCAACTCCTCGGCATCGTCCTGTTCCCTGGCCCGCACCACCACCGGCACGCCGGGCGCCGACTCCCGTACCCGATGCAGGGTGCGCAAGGTGTCGCCACGTTCGGCAAAGGTGACGATGACGACGCTGGCCCGCGCCAAACCGGCCGCCAACAAGGTCTCGCGCCGCGTGCAGTCCCCATATACGGCAGGCTCTCCGGCGTTGGCCGCCTCCCGCACCCGCTCGGGGTCGAGGTCCAATGCCACGTAGCCGATGCCCTCCTGTTCCAGGAAGCGAGCCAGATGCTGGCCGGTGCGGCCGTAGCCGCAGAGGATGGCGTGCTTTTCGGCCTCCATGGCATGGGCGGCCAACTGGGTCAGTTGCATCGAGCGCAGCAGCCATTCCGACGCCACCAGGCGCAGCACGACGCGGTCGGAGAAATGGACGATCAACGGCGCCAGCATCAGCGAAAGCACCAGCGCCGCCAGCACGGGTTGCAGCGGGCCGCTGGCCAGCAGACCAACGCCTTCGCCGCGCGCCAGCAATACAAAGCCGAACTCGCCACCGGCGCAGAGCCACAGCCCGGTGCGCAGCGCCGTACCCGGTGCCGCGCCGAGCAGCCTCGACAGACCCCAAGCGACGGCCAGCTTGCCGACCAGCAGCGCCCCCAGCACGCCGAGTACGCGTGGCCATTCCCGCGCGATCTCGGCCAGATTGAGCATCATGCCCATGGAGATGAAGAACAGGCCGAGCAGCACGTCGCGGAACGGTTTGATGTCTTCTTCCACCATGTAGCGGTATTCGGTTTCCGAGATCAGCATGCCCGCCACGAACGCACCCAGCGCCAGCGACAGCCCGGCCCATTCGGTCAGCCAGGCGAGCCCCAGGGTGATCAGCAGCACGTTGAGCATGAACAGCTCGGGCGACTTGCGCCGCGCCACCAGGTTGAACCAGCCGCGCATCAGTTTCTGGCCGAAGAACAGCACCAGAGTCAGCAGCACCACCGCCTTGAAGGACGCCAGCGCCAGCGCCCCGGCCAGCTCGGCCATCGGCCGCGTCAGGGCGGGAATGATGACCAGCAGCGGTACCACCGCCAAGTCCTGGAACAGCAGCACGCCCATTACCTCGCGGCCGTGCTTGGCATCCAGTTCCCGCCGGTCGGTCAGCAGTTTCGACAAGATCGCGGTGGAGGACATCGCCAGCGCACCACCCAGGCCGACGCCGACCCGCCAGGACACGCCCGCGAACACCACGGCGATGGCACCGATCATCACCGCGGTGACCAGCACCTGCGCGAAGCCGAGCCCAAAGACGATGCGCTTCATCGCGAACAGGCGCGGCAGCGAGAATTCCAGGCCGATCGAGAACATCAGGAACACGACGCCGAATTCGGCGAGCTGGCTCGCACCCTCGGCATCCGGCAGCAAATCCAGCGCATGCGGGCCGACCACGACGCCGACCAGCAGATAGCCGAGAATCGGCGGCAGGTTGGCGACCCGGCAGGCCGTCACCACCAGCACGGAAGCGCCGAGCAGCAGCAGGACCAGTTGCAGGGTATTCACGGCATCTCCGGTCGGGGAGCGGGGCGGTAGGTATAATTTGACTCAATCATAACGGTATCTTCCACCATGGCCCAAGAATCGAGCGCCGCCGGCAATCCGGATCGCACCCTGGCATTGGCCCGGCGCGTGCTGCGCATCGAAGCGGACGCGGTGAGCGCCCTCGCCGACCGGCTGGACGGGGAGTTCGCCAAGGCGGTGGCGCTGATACTGGCCTGTCACGGTCGCGTCGTCGTCAGCGGTATCGGCAAGTCGGGCCACATCGCGCGCAAGATCGCCGCCACCATGGCCAGCACCGGCACACCGGCCTATTTCGTTCATGCGGCGGAAGCGGTGCACGGCGACCTGGGCATGATCACGAGCGACGACGTGCTGATCGCGCTTTCCAACTCCGGCGAAAACGACGAGTTGCTCACCGTGGTGCCACTGGTGAAGCGGCAGGGCGGCAAGCTCATCGCGATCACCGGCAACGCCGATTCCTCGCTGGCGCGCGAGGCCGACGCGCATCTCGATGCCCGTGTCCGCGAGGAAGCCTGCCCGCTCAATCTGGCGCCGACGGCCAGCACCACGGCGGCGCTGGCGCTGGGCGACGCGCTGGCCGTGGCCCTGCTCGACGCGCGCGGCTTCGGCGCCGAGGATTTTGCCCGCTCGCACCCCGGCGGCGCGCTCGGCCGCAAGCTGCTCACCCGCGTCGGCGACGTCATGCGGCCAGCGGCCGAGGTGCCCGTGGTTGCCGAGGCGACGCCGGTACCGACGGCGCTGTTGGCGATGACGCGCGGCGGCCTGGGCATGGTCGCCCTGGGCGACCCGGCCGGACGTCTGCTCGGCATCTTCACCGACGGCGACCTGCGCCGGGCCATGGAGAAACTCGGCGACCTGCGCGCCACGCCGGTTGGCGAAGTCGCCTCCCGGAGCCCGCGCACCATTGAACCGAATCGGCTGGCGGTCGAAGCGGTGGAACTGATGGAGCGCCACAAGATCAACCAACTGCTGGTCGTCGGCGCCGCCGGCGAACTGATGGGGGCGCTCAACATGCACGATCTCTTCCGGGCCAAGGTCGTATGAGCCTGTACATGGACAAGGCCCGCGGCATCCGCCTGATGGGCTTCGACATCGACGGTGTGATGACCGATGGTCACCTCTATTTCAGCCCGGCCGGCGACGAAATGAAGGCCTTCTTCAGTCGCGACGGCCTGGGCTTGAAGATGCTGGCGCGCTCGGGCGTCAAGCTCGCCATCATCACCGGTCGCGACTCGCCGATCGTCACGCGGCGGGCCGAAAATCTCGGCATCGACCTGGTCATGCAGGGTGTCGAGAACAAGCGTGCCGCCATGGCCGGTCTGCTCGAAGCCGAGGGTCTGAGCTTTGCCGAGGCGGGTTACATGGGCGACGACGTCATCGACCTGGCACTCATGACCGCCTGCGGCTTTTCGGCCACGGTCCCGGATGGGCACACGCTGGTCCGCCAGCAGGCCGACTATGTCGCCAAGGCCCGCGCCGGCGCCGGCGCGGTGCGTGAAGTCTGCGAGTTGATCCTCCAGGCCCAAGGCACCTGGCAGCGGGCGCTGGAGGGCTACCAATCGTGAGCAAACCGTGAGAGCCACCGGTTCCACCCTGCTGCCGCTGGTGGTGCTCGGCATGCTCGGCGGTTTCACCTTCTGGCTCGAACAGAGCTCCCAGGACGAAGGCGGCGGGCACTCCAATCTGCGCCACGACCCGGACTTCTGGGTCGAACGATTCACGCTGCGCCGATTCGGCCCCGACGGCTCGATCCAGCACTTGCTGACCGCGCAACGGATGGAGCATTTTCCCGACGACGAGAGCACCGAGGTCGAGTCGCCCTATCTGGCCTACTTCAAGGGCCGCAAGACCGTCGCCACCGCCAGGACCGCCTGGCTGGACAAGGAAGGCAAGCATGTGCGGCTCAACGACGACGTGCGCGTGGTCCGACCCGGCATCGACGGCGGTCCGGATACCATCGTCACCACCAGCGTCCTGAACATCGTGCCGGACGACGAATACGCCCAGACCGACGCACCCGTCACGCTGAGCCAGGGCCGAACGGTCGTTCACGGCGTGGGCATCGAAGTGAGCAACAAGACCCAGATCGCCGTGCTCTCGGGCCCGGTGCGGGGCACCATCGAAAGGAAAGGGAAATGACCATCCGCCGCCGCGCCCTCTCGTCACCGCTCTGGCTGTCCATGATGATCGCGCTGGCGGGTCTGGCGGCAACGCCGGCGAATGCCGAACGAGGCGACCGCGACAAGCCGGTGAATCTCGAGGCCAACCGGCTGACCGTCGACGAAGCGAAGAAGGTTCAGGTGCTGGAGGGCAATGTCCAGTTGGTGCAGGGCACGCTGACCATCCGGGCGGAAAGGCTGGTGGTGACGCAGGATGCCAGTGGCTTCCAGAAGGGAGTCGCCTACAGCGGCGGCGGACGCCTGGCAACCTTCCGGCAGAAGCGCGAAGGGAAGGACGAGTACATCGACGGCGAAGCCGAGCGCATCGAATACGACAGCAAGGCCGAGAAGACCGAACTTTTCGACAAGGCCTACGTCAAGAGCGGCCTCGACGAGGTTCGCGGCCAGTACATCTCCTACGACGCCAGGACCGAGAACTACCTGGTCACCGGCGGCTCGTCGCCCACCAGCTCCGGCAAGGGCGGCAAGCAGGAGCGCGTCCACGCCGTGATCCAGCCGAAAAACCGCGATCCCGGCAAGCCGGCGACCGCCAGCCCACCCGGTCCAGCCAAGCAGAGCGAATAGGCCGGCGAGCCTGCGCAGGCTGGCGCCAGTGGATGCGATTTTCTTCGCGTCCGGCATGGCGCATTGCAATATGCCCACCCCCACAAGCCAGCACTAAATAGCATAAGCAATTGAATTTTATGCGCTTAACTTCCTTCATGAAATTTTTGTGCATTGCACCATAAATCTCTTGACTTCAGTGCTTCGGCCCCTATAATTTGAGTCGTGATGCACTGCAACATAGCGCTTCCGGGACATTGGGAAGCGCATCCCAAAACCCGATCATTCCTGACTATCGCCCATTTAGGAGAAACACTATGTACGCCACCACCCCCGAGCAAATCGCCGCCGCCAGCAAGGCCAACGTCGAGTCCCTGCTGACCCTCGCCAACACCGCCTTCGCCAGCGCCGAGCGCCTCGCCGCCCTGAACCTGAACACGGCCCGCAACCTGCTGGAAGACACCGTCGCCAACGCCAAGGCCCTGATGTCCGCCAAGGACGTGCAAGAGCTGATGAACATCCAGGCCACCCTGGCGCAGCCGAGCGTCGAGAAGGCCGT
>JBGAQX010000048.1:0-22422 GCA_044220545.1 Rhodocyclaceae bacterium | reverse complement strand
ACCTCGCCGACCAGACTCAGCACCCGCTGCAACTGGCCGGCATTGGCCAGTTCCACCGTGAAGGCCATGCGCGCCGTACCGCCCTTCGACAACGTGTTCACGGCGGTGACGTTGATCCTTTCCTTCGACAGGATGTCCGAAATATCCCGCAGCAGGCCCTGGCGATCGTTCGCCTCGACCAGCAGATCGGTGGCATAGACGCCGTCCTGCTTGCCACCCCACTGGGCCTCGATCACCCGCTCCGGATTCCTCGCCGCCATGTTGCGGAAGTTGGCGCAATCGCGCCGATGCACCGAGACGCCACGACCGCGGGTGACGAAACCGGCCACGGCATCGGGCGGCACCGGCTTGCAGCATTGGCCGAGCTGGGTCAGGAGCTTGTCCACGCCGACCACCAGGATCCGACTCTCGCCGACCCGACTTTTCCTGGTAAGGATCTCGGCATCGGGCTCGACCTCCGCCGCCTCGCCGCGCAGGGCGACCAGAATCGCCCGCGGGCCGACGTCGCCGCGCGCCGCCGCCAGGAACAAGGCGTCGGTGTCCTTGAAGCCGAGCTTGTGCGCCAGATCTTCCTGGTTCGCCTGGGTCTGGCCGTCGCGCTGAAGTTCCTTGGCCACGAAGGCGCGACCTTGCGCCAGCATCTCCTGTTCCTGCTGGGCGGCAAACCAGACCTTGACCTTCTGCCGGGCGCGGGGCGAGTGCAGGTAACCCGGAGTCAGCCAGTCGCGCGAGGGTCCGCCGGTCTTGGCCGTGACGATCTCGACCCGCTGGCCGTTGGCCAGCGGCGTGTTCAGCGGCACCAGATGGCCGTCGACCTTGGCCCCCCGGCAACGGTGGCCGACATCGGTATGCAGCCGGTAGGCGAAATCGACCGCCGTGGAGCCCTTGGGCAGGTCGATCACCCGCCCCTGCGGCGTCAGTACGTAAATGGTATCGTCGAGCGACGCGCGCTTGAACTGCTCGACCCAGGCCGCCGAATCGGTGATCTCGTCGCGCCAGGACAACAACTGGCGCAGCCAGGCGATCTTTTCGTCGTAGGCCGATTCGGCCTTGGCCGGGGCCCCGGCTTCCTTGTAGCGCCAGTGCGCCGCCACGCCCAGTTCGGCATGGCGATGCATCTCGCGGGTGCGGATCTGCACTTCCACCGCGCGGCCGTCCTCGGCCGTGACGGCGGTATGCAGGCTGCGGTAAAAGTTGCCCTTGGGGTGCGAAATATAGTCGTCGAACTCGCCGTGGATCGGCTGCCAGAGCGCATGCACGATGCCCAGCGCCGTGTAGCAGTCGCGCACCTCGTCGACGATGATGCGCAGGGCGCGCACGTCATAGACCTCCTCGAAGTCGAGATCCTTGGCGCGCATCTTGTTCCAGATGCTGTAGATGTGCTTGGGCCGGCCATAGACCTCGGCCTCGATGCCGGCCTGGCGCATTTCGTCCTTCAGTCGGGCGATGGCCGTGTCGATGAAGCCCTCGCGCTCGACGCGCTTCTCGTCGAGCTTCTTGGCGATGCGCTTGTAAGTCTCCGGCTCGATGAAGCGGAACGACAAGTCCTCGATTTCCCACTTCATCTGCCAGACGCCCAGCCGATTGGCCAGCGGCGCGTAGATTTCCAGGCTCTCCCGCGCCAGGTCGCGCCGCGCCGGCGTGTCGTGGTCGGTGAACCAGCGCAGCGTCTGGGTGCGCGATGCCAGGCGCAGCAGCACGACGCGAATGTCGTCGGCCATGGCCAGCAGCATTTTGCGCAGAATCTCCGCCTGCGCCTTGAAGTCCGCGCTCCCCGGCGCCGTCGCGGCGCCCTGCCCCGACCGTTGCCCGCTCGCCGCCTCGGTCAATGGCCGCAGGCCCTTGAGCCGATACAAGTTATCCACCAGGGCCGCCACCGGCGCGCCGAACCGCGCGGTCAGCGTGTCGCGCCACTCCGGCAGATAGTCGCCCACGGCGAACAGCAGCGCCGCCAACCGCGAATCGACATCCAGATTCTGACCCGCCAGTTGCAGCGCCATACCCACCGCATGCGGCAAAATGTCCTCGCCGGTACCCAGCTGCTCGCCGGCATAAAGCCCGGCCGCCAACTCCAGCGCTTGGTCGAGCACGCCCCGCGCCTCGTCCGGCAAGCCCGCTTCCAGACGGCTCAGGGCTACGTCATCGATACCAGCGTCGGAGAGTGAGTGGACGACCGAAACCATCGCCTATCTCGACACGCGAATCAAGCCTCGCGGCAGACTGCTTTGCCGAGGTGTCAGCGACACATTGCCGGGCGCGACGGCAAGCGCCATGTTGGACCAGCCTTCGTCACGCAACAGGCAGGCCTGCGCCCGGACCAGATCGGGATCAGGCTGCACGCTGGAAACGCCATGGATTTCATCGAGCCGCCGGGTGACGGCCGTATCGTCGTGTTGCATCACATAGTTGGACACCGCCCGGGCGATCAACTCGCTGCGCGAAACCCGCAACCGCGCTGCCGGTGCATTAGCCGCCTGGAACACTGGATCGGGAATGGAAATGGCCGTCTTCATGGGTTCGAGATAAGTTCATGGACCAGTCACCCGACCACCCGCTTGCGGGAAGTACGTGTCGTGCGGGCGGCAAGACCGGTCGAACGGGCCAATTCCAACAACCCGCGCAGCGCATCGTTCACAGCTTGAGTGTTGGGAAACGCCTTTTGCACTTCCGGATCGAGGACGACCACATTCGACGCGTCCTTGCAGCGTTTCGCATATTTGCCGCGCACCATGTCGCCGAAGTCCTCACGGCTGTATTCGACTCGCAGGTCGTCGTCGGTGGTTGGATTAGCCTTGCTCTTATTAGAGCGCATTTGCGACAACGACCTGGGTGCGAAACACGCGGGCACCACCTTTGCCAAACGCGATGTTCTCAAGCTGGCGGGAACAGTCCAATTCGTCGTTCAGCAGCTGCATCAGCGTGGCGCGGGTCGATTCGTCACTGAGTCCTCGGAGTGACAGACAGAAATCAAGTGCCTCGTTGTGAGTAAAGAAGCGGCCGGGGACGCGATCTTCATCAGAGGCCACGAGGCCATAACGTAGATATGGATAGATCTGTTTGTGTTTTGCAGCCTTAGCGCTGTATGTCAAAACATCGTGTGTGGTAATGCTTGTCTTGAATTCAAGCACGACGCGAGGTAACCAGATATCTTCCGACCTCTCCTCGAAGATGCATAGATCGGTCTGAAACGCGGAGTCTCCACGCTTTGGATGGCGTATCTGATCTTCGCCCATCACTCTCAGATAATTGTCGACAGTGACTTGATACAAAAGCACGGCCCCTCTCTCGACCTTGAGAGACAGTGCATGCAAGTCCTTCGCTATGAAGGTCTTGGCTATTTCGACGAAAGTGCTTTCAGCTGCCATGGGTACGCTGTAGCTATTAGATGACACTCCCAACCCTATAGGGACGGAGGCTTCAGTGCATTTCGCAAACCTAGTGAAATTTAGCGCGATGCGCTGCCATTAAATCTCTCAACCTATCCAAACCGACCAGTTCTAACGTAGATGCGGCTTCTTCTACCCCACCCACCGCCTTGCATTGTGGAACATGCTCATCCAGGGGCTATCCTCGCCAGCACCGTCCGGATGCCAGGACATCTGCGCGGTGCGGAAGATCCGCTCGGGGTGGGGCATCATGATGGTGAAGCGGCCGTCGGCGGTGGTCAGGCCGGTGATACCGTCTGGGGAGCCGTTCGGGTTGAAAGGATAGGTCGCGGCTGGCGCGCCGCGATTGTCCACGTAGCGCATCGCCACCAGGGCTTGATCGCGGGAACCCGCGAAGGTCGCTTGACCCTCGCCGTGCGATACGACAATGGGCAGGCGCGAGCCGGCCATGCCGGTGAAGAAGATCGACGGCGACTGGGGAATCTCGACCATGACGAAGCGCGCCTCGAACTGCTCGGAGCGATTGCGGTGAAAGGTCGGCCAGGCGGCCGCGCCGGGGATGATGCCGGCCAGGTTGCTCATCATCTGGCAGCCGTTGCAGACGCCCAGCGCGAAGGCGTCTGGCCGATTGAAGAAGGCGGCGAAATGGTCGCGCAGCCGATCATTGAAGAGAATCGACTTGGCCCAGCCCTGGCCGGCGCCGAGCACGTCGCCGTAGGAAAAACCGCCGCAGGCGACCAGGCCCTTGAAGTCGGCCAGGCTGACGCGGCCGGTCTGCAGGTCGGACATGTGCACATCGACACTGGCGAAGCCGGCGCGGTCGAAGGCGGCCGCCATCTCCACCTGGCCGTTCACGCCCTGCTCGCGCAGAATCGCCATTCTGGGCCGGGCGCCGGTCCCGACGTAGGGCGCGGCGGGTTCGAAGGTCGGCGCCACCGACAGGCCAGGATCGGCGGCGTCGAGCAGCGACTCGAACTCCTCGTCGGCACAGGCCGCGTCGTCGCGCAGGCGGGCAACTTGGTGGCTGACTTCGCTCCAGGCGCGTTGCAGGTCGCTCCGCGTGGCGCCGAAGGCCAGCTTGGCATTGCGCCAGACGCGAATTTCGTCACGCTTGTTGAGCGTGCCGATCATGTGGGCGCAAGCGCCGAGGCCGGCATCGCGCAGCGCCTGCATCACCGTCGGCCGATCGTCGCGCAGCACCTGGATCACCGCGCCGAGTTCCTCGTTGAACAGGGCGGCGATCAACCGGTCGCGCATGCGCCCATCGACCACCTCGGGGAATCGCTCGATACCGTCGACGTCGTTCATCAACTCGTCGTAGCAAAGTGTGTCGAGATTCAGCGACACGCCGAGACGCGCGGCGAAACTCATTTCGCAGACGGTGGCGAACAGGCCGCCGTCGGAGCGGTCGTGGTACGCCAGGATGATGCCGGCGCGATTGAGGTGCTGGACGACGGCGAAGAAGGCCTTGAGAAGCGCCGCGTCGGCATCCGGCGGCACGTCGCCGGAAACCCCATAAACCTGCGCCAGCGCCGAGCCGCCGAGGCGGTTCCTACCCTGCCCGAGGTCGATCAGGATCAGCTCGGTTTCACCCTTCTCGTCGTCGCGGCGCAGCTGCGGGGTGAGGGTCTGCCGGACATCGGCACAGGGCGCGAAGGCGGTGACGATCAGGGACAGCGGCGCAATCACCTGCTTCTGTTTGCCGTCTTCTTCCCAGCGGGTGCGCATGGACAGCGAATCCTTGCCCACCGGAATCGAGACGCCGAGGCTGGGGCAAAACTCCGTGCCGACGGTCTTGACGGTGTCGAACAGCGCGGCGTCTTCCACGCCGTGGCCCGCGGCCGCCATCCAGTTGGCCGACAGCTTGATCTGGCCGATATGGCCAATCTGGGCGGCCGCCAGGTTGGTGATCGCCTCGCCGACCGCCATCCGACCAGAGGCCGGCGCATTCAGCAGGGCGATGGGCGTCCGCTCGCCCATGGCGAAACACTCGCCGAGCATCGTCTCGAAGCCCATCGTGGTCACCGCCACGTCGGCCACCGGTACCTGCCAGGGGCCGACCATCTGGTCGCGGGCGGTCATGCCGCCAACGCTGCGATCGCCGATGGTAATCAGGAAATTCTTGCTTGCCACAGAGGGGAGGCGCAGCAAGCGATAGGCGGCGTCCTTCAGATCAATGCTGACCACATCGAGCGCGGGCATGGCGACCGACTGGCGCGTCGCGTTCCGATGCACGCGCGGCGGCTTGCCGAGCAGCACTTCCATCGGCATGTCGACCGCCTTGTTGCCGAAGTGCCGGTCATTGACCACCAGTTGCCGCTCGGCGGTCGCTTCGCCGAGCACCGCGAAGGGGCAGCGCTCACGCTCGCAAAGCGCGCGAAATTCGTCCAGCCGCTCGGGCGCGATGGCCAGCACATAGCGCTCCTGCGCTTCGTTCGACCAGATTTCGCGCGGCGACATGCCCGACTCTTCGCTCGGCACTTCACGCAGTTCGAAGCGGGCGCCGCGCCCGGCGTCGTTCGCCAGTTCCGGCATGGCGTTGGAAATGCCGCCGGCGCCGACATCGTGAATGGCCAGGATCGGATTGCCGTCGCCCATCTGCCAGCACCTGTCGATGACTTCCTGCGCACGCCGCTGCATTTCCGGGTTGCCGCGCTGCACCGAAGCGAAATCGAGGTCAGCGGTGTTGGTGCCGGTGGCCATAGACGAGGCGGCGCCGCCCCCCAGGCCGATCAGCATGCCCGGCCCGCCCAACTGGATCAGCAGCGTACCGGTGGGAAATTCGATCTTGAAGGCGTCGCGGTCGGCGATGTTGCCGACGCCGCCGGCAATCATGATCGGCTTGTGGTAGCCGCGCATTTCGCCGTTGAATTGCTGCTCCAGCGTGCGGAAGTAACCGGCCAGGTTGGGCCGGCCGAACTCGTTGTTGAAGGCCGCCGCGCCGATCGGTCCCTCGATCATGATGTCGAGTGCCGAGGCGATCCGTTCCGGCTTGCCGTAAGCGGATTCCCACGGCTGGGCGTAGCCGGGGATATTCAGGTCGGAAACCGAGAAGCCGCACAGTCCGGCCTTCGGCTTCGAGCCACGACCCGTGGCACCCTCGTCGCGGATCTCGCCGCCGGAGCCGGTGGCGGCCCCGGGAAAGGGCGAAATCGCCGTCGGATGATTGTGCGTTTCCACCTTGGCCAGGATGTGCGTCAGTTCTTCACGATAACCATAGGCGCCCGCCGCGCCGGGCAGGAAGCGTCTGGTCGGCGCGCCCTCGATCACCGAGGCATTGTCCGAATAGGCAACCACCGTGCCTTGCGGATGCGCCTTGTGGCTCTCGCGGATCATGCCGAACAGCGACAGTGGCTGCTCCAGACCGTCCACCGTCCATGAGGCGTTGAAAATCTTGTGCCGGCAATGTTCGGAATTGGCCTGGGCGAACATCATCAGTTCGACGTCGGTCGGATTGCGGCCGATCTTGGTGAAGTTGTCGACCAGATAGTCGATCTCGTCGTCGGATAGGGCCAGACCCAGATCGGCATTGGCCGCCACCAGCGCCACCCGACCACCGGCGAGCAGGTCGACGCTGGAAAGCGGCTGCGGCGCGACGTGGCGAAACAAAGACTCGGCCTCATCGACACCGGCCAGCACCGACTCGGTCATGCGGTCATGCAGCCTGGCCGCCAGCGCCTGGCGGTCGCCGCCGATGGCATGAAAGGCGGTACCGCGCTCGATCCGCCGCACTTGGCCAAAGCCGCAGTTGTGGGCGATGTCGGTGGCCTTCGAAGACCAGGGGGAAATGGTGCCCAGCCGGGGCGTCACCAACAGCAATTGGGCAGACGGGCCGGCCGGTTCGGCCGGCAATTGGGCGGGAACTCCCAGCAGATCCTTGAGCCGGGCCATCTCGGCGGCATTCAGATCGCCGTCGCACTCGACAAAATACCAGTGTTCGGCCGCCAACTTAGTGAGCGCGGGGACGGCCTGCCGGGCGGTTTCCAGCAGACGGGCCAGCCGGGTGGTGGAAAATGCGGCAGCGCCGCGCAACTTGAGGACCTTGGACATAGCGGAATGCGCCGGGGGCAAAGGGGAAGGGCGGCCAGCAGGCCAATAAGGGCATAATTATACGGCCAGGCTCATTTCCCCCCGGCCACTTGATTCCCCGCCGACCATTCCCATATACCGCCCGTTTGTCATCGAAAGAGCTTCATGTCCGATCACGCTTACGACGTCACCGTTGCCGATTTCGCGGCCAGGGTGCTCGGCGCATCGCGCCAGGTGCCGGTCATCGTCGACTTCTGGGCCGAATGGTGCCAGCCCTGCCGGATCCTCAAGCCGATTCTGGAAAAGCTGGCGGCCGAGTACGGTGGCCGCTTCATCCTGGCCAAGGTCGATTCGGACCACAACCAGGAACTGGCGCAACGCTACGGCGTGCGCGGGATTCCGGCCGTCAAGGCGTTTGTCAATGGCGAGATGGTGGACGAATTCACCGGCGCCCTGCCCGAAGCCCAGATCCGCGACTTCATCGACCGGCTGATCCCGTCGCCCGCCGAACCGCTCCGCTTGCAGGCGCTCGACGCCCATGCCGCCGGCGACCTGGAAGGCGCCCGGCAACTGATGGCCCAGGCCATCAAGCTCGATCCGGCCAACGACACCAGCTACCTCGACTACGTCGAGATGAGCCTGGCGGCCGGCGCCATCGACGAGGCGCGCGAGATCATGGAAGCCGTTCGCCCGCGCTGCCGGGACCGCGCCCGGGTCGAAGCCCTGGATGCGCAACTGGCCCTGGCCGCCAGCGGCGGCGGGGACATCGACATCGCGGCGCTGCGCAGCCGGATTGCCGCCGACCCCGCCGATCTCGACGCGCGCCTGCAACTGGCCAACGCCCTCGCCGTGGCGCGCGACTACCGGCCGGCTTTCGAGCAGTTGCTGGAGATCGTCCGCCGCGACCGCGCCTGGAACGAGCAGGCGGGCCGCAAGACCATGCTGACGCTGTTCACCGTGCTCGGCGCCCAACCGCAACACGACGATCTGGTGCGCGAGTTCCGCGTCGCCCTGTCGCGCACCCTGAACTGACCGGGACCCGACCATCATGAAGATGCTCTTCGACCTATTCCCGGTCATCCTGTTCTTCATCGCCTTCAAGGTCTCCGAAGGCCGCAAGGAGGCGACGGCGGAATTGCTCAACGGCCTGTTCGGTGGCGTCGGCCTGGCCGGCGCCTTCGCACCGGACCAGGCACCCATCCTGCTGGCCACGGTGGTGGTCATTCTCGCCACCTGCGGCCAGATCGCCTGGGTGTGGCTGCGCCACGGCAAGGTCGACAACATGCTCTGGGTCAGCCTGGCACTGGTGGTCGTACTCGGCGGCATGACGCTGGTGTTGCGCGACGAGGGTTTCATCAAGTGGAAGCCGACCATCCTCTACTGGGTTTTCGCCCTGACCCTGTTGGTCTCCGCGACGCTATTCGGCAAGAACCTGATCCGCAGCATGCTGGCCGCCCAGATCGAGGTGCCGGACGCGGTGTGGACCAAGTTGAATCTGGTCTGGGCGGCCTTCTTCGTCTTCATGGGCGCCGCCAACCTGTATATCGCCCGGTCCTTCCCGACCGACATCTGGGTCAATTTCAAGCTCTTCGGCGGCATGGGCCTGATGCTGGTATTCATGATCGCCCAGGGCTTCTGGCTCAGCCGCCACATGCCCGAAACCCCGGCGGATGAACAGAACAAGGAGAACAACTGATGCTTTACCTGATTCTCGGCGAGGACAGCGCCAACTCGCTGGACCGGCGCCTCGCCGCCCGCCCCGACCACCTGGCCCGCCTCCAGGCGCTGAAGGCGGAAGGCCGGCTGATCCTGGCCGGCCCCTGCCCGGCCATCGACTCGCCCGACCCCGGCCCGGCCGGCTTTTCCGGCAGCCTGATCGTCGCCGAGTTCGTCTCGCTGGAAGCGGCCCGCGCCTGGGCCGACGCGGACCCCTATGTCGCCACCGGCGTCTATGCCGACGTCACCGTCAAACCCTTCAAAAAGGTACTGCCATGACCACCGTCGCCACCATGAAAGAACGACTGGCCAGCCTCGATCCGGAACATGTCGAAGTCATCGACGACAGCGCCCAGCACGCCGGCCATGCCGGCGCGCGCAGCGGTGGCGGCCATTACCGGGTGGTGATCGTTTCGCCGCGTTTCGCCGGGCTGGGCACGATGGCGCGTCATCGCTTGGTGTATGATGCGCTGGGCACGCTGATGGACGGCGACATTCATGCCTTGAGCATCACCGCTCGCGCCCCGACCGAACACCCCCGCTGATAGACAAGTAAAGGATCAATCGATGAACCGCCCGATTTACCGTCAGTTGCTCGCCGCTTCCGCGATCGCTCTCTTCGCCACCCTGGCCGGCGCCGCGAAGCCGGCCAAGGATACCGCCAAGGACGCCGCCGCCCCGGCGGCGGTCACCGTCAACGGCAAGGCCATTCCCCAGGCCCGCATCGACACCCTGCTGGCCGCCCAACTGGCGCAGGGCCAGGCGGACACGCCGAAGCTGCGCGGTGCCGTGCGCGAGGAACTGGTGCGCCGCGAGATCCTCGTGCAGGAAGCCGAAAAGAAGGGCCTCGAAAAGAAGGCCGACGTCATGGCCCAGATGATGATGGCGCGCCAGAGCGTGCTGATCAGCGCCTATCTGAACGACTACATCAAGACCCACCCGATCACCGACGAGATGATCAAGAACGAATACGACGGCCTGCGCAAGGCGCTGGGCGAAAAGGAATTCAAGGCGCGCCACATCCTGGTCGAGACCGAGGACGAAGCCAAGGCCATCATCGACAAGCTGAAGAAGGGCGAGAAGTTCGAGGAACTGGCCAAGGCGTCGAAGGATCCTGGCTCCAAGGAAAAGGGCGGCGATCTGGGCTGGGCCAATCAGGCCGCCTATGTGAAGCCCTTCTCGGAGGCGCTGGTCAAGCTGGAAAAGGGCAAGCTCACCGAGACGCCGGTGAAGAGCGACTTCGGCTGGCATGTCATCCAGTTGGAAGACAGCCGCGAACTCAAGGCGCCCGCGCTCGAGGAAATCAAGCCGCAACTGGCCCAGCGCATGCAGCAGCAACTGATCGAGAAGCAGGTTCTCGACCTGCGCGCCAAGGCCAAGGTCGAGTAAGTTTTTTCAGCCTCGACAGCAACGGGGGCCGCGGCCCCCGTTTTGCTTTTGGCCGACATGATCGGACTGTTCAAGAAATGGCAACGCCGGCGGGCGCTCGACCGGGTCCAGGTCGGCGACGCCCAGTGGACAAGCGCCGAAGCGCGCCTGCCCTTCCTTGGCCATCTGGGCGCCGACGGGCGCCAGCGGCTGCGCGAGCTGGCCCGCGAATTCCTCGCTGAAAAGGAATGGAGCGCCGCCCAAGGACTGGCGCTGACACCGGCCATTCAACTGTCCATCGCGCTCCAGGCCTGCCTGCCGATCCTCAACCTGGGCATGGACCACTATCGGGGCTGGGTGGGCATCGTCGTCTATCCCGGCGACTTCGTCATTCCGCGCAGCGTCATGGACGAGGACGGCGTGGTGCACGAGTATGACGACCCGGTGCTCGGCGAGGCCTGGGAAGGCGGCCCGGTGCTGATCTCGTGGTTCGATACGCCCGAGGAGGCGGACGGCGTCAATGTCGTCATCCACGAATTTGCCCACAAGCTGGACATGGCCAACGGCGCCGTCGATGGCATCCCCGGCTTGCCCGCCGACATATCGCGCCAGGACTGGATCGCGGCCTTCGAGCCGGCCTACGAAGACTTCTGCCGGCGCGTAGATGCCGGCGAAGAACCCTTGCTCGACCCTTACGGCGCCGAGCATCCGGCGGAGTTCTTCGCCGTCATGTCCGAGGCCTTTTTCGAAACGCCGGCGCTGTTGCACGACGACTACCCGGCGGTGTACGAACAACTGCGGCGCTTCTACCGTCAGGATCCGCTCGCGCCCCCCGCCGACTGAGCCCTTCAGCGCGTATTGGCCACGCCGCTGATCACGTGGCCGGTCGGCCCGGCCGCCACCGCCGAGTCGCAATGGCCGGCCTGATCGTCGAAGAAGAAATCGGGCTGCAGCTCCTTGAGGAAGGGCCCCTTGGCCAGGCCGCCGAGGAACATGGCCTCGTCGACGGCGATGTTCCAGTCCATCAGGGTACGTACCGCCCGCTCGTGCGCCGGGGCGCTGCGCGCCGTAACCAGCGCCGTGCGGATGCGGATGGGCAGCGTCTGCGCCGCCGCCTGTAGCCGTTGCAGCGCCTCCAGCAGCGGCTTGAACGGCCCGGCCGGCAAGGGGCGGCGCGAATGCTTCTGTTCATGGGCGACGAAGGCCGGCAGGCCGTCGCGCTGATAGACCCGCTCCGCCTCGTCGGAAAACAGCACCGCGTCGCCGTCGAAGGCGATGCGCACCTCGTCCGGATGACGATCGGCGTCGACGAAGGATTGCGGATAGACCCGCGCCGCCGGGAACCCCGCCGCCAGCGCCGCGCGCACGTCGCCCTCGTCGGCCGAAAGAAACAGATGGGCGCCGAGCGGATTCAGGTAGTGGTACGGCGGCTTGCCACGCGTGAACACCCCCCGCTCCACCGACAGCCCGGCCGCCTCGGCCGATCTGAACACGCGCAGGCCCGACACCGGATCGTTGCGCGACAGGATCACCACCTCGACCCGATGCTGGCCGTCGGCGTTGAAGGCGAGCAGCTTCTTCACCAGCGGGAAGGCGGCACCCGGCCGCGCCGGCTGTTCCAGGCGATCCAGTTGCACCGCCATGTAGGCCGAGTCGTCGCGGTCCTCGAATACCCGGTTCTCCTCCTCGAAGTCGAACAGGGCGCGCGAGGACAGCGCGACCACCAATCTACCTTCGAGGGAAACGGCCATGGCTAGCTGCGAATTTCGCGAAGCCGATCTTCCCAGTAGCCAGGGCGGCGACTGTGGTGGGCAAATGCCAAAATCACTATCTCCTCGGATCGAACGCTGTAAATCAAATCGTAGGGAAAGCCGGACAGGATGAACCGCCGCGCGCGACGTCCCAGCAATGGGGCGGCATGGGGAAACAGAAGGATCGAACGGCGGGCATCTTGAACGCGCAACCACAGGTTTTCCGCCGCACGCGGGCTGCGCTCGCGATACCAAGCCAGTGCCGCCCGCAATTCGGCGCTGGCCACCGCAAGCTGACGCACCTTCATTTGCCGAGAAACTCCTGTCGCAGCCGCTCCATCACGACATCGAAGTCATCGGCCGCGACTTCTCCCCGCTCATAGGCGTTCAACCTGCCCTCCGACTCGGCAGCCCACGCGGCTTCCCAAGAGGCATCGGGCGGAGCGATCAGCTCCTGCAAGGCATCCAGCGCGGCAATGCGCTCATCCTGGGTCAGGATCCGCGCTTGCTCGATAAACGCTTCCACTCGCGCATTCATATTCAGCCCTCCAGATATTCAATATCACTCATCGGTTCAATCCCTTCAAGGCTGCTCGTCCGCCGCCGGCAAGCGCACCGCATACTGGCCGGGGCGCTCATCCTTCACCACCAGCAGCAGCTTGCGTTGCTGCGCATCCTCGACCAGCTCGCGGAACGAGCGGTAGCCGTAGGCCGCTTCGCTGAAGCCGGGACTGCGCCGCTTCATGGTCTGCTTGACCATGGAACCCCAGATCTTCTCGTCCTCGCCACGTTCCGCAACCAGCGCTTCGATGGTCTCGACCAGCAAGTCCAGTACCTGCTGGCGGCGGTCGTCGTCGAGCTTGTCGTCGGCCTTCTCGCCGACCTTTTCTTCGGCTTTCGCCGCCGGCATTTTCGCCTTGGCCACGGCCGCCTTGACCGGCGCCTTCTTCTCGGCGCGCTTCCGTTTCGCCTCCTGCTCGCGCACCAGATCGTCGTAGAAGATGAACTCATCGCAGTTGGCCGAGAGCAGGTCGGAGGTGGAATCGCGCACCCCGATGCCAATCACGTACTTGTTGTTCTCGCGCAGCTTCGACACCAGCGGCGAGAAGTCCGAGTCGCCGCTGATGATGACGAAGCTGTCGACGTGAGCCTTGGTGTAGCAGAGGTCGAGCGCATCGACCACCATGCGGATGTCGGCGGAGTTCTTGCCCGACTGGCGCACATGCGGAATCTCGATCAACTCGAAGGCCGCCTCGTGCATGGTGGCCTTGAACTCCTTGTAGCGGTCCCAGTCGCAGTAGGCCTTCTTGACGACGATACTGCCCTTGAGCAGCAGGCGTTCCAGCACCTTGCGGATGTCGAACTGGGCGAACTTGGCGTCGCGCACGCCGAGCGCGATGTTCTCGAAGTCGCAGAACAATGCCATGTTGGTGATTTCAGGTTGTGTAGCCATGCGGATCCTTTTCTGGACGAGGATCGGGAAGTTCGATCAGTTTGCCGAGCGCAGTGTAGAACACTCCCAGCCTGATCGGCCGGCCCTCCATGGCGAACAACGCGGCATAGCGTTCCAACTGCGGCCGATAGCGCTCGGCATGCGCCGCCAGCGCGGCCGGCTCGTCTTCGATGTGCGCCGTCTTGTAGTCGATGATCCAGCGCACGCCGTCCTCGACGAAGGTGCGATCGACGACGTGCAAGGACGCCACGCCGGCTTCGGCGCTGGCCAGCGCCAGTTCGGCGGCGGCGTCGGCGCGCGCTCGCAGCACCCAGCGGCCCGCCTCGCTGGCGAGGGTGGTTGCCAGTGCCCGCATGGCCCGCTCGGCCCCTTGCGCGGCGGCGCGGTCGCCGCGGCCCTCGCGCGCCAGCCAGATCTCCATGGCTGCGCGCAGCGGCGCGATGCGGCTGGCCGGCCAGGCGGCCAGGCCATCCCGGGCGACCAGATCCAGATAGGCATGCACCAGCGTGCCGACCAGGGCGTCGAGCGGGTCGCCGCCCTCTTCCATCACTGCCTCGGCCATCGGCGCGGCGACAGGCGCCCAGGCCGGCAAATCCAGCGCAACCGGCTCGGCCAGGCGCAGCAACTTGGGCACGAAGCCTGCGGCGCGGTCGCCCGCCGGGTTCGCCGCCAGCGGCCCGGCACGATCGAAAGCATCGCTCACCGCCGGCCAAAGCAGTTCCAGCAGGCTGCCGGAGGGCGGCTTCAACTCCCCCTTGCCGCTCGGCGTTACCACCGCCAGCCAGTGCAGGCGGCGGATCGCCCGCGTCGCGCCGACGTAGAGCACCCGCGCCGCTTCGTGGCGCGAACGGCGGGCTTCCAGCCGACCGAGGTAATCGTAGGGCGTCGGCTGATCCTCCCCGGCGCGACGGCGCGGCTTCATCGGCGCCACCACCAGATGCTCGCGGCCTTCGACCAGCACCTCTTCCCAGCGCATCAGCGGCGCATCGCCGCCGCCCGGCCGGCGGTGCAGCGCCGGCAGGATGACGGTGTCGAATTCCAGGCCCTTGGCCTTGTGCAGGGTCATGAATTGCAGGCGGCCGTCGGCCAGGGTGTCGGGCGCGGCGAACAGCTTGCCGACTTCCTTGTCCAGTTGGTCGAGCGCCAGGCGGTGGCCGGTCGCCAGTTTGTCGAGCAGGTCGAAATAGGCGCGGGCATCGGCCAGGTCGGTGGCGCCGGCCAGGCAGGCCGGTCCGCCGAGCAGCAGCCAGACGCCCTCCACCCAGCGACGCACCGGCGCGCGGCCCTGATGGCGCAGCGCCGCCCCGACCACCGCGAAGAAACGCGCCAGCCGGGCTTGGCCATCGGCCGACAACCGGGCGACGCGCTCGGCGTCATTGACCAGCGACCAGATGGTCGCCGCATGGTCGTCGGCCGCCAGCGCGTGCAGATCGGCCAGGGTCAGCCCGCACCACGGCGCGCGCAGGATGGCCAACCAACTGACACGGTCGGCGCGATGAAGCAGCGCACGGGTCAGCGCCAGCAGATCCTGCACCGACTGGCGGTCGGCCAGCCGTTCCATCTCGACGGCCTGGAAGCGCAGCGCCGGCCGGTGGCGGCGAATCTCGGCGACCAGCGCCGCCAAGTGGTCGCGCGCCCGCACCAGCACGGCGATGACGCGCTCCGGATCGGCGGCGCGCTCGGCGTCGATGATGGCCAGGATCTCGCCCGCCTCGACCAGCGCCCCATCGTCACCCTTGCCGCCCTTCGCCACCACCAGCGGATGGCCGGTCACGCCGCAATCGACGCTCGCCGCGCGGGTCGCCGCCGACGGCCGATAGCGAATTGCGCCCGAAGCAACGTCATCGCCGGCCGGAAACACTCGTGCAAACGCCTCGTTGACCCAGGCCACCACCGGCGCCTGCGAGCGGTTGTTGCGATACAGCCGCAGCGGTTCGAGCGCCAGCGCGCCGAGGCCGGCGGCGGCCACATCGAGGAACAGGCCGACATCGGCCTTGCGAAACCGATAGATCGACTGCATGGGATCGCCGACCAGGAACAGGCTGCGGCCGTCGCCCGGCGCCCAGCCCGCGGTGAGCCGCTCCAGCAGTTCCACCTGGGTCGGGCTGGTGTCCTGGAATTCGTCGACCAGCAAATGGCGGATGCGGTAATCGAGCGCCAGGGCCAGGTCGGTCGGCGCCGCCTCGGGGCCGAGCGCCTGGCGCGCCCGCAGCGCCACCTCGACGAAGTCGGCCTCGCCGGTCTCGTTGAACACCGTCCACAATTCACCGGCGGCCAGCCGCAGCAAGCCGGCCAGCGCTTCGATGGTCGCCCATTCCTCCGCCGTGTAACCCGGCTCCGGCAGCCGGCGCACCCGGGCCAGCGCCTCGGCGGCGCCAGCCGGCAGCTCGGCGACGATCGCCTTGATCGTCTGCTTGTAGTCATCCGACAGCTTGGCCGGAAAACCGAGGTTGACGTTCCATTGCTTGCGCGGCTGCTCGGTCTCGGTCAGCAGCAAGGTCACCAGGCCGCACCAGAGGGGCAGCTCAGCGGCATCGGCGCGCAGCGGCAGCGTCCATTCGCGCAGCACCGCCAGCGCATGATCGTCGCCGACATTGCCGGCCGCATAACGCGCCACCGGCATCAGCCGTTGCTGCAATCCGGGTGGCACGGCGGCGCCGGCCTGGCGCAGGTCGTCCAGCACCAGCGCCGCCAGCGCGGCTTCCGCCGCCTCGGCGGTGCGGTGGTCGAGCGCATGGCGCAGCCACTGGTCGCGCCGCGCCAGCATGGCCGCCAGCAGTTGTGCCAGGCGCTCCGCGTCGTTGTCCAGGTGGCCAAGGGCGCCGGCGGCCGCGGCGGCCGGTTCGCCTTCCTCTTCCAGCCAGGCCAGCGCCCGCCGGGCCGCCGCCTCGTAGTGCCGGCCCGCGTCGTCGGCCAGACGCGGCTCGCCGCCGAAGCGCGACAGCACCGGCATCTGCCGCGCCAGGCTGGCGCAGAGCGCGTCGAGGGTGATGACGCGCAACCGGCCCGGATGTTCCAGCAGGCCCCAACCCCGGCGGCGCGACGTCGCCAGCGCCACCCGCGCCAGTTCGTGGCTGACCCGCTTGTGCGCCGCTTCCGGCACCCGCTCGGCCGCCGCGGCGGCCAGGTTGTCCATGATGCGGTGGCGCATTTCCGCCGCCGCCTTGTTGGTGAAGGTGAGCGCGACGATCTCCTCCGGCGACTCCACCTCGGCCAGCAGGCGCAGGAAGCGCTGCGCCAGGAGTTCCGTCTTGCCGGCGCCGGCCGGGGCCTCGACGATGAAGGAGCCCGGGCCGAGCGCGCGCTGGCGGTTCTCGGCATCCTCGGCGAGCAACTGTTGTTCGGAACTCATGATTCGAGCTGGCCCGGGCGTTCCGGCAGCCGCAGCAGTGGCAGCACTTCGCAGTACTTGAGATCGCTTTCGCTGAACGGGTCGGCGAAGGACACGCCCGCCTCGCCGGCGCGGATTTCGCGGGCGATGGCGCCGATCGCCTCGTGCCAGCCCTGCAGTACGGCCGGCCAGTCCTCCGCCGCCTTGACGCCGCGCAGCAGATCATCCGGCTGGCCCGGGTCGCCGAGGCCGACGAAGCCGCAGTCGCCCGGTCGCACCCGGGCAAAGGCCACCTGGGCGGGAATCTCCTCCGTCATTGCCCAGGTCGCGTAGACCGGCAACTGCGGCTCGGCGATGCGCTCGCCCTGCCACGCGGCGGGCTTGAGGTCGCCGCCGCTCTTGTAGTCGAGCAGGACCAGCCGGCCGTCGGCGAGCCGGTCGAGGCGGTCGAGCTTCACCTCGACCAGCAGTCCTTCGATGTCCACGCGGCTCGGCTGCTCGCAGGCGGCGACCGCGAAGGGTTGCGACCGGGTCAGTTCCAGCGCCAGCCACTCGGCCAGCAGCCGGGCCAGGTGGTCGCGCTCCAGCGCCGCGTAACGCGGCGGCAACGGCATGTCGCGGCCCTCGGCAAAGCCGGCCAGCGCCGCCGTGGCCGCTTCGGCGGCCAGCGCCTGGCGGCCCGCCGCGCCGAGCGCCACCATGGCCGCCGAATCGCGGCCGCGCCACAGGTGTTCCATCGCCCGATGCAGGAGCGTGCCACGCTCGGCGGCCGTGAGCCCCGCCGCCGGTTCGGCCAGCGCCCGCGCGCCCAGCCGATAGCGGTAGAAGGCCCAGGCCGGGCACAGCGCCTGGGCGCGCAGCAGCCCGGTGCCGCCGGCCAGCCCGGTGCCGGCCGGCACCGGCGGCGCCAGGTGGTCATCCAGCGCCTCGATGCGGCCGGCGGCACCCGTGGCGCACAGGGTTTCGGCCAGGGTCGGCAGCGGCGCCGGCAGTTCGCCGGCCAGGGGCAGGCCATGCAAGAGCGGGCTGCCGCGCAGTGGCCGGTCGCCCTCGGCGCAGGCATAGGAGAACACCACTTCCGGCGCGCTGCGCAGCAGCCGCCGCTGCACGGCGGTGGCGAATTCCAGTTGCACCTCGGCGGAGGCGTTGGCGGAACCGGCGCGGCGCTGCGCCTCGGCCGGCAGCAAGGGATTCGGCCGCGCCGGCGGCGGCCAGACATCGTCGTTCAGGCCGAGCACCCAGAGGGCGTCGAATTCCGCGCCGGCCGCCTCCAGCGGACCCATCACTTCCAGCGCCGGCGTGCCTTCGGTCTCCGGCTGGAAGACGCGCTCCCGGCACTGCCGCGCCACCAGCCGCACCGCCTCGGCCAGGCCGATCCTGCCCAGCAGCGCATCCAGCGCGTCGAGCCCGCGCAGCGTCTCGAAGAACGCCTGCCGTGCCTGCCACTCGTGGCTGGACAGGCCGCGCTCGCCCGGCCAGCCCGCCCTGGCCAGTACCTCGGTCAGCACCGCGCCCCACTGCGAGGGTCGCATCCGGCCGGCCGCCTGTTTGCCGCCCGGCTGTTTGCCGAATTCCTGCAATGCTTCGAGATGGCCAACGCAGGCGGCGATGCGCAGGCCGCGGTCGCGCTGCCGGCGCGCCAGGCGCAGCACGGCGGCCAGGCCGGGCTCGGGGGGCAGGCGCTCACGCAGCAAGGCGTCGAGCCGGGCACGACCATCCGCCTCGGCCTCGGCCGCCGACCAATAGGGACCACGCAGCAGTTCGCCAAACTCGGTCTGGCTGAAACGTCCCGGCCCGGCGGCGATGGCCAGGAGGCGCAGCGCCGCCGCCACCAGCGGCTGCTCGGCCAGCGCCAAGCCAAGCGAGAAGTTGTAGCGGCGCGGCATTTCGGCCTGGCCCGGCGCCAGTGCCCCGGGGTGGAGCGCGTCGTCGAGCGCCGCCGCCAGCAGGCCGCGCACCGCCGCCAATTGCGGCACCACCAGGCCCAGGCGCGCCGCCGGTTCGCGCTCCAGGCGGGCCGCCGCCCAGGCAGCCACCGCCCGGCACTCGGCGCGTCGATCGGGCAGCGCCGCCACCTGGGCCGCACCAGCCTGCTCACGGCCCAGCACCAGTTCCCGCACGGTGACCCCGCGCGCCGCCAGCAGCCGCGCCAACTCCCGCTCCTGCGGGTTGTGGCGGTCGAAACCGGCAAAGGCCAGCGTGGTCGGCAGGCGGCCCGCGCCGCCGGCCAGCACGCCCAACTGCCAGGCGCGGAGCCGCGCCGCCTCCAGCCAGCCGCCGCGCTGGCACTCGGCGCGCAGCAGGCGCCGCCAGTGCAGGAAGCGGCTCGTTTCCTCGCTGGGCTCGCCGGCCGCGCCTGCGACCGGCAGACCCCAGACTTCCATCAGGTCGTTGGCCTCGCCGGCGGCGGCGGCCAGGCCCTCGCGGTCGAACAGCGCGTTTTCGGCCGGCTCCCCGGCGGCATCGGCGTCGGCGGCGATGACTCGTTCCCAGAGCAGCCGCTCCTGCAAGGGCGAGAGGGCCAGCCGGGGCGCCTGGCGGGCGTCGATCTCGCCGGCCAGCAGCGCCGCGCCGGTCACCCGCGCCAGCCAGGCATCGAGCGTCAGGGTGTCGAGCGGTGCCCAGCGCGCCTGGCCCCGCGCCCGCCGCGCCAGATCGTGGCGCTCGCGCAACCGCCGCGCCAGCCGGTGGGTGGCGCAAATGACCACCCCGCCGGCCAGTTCCTCCAGATCCCGCGCCTCGGTAAATTCAGCCATCGATCAGAACAGCAGGGTCAGGGCGCAGAGCAGCGTGGTGCCCCAGAAGACGAACGCGTCGCGATAGGGGAAAAAAGACATGGCGGACCTCCGTGTAAGTGACGGAAGCCATTGTCGGCCGCAGCCGGCTCATGGCGTGAGCCTGCCGGAATCCTTTGTCCCCACTTGCATTTCCGGCGCCTGCAAGGCCCGCGCGGCGATATCGACCGGCGCCAGGTCGCGGATCTCCTTGCCCTCCGGCGCGGCTTGCAGGTCGCGGAACTTGCGCGCCGTGACCAGCACCCGGCTTTCCAGCGAGCCGACCGCCTTGTTGTAGGCGCCGATGGCCTCGCCGAGATTCTTGCCGACGCCCGCCCAGTTGTCGGCCAGCGTCGCCAGCCGCTCGTAGAGTTCCTTGCCCAGCTCGCTGATCTTCTGGGCGTTTTCGGCCAGCGCCTCCTGCTTCCAGCCGTAGGAAACGGCGCGCAGCAGCGCGATCAGCGTCGTCGGCGTGGCCAGGATCACCCGGCTCTCGACACCCGCCTCGATCAGGCCCGGGTCGGCCTCCAGCGCGGCGCTGTAGAAGGTCTCGCCGGGCAGGAAGAGCACGACGAAATCCGGCGAGGGCTGGAACTGCTCCCAGTAGGCCTTGCGGCCCAGCTTGGTCAGGTGGTCGCGCACATGGCGGGCGTGGTCGGCGAACTTGCGCTTGCGCACCGCCTCGTCCTCGGTCTCCAGGGCATCGAGGTAGGCCGCCAGCGGCGCCTTGGCGTCCACCACGATGTTCTTGCCGCCCGGCAGGCGGACGATCATGTCCGGCCGCAGCCGGCCCTCCTCGCCGTCAGTGCTTTGCTGCTCGTAAAAGTCGCAGTGATCGAGCATGCCGGCCATTTCCACCACCCGCTTCAATTGCAGCTCGCCCCAGCGCCCGCGCGTGTGCGGCGCGCGCAGCGCCTTGACCAGGTTGGCCGTCTCGGTCTTGAGCTGCCCCTGCGATTCGGCCAGGGCGCGCACCTGGGTGGTCAGCGTGGCATAGGCGTCGATGCGCGACTTCTCGATGCCGGCGATCTGCTGCTCGAACTTTTCCAGCGAACTCTTCATCGGCGTCACCAGCTCGCCGATGGCCTGCTGGCGCCTTTCCAGCTCGCCCGCCGCCTTTTCCTGCTGCCCTTCCAGCGACAGCCGCGCCAGATCGAGGAAACGCTGGTTGTTGCGTTCCAGCGCGTCGGCCGACAGCGCCTTGAAGGCATCGACCAGCCCTTCCCGCGCCGCGGCCGCCTCGCGCGCCCGCGCGCGCAGCAGCCAGACCACGGCGGCGGCGCCGAGCACCAGCCCGGCGAGGAAAGCCAGCAGGAGTTGCAGGTCAGCGGGCATGGCGAAGAAAGCGGCAGGTCATCGGCGCCAGTCTACCCGAGCCCGACCGCGCGGGCCGGCCCGGCGCACAAATGGCCGGCCCTCGCCCGGTTGCGACCCGACCCGGCAGCGGGTAAGCTCTTGTCATCAGGCGGCCAGGCCGCAAACGGGAGAAGGAAAGTGCGCGACAAGATCGCCAGCCCCGGCCAAGGCGCCGCAACGCAGGGCCAACCACCGGGCGGCAACGTCATCAAACGTCTGGCCCCCGGCACGCCCGGCACCCGCCGCCTGCAGGAACAATACCGCGACGCCCTCGTCTGCGTCCGCTACCGCCAGGACCCCGCGCTCGGCCTGCGCTACACCACCGTCGAACTGATCGTCGACCGGCGTTCCTTCACCGTTCGGGAAGACCTGGTCCGCATCGGCTTCGGCGAAACCGAACTCAGGGAGCAAGCCAAGGCCGCCGGCGGCCGCTGGGACCCGCAACACAAACTCTGGCGCCTGCCCCACCCCGCCACCCGAGCCCTGGGCCTCACCAAGCGCATCGTGAAAAGTGTCGATTAGTGGCAACTCCCATGCACCCACCTATCGACATTTCCATCCATCTATCGACACAAATGGCCATTGGTGGCTATTTCAGTGTGTCGTCTACATTACGTTGGGGGCCTCTCCGGTGAATTGGCAATCTCTTTTGTCCATCATTGCTTCCTCTGTCGGGGTTGCGTCCGGTCTTTGGCTTTGCTTTGGTGCTGCCCTGATAAAACCGGCAAAGATTGCGAATCTTGCAGACCAGTCATGGAAGGCCGATCCGGACATTTCCGGAGCATTAGCTTCTCAATCAGCAGAGTACTTAGCTGGCGGGCTGCTTCTTGTCGTCGCATTTTGTCTTCAAATTGCGGCAGTTCTAATACCAATAGCCAATCAGCCAGCGCCTTATCAAGAAGTTCTAACGGGTTGGGTTGTAATCCCCTCTTCTCTTGCCGCAAGCGCTCTTCTCTCATTTCCCATTTATAAAGCGCGTAAAACATGGCTACTCCGGGAAGTAAAGCGCCAAAAATCACAACAGCAAACACCTCGCCAACACTCATCATGACCGCCGCCCCCAACCATTCGTTCCAGCGGAGGATGCGCCATAAAGCGGCGCACCCCCGCTGAACTCCACTACAAGGGCTTCCCCAAGAAGTGCAAGAGTTTCGGTTCTAGGTTTTCATGTTTTCGTTTCCGTGAGATTGCTGGTTGCCTGCCTGTGCCGTACGAGAAGATGGTGGACTGCGAAACTACAACCGGTCATGTTGGGCAA
>JBGAQX010000075.1:0-8895 GCA_044220545.1 Rhodocyclaceae bacterium | reverse complement strand
GGCTACCTTGTATGCCATGCGTGCCGAACTGACCGCGGTGTGGAACCGCACCAATACCAGCCGCGAGCAGCTGGTTGCCGATCTCCAGTCGTGGTGCCACAAGGCCGAGGCCTCGGGCATTCGCCAGTTGCAGGAACTCTCGATCAGGATGCGCAGCTATGCCGTGGCGTGACATCCCCATTCGCGCGTGGTTTGCCACGCTGGCCTTGGGCACGCTGGGCCTCGTGGTGTTTGGCATGGAACTGCAGCAGTTGTTCCGGCTGGCGCCCTGTCCGCTTTGTATCTTTCAGCGCCTGCTCTATATCGTCATCGGACTGGTGGCGCTGGCCGCCGTGCTGTTGCCTGGTGGCAGGCTGCTGTGGTCGGCACTGATTGCCGCGCTGGCCGCCGGCGGGGTGGCGGTGGCAGGCTACCAGACGTGGATGCAGGCTTTCCCGCATCTGGCGACGGAGTGTGGCTACAGCGACCCGAACCTGATCGAACGCCTGGTCGACTGGCTCGGCATGCAGTCGCCTTCGCTGTTTCTCGCTACCGGCTTCTGTACCAGCCGCGAATGGGAATTCCTCGGGCTGTCGATGGCCAACTGGTCCCTGCTGGTTTTCGCCGGGATCGTCGGCTACGCTGCGTTACTGTTCATGCGCAAGGACTGAGCGCCGCAGGGTCTGCAAAAACAAAACCCGCCGAAAGGCGGGTTTGTCGAAAGCTGGAGAGAAGCGAATTACTTCAGCTTCACTTCCTTGTAAGCCACATGCTTGCGGGCCTTCGGGTCGTACTTCATCATTTCCAGCTTCTCAGGCGTCGTGCGCTTGTTCTTGGAAGTGGTGTAGAAGTGCCCGGTACCAGCCGTGGATTCCAGCTTGATTTTTTCGCGACCGCCTTTAGCCATTTTCTTTATCCTTCCTTAATCAGACTTCGCCGCGGGCGCGCAGGTCGGCCAGCACGACATCGATGCCGTTCTTGTCGATAACGCGCAGACCGGCGTTGGAAACGCGCAGACGGACGAAGCGGTTCTCGCTTTCGACCCAGAAGCGGCGGTACTGCAGATTCGGCAGGAAGCGACGCTTCGTTCTATTGTTGGCATGGGAAACTTTGTTCCCAACCATCGGGGCTTTACCCGTTACTTGGCAGACTCGCGCCATGATTGGTGCTCCAGAATTCGCTAGAAGAAAGCCCGCGAGTATAGCGAAAAACATACTGATATTTCAAGTGCTTTTTGTCTTTTCTACAAAAGACCGCGTTCGGCAAACGACAGCGGGGTGGTATTGCCGGCGACGATGAAATGATCGAGCAGCTTGACGTCGACCATCGCCAGCGCTTCCTTCAGCGCGCGGGTCAGCATTTCGTCGGCGCGCGACGGCTCGGCGATGCCGGACGGATGGTTGTGGGCGAGGATGACAGCTGCCGCGTTGTTGGCCAGCGCCGCCTTGACGACCTCGCGAGGATAGACGCTGGTTTGCGTCAACGTGCCGGAAAACAGTTCGTCGGCTTTGATCAGCCGGTTCTGGGCATCCAGCCAGAGCGCCATGAACACCTCGTTCTGGCGCGTGGACAGCTTCAAACGCAGCCAGTCACGCACCTTGCCGGGTGACGAGAAGGTGTCGCGCGTTGCCATGTCTTGCGACAGGGCACGGCGGGCCAACTCGAAACTGGCCTTCAATTGTGCCGCCTTCGCCATGCCGATGCCGGAAACGCTGGCCAGTTCTTCCAGCGAGGCCTCGGCCAGGGTGCTCAAACGACCATCGAAGCGTTGCAGCAGATCGCGGGCGAGGTCGACGGCGCTCTTGCCACGGACGCCAACGCGCAGATAGATGGCCAGCAGTTCGGCGTCGGACAGGGCTTCCGGTCCGTGTGCCAGCAGCCGTTCGCGCGGGCGTTCGCCCTCGGGCCAGTCGGTGATCGCCATGCGGTTTCCAGTAGAATGGGAAAGCTCACATTCTAATGGCACGACAATGGAATTACAGGGAAAGCGCATCGTTCTCGGGGTGACCGGCGGCATCGCCGCCTACAAGGCGGCCGAACTGGTTCGCCTGCTCGGCAAGCAGGGCGCCGATGTGCAGGTGGCGATGACCGAGGGGGCGACGCATTTCGTGACCGCGACGACCTTCCAGGCGCTTTCCGGCAAACCGGTATTTACCGACCAGTGGGATGCGCGCATGCCGAATGCCATGGCGCATATCGATCTCTCGCGGCAGGCCGACCTGATTCTGGTCGCCCCGGCATCGGCCGATTTTCTGGCGCGGACGGCTCATGGCCTGGCCGACGATCTGCTGACGACCATGGTCCTGGCGCGTGATTGCCCCTTGCTGGTGGCGCCGGCGATGAACCGTCAGATGTGGGAAAACCCGGCGACGCAGCGCAACGTGGCACAGTTGCAGGCCGACGGTGTGAAAATTCTTGGCCCGGCCAGCGGTGAGCAGGCCTGTGGCGAAGTCGGCGCCGGTCGCATGCTGGAACCTGAGGAAATTCTCGAAGAGGTTATCGCCTTCTTCACGCCCAAGCTGCTGGCCGGCAAAAAGGTCCTGATGACTGCCGGACCAACCTTCGAAGCCATCGACCCGGTGCGCGGTATCACCAATCTGTCGTCCGGTCGCATGGGCTACGCCGTGGCGCGCGCCGCACGGCAGGCCGGGGCGGCAGTGACGCTGGTTTCCGGGCCGGTCGGTTTTGCGGCCCCACAGGGGGTCGACCGCATGAGTGTGCATAGCGCTCTCGACATGCACGCGGCAGTCATGGCGCGGGCGGCCGGTGCCGACATTTTCATCGGCGTGGCGGCGGTGGCCGATTACCGCGTCGCCAATGCGGCCGAGCACAAGCTGAAGAAGGATAGCGGCGGCATCCCGCCCATCGAACTCATTGAGAATCCGGACATCCTTGCCGAGGTGGCGGCCTTGCCGGGCGGCCCATTCTGCGTCGGCTTCGCCGCCGAGAGCCGGAATCTGGAGGAATACGCGCAGGCCAAGCGGCGCAAGAAGAACATCCCGCTGATCGCCGGCAACCTGATCCAGGACGGTTTCGGCGGTGACGACAACCGCCTTGTCCTGTTCGACGAAAATGGCATGCACCCGCTGACGCCGGCTCCGAAATCGGAGCTTGCCCGCCAGTTGATCGAACATATTGCTGATTTGACAGGAAAAGACTGATGCACCGTATCGACGTAAAAATTCTCGACCCGCGCCTGCACGATAGCCCGCCGCATTACGCGACACCGGGTTCGGCGGGGCTTGACTTGCGCGCCTGCCTCGACGCGCCGCTGGAGATCGTGCCCGGCCAGACGACGCTGGTGCGTACCGGCATGGCGATTCATCTCGCCGATCCAGGCCTGGCGGCGATGATCCTGCCGCGCTCCGGCCTCGGCCACAAACATGGCATCGTGCTCGGCAACCTGGTCGGGCTGATCGACAGCGACTACCAGGGCGAGCTGATGGTCTCGGTGTGGAATCGCGGACAGGAGACATTCACGCTCAACCCGCTGGAACGCATCGCCCAACTGGTCGTGGTGCCGGTGCTACAGGTCGGTTTCAACGTGGTCGAGGATTTCGACGCCAGCGCGCGCGGCGAAGGCGGCTTCGGGAGTACCGGAAAGTCATGAGGAGCCGGGTGCTCGCCGCCTTGCTTTGCCTGCAGGGGGCGGCCTGGGGTGCCGACGAGGCGGCGCAGATGCAGCGCGGTGAGGAACTGGTCATGGGGCGTTGCTTCCTCTGCCACGGCGCCACCGGCGACAGCTCGAGCCCGCTGTATCCGAAGCTTGCCGGGCAGAACAGCGAATACATGCTCAAGCAGTTGCGCAATTTCAGGCGTGGCGAACGCGAAAGTTCCGACATGCGCAAGGTCGTGGCCGACATGGACGAGAACGACATGCAGTCGGTGGCGTTCTTTTTCAGCCGCCAGCAGCCCTCGCGCGGCAATTCGGCCTACGCCGAGATGCGCGCGCTGGGCGAGAAGCTGTTCTCCCAGGGCGATCCGGCCAGGGGGCTGAAACCCTGCCGCGAATGCCATGGCGACAACGGCGCCGGTTCGGCAACGCTGCCGCGCATCGCCGGCCAGCACACGCTGTACATCGAGACGCAGTTGACGCTGTTCGAGGAACGCAAGCGCACCAACGACAACGCCCAGATGCAGGATGTTGCCAAACGCCTGACGACCGACGAGGTCCGGGCGGTGGCTGAGTATCTGCGCAGCTTGTAGGACGGTAGCAGGCTGCGATGCAGCCGGCGCTTCGATCATCTAAGGTAATTCAGGAGAGGGCATGAATCTGAACAATGTGTTGCGGGCGGCAATGCCGGCACTGCTTGCCGTGCTGGTGCCGGTCGCGGTGGCGGACGCCGGGGCCGACCAGAAGCGGGCGGAGCAGATTGTTGCCGAGCGCTGTTCGTTGTGCCACGGCAAGGGTGGCGAGTCGGCGAGCGCCATCTATCCGCGCCTGGCCGGACAGCACGCCGAGTACATCGCCCGCCAGCTCGCCGATTTCAAGAGCGGCAAGCGCAGCAGCGAGACGATGAAGCCACAGGCGGAGAACCTGACGCCCGAGGAGATGGCGGCGCTCGGCGCCTACTTCGAGACGCGCAAGGCCGGCGGGCGGCGCCCGCAGGATGGCGAGCTGGTGGCGGTCGGCAAATACATCTTCGCACACGGCAACCGTTATTCCGGCCTGCCGGCCTGCGCCTCCTGCCACGGCCCGCAGGGGCATGGCACCGCACAGCTACCGCGCCTGGCCGGCCAGCATCCGCGCTATGTCGAGGATCAGCTCCGACAGTTCAACAAGCGCGAGCGGACCAATGACAATGCCGTGATGCACACCGTCGCATCCCGACTCACTGAACTGGAAACCCATGCCGTGGCCGAATATGTCGCAATCCTCGACTAGTTCGCGCCACTTTCTGGTGGCGCTGCCACTCCTGGTCGCGCTCGGACTGCCGGTGACGGACGGCCCGCGCCGCGGAAGATGTGCAGTCGGTGCCGCAGGTCGACCTCGGCCGCTATGTTGGCCTGTGGTACGAAATTGCCAGTTTCCCGATGTTCTTCCAGCGCAAGTGCGTCGGCGATACCACGGCGGAATATGCCGGGAAGGACGCCGGGGCGATCTCCGTGCGCAATCGCTGCCGGACCGAGGATGGCTTCATCGAGGCCGAGGGCAGGGCGACCGTTGTTCCGGAAACCGGCAACGGACGGCTCAAGGTATCCTTCTTCTGGCCGTTTTCTTCCGATTACTGGATCATCGGCCTCGATGACGAGTATCGCTGGGCGCTGGTCGGGAATCCCAACCGGAAGTACCTGTGGCTGCTGTCGCGGACGCCGCAACTCGACGCCGCATCCGTCGAGAAAGCCCGGGATATTGCTGCCCGCCAGGGCTTCGATCTGGCGAATCTGCGAATGACCCCGCACGCCCCGCGGTGATTACGGCCCGCTGACCTTCCGGAAGGGAAGGTGCGTCGCGGCTTCTTCGGCATAGGCCAGGATGGCCGGGCGTTGCCGGTCGAGGTGCTGGTCGAGCAGATGGCGCATGCGGGCGTCTGCGATCCAGTGACAGCAGCGCACCACGGTCGGTTCGAAACCTCGCGCCACCTTGTGCTCGCCGCCGGCGCCCGGCTCGAAGGTGGAGAGTCGCTCGCGCAGGCAGTAGTCGATACCCTGATAGAAGCACAGCTCGAAGTGGAGGCTGTGATAATTTGCGGTGGTGCCCCAGTAGCGACCGTACAGGGTGTCGTCGCTGCGGAAGCAGATCGAGATCGCCACCGGATCGCCCCGTTCGCGGGCGAGAAGACGACCATCCGGCGGCCCAGGGCGCTGGCGAGATCGGCGAAACTGGCCGGGGTGAAGGCCGCGTAATTGCCGTACTTGGCGAAGGTTGCGGCATAAAGGTGATGCAGGGCGGGCCATTCGGCCGGGTCCATGGTGTCGCCGTGGCGGACCTCGATCGACAGGCCGCTTTCCACCACCCGCCGTCGCTCCGCCCTGACCTTGTGTCGCCGCTCGGCGTTGAAGGTTGCGAGGAAATCCGTGAAGTCGCCGTAGCCGTGGTTCCGCCAGTGAAACTGGACATTGTGACTGACGACCAGGCCATGTGTGTGCAGCAATTCGACCTCATGGTCGGCCGGGAAGGCGACGTGCCACGACGAGAACCGGTGCCCGGCCACCTGTTCCAAGGCGGCCTCGACCAGTGCGTGCCGGATGCGCTCGGCATCTTCTCCGGGGGGCGCGAGAAGCCGGGGACCGGTTGCCGGCGTATGCGGCAGGCCGCTCAGCAGTTTCGGAAAATAGGGCTTCCCGAGTTGTCGATAGGCGGCAGCCCAGGACCAGTCGTGGATGAAATCGCCATGCGAGTTCGCGCGGACATAGAGCGGCAGAATGCCGAGTGCCTTGCCGTCGCTGTCGCGGGCAATCAGGTGACGCGCCTTCCAGCCGCATTCCGGTCCGGCCATTCCATGGCGCTCGAGAATGTCGAGGAAATCCCGGTAGAGAAAGGGGTGTCCGGTGGGAGCGAGGTGCTCCCAGTCGGCGCCCGCGATTTCGCCGGCGGCGGCGACGGCGGAAACAGTCAGCGACGACATCGTGATGCGCGGCGCCGCGAAGGATAACCGAGTGGCCCGGCCATCGCCGCTTCCTTCAGCCTTCTCATCCAGCCGTTCCGGTGACACGATAGGCCAGGCTGGCGGCAAATCGGCGCTTCTCCACGGCGTTCATCTGCTTGACCCGATATTCGGCGTGCGATGCTGCCGAGCGGTCGCGATGTTCTTCGCAGCCGAGCAGCCTCACGGGAGCGTGCGAACGCGCATGGCGCGCGCTGTTCCCATCCTGGTGGGCTCCAAGGCGTGCTGCGACGTCGACGGTGATGCCGATGCAGAGGCTGCCGTCAGCGCACTCGATCAGGTACAGAAACCACAGCTTCCGGTTGGTCACGGCGCGGTCGACCGTCGAATCAGGCCAGAAATACGAGAGCCAGCGCGATCGCCGCCGGAACGGCCTGGACGAAAAGTATCCGCCGGCTCGCGGTGGCTGCTCCGTACAAGCCGGCAACCAGCACGCAACAGAGGAAGAACACCTTGATGCCGGTGCCGGCGGCTCCGAGGCTGAGGCCCCAGAACAGGCCGGCCGCCAGGAAGCCGTTGTACAGCCCCTGGTTGGCGGCGAGGACCTTGGAGGCGGCCGCGGCCTCGCGGGTCTGCCCGAAGGCGCGCAGGCCGGCCGGCTTGTCCCACAAGAACATCTCGAGGACGAGGATGTAGATGTGAAGCAGCGCGATCAACGCGACAAGGACGTTGGCAATCGTCGTCATGGAGAGTTTCCCGGTTGATCGGCGCCGGCCGGCAGGCCTGAACCGACTACTTGCCGAGGGCGGCGAGGGCCGCCGCGTAGTCGGGTTCGTTGGCGATTTCGCCGACCAGTTCGCTGTGCAGCACGCGATCGTTCTCATCGAGAACGACCACGGCGCGGGCCGCGACGCCGGTCAGCGGGCCGGTCGTGATGGCAACGCCGTAGGCTTCCAGGAAGTCGCGGCCGCGCATTGTCGACAAGGTCTGCACGTTGGCCAGCCCCTCGGCGCCGCAGAAGCGGGCCTGGGCGAAGGGCAGGTCGGCGGAAATGCAAAGGATGGCGGTGTTGGCGACGTCGTTGGCGGCCGTGTTGAACTTGCGCACCGAGGTCGCGCAGGTCGGCGTGTCGATGCTCGGGAAAATGTTGAGGATCTTGCGCTTGCCGGCCAGGCTGGCCAGGGTGACGTCGGCCAGATCCTTGCCGACCAGTGAAAATGCGGGGGCCTGATCGCCCTTGGCGGGGAAATTGCCGCCGACTTCGATGGGGTTGCCGCCAAGCGTAACGGTATTCGACATTTGATCTCCTGTTGAGTGGTTGGTGGCCGCCAGATCCCTTGGGCATCCGGTGGCCGGTTTGGTGACTATCGTGTGGACGTCGGTTACGCCGACCCGTTCCCTGATTATTGCCCAAAAAGGCGGGTTGACCGTGACAGCGTGCTCAGCCCATCGCCTTCAGATGCTGGATGATCTCACCGGCCATCGGCTGGGCATTGCCATAAAGCATGCGGCAATTGTCGGTGTAGAAAAGCGCGTTCTCGACACCGGAATAGCCGGTCCCCTTGCCACGCTTGATGACGATTACGTTTTGCGCCTGGTCGGCGTTGAGGATCGGCATGCCGTAGATCGGACTCGACTTGTCGGTGCGCGCCGTCGGATTGACCACGTCGTTGGCGCCGATGATCAGCGCCACGTCCGCCTGGGCGAACTCGCCGTTGATTTCCTCGAGGTCGAAGATCTTGTCGTATGGCACGCCGGCCTCGGCCAGCAGGACGTTCATGTGGCCCGGCATGCGCCCGGCCACCGGGTGGATGGCGAACTTCACCTCGACCCCGGCTTCCTCGAGCAGCGCCGTCATCTCCCAGACCTTGTGCTGGGCATGCGCCACCGCCATGCCGTAGCCCGGCACGATGATGACCTTGCTGGCGTAGCGCATCATCGCCGCGGCGTCGATGGCGCCGACTTCCTTCATCGTGCCGGTGACGGCCTCGCCGCCGCCGGAGGACACCATCGGCGTGAACAGGATGTTCGAGATCGGCCGGTTCATCGCCTTGGCCATCAACTGGGTGAGCAGCGTGCCGGCGGCACCGACGACGATGCCGGCGATGATCAGCGCCGGGTTGCCGAGCACGTAGCCCTCGAAGCCGACGGCGAGGCCGGTGAAGGCGTTGAACAGCGAGATGACCACCGGCATGTCGGCACCGCCGATCGGCAGCGTGACGATCAGGCCGAGGACCAGCGCGACGACGAAGAAGCCGATGATCAGTTCCGGCCGTGCCGGGGCGAGGACGATCATCGCCGTGCCAAGACCGACGGCAATCAGCGCGAGCACCACGTTCACGACGTTCTGCGCTGGCAGACGGTAGGC
>JBGAQX010000047.1:0-23245 GCA_044220545.1 Rhodocyclaceae bacterium | reverse complement strand
CTGCGCGGGGCGTTGATCAAGGTACCGCCCGGCTGGACGGGCCGCATCGACAACACCTGCCAGATCAAGCTGAAGCTGGCCGACGACGCGGTGATCATCATGCGCGCCGTGGTGGCGCACGTTCAGGGGCGGCGGGTCGGCTTGCGCTGCGAGAACATCGACATCGACAGCATCACCCACCTGCGCCGTCTGGTGGCCTTGAACGCGGGCGATGCCAGCCTGCTGGATCGGGAGTTTTCGGCCCTGCTGGCGGACTGATCAGGGCGCGGCGGGTTTGGCGCCGGGCTTCGCGGTCGCCTTCGGATAACCGGCGGCGTCGAGCAGGTTGTCCCAGTCCGACCTCAGGTAACCCTTCGCGACCTTTGAGCCGACCTGCATGATCGGCACGATCGGATCGCCGTCGCCAAGCAGCGGGCGCAGCGTTGCGATGTCCGCCTCGTTGACGATGCGTTTTTCGGTGAAGGGAACACCGCGTCGCGTCAGGTGGTCGCGCCCTTCCTTGCAGGGATCGCCACAGTCGTTTTGCGAGTACAAGGTGACGGGATAGTCGGCGATGGCCTGGCGCAGCGCGTAGGAGGCGGTCGGGTCGGCGCCGAGCATCACCGAGGGCTTCTTCTCCACCTTGGCCGCCTCGTTGGGCGCGGGCGGCCGATCCGTGTAGTGAACCTTGCCTTCCTTGTCGACCCAGCGGTAGGTGGACTGCGCGGTGGCGGCGAACGCCAGCGCCAGCAGGGAAAGGGCGAGCAGGAATCTCATCGGCAACCTCCGGTCGGGCTCATGCGTCGATCATCCCATTATGCCGCAACAGCGCATCGACGCGCGGTTCGCGGCCGCGGAAGGCCTTGAACGATTCCATGGCCGGCCGCGAGCCGCCGACGGCGAGGATCTCGCGCCAGAAGCGTTCGCCGGTTTCCGTGTCCAGCGTGCTGCCGCAGACGCGGCCCGCCTCCTCGAAGGCGGCGTAGGCGTCGGCCGAGAGCACTTCAGCCCACTTGTAGCTGTAGTAGCCGGCCGCATAGCCGCCGCCGAAGATGTGCGAGAAACTTTGCGGAAAGCGGTTCCATTCCGGCGGGAAGATCACCGCCACTTCCTGGCGCACGTCGGCGATCAACTGCTGCACGGTGCGCGTGCCGGCGGCGTCGAATTCGCTGTGCAGGAGCAGGTCGAACAGCGAGAACTCGATCTGCCGCAGCATCTGCATGCCGCTCTGGAAATTCTTCGCCGCGATCATCTTGTCGTAGAGGGCGCGCGGCAGCGGCTCGCCGGTCTCGGCATGGGCGGTCATGCCCGACAGCACGTCCCATTCCCAGCAGAAGTTCTCCATGAACTGGCTGGGCAGTTCCACCGCGTCCCACTCGACGCCGTCGATGCCCGATACGGGCAGGTCGTCGACCTCGGTCAGCAGGTGGTGCAGGCCATGGCCGGTTTCGTGGAACATCGTCAGCACGTCGTAGTGGCTGAAGGTGGCGGGCCGCTTGTCCGTCCCTTCGCCCACCGGCGCCGGGAAGTTGCAGCACAGATAGGCGACAGGCGTCTGGGTGCCAACATCGGTCTGGCGGCGGCCGATGGCGTCCTGCATCCAGGCGCCGCCGCGCTTGGTGTCGCGCGCGTAGAGGTCAACGAAGAAGCGGCCGACCAAGTGGCCGTCGCGGGTGATCCGGAACAGGCGCGCGTCCGGGTGCCAGACCGGCGCCGTGTCGGCCTCGATGCGCACCCTGAACAGCGCTTCGACGACCCGGAACAGCCCGGCCAGCACCTTCGGCTCGGGAAAGTACTGCTTGACCTCCTCGTCCGAGAAGGCATAACGCGCCTCCTTGAGCTTTTCGCTCGCCCAGGCCAGGTCCCAGCTTTCCAGCTTGGCCATGCCCAGTTCCGCCTTGGCGAACTCGCGCAACTCGGCGACATCGCGCTCGGCGAACGGCCTGGCCTTGGCCGCCAGTTCGCGCAGGAAACCGGCGACCTGCGCGGTGGAGTCGGCCATCTTGGCCACCAGCGACACTTCGGCATAGTTGCCGTAGCCGAGCAGCTCCGCCTCCTCGGCGCGCAGTTTCAGCAGACGGCCGATCAGCGGCCCGTTGTCCCATTGCGGCTCGCCGAATTCCGCCGCCCGGGTCGTGTAGGCGCGGTACATGCGCGCGCGCAGCTCGCGGTCTTCGGCGTATTGCATGACCGGGATGTAGGCCGGCGCCTGCAGGGTCAACTTCCAGCCTGGCTTGCCGTCCTTCTCCGCCGCGGCGCGGGCGGCGGCCTTGACGTCGTCGGGCAGCCCGGCCAGGCGGGCTTCGTCGTCCACCCATTCCGCATGGGCGTTGGTGGCGTCGAGCAGGTTCTCGGAGAACTTCGCCGCCAGCGCGGACAGCTCCTCCTGTATCGCCTTGAAGCGCGGCTTTTGCGCCTCGGGCAGTTCGGCGCCGGAAAGCCGGAAGTCGCGCAGGTCGTTGTCCACGATGCGCTGCCGCGTCGCCGTCAGCGTCGGGTATTCCGCGCCCTCCCGCAAGGCCTTGACCTTGGCGAACAGCGCCAGGTTCTGGCCCAGGTCGGCATAGAAGCCGGTCACCTCCGGCAGCATGGCGTTGTAGGCCTCGCGCCATTCCGGCACGTCCATCACCGCGTGCATGTGGCCGACCGTGCCCCAGGCGCGGCCGAGCCGCTCGCCGGCGTCGGTCAGCGGCTGCATGAAGCCGGCCCAGGTCGCCGGGCATTCCGGGCCCGCCAGCCGGGCGACCAGCGCCCGGTTCTCCTCCAGCAACTGGCGGATGGCGGGGGCGACATGTTCGGGCCGCAGCGCGTCGAAACGGGGCAGGCCGGTGAAATCGAGTAGGGGGTTCATGGCTTCCATGATGGGGGCGGGTGGCGGCGGCCGCAAGGCCCCGAACAGTCTCAAGCGGTGAGGCGTTGCAGCGCTTCCCGGTACTTGGCCGTGGTCTTGGCCAGGATGTCGGCGGGCAGCTTCGGCCCGGGCGCCTGCTTGTTCCAGTCCAGCGTTTCCAGGTAGTCGCGGACGAACTGCTTGTCGAAGCTGGCCGGGCTGGCGCCGACCCGGTAGGTGTCGGCGGGCCAGAAGCGCGACGAATCGGGCGTCAGCACCTCGTCGATCAGGTACAGCTTGCCCGCCGCGTCGAGACCGAACTCGAACTTGGTGTCGGCGATGATGATGCCGCGACCGCGCGCGTAGTCCGCCGCCTCCTTGTAGAGGCGCAGCGCGGCATCGCGCACCTGGGCGGCGAGCGCCGCGCCGATGGTCTTTTCCACGGTGGCGAAGTCGATGTTCTCGTCGTGCGTGCCGAGCTCGGCCTTGGTGGACGGCGTGAACAGCGGTTCGGGCAACTGTTGGGCCATTTGCAGCCCGACCGGCAGCGGAATGCCGCACACCTTGCCCGTCGCCTGGTAGTCCTTCCAGCCCGAGCCGATCAGGTAGCCGCGCACCACCGCCTCGATGGGCAGCGGCTTCAGCCGCTTGACGACGATGGCGCGGCCGCGCACCTGGGCGCGCTCGGCCTCGCCGGACACGACACTCTCCGGATCGATGCCGGTCAACTGGTTGGGCAGGATGTGGCCGAGCTTGCCGAACCAGAAATTGGCCACGGCGGTCAGCACTTCGCCCTTGCCCGGGATCGGGTCGGGCAGGATCACATCGAAGGCGGAGAGCCGGTCCGAGGTGACGATCAGCATCTGGTCGTCGCCGACGGCGTAGTTGTCGCGCACCTTGCCCCGGCCAAGCAGGGGCAGGCTCTTGATATCGGACTCGAATAGCGGTGAGCTCATGATTACTCGCTTACGTAGGGTTTTTCGGTGATCTTGTCTTCCCGGTAGGGAAACCGCACATGGCCATAGCGGATGACCAGCACGGCCAGGGTCAGCAGCAGAATGGCCGCCGCCGCCGTCAGCATGCGCAACTCGGACATTTCCTTGACGTCCAGAATCAGGTAGCGGGCCAGGGCGACCATGGCGATGTAAAGCGGATAGCGCACCGGCAGGTGGCCCGACTTGAAGTACTGGCCGATCATGGCCAGCACCTCCAGGTAGAGGAACATCAGCAACAGGTCGGCAAGCATCACCCGCTGGGCGGTGAACATCGTCACCACCTCGTGGTACATCGCCGTCGTCGTGGCGAAGGCGATGACCAGCAGGCCGACATATTCGATGATGTCGAGCCCGCCGCCAAAGAAGCGGCGGATGCGGTCGAAAGTGTGCGATTGAATGTCCATGGCGACGGGAGTGGAGGGCCGCGCCGGCCCACCGGGCGGGGTCGGAACTTTACCGCAAAACCGGTGGGCTTACACTGCGGGTTCGGCGGCCTGGTCCGCAACCCCGGAAGCTCGAGATGAACATCGAACTCACCCCGCTGGAAACCCGCGTCATCGGTTGCCTGATCGAAAAGCAGATCACCACTCCGGAGCAGTACCCGCTGTCCTTGAACGCCCTCACCAACGCCTGCAACCAGAAGAGCAACCGCGACCCGGTGCTGGACCTCGCCGAAGCCGACGTCCAGGCGATCATTGACGGGCTGGTCCGCAAGTTTCACGTCAGCGAACATGGCGGCTTCGGCAGCCGCGTCGCGAAGTACCAGCACCGCTTCTGCAACACCGAATACGGCAGCCTGAACTTTTCCGCCCAGGAACTGGCCATCGTCTGCGAACTGTTCCTGCGCGGCCCGCAGACCCCGGGCGAACTGCGCAGCCGCGCCAGCCGCCTGGGCCATTTCAACGATGCCGGCGAGGTCGAGGCGGCGCTGGAGCGACTGGCGCGCCGGGATGACGGCCCCTTCGTCGTTCGCCTGCCCCGCGAGCCGGGCCGGCGCGAGTCGCGCTACGCCCATTTGTTCAGCGGCGAGCCGGTCATGGCGGTGGACCCGGTCGCCGCAGGGCAGGGCAGCGTGGTTCCAGCCGACCCCACGGCGAGCGCACCGGGTCGGCTGGAGCGCCTGGAGCAGCGTGTGACGGAACTGGAAGCGCTAGTGGCCTCGCTGCGCGAGCGCCTGGGCGGCTACCCGGACTGACATGGGCATGATTGCACTGCGTCGCTGGTTTACCGCCCTGCTGGTCTGGCCCCTGCTGGCCTGGAGCCAGGCCGCGCCGGTCACGCCGGTTCGCTACGAACTGTCGCAGGCGATCTTTCACCCGGTCGTCGCCGAGCATGGCATGGTCGCCACGGACCATCGCCTGGCCAGCGAGGCCGGCCTGCGGATGCTGCGACAGGGCGGCAACGCCGTCGATGCCGCCGTGGCCATCGGCTTCGCCTTGGCGGTCGTCCTGCCCAGCGCCGGCAACCTCGGCGGCGGCGGGTTCATGGTGATCCACGAGGCGGCCAGCGGCCGCGACATCGCCGTCGATTTCCGCGAAATGGCTCCGGCCGCGGCGAGGGCGGACATGTACCTCGACGCGCAGGGGGCCGTGGTCCCGCAACGCTCGCTCTACACGCACCTGGCGGTCGGCGTACCCGGCACGGTGGCCGGCCTGGCCCATGCCCTGGCTCGCCATGGCACGCTACCCCTGCCGGTCGTCATGGCGCCGGCGATCCGACTGGCCCGGCAGGGTTTTCCGGTCAGCGCGGATCTGGCGCGCATGCTCGAAGCGCAGCGCGAACGACTCGGCGCCTGGCCCGCCGCCCGGGCCATCTTCTTCCGCGCCGGCCGACCCCTGGCGGCCGGCGAACGTCTGGTGCAGAAGGACCTGGCACGCTCGCTGGCCTTGATCGCCCGACAGGGTCCGCGCGCCTTCTACCAGGGTGATATCGGCCACCGCATCGCCGCCGAAATGGCCCATCGGGGCGGCCTGATCACGCTGGCCGACCTCGGCCGCTACCGGGTCGTCGAACGAGCGCCGGTGGTGGGCAGCTACCGGGGCTACCAGATCGTTTCGATGCCGCCGCCCAGTTCCGGTGGCACGCACATCGTGCAGATGCTCAATCTCCTGGAGCGGTTTCCCCTGGCCGAGTACGGTGCCGGCAGCGCCCGCACGCTGCACCTGCAGGCGGAGGCGATGAAGCTCGCCTATGCCGATCGTGCCGAATGGCTCGGCGACCCGGATTTCGGTCGGGTGCCAGTCGCCGGACTGACTTCGCGCGCCTATGCCGACCAGTTGGCGCGGGGTATCGACCCGGATCGCGCCCGGCCAGCCGCCGAGATACGCCCCGGCCGGCCACAGGCTTACGAGTCGGAGCAGACCACCCACTACTCGGTGGCCGATCGGCATGGCAATGCCGTCGCCACCACCTACACACTCAATCTTGCTTTCGGCAGCGGCATCGTCGCCGCCGGCACCGGCATCCTGCTCAACAACGAGATGGATGACTTCGTCGCCAAGCCGGGCGTGCCGAACGCCTTCGGCCTGGTCGGCGGCGCCGCCAACGCCATCGCCCCCGGCAAGCGACCGCTCTCCTCGATGTCGCCGACCATCGTCCTCAAGGACGGCCGTCCCTGGCTGGTTACCGGCAGTCCCGGCGGCAGCCACATCATCACGGCCACCCTGCAGACCCTGATCGACAGCATCGACTTCGCCATGAACCCGGCCGAAGCGGCCGCCGCGCCGCGCGTCCATCACCAGTGGACGCCGGACGAACTGCGCGTCGAAAAGGGCATCAGCCCCGATACGCTCGAACTGTTGCGCCAGCGCGGCCACCGGGTGGTGATCGGTCCGCCCATGGGTCGCATCCAGACCATCCGCATCGACGGCGGCGGCTTCCAGGGCTATTCGGACCCGCGCAGCCCCGATGCCGCCACGCTCGGCTACTGAACAAGGAGCAGATGCCATGAACCACGAGACGCTGCAAACGGAGCTCGACGGGGCGGTGGCCACCGTGACCCTCAATCGGCCCGACAAGGCCAACGCCCTGTCGGCGGCCATGTGGCAGGAATTGCGCGCCGCCATGCGCTGGGCCGACGAGACCGACGCGGTGCGCGTCGTCATCCTGCGCGGCGCCGGCCGGCACTTCACCGCCGGCATCGATCTTGCCATGCTGGCCGGCATCGAACGGGAGATCCAGGATGACTGCCCGGGGCGCAGTCGGGAAAAGCTGCGCCGGCTCATCCTCGATCTCCAGGATTGCCTGACCAGCATCGAGCGCTGTCGCAAACCGGTGCTCGCCGCGATCCACGGCGCCTGCGTCGGCGGCGGCGTCGATCTGGCCGTCGCCTGCGACATGCGTTATTGCAGCGCCGAGGCGCGCTTCGCCGTCAAGGAAATCGACATCGGCATGACCGCCGATGTCGGCACCCTGCAACGCCTGCCGCGCCTGATCGGCGAGGGCCTGGCGCGCGAACTGGCCTACACCGGCCGCGAGGTGAACGGTGACGAAGCGCAGGCGTTGCGTCTGGTCAACCGCTGTTTCGCCACGCCCGAGGCGCTCTTCACCGGCGTGCGCGACCTCGCCGGTGTGATCGCCGCCAAGTCGCCGCTGGCGGTGCGCGGCTGCAAGGAAGCGATCACCTACGCCCGCGACCATTCGATCGCCGACGGCCTCAATCAGGTCGCCACCTGGAACGCGGCGCTGCTGCTGTCGAATGATCTCGCCGAGGCCGCGCGCGCCGCCCGGGAAGGGCGCCCGCCCAGGTTCGCCGACTGATGCGATGACCGGCCAGCAGCCACCCCCGGCGACCCCCGGTCCCGATGCCATCCAGCGCGTCGTCAAGGTGCGTCGCGACTACAACACCTGGGTCGCCAACGAGACGCTGGAGGACTACGCGCTGCGCTTCACGCCGCGCAGCTTCCGCAAATGGTCGGAACTGCGCGTCGCCAACACCGCCTTTGGCGCCGCCGCCTTCCTGGTGCTGGAAGCCGTCGGCGCCACGCTGCTGGTGCAGTACGGCTTCATCAACGCCGCCCTGGCGATCCTCGCCACCGGGCTGATCATCTTCCTCGCCGGCCTGCCGGTCAGCCACTACGCCGCCCGTTACGGCGTCGATATGGACTTATTGACCCGGGGTGCCGGCTTCGGCTACCTCGGCTCGACCATCACCTCGCTGATCTACGCCAGCTTCACCTTCATCTTCTTCGCCCTCGAAGCGGCGATCATGGCCTATGCGCTGGAGCTGGCCTTTGGCATTCCGCCCGCCTGGGGTTACCTGATCTGCGCGCTGGTGGTGATTCCCCTGGTCACCCACGGTGTCACCGCCATCAGCCGTTTGCAAACGCTCACCCAGCCGCTCTGGCTGGCGCTGCTGGTGCTGCCCTACGGCTTCGTCCTGTACCAGGCGCCCGAGGCGCTCGGCGGCCTCTGGCGGTACGCCGGCGTCGGTGGCAACGGCGGGCAGTTCGACCCGCGCCTGTTCGGCGCCGCCATGGCGGTGGGCCTGGCGCTGATCACCCAGATGGGCGAACAGGTCGACTACCTGCGCTTCATGCCCGAACGCACCGCGGCCAATCGGCGCCGCTGGCTGGCCGGGGTGCTGATCGGCGGCCCCGGCTGGGTGGTGCCCGGCGTGGTCAAGATGTTCGGCGGCATGCTGCTCGCCTATCTGGCCATCAGCCACTCGGTGCCCGAGGAGCGGGCGGTGGACCCGAACCAGATGTACCTGGCCGCCTACGAATACGTCTTTCCCCACCTGGGCTGGGCGGTGGCGGCGACGGCGCTGTTCGTGGTCGTGTCGCAGTTGAAGATCAACGTCACCAACGCCTATGCCGGTTCGCTGGCCTGGTCGAACTTCTTCGCCCGCCTCACGCACAGCCATCCCGGCCGGGTGGTCTGGGTGGTGTTCAACACCCTGATCGCGTTGATGCTGATGGAGCTGGATGTCTTCCAGGCCCTCGGCCGCGTGCTCGGCCTCTATTCGAACGTCGCCGTGGCCTGGATGATGGCGGTGGTCGCCGACCTGGTCATCAACAAACCGCTCGGCCTGTCGCCGCCGGGCATCGAGTTCCGCCGCGCCCACCTCTACGACATCAACCCGGTGGGTGTCGGCGCCATGGGCATCGCCTCGCTGCTCTCGGTCGCCGCCTTCGTCGGCCTGTTCGGCGCCGCCGCTCAGCCCTTCGCCGCCTTCATCGCCCTGTTCGCGGCGCTGATCTGCTCGCCGCTGATCGCCTGGGCGACCGGCGGCCGCTACTACCTGGCCCGCCCGCCGACCACGGCGACGGCTGGCCAATGCTGCATCTGCGGCAAGGCCTATGAGGGTGAGGACATGGCGCACTGCCCGGCCTATCGCGACGCCATCTGTTCCCTGTGCTGCTCGCTCGATGCCCGCTGCCACGATCTCTGCAAGCCGACCGCGCACCTGTCCGCCCAGTGGACCGGCCTGCTCGAAAGGCTGCTGCCCGCGCCGGTGCGCCCCTACCTGCAAGCCGGCCTGGGCCAGTACCTGCTGACCATGGCCGTGATCGTGCCCTTCCTCGGCCTGCTGATCGGCATGCTGTACTACCAGGAGGCACTGGCGCTCGGTGGCCAGGGCGGCGGCGCCTTGCTGCCGCATCTGCAACAGGCCTTCGTGCGCGCCTTCGCGGCGCTGCTGCTGGTGGCCGGCATCGTCGCCTGGTGGCTGGTGCTGACCGACAAGAGTCGCCAGGTGGCGCAGGAGGAAAGCAACCGGCAGACGGCGCTGCTGATGCGGGAGATCGAATCCCATCAGCGCACCGATGCCGAGTTGCAGAAGGCCAAGGAACTCGCCGAAGTCGCCAACCGAGCCAAGAGCCGCTACATCACCGCCATCAGCCACGAGCTGCGCACGCCGCTCAACAGCATCCTCGGCTATGCCCAGATCCTCGACGGCGACCAGAGCATCCCGCCGCACCGCCGGCAGGCCGTACAGATCATCCGCAAGAGCGGCGACCACCTGCTGTCGCTGATCGAGGGCACCCTCGACATCGCCCGCATCGAAGGCGGCAAACTGACCCTGGAGAACCGGGCGCTCGACTTTCCCGCCTTCCTGCGCCAGATCGTGGACATGTTTGAACTCCAGGCGCGCAACAAGGGCCTCGATTTCGTTTACGCGCCCCAGGGCGAACTGCCGGCCGTGGTGCGCGCGGACGAGCGACGCCTGCGGCAGATCCTGATCAACATCCTCGGCAACGCCGTCAAGTTCACCGCCAGCGGCCGCGTCACCCTGGGGCTGCGCTACCAGCGCGAGATGGCGGTGTTCGAGATCGCCGATACCGGCCCGGGCATCGCGCCGGCCGAGATCGAGCGCATCTTCGAGCCCTTCGAGCAAGGCGCCGCCGCCCAGCACGACGGTGGCCGGGCCGGCCCTGGCACCGGCCTGGGCCTGACCATCAGCCGCATGCTCACCGACGTCATGGGCGGTGAAATGACCGTGGAAAGTACACCGGGCCAGGGCAGCCGCTTCCGCATGCGGTTGTTCCTGCCCCAGGTCCATTCCGCCGAGGCGGCCCGCGAACTGCCCCGTGGCGCGCGCGTCGGCTATGTCGGGCCGCGGCGGCGCATTCTTATCGTCGATAACGAGCGGGTGGACCGCGAACTGCTCGCGCAGATCCTGGCGCCCCTCGGATTCCAGTTGGAGCAGGCCGCGTCGGGGCTGGAAGCGCTCGAGGTCATGCCGCGCTTCCAGCCGCACCTCATTTTCATGGATCTGGCCATGCCCGGCATCGACGGCTGGGAGACCATCCGCCGCATTCGTCACAGCCACGGCGGCCGCCCGGGCGAGCCGCGCATCGCCATCATCTCCGCCAACGCCTTCGACAAGGGGCTGGACAACGACCTCGGTGTACCGGCCACCGACTTCATCACCAAGCCGGTGCGGGTGAGCCACCTGCTCGACTGGGTCGGCCAGGCGCTGGGGCTCGCCTGGGTGTGGGCCGAGCCGGCCGAGCCAGCCGTGGTGCCCGCCGCCGCGCCGCCGGCCGCCACGACCCTGCCCGCCGACGAGCATCTGCGCGCACTGGAGGAGCTGGTCGAACTGGGCTACCTGCGCGGCCTGCTCGACAAGCTGGCCGAGATCGACGCGCTGGACGCCGGCCACGGCGAATTCACCGCCCGGCTGCGGACGATGGCGCGCCAGTTCCAGTTCGACGCCATCAAGAACCTGCTTGCCCGGACCCGCCATGACCACGCTTGATCGCAACCGCGACATCGTCCTGATCGTGGACGACATCCCCGAGAACCTCTCCCTGCTGCACGATGCCCTCGACGAGGCCGGCTATATGGTGCTGATCGCCACCAACGGCGAGAGCGCGCTGCAACGCGCCCGACAGAGCCTGCCCGACGTGGTGCTGCTTGACGCCCTGATGCCGGGCATGGACGGCTTCGAGGTGGCGCGCCGGTTGAAGGCCGACTTTACGACCCAGCACATCCCCATCGTCTTCATGACCGGCCTCACCGAGACCGAGCACGTGGTTGCCGCCTTCGCCGCCGGCGGCGCCGACTACGTCACCAAGCCGATCAAGCCGGCCGAAGTGCTGGCGCGCATCGCCGCCCACATGCGGAACGCCCGGCAGATGAAGCAGGCGCGCAGCGCGCTCGACGCGTTCGGCCAGGCCACCATCGCCGTGCGTGCCGCCGACGGCCGCCTGACCTGGCAGACACCGCTCGGCCGGCGCATGCTGCGCGACTACTTCGGCCCGACCGCCGAACAGGCGCCGGACCACCTGCTGGTGTGGATCGGCGATGCCCAGCGGGCCGCCCGCGAGGACCGTGAACCGCCCGTGCTGCTGGCGCAGGGCGGCCGGCGCCTGCTGGCCTCGCTGCACGACCCTGGCAGCCAGGGCCACGAGGGCGAATGGCTGATCGTGCTGCGCGAGGAGGATGACGCGGCCGACATCGCCGCCCTGGTCGGTGCCTTCCGCCTCACCGGCCGCGAGGCCGAGGTGCTGCTCTGGGTGATGCGGGGCAAGACCAACAAGGACATCGCCGACATTCTCGGCATGAGCCCGCGCACCGTGAACAAGCACCTGGAGCACGTCTTCGAGAAACTCGGCGTCGAGACGCGCACGGCGGCGGCCAGCCTGGCCATGGGGCGGCTGCGCACGGCCACGGTGGACCGGAACTAGGCTCTAGCCAAGGCCTGAACTACTTGCTGACGTTGAGGAACGGAATCGGCGCGCCGGCGTAGATCGAAGTCGGCAATGCGCCATTCCACTTTTCGGCCTTGGTCTGTTCCACTTCGATGCGCCGCAGTTCCAGCACATCCTTGTTCTGCGCCAGGGCGGCGTTCTGCACCCGCAGCGACTCGGCCTGGGCCTTGGCGATGGCCAGGTTGGCATACGCTTCGCCATCGGCCTGCGCCTTTCTCGCGCTGGCTTCCGCCTCGGCGATCGCCACCTTCTGCTTCTGTTCGGACTCAACGGTCTTGAGCTTGTTCTCGGCGGCCAGGCGCAACTGTTCCTGCGTTACCTTGTCGTTGATGGCGTGCATGTAGGAATCGGAAAATGCGAAGTTCCGCATGTCGATGTTGATCACCTGCGCGCCGTAGAGGGCCAGCTTGTCACGCAAGGCGGCGTTGATGTCGCTGGAGACCTTGGCACGTTGCGTAATCAGGTCGGGCGCGGTATAGCGCGCCGTCACGGCCTTGAATATCTCCTGGGTCGCGGTCTGCACGTAGGACGACAGGTTACCGTCATGGGAGTACTTCTCGAAGACCTCGGCGACGCGATCCGTGGCGATGCTGTAACGCACCGTCATGCTCACCTTGACTGGCTGCGTGTCGCTGGTGCTGCCTTCGGCATTCTCGATGTCAGCCTTCTCGGCCCGGATGCTGAAATTGGAGAGTTTCTGCCAGGGCGGCAGAACCGCTAGTCCTTCGCCTTCGATGCCGACGATGCGCCCGAACTGGGTCACGACGCCCCGGCTGCCCGTGGGCACCGAATAGAAGGGCCACAATACGGCGAGCGCCAGTGCGGCGCCGATGGCAAGGCCGATTCGACCCAAGGGAATACTCGGAAGCGTCACCGCTGGGAGTTGCATGGTCTGTTCCTTTCGCTGGCCACGTTATTGGATATTCCATTGTATTGTGGATGGCGCGACCGTGCCGGCGATGGGCCGCTATTGCAGCGAGTGCAGGCCGATCATGTTGCCTTCGGTGTCGAAGACCAGGGCGATGAAGCCGTATTCGCCGATCGACATCTTCTCGCGTTGCACCCGCCCGCCGAGTTCGGCGGCACGGGCGGCCTCGACGGCGCAGTCCGCGCAACTGAAGTAGACCAGGGTGCTGTTGCCGCCGGAAGGAACGCCTTCCATTTTGACCAGCGAGCCCGAGGCGCCGAGCCGGTCCATGGCCATCGGGAACGCCCACATCTCGAGGCCGGGGCTGTTCAGCTTCTCCAGCTTGACCTTGAGGACGGACTCGTAGAACTGCTTGGCGCGGGCCATGTCCTGCACGTAGATTTCAAACCAGGCGACCGGATTGTTGGGCATTGCACTTCTCCTTCAACGAGGGGCCCGCGGGATACGGGCCGTTGGCGGGCAATCGGCGCGGCTGCGCCAATCGCATCTGTGACAGGTGACAGCGTGGCGGCCCTTTAGTTTAGCCTCCGCCGCGGCCGGCGGAGTCCGGCCCGGCCCGGTATAGTCGCTGTCGTGCCGGCTACCGCCCAATGTTGAAGGAGTATCGTCATGAAGAAGCCTACCCTGGCCCTGCTGGTTGTCGCGGCCACCATGATCGCGGCCTGCGAGCCTTCCCAGTCGGAAATCGAGAAAGCGATGAAGGATTCCATCGGTTCCACCAACAGCGCCATCGCCGGGCTGCTGGGCAATGGCGTCAGGATCGAAATAAAGGACGTCAGGAAGCTGGGCTGCGAGAAGAGTAGCGCCGCCAGTTACAAGTGCGACGTCGAATGGACCGCGACCCTGCCGGTGCTGGGCGACTCGAAGAAACTGGGAACCCTCACCTTCATGAAGGCCTCGGAAGGCTGGGCGGTGTCGGAGTAGCGGGCGCCCGCCGCCGACCGGCTTGGCCATGTTCCGCTTCCGCCTGCTGCGCGCCCTGTGCGTCGCAGTTCTCTGTCTTGTTGTTCTGGCAAGGGCCCAGGCCGACCCGCTGCCGGTTCCGGCCCACGAGGGCTTCATCTCGGACACGACCGGCGTGCTCACCCCGGCCGATCGCGGCCGCCTCGCCGCGCGGCTGGTTGAGCTCGACCGGGAGCGGGGTTCCCAGCTCGGCGTCGTCATCGTCGAGCGCACCGACCCGGAGACGATCGAGGAATTCGCCCAGCGGGTCTTCACCACCTGGCGACTGGGGCGCAAGGGGGTCGACGACGGTGTCCTCTTCGTGCTGGCGACGAAGCACACGACGCGCCGAACGCGCATCCATGTCGGCTATGGGCTCGAAGGCACGATCACCGATGCGCTGGCCAAGCGCATTCTCGCCGAGCAGGTGCGCCCGGTACTCGATGCCGGTGATCCCGCCGCGGCCGTGAATGTGGCTGTCGGCGCGCTGCTCGAGCGAATGTGGGCATCGGATGTGCCGCCCAAGGGGGATGCCCGCTCGACCACGCGCGCCGAGGCGAAGGAGCGCGTCATCATGGGCGCCGCCGGGCACATCGTCTTGCTCGCCTTGGCCGGTGTGCTCCTGACGCGACGGGTCAGCTTGCGCGTTCGCTATGCGCTGGTCTGGCTGGTGGGCAGCCTCGCCGGCTTGCTCTATGCCTGGGTCGCGGACGATCCCGTCATCGCGGTGCTGGCGGCCATCTGGCCGGTGCTGGCGCTAGCCTTCCAGCTTCGCTATGTGCCGGCGATGCGCGCGCGGGCCCAGGCGCAAGCGGAGCAGCGTGCCGCCGAGAAACGCCGTGTCGCCAAGCGGCGGGGCCGCGGCACGGCGGGCATCAAGGCCCAGCCGGTGCGGAGCCTCGGGTCCGGTCCGCCCCCCGGCCTGCTCGGCGCGCTGCCCTACCTCGCCGCCCTGCTGGCGCTGGCCCTGGTACTGTCGCTGCTCGACTCGGCGGACGTGGCGGACGCGGCGGTCGCCATCGGTGTCGTCTGGGCCGGCTTTGCGCTCATCCTGGCGCTGCTGATGAATGGCAGCTTCCTGCGCAGCAGCGGTGCGGATGCAACCGGCGCGACCCGTGGTGATTTCGGCGGGGGCGCCGGCGATTCGTGGTCTTCCTCCAGCGACAGTGGCGGGGGAGGGGGCGGCGATTCCGGTGGGAGCGATTCGGGCGGGGGCGATTCCGGTGGCGGTGGTGACTCCGGCGGTGGCGGCTCGTCGGATTGAGGCCGGCGTCACCGCCGGTTTCATGCACCGGCGGTCGGCACCGACCATTGTGGCGACATCGGGCTTGTCGGCGTTTTTCGGTCGCCGCCGGATCACCATTGAAGTCCGTGGCGCTTCGTACTAACAATGGCTAGTGGAAGGGCAAAAAGGCGTAGCGGGTTCGCGTGCCGCCGGTAGCGGGTTCGATGGGCGCGGCGGGACGGATCGGGTGGGCGCAAGGCCCTGCCACCGAGAAATGGAGAGGCGGATAATGAAAGCGAGACGTCGATGGAGCCTTGCGGTTCTGTTGGGCGCTATGCTTCTTGCGCCACCTGTGCCGGCCGTGGTGGTCGGTTGGATGGGTGGTCATAGCCCGGAGCCCCAACTGGCCGGATATACGGAACCGGTGCACTGGTTTGAGTACGGCAACTACCAGAACTTCAGCCAAGTCTCCATGACCCTGAAGTTTCCGGACGGACTTGGATCCTATAGTCCTTTTGACGATGCACCGTTCGGCTACTACGCGCCGTTTCGGGACATGACCTTCTCGGCGGCCACGGTTGGCCAGACATGGCGAGTCGAGCCGGTCGGCACGATGAAGGCCGATTTCGACGGCATGATCGGCATGGTGAGCAATGGCCACGAGGACTGGATGAGGTGGGAATTTTCCGGCAAGACGGTTCACAGTACCGATCTGGTCGCCTTCTCCTACGGTTCCCTGCCCATGTACGGCTACTACCATTTCCAAGGGGATCTCGCCGGGCAGGAGGTGGACTGGATGACGCTCACGCTGGAGAGCTTTTCCCAGTGGTGGTCACCCAACACATCGGCGTACTGCGACTGGGCAAGAGCCGGCGGGGGAGGCTGCCTCGACTACAACAATGTTGCCTTTACCTATCTTCTGACCTTCGGCAACAACGACCCTGAGCCCGTTCCCACGCCCGAGCCCGATTCCCTTCTTCTGGTCGGGCTTGGGCTGATCGGCCTGGCGGCCATCAGGTACCGATAGGGAAGTACAGGTGCCCCCGATGGTGCCTGCACGCTTCCATCCCTTGGCCCGCGGATACCTTGGTCGGCGGCGTGGCAAGCTCAACGGCTGACTGCGGACTGGATGAAACCTGGCTATCTCCGGACGGCGACTGCGCCGGCGAGCAGCAGCAGGACGCTGAGCGCGAGCAGGGCCGGGATGCCCATCATGGGTATGGCGGTGGCCGGGATGGGGGTGATGTTGGCCTGGACGCTGTTGTCCACACTGGTCGACGCCTGGTTGCCGATGCCGTCGGTCGCGCCGGTAGGTATGGATGCAACGACCGTGCCGGCCCCGGTCAGTCCGCTGACCGACACCGTGTAGTTGGCACCCGCCCCGCCGACCACCGCGCTGAGAACGCCGGGCGCCGTCGACGCGGCGAGGTTCACGTCGGCGCCCGTGAAGCCGGTGACGGCCGTATTGAAAACCACGTCGAACACCACCGGCTGCGTGGTGGTCGGGTCCACCTGACCGCCGCCCTGATTGATCGTGACGGTCGGCCGGAAGAGGGTGACGGCGTTGTCCGTGCTGGTCGACGCCGAGTTGGGAGCGCTCGCTCCGTCCAACGTCACGCCGGCCGGAATCGTCGCGACAACGACGCCCGGACCGGTGGCCCCGGACACGGTGACCGTGTAGTTCGGGCCCGCCCCGCCGACAACCGCCACCAGCGTTCCCGGTGCGGTTGAAGCCGACAGATCGACGTCCGTGCCGGTGAAGCCGGTCACCGCCTGGCTGAAGACGACGTCGAACACCACCGGCTGGGTGTTGGCGGGATCCGGCTGGGTGGCGCCCTGATCAATGGTTACGCTTGCACCCCATGCGGCGGAAGCGGCGGCCAACGCAAGGATGGCGAGGAGCGGAGGCAAGAATCGATCGAACGTCAAACGGGCAAGCCAGGGCAAGGTGCGCATGGGCTGTCTTTCGCGGCGGGGTAGTTGGGGACGTGGTTGGGGACGCGCCACCATTGATTTCAATCCATCCCTAAAAGCCGCTATGGAACGGCTCCGGGGTTAGTGGCTTCAGGATCGAATATTCACGAACCGCGCATCAGCCGTTCGGCAATTGACGCGGGATTCTGGCGGCAGATCAGTTCGCCTTGACCTGGCTGCGTATGCGCTCCTTGGCTTCTTTCCACGGGGAAACTTGTTCCTCGCCATTGGCAAGCCGACGCAGGCGTTCCTCAAGTACGGCGCCATGCCATGCGGGCGATTCCATGTCGCCATCCGTTCGATCAATCAGAGAATCCCAAAGCGCTTCCATCAGCTTCAGCTTTTCCGCAACCGGCATGGCGGCGATTTCGATGGCGGTCATAGGTATTGTCCTTTCCTGAGCAACCGGGATTCAATGCTAACAAATGTCGGCCATAGCGGCATGGCATGCCCCACATGAGGCAGGGCGCGCTTCCGTGCATTCCTCCGCTCCCTAAGCGGCTCTCCACCCCCTACGCAATCTGACGTATTCCGCACTGCATCACGACTGCCTAATCTCCGAACCGTACCGACAAGCCTTTCGGTCCGATCCACTTCGATTAGGAGCCATCCATGCAACGTCGCAATTTCGTCAAGGCTGTCACACTGTCGGTGGCGCTGGCCGCGGCCGGTGTCACTTCGTTTTCCGCGCTGGCGGCCGACACCATCAAGGTCGGCATCCTGCATTCGCTGTCCGGCACCATGGCCATTTCCGAGACTGCCCTGAAGGAAACGGCGCTGATGACCATCGAGGAGATCAACGCCAAGGGCGGCGTGATGGGCAAGAAACTGGAGGCCGTGGTGGTCGATCCTGCCTCCAATTGGCCGCTGTTCGCCGAGAAGGCCCGCCAGTTGCTGACCCAGGACAAGGTCGCCGTCACCTTCGGCTGCTGGACCTCGGTGTCGCGCAAGTCGGTGAATCCGGTGTTCAAGGAACTCAACGGCCTGCTCTTCTATCCCGTGCAGTACGAGGGCGAGGAGTTGGAGAAGAACGTCTTCTACACCGGCGCCGCGCCCAACCAGCAGGCGATTCCCGCCGTCGAGTATCTGATGTCGAAGGACGGCGGTGGCGCCAAACGCTGGGTGCTGCTCGGCACCGACTACGTCTATCCACGCACCACCAACAAGATCCTGCGCGCCTTCCTCAAGTCGAAGGGCGTCGCCGATGCCGACATCATGGAGGACTACACCCCCTTCGGCCATTCCGACTACCAGACCATCATCGCCAAGATCAAGAAGTTCGCCGCCGAAGGCAAGAAGACGGCGGTGGTGTCGACCATCAACGGCGATTCCAACGTGCCCTTCTACAAGGAACTGGGCAACGCCGGCCTGAAGGCGACCGATGTGCCGGTGGTGGCCTTCTCGGTGGGCGAAGAGGAACTGCGCGGCGTCGACACCAAGCCGCTGGTCGGCCACCTGGCCGCCTGGAACTACTTCCAGTCGATCAAGAACCCGGAGAACGACGCCTTCATCAAGATGTACCGCGACTGGGCGAAGAAGCAGAAGCTGCCCAAGGCCGACACCGTGGTCACCAACGACCCGATGGAAGCCACCTACATCGGCATCCACATGTGGGCGCAGGCGGTCGAGAAGGCCAAGAGCACCGACACCGACAAGGTGATCGCGGCGATGGCCGGCCAGACCGTCAAGGCGCCGTCGGGTTTCACCATCAAGATGGACGAGAAGAACCACCACCTGCACCGGGCGGTGTTCATCGGCGAAGTGAAAGCGGATGGTCAGTTCAACGTGGTGTGGAAGACCAAGGGCCCGGTCAAGGCCCAGCCCTGGAGCCCGTTCATCGCCGGCAACGACAAGAAGAAGGACGAGCCGGACAGCAAGTAACTTCGCTCCGCCCGGCGCCATCGGCAACATCCCCTCCGGCAATCGCCGGAGGGGTTCTTCACCGAACACGAGAACATGAGAACCGTCTGCTTCGCCTTCCTGCTCTGGTTTGCCGCGCTGGCCAGTTCGGCCGCATCGGCCGCGCTGGACCCGGCCACGGTGAAGCAACTGGCCGCCGAGGATTCCGACGAGAAGATCGCCGCCATCCAGAAGCTGGCCCAGAGCGCCGACCCCGCTGCTTTGCCGATCCTGCAACAGATGGCCGACGGCACTCTCAAGGGCGAAGACGGCGGCGAAATCACCATCAACAATCGTGTGCGCGGCGAACTGGCCGGTGCCCTGGCCGCCTTGCGGCTGTTCGACCCGAACCGCGCCGTGCGTCTGGCGGCGGCCAAGGAGCTGCTGGCCGGCGCCGAGGAGAGCATGGTGCCGCTGCTGGTCAAGGCCCGCGACCTGGAGAGCGACGGCCAGATCAAGGGTCTGCTGAGCCAGGCCCATGCCGTGGCCACCATCAAGAGTCCGGACACGGCCGTGCGCCTTGCCGCCGTGCAGGCCCTGGCCATCAGCGGCGACCCCAACATCAAGAGCCTGCTGCTGGCGCAGTCCGAGCCGGCCAACGAAACCGAGGTGGATGTGCGCCGCGCCGCTTTCCGCTCCTATCTCGAAGTGAAGGACCGTCTGACCACCGCCGATTTCGTCGGCAAGGTCTTCTCCGGCCTCTCGCTGGGCAGCATCCTGCTGCTGGCTGCCTTGGGTCTGGCCATCACCTATGGCGTGATGGGCGTCATCAACATGGCCCACGGCGAGTTGCTGATGATCGGCGCCTACGCCACCTACGCCATGCAGGGCCTGTTCCGCAGCCATCTGCCGAGTTATGAAAATTGGTACCTGCTGGCGGCCGTGCCGGTCGCGTTCTTTGCCGCCGCCGCAGTCGGCGTGCTGCTCGAGCGGACGGTGATCCGCCGGCTCTACGGCCGGCCGCTGGAAACGCTGCTGGCCACCTGGGGCCTGTCGCTGATGCTGATCCAGGCGGTGCGCCTGCTGTTCGGCGCCCAGAACGTCGAGGTGGCCAATCCGGTCTGGATGTCCGGCGGCATCGAGTTGCTGCCGAGCATCGTGCTGCCGCTCAACCGCATCGTCATCGTCGGCTTCTCGCTGTTCGTGCTGACCCTGGTCTGGGTGCTGATGAACCGCACCAGGCTGGGCATGTTCGTCCGCGCCGTGACCCAGAACCGCGCCATGGCCGGCTGCGTCGGCGTGCCGACGGCGCGCATCGACACCGTCGCTTTCGCGCTCGGCGCCGGCATCGCCGGCCTGGGTGGCGTGGCGCTGTCGCAGATCGCCAACGTCGGGCCGGACATGGGCCAGGGCTACATCGTCGATTCCTTCATGGTGGTGGTGCTGGGCGGCGTTGGCCAACTGGCCGGCGCGGTGTGGGCGGCGCTGAGCCTGGGCGTGTTCGCCAAGTTCCTCGAGGGCTGGTTCGGCGCGGTCATCGCCAAGATCGCCGTGCTGGTGTTCATCATCATGTTCATCCAGAAGCGGCCGCAGGGACTGTTCGCGCTGAAAGGCAGGTTCGTCGAATCATGAGCGCGTCCTTCGCCCGTACGCCCTTCATCATCCGTTTCCTCACCGCCATGCCGAGGAACGGCTGGCTGGCGCTGGCCGCGTTCGCCCTGCTGACGCTGGTGCTGCTGCCGGTGCTGCATCTGGCGGTGCCCGAGACCAGCCCCTTCCATGTCTCCGGCTACGTGATCACCGTCGGCGGCAAGATCCTCTGCTATGCCATCGTCGCAGTGGCCATGGACCTGATCTGGGGCTACGCCGGCATCCTTAGCCTCGGCCACGGCCTGTTCTTCGCCCTCGGCGGCTACCTGTTCGGCCAGTACCTGATGCGCGAGATCGGCCTGGACGGCGCCTACCACTCGCCGCTGCCCGACTTCATGGTCTTCCTCGACTGGAAGTCCCTGCCCTGGTACTGGGCGGGCAGCGACAGCTTCCTCGTCGCGGTGGCCAAGGTGCTGCTGTTGCCGGCGCTGGTGGCGTTGATCTTCGGCTTCTTCGCCTTCCGCTCGCGCATCAAGGGGGTGTATTTCTCCATCATCACCCAGGCGCTCACTTTCGCCGCCATGCTCTACTTCTTCCGCAACGAGACCGGCTTCGGCGGCAACAACGGTTTCACCGATTTCAAGCGCATCCTCGGCCACAGCATCACCGCGCCGGAAACGCGCGTCGCCCTGTTCGCGCTTTCGGCGCTGATGTTGATGGCGACGCTGTTGCTCGGCCGCTATCTGGTCACCTCGAAGTTCGGCCGGGTGCTGGCGGCGATCCGCGACGCCGAGAGCCGCGTCATGTTCCTCGGCTATAACCCGCTGCACTACAAGCTGGCCATCTGGACGCTCTCGGCCATGCTTTGTGCGGTGGCCGGCGCGCTCTACGTGCCGCAGGTGGGCATCATCAATCCGGGCGAGATGTCGCCGGCCAACTCGATCGAGATCGCCATCTGGGTGGCCGTCGGTGGTCGCGCGACCCTGGTCGGGCCGGTAATCGGCGCGGCCATCGTGAACCTCTCCAAGAGCTTCTTCACCCAGGCCTTCCCCGAGTACTGGCTGTTCTTCCTCGGCGCGCTGTTCGTCGCCGTGACGCTCTGGCTGCCGGATGGCGTGGTCGGGCTGTGGCGCAAATGGCGGGGAGCCAAGCAATGAGCGCGATGGCAAACAACCCGGCCACCGAAGAACTCGCGCCCTCGCACGACACGATCCTGTTCCTGGACAAGATCACGGTCAGCTTCGACGGCTTCAAGGCGCTCAACGATCTCTCGCTGTCCATCGACGCCGGCGAGCTGCGCTGCATCATTGGGCCCAACGGCGCCGGCAAGACGACCATGATGGACGTCATCACCGGCAAGACGCGCCCGGACAAGGGCAAGGCCTTCTTCGACCAGACGCTGAACCTGCGCACCCTGACCGAGCCGCAGATCGCCCACGCCGGCATCGGCCGCAAGTTCCAGAAGCCGACCATCTTCGAGAACCATACGGTATTCGAGAACCTCGAGCTGGCGGTGAAGACCGACAAGCGGGTGCGCAAGAGCCTCTTTGCCGTGCTCGCCGACGACACGCGCGACCACATCGCCGGGACGCTCACCACCATCCACCTCGCCGAACAGGCCGACCGCCTGGCGGGCCTGCTCTCGCACGGCCAGAAGCAGTGGCTGGAAATAGGCATGCTGCTGATGCAGGACCCGAAGTTGCTGCTGCTCGATGAGCCGGTCGCCGGCATGACCGACGACGAGACGGAGCGCACCGCCGAGCTGTTCCTGTCGCTGGAAGGCAAGCATTCCCTGGTCGTCGTCGAACACGACATGAGCTTCGTCGACCACCTCACCCAGGGCAAGCGCAAGGTCACCGTGCTCCACGAAGGTTCGGTGCTCGCCGAAGGCGACCTCGCCACCGTGCAGGCCGACGAGCGGGTCATCGAAGTCTATCTGGGACGCTAAGCCAAACAATCATGCTGACCGTCGACAACCTCAACCAGTACTACGGCGGCAGCCACATCCTGCGCGACATCTCTTTCACGGCCGAGATTGGCAAGGTGACGACGCTGCTCGGCCGCAACGGCGTCGGCAAGACAACCCTGCTGAAATGCCTGATGGGCCTGGTGCCCGCCAAGTCCGGCACCATCCGCTTCGACAATGCGGAGATCACCAAGGCACCAGCGCACGAACGCGTCAAGGCCGGCATCGGCTACGTGCCGCAGGGCCGCGAGATCTTCCCGCGCCTGACCGTGCAGGAGAACCTGCAAATGGGCCTCGCCACTCGGCCGGGCGGCACACCCGTCCCGCCGCGCATCTTCGAGATGTTCCCGGTTCTGAAGCAAATGCTAAGCCGCCGCGGCGGCGACCTCTCCGGCGGCCAGCAGCAGCAGCTCGCCATCGGCCGCGCCCTGGCCTTCGGCCCCAAGCTGCTGATCCTCGACGAACCCACCGAAGGCATCCAGCCCTCCATCATCAAGGACATCGAACGCGCCATCCGCGCCCTCGCCGAAGAAGGCAGCATGGCCATCCTGCTAGTCGAGCAGTACTACGACTTCGCCCGCTCGCTCGCCGACCAGTACCTGGTCATGGAACGCGGCGAGATCATCAAGCGCGGGGCTGGGGTGGATATGGAGAAGGACGGGGTGCGGGAATTGTTGGCGGTGTGAATCGCCCCGGGTTTTGAGGAGGCTCCAATCTTTGAGAAGATGGAGCCATGAAGAAGAAACCGACGAAGTTTTCCCCGGAAGTCCGCGAGCGTGCCGTGCGCATGGTGTTCGAATCACGGAGCGAGTACGGCTCGC
>JBGAQX010000046.1:0-23257 GCA_044220545.1 Rhodocyclaceae bacterium | reverse complement strand
GCCATCCCCGGCGTCGTCCGGGTGGTCAATCGCCTCACCCACAACGACGACCCGCGCTGGATGCAGCTCCCGGACAACGCCGAGGAAGTCGGCGGACTGATGTTCGCCTACCTCGCCAGCAGTCCGATTCCCGGCGCCCTGAAGGAGTTCATCAACCCCGACGAGAACGAAGCCAACATGGTCTTCTTCTACAAGGACCACCAGGCCGAGACCATCAACCGGGTGGTCGCCCTGGCCGAGGCGGGCATCAAACAGATCGAAGCCGAAGTCCCCGGCCTGCACATCGAACTGGGCGGCGGCATCATCGGCGTCACGGCGGCCGGCAACCAGGCGCTGCACAAGGACCACATGATCATCATCCCGGCGGTGATGCTCTTGGCCTTCGCCCTGGTGATGATCTATTACCAGTCGCTGCACGCCGGCTGGCTGATGGTCCTGCCCATGCTGTTCGCCACCCTGATGACCTACGCCTACATGGGCGCCGCCCATATCGGCATCAACGTGAACACCGTGCCGGTGATCGCCGTCGGGGTCGGGGTGGGCATCGACTACGCCGTCTATTTCATGGACCGCATCCGCGAAGAGATGGCGGCCACCCGCAGCATCCACCAGGCGGTGATCAACGCCGTCGCCACCACCGGCTACGCCGTCAGCTTCACGGCGGCGACGCTGATCGCCGGCGTGATCATGTGGATCTTCATGTCGGACCTGCGCTTCCAGTCGGACGCGGCGGTGCTCTTGAGTTTCATGCTGATCGTCAATGCCATCGCCGCCATGCTGATCGTGCCGGCCTGGTGCGTGGTGTTCCGGCCGCACTTCCTGGTCGCCACCCACTACGACGTCGATGGCGTGCTGGAAGAGGACGACGAGGCAACGGTGGCGCGGCGGGGGCCGGCCACCGGGATACGGGCGGCGCGGGTCGCGTCGTGACGGAATTTACGAGGAGGAGGGAACCATGAAGGCGATACACAACAGAGGGAGACAGCGCCGCATCGTCCTGGCCACGGCCCTGGCGGTGGCGGGAATGGGCGCGGCGACCAGTCGCGCCGCGGACAACCTGCCGTCGCTGGGCGGCGATGTCGAGCCCTGGAAAATCGATGTGATTTACGAGAACGACACCCGGATCCGCGGCAAGGACAACACCGGCCACCGGGTCGGCCTGTCCAAGTTTCGGAACACCCTGCAAGTCGAAGCCGACAAGAAAGCCGGCAACGGCTGGGGCCTGCACGGCGTGCTGCGCGGCACCTGGGACGGCGTCTATCGCCTGAACAAGGATGAATACGGCAAGGAAGCCGGCAGCAAGACGGCCGCCGACATCCAGCTCTCCAACACCGCCGGCCCGGTGGCCGCCGCGGTGGGCCTGGGCGTGCCGCCGGTGCACCTGGGCGCCACCGTGCCCTTCGGCGGCGGGGTCGGCTACACGGTGGTCGACGCCATCCAGGCCGGCGCCGGCCTGCCCAACCTGGGCGGCCCGGCCGGCGGTCCGGGCATCAACCGCTTCATCGATCCCAACTACGCGAATGTCAACACCCCGCCGGCCCAGTACGGCTCGGGCGCCGGCTTGCAAGTGCTGGGCCAGCGCTGGAACAACACCGGCTCCGGGGTGGCCTTCGCCGTGCCGGTGCGGCCCTGCGACGTCGATAGCCGCGGCTGCCGCGACTTCGGCGGCTATGGCGACAAGAAGCTCTCCGAACTGGAAGCCCCCGAGTTCAACAGCCGGCTCGACTTCCTGCGCGAGGCCTATGCCAAGAAGCTCTTCAATCTCGGCGACAACACCGACTTCTTCCTCAAGGTCGGCAAGCAGCAGGTGGTCTGGGGCCGCACCGACCTGTTCCGCGTCCTGGACGTGATCAACCCGGTCGATTACTCCCGCAACAACATCTACGACGAACTGCAGGACATCCGCATCCCGATGTGGATCGCCCAGGGCGAATGGCGCTTCGGCGGCGCCGGCGCCATGCAGGAGCGCAACCTGCAGGTGGTCTGGAACTTCGACAAGTTCCGGCCCAACAACCTCGGCCAGTGCGGCACGCCCAACGCCATCCTCGACGCCGGCTGCTTCTTCCGCGGCATGGCCAATCTGTGGGACAACGGCGGCACGGTGGCCAACTTCGCCGGCTTCAGCGCGCCGGGCACGCCGGCGCCGGTGGCCGGTCCCTGGTTTGCCACCAACTTCGGGGCCAACCAGATCGGCATCCGCAACGTCCATCTGCCCGACTGGAGCCTGTCCAACACCCAGTTGGGCATGAAGTTCGAGGGCGTCACCCAGTCCGGCCTCAACTTCTCGGTGAACGCGCTGACCTACCGCTCGCAACTGCCGTCCCTGCGGTCGATCAACGCGGCGGCGACCAACCCCTTCACTGGTGCCTCGGGCAACAGCTCGCCCTTCTCGGGGCCGGCGCAGGGCATCCCGACCACGCACCTGATCGCCTTCGACGTCTATTACCCGCGGGTCAATCTGCTCGGCGGCTCGATGGACTTCCAGGTGGAAGCGGCGGGCGCGGCGATCCGCCTCGAGGGCGCCCTGACCCAGGGCGAGGAGTTCGCCAATTCGGCGCGGCCGGAGTTGTACTCGAAGAACAAGGTCTGGCGTTCGGTGGTCGGCATCGACCGGCCGACCTTCATTCCCTTCATCAACCCGCACCGCACCACCTTGCTCTCGGCGCAGTTGTTCTGGCAGCACATCTTCAATCACGAGCTGACCGACGCGGCGGGGGGCCAGGTGGGCATGCCCGACTGGAAGGACAACGTGATCGGCACCCTGCTGATCAAGGGCTTCATGATGAACGACCGGGTCAGTCCGACCCTGATCCTGGCCCGCGACTTCAAGGCCAAGGCCTGGGCGATCGCGCCGTCCGTCGAGTGGAACGTCACCAACGACCTGAAGCTGACCTTCGGCGCCAACTACAAGGGCCGCGACGACCAGAGCACCTGGAACTTCGACGATTGCCGGTCCTGCAACCCCTATGCGCCCTACACCACCTATGTCGGGCAGTCCTTCAATCCCGGCTCCGCCGGCATCGGCACCATCGAACCCCTCGGCCGTTTCCGCGCCGGCCCCATCGGCGCCGCCTGGAAAGAAAACGAAATCTACATCACCGCCCGTTACAAGTTCTGATTACGGAGATATGACCATATGAAACTCACCCTACTGGCCTGCGCGCTCGCCACCTGCACCCTGACCGCCGGGGCCGCCACCGAGGCGGACGTGGACAACAGCTTCTTCCCCTACAAGAAGGGCATGCCCAGCTTCGCCGGCCTGACCCCCGGCATGACCATCAACAAGGCCAACGTCGACCAGTTCAAGGAGGCCCTGGCGGCGGGCACCTACAAGATCATCAAGGACGGCTACTTCGAAATGAAGGTGGGCCCGACCACCGATTTCGCGCTGCCGCAGACCTACATCGACGCCACGCGCAAGAATCTCAACAAGACCAAGCTGGGTGCCAAGCTGGGTGACATCGACGGCTTCGTCGCCGGCCGGCCCTTCCCCGAGGAGCCCGATGCCAAGGACCCGCGCGCCGGCGAGAAACTGGCCTGGAACTTCAAGTACGGCCTCAACTGGGGCGATAACGCCGCCATCAATCCGATCTACTTCAAGTATCGCAACATGGTGACCGGCCAGGTCGAGAAGACCATCAAGGGCCGGCTGCACTTCCTCAACTTCAAGCATCGCATCAAGGATGCGCCGGTGCCGGAAGTGACGCCCAATCCTTCCAACCTGTTTCGCGGCACCTACTTCCATATCGACGAGCCATCGGACCTCAAGAACACGCAGCTCCTGATCCAGCGCTACGACGACGACCATCGCATCGACGACGCTTACCTGTACCTCGGCTTCCAGCGACGCGTGCGCCGTCTGGCGACGGGGCAGGTGACCGACTCCTTCCTTGGTTCGGACCTGATGATCGAGGACTTCGAGGGCTACAACGGTCGCGTCTCGGACATGAAGTGGACCTACAAGGGCACCAAGAACGTGCTGCTGCCGATGTGGAACCACAACGAGTTGAAGCTCTCCGACGAGTTCAAGGATCCCGATGGCTACAAGTTCGTCAACTTCGGTGGCCAGGGGGGATGTTTCCTCGACGGCACTTGGCAGTTGCGCAAGGTCTATGTGCTCGAGGCCGTGCCGGTCGATCCCAACCACCCGGTCAGCAAGCGGGTCTTCTACATGGACAGCCAGTTGCAGAGCATGAACGGCGCCATCGAGATCTATGACCGCAAGGGTGAGTTGTGGAAGGTGTGGTCGGTCGGCAAGTCGCAGCCCGACCAGCACCTGGCGATCAACAAGGGCTCGGGCATCGGCATCGACGACTCCTTCCAGATGGCCGACATCCAGACCAAGCACTGCACGACGGGACATTTCAAGGGCCAGGTCGACTACAAGCAGAATCCGCCCAGCCTGTTCCAGGTGCAGAACCTGCGCAGCGGCGACTGACGACAAGACGTTCTTCTGCACGGCAAGGGCCCGGGCTCCTCTCCTCCCCGCATCTTCCGGGTCCTTGCCATTTTTTTGCGATATTTCCCGACAGGAAACCAAGCATGCCGATCATAGAAATGCACCTGCTCGAAGGACGCACGATCGAGCAGAAGCGCCGGGCCGCCGCCGCGATCACCGCCGCCGCGGTCGAATCGCTGGGTGTTCGATCCGACCAAGTGCGCATACTGATCACGGAACACGGTCCCGAAAATTTCTCGGTGGCCGGCAAGACCTCCGGCGAGCGGGCGGCAGAGGCGGCGGCGGGTCGCTCCGCGCAGCCAGCCCTGGAGTAGGCGAAATGAAAAAAATCAAGTGCGCCTTGATCGGCTCCGGCAACATCGGTACCGACCTGATCTACAAGATCCAGCGCAGCACGGTGCTGGAACCCGTCTGGATGGTCGGCATCGACCCGGCATCGGAAGGCCTGGCCCGCGCCAGAAGCATGGGCCTCAAGACCACCGCCGACGGTGTCGACGGCCTGCTGCCGCATGTGCTCGAAGACGGCATCCAGATCGCCTTCGATGCCACCTCCGCCTACGTTCATGCCGAGAACTCGCGCAAGCTCAACGAACTGGGCGTGCTGATGATCGACCTGACGCCGGCGGCCATCGGCCCGCTGTGCGTGCCGCCGGTGAACCTGCGTGAGCATGCCGACAAGGTGGAGATGAACGTCAACATGATCTCCTGCGCCGGGCAGGCGACCATCCCCATCGTCAGCGCGGTGTCGCGGGTACAGGCGGTCGACTACGCCGAGATCGTCGCCAGCCTGGCCTCGAAATCGGTGGGCCCGGGCACCCGCGCCAACCTGGACGAATTCACCTACACCACCTCCAGCGCCCTCCAGATCGTCGGCGGCGCCCGGCGCGGCAAGGCGCTGGCGATCATCAATCCGGCCGAGCCGCCGATGATCATGCGCAACACCATCTCCTGCCTGACCGACGACATGCCCGACCGGGCCAGAATCACGGAATCCGTGTTGGCGATGATCAAGGAGGTGCAGAAGTACGTGCCCGGCTATCGGCTGGTCAATGGTCCGGATTACGACGACAACCGCGTCACGGTGTTCATGGAGGTGGCGGGGCTGGGCGACTACCTGCCGACCTACGCCGGCAACCTGGACATCATGACCGCGGCGGCGACGCGCACGGCGGAGTTGTTTGCCGAGGAGATCCTCGCCGGCACGATCAAACTGCAACCCGTCACACTGGAGGCGGCATGAGTCTCAAAGGTAGAAAGATCATCCTGCACGACATGTGCCTGCGCGACGGCATGCACGCCAAGAAGGAGCAGATGTCGATCGACCAGTTCGTCGCCATCGCCACGGCGCTCGACGCGGCTGGCGTGCCGCTGCTCCAGGCCACCCACGGCGCCGGCCTGGGCGGCAACTCGCTACAGCATGGCTTCGCCCCGCACAGCAACGAGGAATACCTGCGCGCCGTCAGCGCTGTGGTGAAGCAGGCGCGGGTGTCGGTGCTGCTGATCCCCGGCCTGGGCACCATGCGCGAACTGCAATCCGCCTACGACTGTGGCGCGCGCAGCGTGCACGTCGCCACCCATTGCACCGAGGCCGACACCGCGCCGCAGCACATCGCCTTCGCCCGCAAGCTGGGCATGGACACCAGCGGCTTCCTGATGATGGCCCACCTGAATACACCAGAGGGCCTGGCCCGGCAGGGCAGGCTCATGGAGTCCTACGGCGCCAACACCGTCTACATCACCGATTCGGCCGGCTACATGTTGACCGAGGATGTGCGCCGGGCCGTCGCCACGCTGCGGGCGGCGCTCAAGCCCGAGACGGAAATCGGCTTCCACGGCCACAACAATCTGGGCATGGGCATCGCCAATTCGCTGGTGGCGATCGAGGAGGGCGCCAGTCGCATCGACGCCTCGGTGGCCGGGCTCGGCGCCGGCGCCGGCAACACGCCGCTCGAGGTGTTCGCCGCGGTCTGCGAGCGCATGGGCATCGTGACCGGCGTCGACCTGTTCAAGCTGATGGACATGGCGGAAGACCTGATCGTGCCGATGATGGACCACATGGTGCGGGTGGACCGGGAGTCGCTGACGCTGGGCTTCGCGGGCGTCTATTCGACCTTCCTGCTCCATTCCAAACGGGCCGCCCAGCGCTACGGCGTGCCGGCTCGGGACATACTGGTGGAACTCGGCCGCAAGAAGATGATCGGCGGACAGGAGGACATGATCCTCGATACGGCCATGACCATGGCCAGGGAACGCGGCCTGCTCAAGGCGGTGTGAACGCGCCGACGCCATTCGGAGCGAGAATGGCTGGCCCAGGCATTGACGGACAGGAGTACCCCATGGACCAGGAATTTGCGGTTGTCGTCGGCGCCACCGGTGCCTTCGGCAATGCCATCGTGGATCGGCTGACGGCGGCCGGTCTCGGCGTCGTCGCCGTGGCCAGGACCGCCGCGTCGCTGGCGGCGCTCCAGGCGCGCCACCCGGGCTTGATCGCCTGCGCGGCGGACATTGCCGCCGACGACGCCATCGAGGCGATACGCGCGGCGCTGACCGGGCCGGTGCGCATGGTCGTCCATGGCCCTGGCGTGGCCGTGGCCGGCGGCATCCTGACCGCGCCGACCGAGTCGATGGTCGATGCGGTCAATATCAAGGTGGGTGGCATGCTGCGCCTGGTCCGGGCGGTCGACGGGCGGTTGCGGCGCGGTTCCCGGCTGGTGGCGATCGGTGGCCACTACGGCTTCGAGCCGACCGCCTACGCGGCGGCGGCCGGGGTCGCCAACTCGGCGCTGGCCAATGTGATGCGGCAACTCAGCCTCGCCTATGGCGAGCGTGGCGTCACCGCGCACCTGATCGCCCCCGGCCCCGCCGACACCGAGCGACTGCGCCGGGTCGCCGCCGACCGGGCCAAACTGCGCGGCGTCACCGTCGAGGTGGTGCTCGACGAGATGAAGGCCGAATCTTCGATCCGCGCCTTCACCACGCCGGGGCAGGTGGCCTGGGCGGTGGCCATGCTGCTCGATTCCGAGGCCGATGCCCTGACCGGCTCCGCGCTCATGCTCGATTCCGGCCGCCGGCGCGGCCTGCCCTGACAACCGACCGGGAGTTCCTTGCCATGCCTGTGCTCCACTATCACCTGGCCGACGGCCAATACACTTCGGCGCAGCACGAGCGCTTGCTGCTCGAATCGAGCCGCTTCTTCGCCGAGGTTCTGCGTTGTCCGATCGATCGGGTGCGCGTCTTCATCCATCTGTTCCGCCCGGATCTCACCGCCATCGGCGGCCAGTTGGTCAGCGCAGGCGGCCAGCGCGCGCCGTACTTCAGCTTCATCGTCCTCGAAGGCCGCTCGCTGGAGGACAGGCAGCGGCTGCTGCGCGGCTTTACCGACATCGTCGTCGACGTCCTGGCGGTGGATCGCGGCCAGGTGCGCGGCGGCATCGTGCCGGTGCATCCCGAGGACTGGGCCATCGGCGGGGAGCCGGCCAACGTCAAGCGGGGGGCCGAGGTGCATGCGCGAGCCGAAGCGGCCAAGGCCCCGGACTGACCAATCATTGCCCAGGAGAACGTGCCCATGGATCTGCAACTGAACGACAAACTGGCCCTGGTGTCCGGCAGCACCGCCGGCATCGGTTATGCCATCGCCACCGCCCTGGCACGGGAGGGCGCGCGGGTAATCGTGAACGGCCGCACCCAGGCCGCCGTCGATGGCGCTATCGCCTCCATCCGGGCGACCACCGGCAGCACGCCGCTGGGTTTCGCCGGCGACCTGGCTACGACCGACGCGGCCGAAGCGCTGGTCCGCGCCCATCCCGGCATCGAGATCCTGGTGAACAACCTGGGCATCTTCGAGGCGAAGGCGTTCGAGGAAACTCCGGACGAGGACTGGCGGCGCTTCTTCGAGGTCAACGTGCTGAGTGGCGTGCGCCTGGCGCGGCTGTGCCTGCCGGCCATGAAGGCGGCCAACTGGGGCCGCGTCATCTTCATCTCCAGCGAGAGCGCCGTGCAGATCCCGGCCGAGATGATCCACTACGGCACCACCAAGACCGCCCAGTTGGCGGTCTCCCGGGGACTGGCCGAGTCGCTGGCCGGCACCGGCATCACGGTCAACTGCGTGCTGCCGGGGCCGACCAAGTCGCGCGGCGTGGTGGACTTCGTCGCGTCTCTGGCCGGGGAGGGCGGCCCGTCCTTCGAGGCCTTCGAGCAGGAGTTCTTCGCCAAGGTGCGGCCGTCGTCCCTGATCAAGCGCTTCGCTTCGCCCGACGAGGTGGCGTCGCTGGTGGCCTACGTGGCCAGCCCGCTGGCCTCCGCGACCACCGGCGCGGCGCTGCGCGTGGATGGTGGCGTTGTCCGCAGCGCGTTCTGACGCTACCGGGGTATCGCCAATGCCAGCCACCGAGCCGGACCGCCGGGCCGCGGGTCCAGGGCCTGCCGCCATCGAGGAATTGGCGGGACGTTTGAAGTTCTCCTTCGCCACCGGCCACATCTGGCTCGGCGAGGAACGGATGATCCTGCTGCACAAGGCGGCCTTCGGCAGTTTCCGCAAGGAGCTGGTGGAGACCTTGGGCATGGACCGGGCCCGGGGCGTGCTGACCCGCATGGGTTTTGCCGCCGGCGGCCGGGATGCGGAGCTGGTGCGCAAGCTCTACCCGGATTCCCCGGACATCGACATCCTGCTGCGCGGCCCCCTGCTGCACACCCTCGAGGGCATCGCCAAGGTCGAGCCGGTGCGCCTGGACGCCGACTTCGCCAACGGCAAGGTCTACGCCGACGTGTTCTGGCGGGACTCCTTCGAGGCCGGCGTACACCGGCAACTGTTCGGCGTCGAGCCCGGGCCCTGTTGCTGGATGCAGTTGGGCTACGCCAGCGGCTATGTCAGCGGCCTGTTGCGCAAGTTCGTGCTCTTCGAGGAGATCGAGTGCGGCGGCGAACGCTGCCACATCATCGGCCGGCCGGTGGAGGAGTGGGACCCGGCGGTCGCGGAGCCGCTGCTCAAGTATTTCAGCGCCGAGCCCCTGGCGGACCAGTTGCTGGAGCTGCAACATCAGGTGCGCACGCTGCGCTATTCCATCGACGAGGCCCTGGAACCCGGTGACCTGGTGGGGACCTCGCCCGCCTTCCGCCAGGCCTGGGACTTGCTGAAGAAGGCCGCCCGCAGCCAGATCACCGTGCTCCTGCTGGGCGAGACCGGCGTCGGCAAGGAGGTGTTCGCCCGTGCCCTGCACAAGGCCAGCAGCCGCGCCAATGGCCCGTTCGTGGCCGTCAATTGCGGGGCGCTGCCCGAGCAGTTGGTGGAATCGGAACTGTTCGGCGTGCAGCAGGGGGCATACACCGGTGCCCAGCAATCGCGTCCCGGTCGCTTCGAACGCGCCCATGGCGGCACGCTGTTCCTCGACGAGTTGGCGGAGCTGCCCCTGTCCGCCCAGACCAAACTGCTGCGCGTACTGCAGGAAGGTGAACTGGAGCGGGTGGGCGACACCCGCACCCGCACCGTCGATGTCCGCCTGGTGGCGGCCACCAACAGCGACCTGGCCGAGGCGGTGCGCCTGGGACGATTCCGCAAGGACTTGTTCTATCGCCTCAATGTCTTTCCGGTGACCATCGCGCCCTTGCGCGAGCGTCGCGATGATGTGCCCCTGCTGGTGCGGCGCTTCATCGACAAGTATGCGACGCGTGAAGGCAAGCGTATCGCCGGCGTCACCGACAAGGCCATGCGGGCCCTGCTCGGCTATGCCTGGCCGGGCAATGTGCGCGAGCTGGAGAATATGGTCGAGCGCGGCGTGTTGCTGGCGCAGAGCGAGGCGCGCATCGATGTCGCCGATCTGTTCTCGGTTTCGCCAAGTCAGGAGACCGGTGATGAAGATGCCGGGCTGGATGCCCAAGGCAAGCTCAAACGTGGCGAGCCCGACTGCATGGACCGCTTCGTCGACGATTTCCTGTCCCGCAAGCTGTCGCTCGCCGACATCGAATCGCTGCTGGTGGCCCGGGTGCTGGAACGCGCCGACCACAATGTCAGCGCCGCCGCCCGCCAGCTCGGCCTGACCCGACCACAGTTGCGCTACCGGCTGAAGCAGCGCGGCCAGGACCGCCGCTAAGGTGTCGCCGCCAAGGTCGACATCCGGACGTCATAGCCGTTAAACTTGCCCGCTCCACTCCACCACTGACAGACCGAAAAGTTTCACCTCGCCGTCATCATGCGACGGCGAGCAGCAGCCGGGAAGAAATACAAGGCGTCGCCAATCCTGGTGCCGGACGGCCACTTCGACGCCAACCGCGTCCATTCGGCCTTCGCGAGGGAATGCGCCTTGCTCCCCGAAGAGATCGCCACTTACGTCCTGCAAACCCTGGCAAGACACCCCGGCTACGGCCCGACCCGCTGAACGCCGCCGGTCGAGGATGGGTCGGGCTGCTTGCGTACCCGAACCCGTGGCGGGTCAGTAGCTGCCGATCCCCTTACGCGCCCCCGGGTCGGACTTGTATTCCTGGCACAGGGCCGTGGTGGCGGCGGCAAGCAGCATCGAATCGACGCCGACGGCGATGAAGCGCGCGCCGGCCTCGCGATAGCGGCTGACCAACCCTTTGTCGCCGCACAGGACGCCACCCGCCTTGCCGCCTTGGGCCACCGTGCGCAAGCCGCGCTCGATCATGGCGACGATTTCCGGATGGCTCGATTCGCCCAGGTAGCCGAACGAGGCGGCCAGGTCGGCGGCGCCGAAGAAGATGCCGTTGACCCCGTCGACGGCGAAGATGGCATCCAGGTTGGCCATGCCGGTTCTTGTTTCGACCTGCACCAGCAGGCACATTTCGCCATCGGCCCGATGGGCATAGTCGTCGATCCGTCCCCAGCGCGATGCCCGCGCCAGCGAGCTGCCGACGCCGCGAATGCCCCGGGGCGGATAACGCATCGCCTCGACCAGTTGCGCCGCCTGCTCGGCGGTGTCGACCATCGGGATCAGCAGGGTTTGCACGCCGGTTTCCAGCAGCTGTTTGATCAGCACATGGTCGCCCTGCGGCGGACGCACCACGGGCTGCGAACAGTAGGGGGCGATCGCCTGCAGTTGGGAGAAGATAGTGCGCAGGTCGTTGGGTCCGTGCTCGGCATCGATCAGCAGCCAGTCGAAGCCGGCGCCGGCGCAGACCTCGGCGCTGAAGGTGTCGGACAGTCCGAGCCAGAGTCCGTACAGCACTTCGCCCGCCAGCAATTTTTGTTTGAAACTATTGATCGGCATGTCCACGGCAGCTTGCTCCGGAGGTTCGATGGCACATCGCGCATTGCGAAGCTTGACTATATCGCACCGAACCTCCGCTGGCTCTGGCTTGACTAGATGCCCAGGCCGCGCCAGCCATCCAGGCCCGGCGTGGTGAAACGCAAGTACTCCTTGTGCACCAGGCCGTTCTCGGCCACCGTCTGGTCGAAGTTGGGCACCCAGGGCTGGGTGCCCTTGATCCAGCTGGCCCGGCGCCAGTCGATCTTGGCGGCGTCGGGATGCAACTGGAAGATCGGAGCCACCACCTGGGTCAGAAAGTCCTCGAACTTCATGGTTGGCGAGACCATGAAGATCGACGGCGCCGCGTACATGAGGTGCTTGTCCCAGCAGACGTAGAGCAGCTGGTTGCCGTGAAAGTTGGCCACCGTATCGAGCGGGGTGCCCACATAGTCCTTGATTGCTGCGACTGACATGTCTGTTCTCCTACTTGTTGGTCGTGGCCATGCCCTTCCAGAGGGCGAAGTTCTTCTGGTCCTGGGAGCCTTCGAAGTCCATGTTGTCCTGACCGGGCACCATCTTCACCCACTCCATCCACTCGGCCACACCGCCACCGCCGGAATTGCCCTGGAACAGTTGCGGCATCGGCAGCCACGACTGAACGTACTTCTCGGGTTCGTCCTCGAAGATGTGCTGGCAGTGATCGGAGCAGAAGTGGTACTTCTCGCCCTGGTAGTCCAGCTCCCGGTGGCACAGCTTGCCCGGGTCGTCCGGCTCGGTGAAGATCATGGGGAACTGGCAGACCTGGCACAACTGGGCCAGGCCGGTGTTGAGGTGGCGCTTGCCCTCCTTCCCCATCTGCGCCCACAGCTCCCAGCGCGGCCGGTAGTACTTGTCGAATGTGTCCGGGTACTTGGCCGACAGCCAGTCGAGCTCCTCGGCCGAGGGAATCCAGGTGTGGAACATGGTGCCGAAGTTCCACTGATAGACGGCCGCCCACAACTGGTGCGAGACGTGCTCCTTGTCCACCAGCGCCTGCGCCGCGCAATCGGGCACCTTGATACCGTAGCGGGCCAGGTCCTTGAACAGGGAGCCGCCGTTTTGCTCGAAATAGATCTCCCAGGCTTCCTTCCAGCTCATCACCCGCTTGGGCAGCATGTAGTCCATCATCATCGCCACCAGGGTCAGCACGCGCGTGCCACGCCAGGTCCACTTGTCGATCCACTTCTGGACGATGGGCACGTTGGCCGGGTCCTGCTCGAGCATGAACTTGATGCACTCCAGCCCGAGCGTCATGTGCCGCGCCTCGTCGGACTGGGCCGAGAAGCCGAAGGTCATGGTGCCGAGGTCGCCGTTGTAGGCCGCGCCCGACATGAAGGGCACGAACAGCAGGTTGGTCAGCACGTATTCGAAGCTGAAGCCGATGGCGATCATCCACTCGAACGGGCCGCCGGTGATGGCGTCGTCGAAGAAGGACTTCGGCACCGACATGTACCACATGCGCGGCAACTGATGGATGAAGCTGTGCATGCCGTTGTAGTACTTGTTGTAGTTGCTGGCCGTGTGGATCTGTGTCTGGGCGTGGCGGATCTCGTCGATCGACTGCATCTGGCAGGCGACGCGCGGACCGACACCGCGGAAGTTGCGCCCGGCCATGGCAAAGCCGCGGTGCGCCATGTACTCGAGCGGCGGAATGGCCGAAAAGAACAGCTTGATGGCGTTGATGTAGCGGGCATCAGTGACGTTGAGGTGGCCGTTCGACTGATTGAAGGCGTCGAGCACGGCGTAGAGCTTGCGCTCCTTCTCCGACTGGTATTTCCAATAGGCGTCCATCGTCATGCGGAACGGGTCTTCCCACTTCTCCCAGTCGTGGATCTTGATGCCCTCGTACTTGTCGTAGGGGAACACCTTGTCCATCGACTCGTAGGTGGTTTCCCAGCCCAGGCCGCGGGTCAGGTGGCGATAGCGGTCCTTGAGGGACAGCTTCTTGTGGTCGGCTTTCATGTCCATGTGTGGTTCTCCTCCGGTGCCGGTTACTGATGCCAGCTCAGGTTGAATTCGTCGTCGCTCTCGTCGATGTGGCCCGACAGCGTGATCAGGTGGATCTGCATTTCCTGCAGGTCGAAGCCGCGGCCGATCTTGTCCTCGATGGTGGCGCGCTTGATGGTCATGCTGCCCGGTGCGTCGATCTTGACCATGGCCGGTTGCTCGTTGAGGATGGCCGTTGGGTTGTCTTCGAGGATGGCATCGATGATGCAGCGGGTTTCTTCGTTCTTCTGGAAGGCAATGAATACGTTCGACATGCTTGTCTCCTCAGAGGCCGAGCTTGGCCAGGCGAACGCGCAAGTCGCTGACGATGGTGTCGACCACCGCTTCCGACTCGGCGCCGTACACGCTGGCGGCGAGCGCCTTGACCGCTTCCGACCCGGCCGCGAGATAGTGCGCGACCCAGCCCGCCACCAGCGCCTTGTTGTCCGCCGAATCGGTCACCGCCGCCTTGGTCACGGCATCGACCCAGCGGCTTGTCTCGGCATGCCATTCCTTCATGAACTTGGTGGACAGGCCGTAGAGCGCGCTGCCGCCCTGGCCGGCACGCTTCTCGACATGGTCGTAAAGGAAGGAATAGATCAGCGAATCGAAGATCAGGTTCTGGGCGATGAACAGCTCGAACCAGTCCCTGACCACCAAGGTGTGTTCGACCACGCGGCGCAGCGGCTGCCACGCGGCGCCCTCCAGCCAGGCCTGCTTGGCCGTATCGAGCGCCGCCTCGCCACCGACTTCCAGACCGATACGGGTAATCTGCTGGGCGATGCCCAGCCGGTCCATCGCCGCATAAATGCAGGCCGCCTCGATGGCCGTGCCGTAGCCATAGGCGGAGATGAAGGTGTTGTTCATGTTGGCGCCCCACTCGAAGTGGCGCATCGGCAGCAGGACGTTGAGGATCAGATCGCGGCTGCCCTCGGGCAGCCCATCGACCATGCCGCTGCTGATGGCGAATTCGAAGGCCGAATCGGCGGCGTCCTGCTGCTTGGCGCGGGCAATCGTGTAAGTGCCGTAGTAATACTGGCGCGGATCCTTGAAGTCGTACCAGTCCTTCATGCGGATACCGGTACGCCGCTCGTCGAATATCTCCCGGTCCGGCTCCCAGGTCGGCCGGTAGTGGTACAGAAAGGTCTGTTGCAGGTCGTAGGTGCCTTCCTGGTAGCGCGACGCCGGCTTGTCGCCGAAGCGGGCCGCCAGATGGTCGAAGGTCTGCCGGATGGGCTTGATGTTGATGGTTTGCAGGTCGATCTGCATGGTCTCCTCCTGGTTGGTATTGCTGTGCTGAATGTGTGCTGAACTCAGTCGCGGGGTTCGATCGGGCCGGGCGTCACGTCGCGCAGGCGCCAGTGCAGGGCGTCGTGCGCCTGGCCGTCATCGCCCGACGGCAGGACGATCACGTCGTTGCTCCGGCAGAACTCCGCCAGGGCCGCCTCGGGCAGGATCAGTTCGACGAACAGGTCGGGGCTGCCGACGGCGAAGTCGAACTCGATCAGATCCTTGCCCCGGCAGCCGGTGACGCGGACGAACTTGCTTGGCGGATGCGGCTTGTCTTTCTGTTCCATGTTGGCCTTCGTTCGGGCACCTGCCCGCGACAACGAACAAGCACTAACAAGGACCGTGCCTGACGCTATCCTCTTGATTCGTCACGAGTCGAGGACAGCCACCGACCTACCGCCGCGCCGTGGCGGGCTCACAGGGTCCACCTTGCCCGACGCAAGTGGACCAATTGGTCCATGGTGCCGGCAGGCCCGGAAAATGAAGTCGAGCGGACCCCCGGTACCGGAGATCTGGCAGGGCGCCGCGGCCTCGCTGGCAACCCGCGAGAAGAGATCGACCTCGGTGACCTTGTGCTCCCCGGCGTTCAACAACCGCTCGCGATGTCTGGCTAACTCTGGCGAACTCCGGCGATTGACGGAAACCTGGGTGGGCGGCAATATTCGAGACCGTCAGTTTCGCGTTGGGCAGGCACGTTGCCGTCGCTGCCGGCGTTGGCGGATGATGACGGCGTGCCTGTTCGGGCCTGCCGATGCGGCATAAGGAGACAACATGGAACACATAGTCTGGTCTGACGCATTCAGTGTCGGCGTCTATGAACTGAACGATCAACATATGCGTCTGGTGGGTGTGATCAATCGAATGATCGATCTCGCCTCGCTGAAGAAGTCCGATGAAGCCGCCATCAAGTCGGCCTACCTCAAAGTCCTCGACGACATGGTGCAATATGCCGCCGTCCATTTCGATACCGAAGAGCGTTACCTGAAATCGATCGGCTTCCCGGATTTCGAGAACCACTCCGAAGAACACAAGGCGTTTTCCCGCAAGGCCGCCGAACTCAAGCAGAAGGCGGCGGTGGGCGAGGTCGATATTCCCGGTACCAGTAAGTATCTGCAAGCATGGCTGTCCGGGCACATTCTGCATTCCGACATGGATTACCGGCGGTTCAAGGAGCGGGTCCAGTCGTGACGGCAAGCCGCGGTGGCCCCGGCATGGCAAGTGGCGGGCCGACCGCGCTGGTCGGCCACGAGGCGATCAGCCGCCTTTGGCCCCCGGTTCCGGCGGGCTTGCTCGGCCGCGGTTGCTGATCATCTCTGCCCGCCGGAGATGGCGCGCCAGGACCGCGCCGACCGCTGGCAATACCAGTGCCCAGGCGACGAACATCCATTCGGCGCCCAGGTGGTCGATGGCGATGGCGCCCAGGGTGACGCCGGTGGCCTGGCCGAGAAAGAAACAGGAGGCGAACAGCGAGACAGCCGTGCCGCGCGCCGCCGGAGTCATCTGCGTCGCCATGGTCTGTAGCGTGTTGTGCATCTGGTAGAAGCCCAGACCGGCGACGACACAGGCGACCAGGCCCCAGCCCCAGGCGGGCGCCAGGACCATCAGCACGAACGCGATGCCGAGCAGGGAGCCGCCTAGCCAGGCCAGTCTGGCCGGCCCGAGCGCCGCCACCCAGCGGCGGGCGAACAGCGTGTAGCCGAGGCCGCCCAGGCCGATGGTGGCGACGACGAGGCCGGCGTGAAAGAGCGAAATGCCGAAGCGTTCGTGGAGAAAGGTCGGCATGAAGGCCATGGCGCCGAACGCGGCCATGGCCTCGACGAACACGAGAGCGAGGATGAAGCGGGCCTTGGCGTTTCCCAGCACCAGACGGATCCGGTCGATTCCGCTCGAGGGGAGCGCCGTCGTCGCGTCATGCGCCGCAAGCTCCAGTTGGCGGGTCCGGCGCAGCGACGATAGGAGCAGGATGCCGACCCAGAAATAGATCGCGGCGAGCAGCGCGAACGCCCACTGCCAGCCGAAGTGGTCGGCGAAGAATCCGGCGATCGCCTGGCCGCTGACCAGGCCGATGACCTGTCCGGACATGAACTTGGCCAAGGTTGTCTGGCGATCCTGGATCGGTACCACGTCGCCGATCCAGGCCATCGACAGCGGAATCAACGCCGCCGTGGTGGCGCCGTTCACCGCCCGGGCGATGGCGAGGGCTTCCAGGCTCGGACTCAGGGCGCAGGCGAGGGCGCCGACGGTCGACGCCAGGCAGGCCCAGGCAATGACGCGGAATTTGCCGAAGTGGTCGCCAAGCGGGCCGAACAGCAGCAACGCCAGGCCGTAGGCGACACTGGTGGCCGTGACCACCATGGCCGCCTGGCCGACCGTCGAAGCGAAGTAGCGGGCCAGGGCGGGCAGCATGGGATCGCACAGCCGCAACGCCACCGCGCTGGCGAAGGCCGCGCACGACAGGAGGAAGACCTCGCGGTCGACGCTCCGGCCATTCGGGCTGTTGCCGGTCGGCGCTACCTGCGCAGCCACTTGCCGGTCAGGCGCGTCAGGCGCGGCATGATCACGTAGGACATCAGGACGGCGACGATGGCCGTGACGATGGCGATGCGCAGCAGCGACGGCAGCGACGCCAGCAGCGGGGCGACGAAGGTCAGCAAGAGTGCCACCGTTGGGAAGATGCCCAGCCAACTGACCACCGTCATGCGCCACCGCGCCGGTGGCGTGGCGACCGGCACCGCCGCCGGACCGAACCAGGCGTCGAGGCCATGAAGCAAGCGATATTCGGGATCGCCGTCGGCCACCGGTCGCAGCCGTTCGTGCCAGGCGGCGCGTTCCGGCGACCGGTTCCAGCGCTCGAGGTCCGCCTCGGTCGCGAAGCGCTGGACGATCTGGTAGTCGCCCTGTGGCGTTTCGGGGGGGATGAGCTCGGCCGAGAGGTAGCCTGGAAAGCGCCGCGCGTCGTCGAACATGGCGCGTACCAGGGCCTCGTAGGCCGGCGCGCAGCCGGGTTTGGCCCGCCGGCGCACGACGCGGAAGATGGTTTTCTCGGTCATGGCGGTTCCTGGTTCCCTCCCTGTCTTGTGCTACATGAACAGCCGGCTCAGCCGAGCACCGCGCCCATCGCCACCGGCAAGACCAGCACGGCGGCAAGATTGCCGATCAGGACGATGGAGGCGACGCGTTCCGGTTCCTGGCCGTAGCGCTCGGCGAAGATGAAGTTCATCACCGCCGGCGGCAGCGCGCCGAACAGCATCAGCAGGCTGGCCTGCTGGCCGGGCAACTCCAGCAGACTGGCGATCAGCCAGGCGACGGCGAAGCCCACCGCCGGGCGCAGCAATGCCAGAGCGCCGGCCAGACGCCAGTCGTGCCAGCGGGCCTGGCTGAGCCGGGTGCCCAGGCCAACCAGCATGAGCGGGATCGAGATATCGCCGAGCATGCGCAAGGCCGTCAGCACGGGCGGCCACAGCTCGACGCGGTTGGCGCCGACCACGATGCCGGCGATGGTCGCGCCGATCACCGGCACACGCCAGATGTTGGCGAGACCGATCCGCGGATCGAGCATCCTGACGCCGACCGAGAAGTGCAGACTGGTCTGTACGACGAACAGGATGATCGCGGCCGGCATGATCGACTCGCCCCAGGCGAGGAACGCCACGGGCAGGCCCAGATTGCCGGAATTGTTGAACATCATCGGCGGCACCAGCGTCTTGACGGCGACGCCCAGCGGCCGGCTGGCCGCCAGCGCCAGCAGGCCGCAGGCGGCGATCACCAGCACGGCGCCGCCGGCCAGCAGGCCCAGCGCCTCCAGTTGCAGCGGCTTGCCGGCCAGGCTGACGAAGACCAGGGCGGGCACGAACACGTCCAGGTTGAGGCGATTGGCTTCGCCCAGGTCGGTATCGCGGTGGCGGCCCAGGAGAAATCCCGCCGCGACGATCGCAACGATCGGAAACAGTATTTCCAGCAGGCGCAGCAACATGGGAACGGGGCGGGTGAACGGACGACAACGTGGCGCCCGAGGGCTGTGTGAAGCGGGCTGTAGGCGGCGGCGCCGGCGATTTACTGCCGCAGCCAGTCGGGCGCCATCTGGTGAATGGCGTTGCGGGTGAGGTCGACATGCCGGGTCAAGGCCGTCACGGCCCGCTTCTCGTCGCGCTTGAGGGCCGCCTCGAAGATCTCGGTGTGCTCGGCGTGCAGATCGCGCTTCACGGTGCCCTTGGTGAGAGCGAAGCGCCGGTAGCGCTCCGATTGCCGGTACAGGATGCCCAGCAGGTGGAGCAGCCAGCGCGATCCGCAGGCGTCGATGAGCGCCGCATGGAAACTCTTGTTGCGGGCTTCCCATTCGCGCAACTGCGGCGCGGTGCGCCGGATCCGTTCTTCGACGATGGACAGGCGATGGAAGGCGGCGACCAGTTGGCCTTCCCAGTCGTCGCCGCCATGGCGCAAGGAAAGCCGCAGGGCGTCGGTTTCGAGCAGGATGCGGGTGTGGGTCAGGTCATCCAGATCGGCGAGCGAAAGAGGCGCCACCGAAAAGCCCCGTTGCCCCTCGGCGATCACCAGCGAATCGGAAACCAGCAGCGACAGGGCTTCACGCAAGGTGCCGGCGCCCACCCCGTAGTCGTCCTTCATGTGCTCGACGCGCAGGCGCGATCCGGATTCGTACTTGCCCTGGATGATGTCCTCGCGCAATCGCAGGTAAGCGTCCTCGACCAGCGTGCGGGGACGTTCTTCGGTCGGCTCGGAAACAACTTGGAATTTCTGCGAAGCGAACATGGCCGGATTATGCCTCATGGTTGTCAGACGTGTTCTTGTTGCGCTTGAGCCGATATGACAATTGCGGCCGGCTGAGGCCCAGCAGCCGGGCGGCGCCGGCGAGATTGCCGGCGGCCCGCTGGACCGCTTCCTCCAGCAGCATCGACTCGATCGTTTCGAAGGAGTAACCGCTGGCCAGGATCGTGTCGCAGAGCTGACTTTGATCGGCCGGCATCTTCTCCCGCAGGTGGCCCGATTCGGTAATGCTCGCCTCGCGTTCGGCGCCATTGCCCAGACACGGCGACAGGTGGTCGAGCTCGACCCAGCCGTCATTCGGGGCGAGGATGACGCCGCGCTCGATCATGTTCTCGAGTTCCCTGATGTTGCCCGGCCAGGAGAATGAGGCCAGCGCCTTCATCGCCTTGTCGGTGATGCCGCCGAAGCGCTTGCCGTGCAGGGTGCCGAAGCGCTTGAGCATGGCGGTCGCCAGGGTGGGGATGTCGGCGGCGCGCTCGCGCAGCGGCGGCACGGCGATCGGATAGACGTTGAGGCGGTAGAACAGGTCGGAGCGAAAGCGTCCCGTCTTCACGGCGGCTTCCAGGTTGGCGTTGGTCGCGGCAACGACCCGGACGTTGATCCGGCGGGTGCGCTCGTCGCCCAGGCGCTCGATCTCGCCTTCCTGCAGGACGCGCAACAGCTTCGACTGCGCCGGCAAGGGCATGTCGCCAATCTCGTCGAGGAAGATGGTGCCGCCGTCGGCCCGCTCGAACTTGCCGGCCCGCGAGGCGTGCGCCCCGGTGAAGGCTCCCTTCTCGACGCCAAACAGTTCCGATTCGACCAGATCCTCGGGCAGGGCGGCGCAATTGACCGCGACGAACGGCGCATCCCGCCGGGCGCTCAGGTCGTGCAGGGCGCGGGCAAAGCGTTCCTTGCCGACGCCGGTTTCGCCGGTCAGCAGGACCGTGACATTGGTTCCGGCCGCCTTCGCCACCAGATCGTAGGTGCGTCGGAAAGCCGGACTGTCGCCGACCAGGTTCTCGATCTGGTATTGCTGCTCCAGGGACGAGCGGAGCACGTCGACCTCGGTGCGCAGTTCCAGCAGCCGGGAGACGATCGAGTCCGCCTCGTAGTAACGGGTGTGCTCTTCGGCATCGGGCCACTCCTCGACGGGCTTGCCGACGATGGTGCAGTGGGCGGCGCCGCAAGCGACGCACGAGACCTCCTTGAACAGGACGAAGCGGCTCATGAATTCGGTGGTGTAACCCGATGCGTAGCCGAGCAGCATCCAGCAGATCGGTTCGCTCTGCGGGCCGAATTCCCGGACGTGGGCTTCGGCTTCCCAGGAATTGTCCCAGCGCAGTTCGCCATAGAACTTGCCGGCGGTGATGTCCATGTCGAGCTTGATCGGCGTCACCCGGACGCTGCCTTCGAGCATGTGCAACTGCGGCCCGACCAGGAAGGCGTCCATGACCGGTTTGCCGGCGCGGATCTTCTTGGCCAGCTCGGCGTCGCGGGTGCCGGAGGCAAAGCCCATGCGCGTCAGGACGCGGCGCGCCTGTTCGAGCCCGACCGAGTTGATGAGTTCCTTCCGGAGACTGCCCAGCGCCGCCGCATGGAGCAACAACATCCGATGTTCCGCCAGCCAGATGGTGCCGTCCTCGGCCGAGAAACGCACCAGGCGCCGCAGGTCGGCATCCCCGGGGTAGGGGTACTTCGGGACTTTCATTTCTCCTCCAGGGACCGGGCGAACCGGCGCCTCATGATGTTTTCGCAGTATAGACAGAATCTCGAGATTAGCGGCGAGCTTTGCCGATCGACGATGGCCGGGGCCCTTTTCGCCCGTCCGTCACGGGCTCGATTGTTGCGCCGCATCGTGATCATTTCGTCACATGGCCCAATTTTCGGTTGATCAAATGATGTCTTCAGCGGGCCGCCGGCCGGGTCGGAATCTTGGACGAAATCCGTAATCTCGAGAAACGGCGCGGCTCTCGACTTGTTGGCACGGAAGTTGTTAGGGAGGTCACACCACGATGGGGGGACCGCCATGCCGTTCGATCCGAACAAGAAGTTCGTCCGCGTCGCCGAGCTGAGGCCCGATGGGTTCGTCGAGTTCGATTTCGCGGTCGGCGAGCCGGAACTGTTCGTTGAAATGATTCTGCCGGCTGCGGCCTTCGATGAGTTTTGCGCGCTGAACAAGGTGGTCTTCCTCGACGAGCGGGCCCAACTGAATGTGGGCGGCGACGACTGGGAGTGGACCCTGCGCGACGCCACCCATCAACGTTTCAAGTAACCGGCCGAGCCAGGCCGGTAATTCAAGGAGGAGTCAGACAATGCAAATCGATCTGCGAACCGTCAGCATCAAGCCGCTGCGCCAGACGTTCGACCACGTCGCGGCGAGAATCGGCGGCGACAAGCCGGCGTCGCGCTACCAGGAGGGCACCATCGGCCTCCAGGCGGAAAGCAACTTCCACTACCGGCCGCTCTGGGCGCCTGAATACGAAATTTTCGACAAGCGCCGCACGGCGCTGAAGATGGCCGACTGGTACGCCTTCAAGGATCCGCGCCAGTTCTACTACGGCACCTATACCCTGGCCCGCGCCCGCATGCAGGAAACCGCCGAGGCCGACTTCGACTTCGTCGAGGATCGCGGCCTGGTCGGAACCTATCCCGAGGCGGTGAAGAAGGTCGCCCTCGAGGTGCTGCTGCCGCTGCGCCATGTCGCCTGGGGCAGCAACATGAACAACAGTTTCTGCGCCGCCTATGGCTACGGCACGGCGATCACCCAGCCCTGCCTCTACCAGGCCATGGACCAACTGGGCATCGCCCAGTATCTGACCCGCGTCGGCCTGCTGATGGACGAGCCGGCGGCCCTCGACGCCGCCAAGACGGCCTGGCTGGAAGCGCCGATGTGGCAGGAAATGCGCCACGCCGTCGAGGACATGCTGGTCACCCAGGACTGGTTCGAGCTGTTCGTCGCCCAGAACCTGGCCCTGGACGGCTTGCTCTATCCGCTGGTGTACAAGTACGTCGACAACGCCCTGACGGCCCAGGCCGGACCGACGATATCGATGCTGATCCGCTTCCAGGCCGAGTGGTACGCCGAGACGAGCAAGTGGGTCGACGCCTCGATCAAGATCGCCGCCGCCGAGTCGGCCGAGAACAAGGCCCTGGTGTCGGGCTGGACCAAGGCGTGGCGCGACCGGGCCATCAAGGCCGTGAAGCCGCTGGCGCAACTGGCGCTGGGTGCTCAGGCCGAATCGGTCATGGAAGAAGTCGTCGAACAATTCAACGCCCGCGCCGCCAGGCTCGGCCTCACCCTCTAAGGAACCTCCGCATGTCCAACGTATTCATCGCTTTCCAGAAGACCGAGGAGACGCGCGGCATCATCGAGGCGATCCTCGAAGACAATCCGAACGCCATCGTCAACGAGCAGCCGGCCATGGTCAAGATCGACGCCGCCGACAGCATGACCATCAAGCGCGCCACCATCGAGGAAAAGATGGGCCGCTCCTTCGACCTGCAGGAAATGCAGATCTAC
>JBGAQX010000045.1:0-23324 GCA_044220545.1 Rhodocyclaceae bacterium | reverse complement strand
CTGGTCGATTACGAAGACCCGCTCGACATCCTCAGTCACCTGATGATCGGTTCCGAAGGCACGCTCGGCTTCATCTCGCGCATCACCTACCATACCGTCGTCGAAGACCCGTTCAAGGCCAGCGCGCTGGTCTTCTTCCCGGATATTCGGACCGCCTGCGAAGCCGTGATTCGCCTCAAGCCGCAGCCGGTTTCCGCCGTCGAACTACTTGACCGCCCGGCACTGCGCTCGGTACAGGACAAGCCCGGCCTGCCGCCGGCGATCATGACGCTGGGCGACGATGCCGCCGCGCTGTTGATCGAAGTGCGCTCGGCCACGGTCGACGCCCTCAACGAACGCATTTCCGCGGTTCATGCGGCGATGGCCGGCATTGCCACGGTCGAACCGTTGCAGTTCTCGACCGACCCGGCCACCTGCGAGATGTACTGGAAGGTGCGCAAGGGCACCTTTCCGTCGATCGGCGCCATGCGCCGGACCGGTACCACGGTGATCATCGAGGACGTCGCCTTCCCGATCGCCGCGCTGGCCGATGCCACGCTCGACCTGCAGGCGATGCTCCGCCGGCACGGCTACGACGAGGCGATCATCTTCGGCCATGCGCTCGAAGGCAACCTGCACTTCGTGTTCACTCAGGATTTCGGCGATCAGGCCGAGATCGACCGCTACGCCCGTTTCATGGATGACGTCTGCGATCTGGTGGTGAAGAAATACGATGGCTCGCTCAAGGCCGAACACGGCACCGGCCGCAACATGGCGCCTTTCGTCGAGATGGAATGGGGCAAGGAGGCCGCCGACCTGATGCGCACGATCAAGCGCCTGTTCGACCCGGACAAGCTGCTCAACCCCGGCGTCATCCTCAACGACAACGCCGCTGCCCACCTCGAAAACCTGAAGCCGATGCCCGCCGCCGAGGACATCGTCGACCGCTGCATCGAATGCGGCTTCTGCGAACCGCTGTGTCCCTCGCACCGGCTGACGCTCTCACCGCGCCAGCGCATCGTCAGCGTCCGCGAACTGGCGCGCCGCAGTGCTGCCGGTGAAGCCGCCGGCAGCATCGGCGATGACTACCCCTACATGGGCCTCGACACCTGCGCCGGCTGCGGCCTGTGCTCGACCGCCTGCCCGGTCGGCATCGATGTCGGCGACCTGACCCGCCGCCTGCGCAACCGAAACATCAGCGACGGCAGCAGGCGGGTCGGCGAATGGACGGCCAGCAACTTCGGCACGCTGGCCACGGCATCGCGCCTCGGCCTCAAGGCCGGCCATCTGGCTTCCGGCATCCTCGGCGACAACTTCCTCGGCCGCATTTCCGGCGGCACCTGGAAAAGACAGATGCCGCATGCCGGCAAGGCGCCCGCCGCGCGCACCACGGAAGGCGACCCGGTCGTCTATTTCCCGGCCTGTGGCGGCCGCATCTTCGGGCCAAGCGAGGCCGGCGAAGTGCAACTCGGCGACGTCATCATGACCCTGCTGACCCGCGCCGGCTACGCCCCGCGCCTGCCGCAGGGCTTCGACAAGCTCTGCTGCGGCCAGATGCTGGCCAGCAAGGGCCTGCCCGACGCGGCCGACAGCATGTCGCAGATACTGGAAGCGGCGCTGATGGAAGCCTCGGAAGGTGGTCGCTACCCGGTGATCATGGACGCCAGTGCCTGTACTGTCCGCATGCAGAAGCAACTGGCAGGTCGACTGGCGGTCCACGATTTTCACGAATTTGCCGCCGATGCCCTGCTGCCGCGCCTGATGATCGCCAAACAGGCCGGACCGGTGGCCCTGCACGTGAATTGCAGCGTGCGCAGAACCGGCTCGGATAGCAAGCTGAGAAAAGTTCTGGCCGCCTGCGTCGAGCAGATCATCGAACCCGCTGGCGTCACCTGCTGCGGCTTTGCCGGCGATCGCGGGTTTGTCGTGCCGGAACTCAACCGGCACGCCCTGCGCAAGATTCACGACGAACTGCCGGCCAATTGTGCCTGCGGCGTGTCGACCAACCGCACCTGCGAGATCGGCCTCACGGCAGAAACCGGGCGTACTTTTCGATCGATTGCCTACCTGCTCGAGGAATGCAGTCGCAAGGAGGACGCCATGACCTGTTAAAGGGGGGAAGAGACTGGGTAGCAGGGATGGTTAATCTGATATAGGGCGAATGAACTTGGCCCTTAAAACAAGGAGCAAAAAGATGACATGGCAGATGAATGTTAATCCACTGGAAAATATAGGATTGTCCGCGCTTGTCGCAGCAATACCGATCCTCTTTCTGTTTTGGGCGCTTGCCATCAAGCGAATGAAAGGCCATTTTGCCGCGATGGGCGGCACCGGACTGGCAATTCTCATCGCCATTTCCGTCTATAAGATGCCGGTGGATCTGGCGGTGCTGGCCACGTTGTACGGTGGCGCCTTCGGCTTGTTTCCGGTGTGCTGGATCGTCATCACGGCGCTCTTCATCTACAACATGTCGGTCAAGACGGGGCAATTCGAAGTCATCAAGAACTCGCTGGCCTCGATTTCCGATGACCGCCGCCTGCAGGCACTGCTGATCGCCTTTTCCTTCGGTGCCTTCATCGAAGGCGCGGCGGGCTTCGGTACTCCTGTTGCAATTACGGCAGCCATGCTGGCCGGACTGGGCTTCAATCCCCTCTATGCCGCCGGTATCTGTCTGCTGGCCAATACGGCACCGGTCGCCTGGGGCGCCATCGGCATTCCCATCGTGGTGGGCGGGCAAGTCGCCGGGATTCCTGACTTCGCCCTCAGCCAGATGGTCGGCCGCACATTGCCGATTGTCAGCATTTTCATCCCGCTCTATCTGGTCGTCCTCATGTCCGGCTGGAAAAAAGGATTGGAAGTGTGGCCGGCCTGCCTGGTCAGCGGCGGCTCCTTCGCCGTCGCCCAGTTCTTTTCGGCGAACTCGCCACTGACGGCGCCACTGCTTCCCGACCTCGTTGCCTCGATCGCATCCATCATTTGCACCGTCACTTTCCTCAAGTTCTGGCACCCGAAAGAAAGCTGGCATTTCCCCGATGAACCCAAGAGCCTGGGAAAAGCAGCACTGAAGTACACCGGCGGTCAGATCTTCCGAGCCTGGGCGCCATTCATCATCCTTTCCCTGTTCGTCTGCGCCTGGGGTATCAAACCAGTCAATCAGGCGCTCAACCAGATGACCAAGCTGGTGTTCGACTACGCCATCCCGATTGGCGGCCTCGACAAGATGGTCATCGACCAGGCCGGCAAAGCCAAGCCCGCGGTCTTCAACTTCAACATCTTGAGCGCCGCCGGCACCGCAATTCTCTTTGCCTGGATGTTCTCGATCGTGGTTATGGGGGCCTCGCTGAAGACGGCAGCGGGCGTCGCCGGTGACACCCTGAAGACACTCAAGTGGCCCATCGTAACCATTGCCACCATCCTCGGCTTCGCCTACATCATGAATTTCTCCGGCATGGCGATCGCCCTGGGTTACGCAGTGGCCACAACGGGTGTCGCCTTCCCCTTCTTTGCCGCCATTCTCGGCTGGCTGGGCGTTTTCATGACCGGTTCCGACACCTCGACCAACGCATTGTTCGGCAAACTGCAGGCGGTGACCGCCGAGAAACTCGGTATCGACCCGGTCATCGCGATGTCAGCCAATACCAGCGGCGGCGTTTGCGGCAAGATGATCTCTCCCCAGTCCATTTCCGTGGCCACCGGTGCCACGGGCATGGTCGGTCGCGAATCGGAAATCTTCCGGTTCACCTTCAAACACTCGATCTTCCTGGCCGTCATCGTCGGTATCCTTCACCTTCTGTGGGCTTATGTCTTCCCCGGCATCGTCCCGAGTTACGTCAAGCCCGTCGCTGCGGCAGCCGCTGCCGTTTCCGGCGCCGCCGCGCAGATCGTGATCAATCCGGATGGTTTGATGTGGTTGGGGATATTCGTCGGCATCATCGCTGTCGTCACTTTCCTGTCCCGTGTGCTGGGTGCCGATCTGCTTGCTCCGGCCGAAGGACGCGACGAAGTTCATTTCCATTAAGCGCCGGGTGGTTCGTTCCAACCCGCAGTGCCGTTCCGGGAGGGGCCACGCCCCTCCCGCCTCGCGCTTTCCGGGTCGCAAGGACCGCTTGTTGATCTAATTGCCATTCAAGAACCATTACACGGGAAAACCATGTACAGGAACATTATCGTCGCCGTAGACGACAGCGAAACCTCCCGTTGCGCCCTTACCGAGGCTGTCAATATCGCCAGGGCCACCAACGCCCGGCTCCATATCGCCCATGTCGCCGATGAAGTGCTGCTGGGCATGCATCATCGCGCCGTGAGCACGACGCTCGATTTCGATCACGCCATGACGGCGATCCGCGATGCCGGCGTCAAGATACTCGCAGTAGCCCGTGCCACCGCCAGCGCGGCGGGTATCGAGGCGGAAACCATCCTGCTCGAGACGATGAAGCGCCGGGTGTCGGAAGTTCTCGTCGACAAGGCACGTGAACTCGGCTGCGACCTGATCGTCATCGGTCGTCACGGCCAGCGCGGTCTCGCCCTGCTCCTCCTCGGCTCGGTCGCCGAGCAGGTCGCCAGACTGTCCGACGCCTCCGTCCTTCTCGTCCGCAAGCACTGATGCCAGTCGACGACATGCCCGACGACGACAAGGAGGAGCCGTTGCGGGGCGACATCCGGCTTCTCGGCCGGGTTCTCGGCAACACCGTGCGCGAGCAGGAAGGGAGCGCAGTCTTCGAGATTGTCGAGCGCGTCCGCCAGACCGCCGTGCGCTTCGCCCGCGACGGCGACCCCGCCGCCCGCGCCGAACTCGCCGCCCTCCTCGACCCGTTGTCCCGCGACACGACGCAGATCGTCGTCCGCGCCTTCAGCTACTTCCTGCAACTGGCCAACATCGCCGAGGACGAGCACCATGTCAGGCGTCGGCGTGCTCATGATCTGGCGGGTTCGCCGCCGCGCGAAGGCAGCCTCGTCCACGCCCTCGACCGGCTGGCCGAGAGCGCGGTCGCGCCCGAGGCGGTCGCCGACTTCTTCGCCCGCGCCCTCGTCGCACCGGTCCTCACCGCGCATCCGACCGAGGTTCAACGCCAGAGCCTGATCCGCAACCACCGCGACCTCGCCCATCTGCTCGACCAGCGCGAACGCCTGCGGATGACGCCGGAAGAGGAAGTCGAGAACGAACTCGGCCTCGCCAACGCCATCCTGACCCTGTGGCAGTCGCGCATGCTGCGCCCGGTCCGCCTCAAGGTGCTCGACGAGGTCAAGAGCGGCATCACCTACTTCAAGGAAACCTTTTTCAACGAACTGCCGCGCCTCTACATTCAGGCCGCACAGCAGTTGCACACTCGTTATCCCGAGCAGATCTGGGCGCTGCCGCCGTTCTTCCGCATCGGCACCTGGATCGGTGGCGACCGCGATGGCAACCCCTTCGTCACCGCCGAGATCCTGCGGGAAACGCTGCGCCTGCAATCGGCGGCGGCGCTCAATCACTATCTCGACGAAATTCACGAACTCGGTGGCGAACTGCCGCTCTCCAGCCTGCTGGTCAGGACCACGCCGGAACTGGACTACCTGGCGGCACACTCCACCGACCACTCGCCGCAGCGGGCCGACGAGCCCTACCGTCGTGCCCTGTCCGGCATCTACGCCCGGGTCGCGGCAACCGCCCGCACGCTCGACCACGTCGAGCCGGTACGCCACGAAATCGGCCAGGCCGAACCGTACGCCACCCCGGCCGATCTGCGCGCCGACCTCAAGCTGCTGTCCGCCTCGCTCAAGCTGAATGGCAGTGCCAGTCTCGCCGGTGGCCGCCTGCGCCGCCTGTTGCGCGCGGTACAGGTCTTTGGCTTCCATCTCGCGCCGATCGACCTCCGGCAGAACTCCGAAGTCCACGCCCGCAGCGTCGCCGAACTGCTCGCCGGGGCCGGCCGCTGTCCCGATTACGAGGCACTTTCCGAGGTCGACCGCATCAGCCTGCTGGTCGAGGAAATCGCCACGCCGCGCCCGCTCTACTCGCCCTACCTTGACTATTCCGGGGAGACCCGCGGCGAACTGGCCATCTTCTTTGCAGCCCGCGAACTGCGCCAGCGCTACGGTGCCGCCGCGCTACCCAACTGCATCATCTCGAAGACCGACGGCGTCTCCGACCTGCTCGAACTGGCGCTGCTGCTCAAGGAATCGGGCCTGCTGCGCCCGGGTTCGCAAGCGCAACTCGACATGAACATCATCCCGCTCTTCGAAACTATCGAGGACTTGCGAAAGAGCGCGGCGACGATGGACGGCATCTTTGGCGTTCCCGCCTACCGCACGCTGATCGGCGGGCGTGGCGACGAGCAGGAAGTGATGCTCGGCTATTCCGACAGCAACAAGGACGGCGGCTTCCTGACCTCGGGCTGGGAACTATACAAGACCGAAATCGAACTGACCCGCGTCTGCCGCAGGCATGGCGTCCAGCTGCGCCTGTTCCACGGTCGAGGCGGGTCGGTCGGGCGCGGCGGCGGCCCGAGCTATCACGCCATACTCGCCCAGCCCGCCGGCGCCGTCTCCGGCCAGATCCGCCTGACCGAACAGGGCGAGGTCATTTCGACCAAGTACGGCAACCCGGACACCGGCCGCCGCAACCTCGAAGTGCTGCTGGCGGCAACGCTGGAAGCCAGCCTGACCGACCACGAGAACCGCGTCGAACCCGCCGAGCAGTTCCACGGCGTGATGGACGAACTGTCGCAGCGCGCCTTCGTCGCCTACCGCGGCCTGGTTTATGAAACGCCAGGGTTTACCACCTATTTCAGGCAGTCGACAGTCGTTTCCGAAATCGCGACTCTCAACATCGGAAGCCGCCCGGCCTCGCGCAAGCCGTCCGAGCGCATCGAGGATCTGCGCGCCATCCCGTGGGTCTTCTCGTGGGCGCAGTGCCGCCTGATGCTGCCCGGCTGGTACGGCTTCGGTTCCGCGGTCGACGGCTATCTGCAGGCCAATTCCGGTGGCCTGGCCACCTTGCGCCGGATGGTCAATGCCTGGCCCTTCTTCCGGAGCCTGTTGTCCAATATGGATATGGTGCTGGCGAAGACCGACCTCGCCATCGCCTCGCGCTACGCCGAACTCGTCGCCGATGCGGAATTGCGCGCCAGCATCTTCCAGCGCATCAAGGCCGAGTGGGAACTGAGCCGCAGATATCTGCTGGCCATTCTCGAACAGGACGATTTCCTCGCCGACAATCCGCTGCTCAAGCGTTCGCTGCAGTTGCGCTCGCCCTACATGGACCCGCTCAACCACCTGCAGGTCGAACTGCTGAAGCGCCATCGCGCCGGGGAAACCGACGAACGTGTCGCCCGCGGCATCCATCTCTCGATCAACGGCATCGCCTCCGGGTTACGCAACAGCGGTTAAAATGGGTGCATGGTCTCGATCAAGCGTTCCGTCTTCTTCGTCTCCGACGGCACCGGCCTGACGGCTGAAGCGTTCGGGCACAGTCTCCTGAGCCAGTTCGAGAAAGTCGAGTTCCAGCAGATCCGCATTCCCTTCCTCGACAGCATTGCCAAGGCGGACGAAGCGGTTGCCCGCATCAATAGCCAGAGCGAGGGCGACGGCATGCGCTCGATCGTATTCACGACGCTGGTCGATCAGGAACTGGCGGACATCGTCCACCAGGCCGATGCGTTCTGTCTGTCCTACTTCGATAGCTTCCTGGCGCCGCTTGAAGCCGAACTGGGGGTCAAGTCCAGCCATACCGTCGGGCGCTCGCACGGCTCGACCGACAGTTCCGATTACAAGAAGCGCATCGAGGCGATCAACTACACGCTGGCCCACGACGACGGCATAACCGACCTCGATCTGGAACAAGCCGATGTGATCCTGGTCGCCGTATCGCGCTGCGGCAAGACGCCGACCGCGCTCTACCTGGCCATGCAGTTCGGAGTCAAGGCGGCCAATTTTCCGCTGATCCCCGAAGACTTCGATCGCGGTCGACTGCCGGGAACCCTCGAAAGGCAGCGCGGCAAGCTGTTTGGCCTGACCATCCAGCCCGAGCGCCTGCACAGTATCCGCGAGGAAAGACGCGCCGGCAGCAACTATGCCTCACTGGCCAACTGTCGTTACGAAGTTGCCGAAGCCGAAAAGATGATGCGCCGCGAGGGAATCCGCTGGCTCGATTCGTCGACCAAGTCAATCGAGGAAATCTCGACCACCGTCCTGCAGGAACTGAAACTGCGCTGAGCGCCAAGCGGCATGGTTCAAAACGAACAAAGCGCATCGCCGGGCGCCTGTTCTGCAATACGGTCGCAGGCAACTTTCGACCCTCAACCGCCGTTCGGGTTCTGCGCCCCACCGGCCGCAATGCAGCGATAGCGCCCATTCGGATTCAATGACGTTCGGGTAGCATTTCGGGGACGCCGTCATCGGCCCGCGCCCATTTTGAATGGCAGGTCCACGGCGGATTGCAGCCGCTCGACTAGCGCCTCTGGTGGGCACTTTCGTCCTTCAACTGGGGTGTCTGCTTGTCAAAAACACCTACTCACACATACCCGACTCTGAACGGACTGATGATGTTTTCTTGGGCCATGGCGGCTTACTGATTACAAACCTGCCGGTCATGGGGCCCTGTCAACTGCGTTCTGTTCGGCCTTCACGGTCAATCGGAATACACAAAATCCCGTTTATGCCCGCCGAGAAAGGGAGTCAAATCGTCGCTTGCTCGGCCTCAGCCATGATGCTGCCAGCTTCCGAACAGGAGGTTTTCAGGACCTGCGCTCGTCAATTCGACGATTGACCACGATTCAATAGCCCCGGATACTGTTCGAAAAGGGCATTGAAAGTCCTATGCTTTCTATCGACAAACCATCATTTGAACAACGTGCCAAGGTCTTCCATCATCTTGGAAAACACTTCCTCCTGAACTTTCTTTTCCACAGCCAGCAATTTCTGGCGTTCGCGCAGTGATGCGACCAGTTCCTTGGCAAGTTCGGAGGCTTCGGAGGAGTTCTTGATCGCCGCCGCGACTTCCTTGTTTTTCAGGACTTCTTCCTGGCCCTCAACGTCGGCCAGGGCTTCGTCCAGGCGTTTCGCCTGGTCTTTCTGATAGCTCCCCACCGCATCTTTCAACTGACCGAGCATTTCCTCGGTCGGGTCGTTGCCGACCACGCCGGGTTTCGGTTTGAACTCGGGGGTGTCGGGCAAGGTGATAACCACGCCGGGGCGAAAGGCGCCGGTTTCCGCCAAGTGCGGGTTGGCCTTGAGCAGGGCCGTCTCGACCTTCTTGCGCGAGCTTTCGCTCAGGTTCGGGTAGAGCCGCTGCGCAAGGGTGCTGACGTCGGCTTCGCTCTTCTTGAGTGTAGTAAGTCGCATGATGGGCTCCCGTTATATCAATACGTTGAGGTCGTCCCAAGGCGACGGCAGGGCCGTGAGGTTGACCAGGATGGGCCCGGTACTGAGATTGCCGAGCACCGAGTATTTTGGCTTGCGGACTAACTCGAAGATCACCGTGTCGTCCGAGCCGGCGAAGCGGTTGTTGGCCACGCTGGCATGGTCGCCGAGGATGCGTCCGGCCAATCTGCCAAAGCTGCTGCCGTCGGTGACCCGGATATCGTTCTGGTCGAAGAGGCAGCACTGCACCTCTAGGATATCGGCGGTAGGGATCTGCGAGGTGTGGCCATGCAACCGGTTGCCACGCACCATGACGCTGCCGCGCGCGGCATTGAGCAGATCGATTTTCCCGGCACTCAGGTAGGCGACGCCGGACTTCAACGGCAGCATGACGAGGCCGGGCGCGGCCATTATCGAGGCATAATTCTGCAGCAAATCACCCCGCAGCGACCCGATGATCAGGATGGCCTGCCATTCGGCAACGCTGACTTTGTCGGCGTCGGTCTCGACGCGGGCGACCGTGTTGTCGTCCACCGCCACGTCGGTGAAGCCCGGCGTGACGCCGATGCCGATGGTGCGGCGGATGAAGCTGGCCAGCGGACCGATGCCAAATAGCCGGTTTCCTGCGACGCGCAGCTCGCCCGAAGCCATGGCCATGATGGCCACGCGCAAGGGGCTGACCACGGCCTGACGGGCGACGTTGGCGAACAGGTTGCCGACCACGTCGGCCCTTTTCACCGCGATCAGCAGCACGCCGAAGAACGGCAGCGCCGCGCTGTTAAAACCGACGCCCAGGTTGGCGAACTGGTTGCCCTCGATACTCAGATAATCGGCCGAGGCGCCGACATCCATCACCAGCGCGCCGCCGACCGTATTCTCTATCGAGTTGGACTTGAAGATCGCCCGGCCGAGACGTTGCTGGACCACGATGCCGTGGCCGCGCTGGCCGCGCAGGCGGTTGCCGGTCAAATAAACGCGATCAAGCGCGCCCTTGTCGAATCCGGGCACGAGTACGATGCCGCCCGCCACGGTCTTGCCGGCCAGGGCGACGATCTCGTTGTTGTCGATACGCAGCCCATCCGTGCCGGCGATGACCCCGTTGCCGGTGACATGCAGGATATTGCCGTCGATGGTGACGCTGGCAGCCGGCAGTGCCGCGCCGGTCACCGCGATGCCGGCCTGGGCGCAGATCAGCGCCAGGTTGTCGGCGATGCGTAACTGGCCGTAATGCAGGCTGGTGCCGGTCAGACTGATGCCGATCTGGCTGCACATCAGCACGTTGTGGACCATGCGCAGGTTGGCGGTAAGCAGGTATTTCTTCTCAGAAGAAGTCGACACGATGGCCTGCTCAGCGACGAGCACGCAATCCCGCACCGTCGCAGACAGGATCAGTCCGGAAAAGCTTATCGCCGCCGACGTGGCGTCGGCAGTGGCGCCCGCCACGATGGTCAGGTGTTCAAGCTGGACGTCGAGGCTGTCGACGATGTCGATCATCGCCGAGGTGCCGCCGCCGCTGACGATGCCGGCGATGGAGAGGTTCTCGATGGCGACGCCGACGCCGCGCGCGATGTCGATGGCGCCGCCCGCTTCGGCCGGTTGCAGCACGGTGCGCCAGCCCTGTCCGCGCATACGCAGCGAGCGCACGTTGGCCATGTTCAACGGCGCGCGCAACAGGTAGGTGCCGACATCCAGGCAGATAGTGCCGCCGCCGCGGGCCCGCACGGCATCGATGGCCTGCTGGATGGTGGCGGTGCCGGCGTTGTGAGCCTCGGCATGCACGCACACCGTGCAGTCGCAGCTTTCGCCGCTGACTTCTGGCGGCCAGAAAACACGGCAGTCGGTTGGCTCGCCGGGCAACGTCACGATGGCCAGACGCGCATAGTGGTGATGGATGCCGCGCGGCGGCGCCTGCACCAGCGGCTCGATGCTGCCATCGCTGGTACGAGCGGCAAACACCCAATGGTCGCCAGCCTTGAATTGGCTACCGGCGATCAGGCTGAAATCGATAAGGATGCCGTTCTCCAGCGTCAGTTTCGTGCCGGCGGCGGGCACCGGTAGGCCGTCGGAAACGCTTGCCGCGTTGATGTTGTGATAGTCGGTTCCGTCAGCGCGGCGTACCACGCCGGATTGGTCCCAGCGGCGTACGCGGGTGTGCCGTTCCGGGTCCGTCTTGCCCTGGCCGTCGACCGGGAACAGGCCGGCCGGCAAGGCTGTTTCGAGGATGATCGAGCGCGTGGCGGCATCGACGCCGTCGCCCGGACGAATGCGGTGCAGGCGTCCGGGCAGACCGTGCAATTCATGCCAGTCGTCGAGAATCTCGACCCACTCGCCGGCATGGAAGCCGAGCACATCGTCGCGGCCCAGGCTGTCCACCACCAGGCGATTGCCGGCCTGGATTTCCTGAACGCCGGTCGCCACAGTGGCGTTGTCGCGCGACCACTTGAAGGTGGCGCTGGCCTGCGGCCCGCCGTGATGAATCTCGACCCGGTAGAGCTGGTTTTCCAGCCCCTTGTAACCGGCCGAAGGCGGCGCCAGGCAGGGATTCTGGTCGCCCGTGACGAGGCCGGTGGAATTGTTCAGGCGCGCCCCGGAGGGCCGGGTCAACGCCGCCCAGGCGGGCAGTTCGCCGTCGGGCGTGAAGCAATCGGCATTGCCGACATTGGTCAACACCTTCACCTGCCAGACCGTTTGCAGCCGCCCGGTGGTATCGACGCCGACCGCCTTCTCGATCAACTCCGGCGCTTGCAGATGGGTCAGCTCGCGTTGCCAGACATCCAGATAAACCAGATGCGGCCCGCCGGTCAGCGCCGGCGCGTTGAAAATGTTCGCCGGCGCCGGCTGATTGGTCTCGTTGAAATGCAGGTATGGCTGATCACGGAACGGCGTCGGCGCCGATCCGGTCAACTCGGCCAGATTGACGTTCCAGGCCAGCGGCGGCTTGCCGTGGTTCTCGGCCAGCAGGCCGTCGACGTACATGCGCCCGACGCCGATGTTCAGCACGCCGCCGGGAGCGAGAATGTGGAAGCCTTCCGGCGTGGTACGCGGCACCACGGCGCGACCGACTGTGTCCATCGTGCCGGCCTGCAAACGACGGCCTAGTTCGGCCACCCACTCGTTCCAGTCGGAATCGAGCTGCACGCGGCCCTGCTGCATCACCACGCCGAAATAGTCATGCCATGGATGGAAACTGAAACGGCTCGTATCGAAACTCATGTCACGCTCCTCAGGTTTCGTAGAAGATACCGGCGGCGAGACCTACACGCAGGAATTCGCGCAGCCGGATCTGTAAATTGGCTTCCCGTTGGGCCGGGAACAGGGCATGGAAGGCGCCCATTTCGCTCTCATCGTCGGCGCCCCGGCGGATCGCATCGGCGGTCGCCCGGGCAAGCTGGCAATACGCGGCCACGCCATAACGCAGCGAGGTGAAACGCGGCGTCACATCGACCTCGCCCGCTTCGCTTTCCGGCTGGCAGCGATAGCGGCGCGGGGTCAGCGAATCTAAAGGCAGATAGCTGAAGCGAACGCAGCCGGTCTGCCGGCGCACCATCTGGACGGCCGGCCGGGGGTCGCCCGCAGCCGGCCGGGCCAGCAACAGGCTGTTGGAAATCGTGCCGACCTCGGCGGCGCGGAGGCGGCCGATGACCGTACAGGCGTCAAGCGAGAGCTTGCCGCCGGGTGAAGAAGCATCGGGCGCGGCATAGGCCATGCTGTTGGCCGAGGTGGCGTCGATGATGCTGTCGTTGGCCGTCACGCTGGCGCCCTCGTGAATGCGCAAGGCGCCGACGATGGCGTGGTCGATATCGACGGCCACATCGGCGATTTCCACCGCCAGGCTCTCGCCATCCGGCGCAACCGGGTCGCCGAAGGCGTCGAGCGCCCGACCGGGCACCAAGGTGGCGTGGGCGATGTTCAGGTGGGCCAGTTCATTGCCGGCAACCGCGGCGACGCGCAAACGTCCGCCGGCGACCAGCAGGCCTTCGAGGCTGAAGGCGCTGTCGGTTCCGCCGTTCAATGTCATCTCGCCGCCCAGTATCAGGGTCGGCCGACATTGCTCGGCGGCACGCAGGATCACATGGCCGCCGGGCGCTACGGTGACCGACAGGGTTTCCTCGTAGCGGCCGCTGTCGGCGATTTCGACCACGCCGTCGCCAGCCAGCGCAGTCAAGGCAGCAGATATCGTGGCATGGTCGGTCGGCACGCGCAGCACGGTCGCCACTGTGGCCTCATCGGCGCGCGCGCGGCTGTATTCGCCTCCGCCCATGTCGGCGGAAAAGCCATAGTGATAAGTGGCTGCGAGCGATTCGGGCACGTCGAGATCGGTCGCCACCGCGATACGGCCCAATTCCGGGTCGATGGCGAATTTCCCGGCTGGCGCCTGGTGAGCCCAGCCAGGGCCCTCATCGGCCAGATTGCATACGACCACGTCCTCACGCGGCACTTCATCGCCATCGACGTAGAGAACCACGCTGGGATTGGCGTTGTCGACCGGGCCGAGCGCCGTCTGAACGGTGCCGTAATAGAGCGGCAACCGATCCGCCATCACGCGTCGACGGATCGGATCGGGCACGTTGATCGGATCGGCCAGATGGGTGATCTCGTCCTCGGTCTGCGGGTTGGTGAACAAGGGCAGCGGATGCCCGAGCGGGCTGATCAGATAACGCCGGTCGTCCACCCGGATGGCCGGGCTGCGCGTATGCGGATAGGCCGTCAGGCGCCAGAGGAAGAGGCCGATGTTGGGGATGTTGAATCGCCCGCGACCGTTCTCGATGCGCCGTACATCGACCGTATGAGCGACCGAATCGAATGCGCCGCCGATGGGCGCCAGCGGCTCCCACTGGCGCATATCAGGGGCGTAGCGACTTTGCGGGCGCAAATGATTCATGTACTGGGTGGCGCCGAGCAACTGGAAGAATTCGACGGCGCGGGCATTCCAGCCGGTGACGTCGCGCGCCAGTTGTTCCAGCACCGCCGCCGTGCCTTTGCGCCGGCGCAGCGCGAGGGTATGCGCCACCTCGGCGCGGGCCAGGCCGCGCGTCGCGCCGAGACTGTGCAGCGGCTCGTAACCGATCAGGTCGCCAATGTAGGGAATAGCCCAGTCAGCACAGGTTTCGACGAACAGGTCGTCGTAGAGCTGATCGAGGTTTTCCTCCATCACCGCGAACTCGTCGGCGATGGCGCTCAGCAAGGCCTTGAGCGCACCCGGCGGCGACTGCTCGGCGTCGCGTATCCGGTGGATGGCCGGCAGCAGCCGGTACAGGGTGTCGGCGTCGAAGCTCATGACATCAACTCCAGGGTAACGGGTGCGGCATCCAGCGCCAGCAGCTCGGCGGCCAGGGGCGTCCCGGTCAATCCCGCCTCAGGCAAGGCGGCGAACAGGCGCGGCACGAACACCGGCAGGGGCGCTTCGCTGCGATGCAGCTCGACCACCTGGACCGCTTCGACGCCGGCGACGGCGTGCGCCTCGGCGGCCACCTCATCTACCGACACGCACTGACCGAATCGCCGTGCATCGAAACCGAATGCCGAACGCAGCCGAAGCTCGACCGCGCTCAGCACAAGCGGGGCATCGGCGTCGGCGGCGATCTTGACAGTCAGGCGCAGCTTGAAACGGGCGTCGCGGTAGCTGACGATGCGCACCGGCATCAATGGGTCGCCATAGCGATGCAGGGAATCCTGCAAGTAACGATAGGTGTCGCTGGTATCCAGGATGGCTTCGCCACTCTCGCCCGCCACGGTGATGAACACGCCGCGCCCGGGTCCGCTCGGTATCCACAAGGCATGCGCCTTGGCTATGCCGGCGAAGGCGCGCGCGAAGTCCTGGTAGTCACGGATCGACACCGCACGCTCCAGCGTCAGCACGGTCAGCGGCGCGTTCTCCCGCGCCTTTTCTTCGCGCTCGGCATCCTCGCCGCCGTTGGCGGCTTCCGGGTTGGTCGCGCCGCTCACGCCAAGCGGACGGGACAGCAGCGTGGTGAGTTTGCCGGCGGCGACATTGCCGCCCAGGCCCAGGCCTTTCCGGTAAATGGCGCGGATGTTGTGATCGCCGGAAGGCAAACGCGAACCTTCGATGCCATCGCCGAACAGCACCGAACTGCTGCCGTCGTCGGCATTCCGGATTTCGTAAACCCGCTCGGCCGGCGCGCGCGCATACAGGCTTGGCGTTTCGGCCCAGAGCATGTCGTTGGCGCGCAGTTCCAGCGTCGAGCGCCGGCCGCTCGGGGTCGCGGCGCTGACATAGGTCAACGGCGACTGGCGCAACGGGAAGCGGGCATTGGCCATCCTGGCGTCGCCGCTGCCGAGTACTTCGGCCACCGTTTCGCCGTGGGTCGCGCGAACGACGTTGGCGCTGACCCGCGCGGTTTCGCGGTCGTAGCAACGCTTGAGCGCGGCAGCCAGGGTGAAACGCGTGAAGCCCTGATCACGGTCGTGCACGACCGCCGTGGCGAGATCGTCGATGAAGGCGATTTCCTGCACGGTTTCGTCGTCGTCCAGGGCCGGCGCCTGCTCGATGGCCGCAGCGGCGATTTCCAGCGTGCCCGTTCTGCCTTCGCGGTCGAGCAATAACAAGCGCAGTTTCTTGCTGCTGGACTGGTTGATGCGTGCCGCAAAAACGGCCGGCGCCAGCACGTTCCAGGTGCTGCCGGATTGCTCCTCCGGGGGACCGGCCAGGCGCAGGGAATCGCCTTCCGAAACGATGAGACTGCCGCCCTCGGTCAGGTTCAGGATCGCGTCCGGCTTGCCGGCCCGAAGCTGGATGCGGGCGCGGCGACCACTCACGGTCAGCGCTCGGCCAGCCGCCACATCCGGTTCCAGCCTCGACAGGCTGAGCATCTCGCCATAGAGCGGATAGCCGAGCGGTGTTTCCGCCACCGCCAGTGCTTCGGATTGCGCCAGCACCAGGTTTTCACGCAGCCGCTTGCGGAATACAGCCAGGTTCTCGTCGGTGTCGGGGACGATGCGGGTAATCTTGCCGGACAGCCCGTAATCGCGCCGGGACGGGAAGCTCACCGCGCTGGCCCGGTACAGTTCGACATACCCCGCCAGCCCGCTCGGGTTGGCCGATGCCTCATTCGAAACCAGGGCAAACCAGCTCCCCGGCAGTACCTTCGAGTAAGCGTTGTCGAGATCGATGACTGAACCTTCAATCTCGAACTTCTTCCATTGTCGTCCACTGCCATCCGTCGCCTCTTCGGCCAGGTGTGCTGTCAGTTGTGAACCGCCCTGGTTGCCCATCAATCGCGGGTCCGGCGCGTTATGACCGAACAGCGCTGCGCGTTGGCGGAACACGTAGACGGCCGCGCCAGCCCCGGCCGGCTCAACGTGGGGCATGACGCTGCCCAGACCGGCGCCCCATGCAATGCGGGTGCGCTGGCACGCCTTGTCTTCCGTGACCGTGGTCACCAGCCGGATGTCCCAGCGTTCCGAGCCCGGATTGTCGATGCGATGTTGACCGACGATGAGAATGGCGTCGCCGGGCTGGATGCCTGTCGATACGCCCGCCAGCCAGAGCGATTTGTCGCCGAATTTCGGATGCCAGCTCAGCGTGGTCTGCACCGGAATGGCGTTCCACTCGACCCGCGCCTCGACCGGCTCGACGGTTTCGAAGGTCTGCGGCAACTCGTCCTGACCGGGCACGCTTTGCACCTTCACGCCGACCGGAATGGTGACCGGGCCGGCCGCCAGCGCCGGACTGCCCGGAACTTCCTGCAAGCTGAATGCGAGCCAGGTCGAGGCGGCGACGCCGGGCGCCAGCTCATAGCCGATCAGCCGGGCCAGTTCGAGGATGGAGCGCCGCTCGGTTGCGGTGCGCAGGAAGTTCTCGTTGGCAATGCGTTCCTGATAGAAGCTCAACACATCCAGCGTGCTGGCCACGGCATCACATAAAGCAATCGTGTAATCGTTGTCCTCGCGCGTGGTCAGGCCTGCCAGCGCTGGCAAGCCCGCACTCGACAGCTTGGCGAGCAGCGATTCCTTGAAGCGGGCGTGGACGCCGACGCGGTAGTTGATCGTGTCCAGTCCGGGTGGATTGTCGATGCGCAGCGGCGTTTCGGCATCGAGGCCAGCGCAGCAGCCGCAGGTGTTCAGCGTCGGGTCGGCCATGGCTATTTGCCTCCGAACAGGTTGAGACGCAGCACGCCGTGTTCCTGGAAATTGGCGTCGTTATCCAGGCGCGGGATTTCCAGACGCGCGAGGCGCATGTAGCCGTCGGCGAGATAGTGTGCGTCGGCGATGCCCTGACGCTGGAAGCGGGTTGCGTTGACTGAAGCGACGCCGGCAACCTGCCGGACCGCCGCGTAGATCTGGCTGAGATAGACGGTCTGGCCGAACGACAGATTGTCCGGATGGAACAGGCCGAGCCGGCCATCCGCCAGCACCCGGTTGCTGAGCACTTCGTACAGGCCCGCGCTCACATCGGCACGGAAATAATTTGGCAGCACGCAGACCAGCAGGTCGATTTCCAGCGACACGTAGACCGGATCGTTGAATTCGGTGTCGTGGCCGGCCATGCGGTAGCGATCGACATGACGGGCGATTTCGCTTTCGAAGCCGGCATCGACCGGCAGGCCGCCGTCGCGGTCCACGGTGACGAACACGGTGTGCCAGCTGCCGGTCCAGCGCAGCGTGGCCGCCGCACGTTGCACGCCGGGGTGGCGTTCGGTGACTTCGGCGTAGTCCTCCGGCGTAACCGCGCGTTCCTGACGGCGGAACGCCTGCGGCGCGTGGCGGCGCACCGTGGCGGCGTCTTCCATATCGACGCCGCCCTGCGCCGGGAGCGGATTCCGGACCGCCAGAATGTCCGGATCGATGTTGACGACATGAGCTATCGCGCCGGCGCCAACATTGCCGGCGCGACCGTTGCCAACCCGGTAGCGGGCAGCGAAGACCATACCGGTTTCCGGGCGACGGCCGTGGGTGTCGTTGCCGAAGCGCAGCCTGGCGCTGCCATCGTGTTCCACCTCGACCACGAATTCGCGCGCGTCGGCATCGCTGTTGAGCAGGTCGCGCTTGGGTTGCCAAGGCTCAGTGAGCACGCCCAGCGTGCTTTCCAGCACGATCTCCGGCAGGGTGTCTTGCATGCGCCAGACCATGGCCGAAGCCGCTGGCGCCGACGGATCGAAAGCCAGTCGCTGACTGGTGGTCACGCCGGCCAGCGAAACTTGCTTGAGCACGGTGCCGGCGAAGGTCAGCGGGCCCTGGGCCAGACCAGGATTGAAGCGGGGCGGGATGGCCATCGGCGCGCCGCCATCGCAGCGGCTGCCGTCGCGGTCGGCCGGATAGGCCAGCCGGGCTGGCGGCACGTCGCCAAGCGCCTCGTCAGTCGGGAGCGTGTAGCCGTGGTCGGCCAGCACCATGTTGCCGCGGGCGACGCTGACGTTGGCAAGGTATCTTTCATCGTGATCGCTGTCGGTCACCGAGCTGATGCAGAGCAGGAACGGCAGGCCGTCTTCGGCCGCCCAGGCAATCTCGGTGATCGCGTCGCCAGTGAGCGGATCGGTCAGCGGCTGGGCCGGGTCGTCCGGCGAGTTGAATTGCACAGTGGTCAATCGCACGACATGGCGATGGGCTGGATCGGCATCGCCAGACTCGCCGGTCGCGGGGCCGAGCACTTCCTCCAACAGCAGGACATCGCCTGCGGACAATGCGGCCTGATGACCGCTGAGCGTGGCGCGGGTGGCGCCTTTGGCCAGGCAGCAGCGCCGGTCGCCCCAGGCGTAGAAGGTCAGTTCGTTGTGGGCCTGATGCAGGACGGCGTCGTGCAGCGGCTCGAAGATCACCGGGCAGGCGCGCAGCGCGGCTTCATCCTCGGGTGTGACCGGCGTCAGGCGCTGCGTGACACCCGCCAGCCGGGTATAGAAGCGGGTTGCCGACTGGCTCAGGACGACATTCGCGGCGTCGGCCGTGAGGTGAAGCCAGACGCGGGCATTGCAGCCATCGTGCAGGTGGTAGTCGACCAGCAGGGCATGGCGGCGTAGCGAGGTGCGCCGGCGTGCGGTTTCGAGATAGGCCTCGGTCGCCACCGCATCCTGGCGGTAGGACAACTGATCGCCGGCATAGGCGACCAGTTCGGCCAGGGTAACGCCCAGGTCGGCGGCGCTGCGTTCGCGCCAGCCGGGCACCAACTGGGTAATGCGGTCGAGGATCAGGCGGCGGAAGCTGGCGTAGTCCTTGGCAAGATAATCGATGACCGGCGCGGGCGTCGGCTCGTCCGGGCAGACGACCACACGCTTGCAGTCGAAGTCGCTCGGGCATTCAACCTTGAACGAAAAGGCGATCTCCGCCAGGCGGGGATCGAAACCCGGCGGCGGCGTGTCGTCGAGCGCGGAGCGCACCAGGCGCAAGGTGTAGCTGGAGTGGTCGCCGTAGGCGTATACCCGCACCAGCAGGACATGGTCGGGTTCCGGCAGGGCCGCGTACAGGGCCAGTTCAGCCGCCGACACGCTGGCTGGTGGTGCGGAAGCCGGGGCGATCCACTCGATGCCGATGTCGCGCACGCGCTCGCCGCCTTCGATGCGCACCTGCGCCTTGTTCAATGACGCCGGTACCGGCTTGAGCAGACGGACCAGCAAGGTAAGCTGGCGTAACGTGAACGTGGGCGCATCTTTATCGACGACTTCCAGATAATCGATGCCGTTCAGGGTGGCGTGGGCGTCCACCGCGTTGCGGCGCAATTGGTCGCAGCAGTGGTAGATCATGGCAGCGCCCCTTCCCGGGCGAACTCGGCCACTTGCCCGACACCAGTGCGGCGGATCGCATAGCGGACGATCACGCGCAAGGTCGAGTCGTAGGACTCGATCTCGACGCCTTCCAGTGAAATCAGATTGCCGAGGTATTGCTGCAGGGCGCCTTGGACCAGGAACTGGGTAGTGGCGGCCAGTTCCGGACTGTTGGGTGCGAACACCAGTTGCATCACGCCGCTGCCGAAGTCGGGCCGCATGACCCGCTCGCCCGGCGAGGTGAACAACACCTGTTCGATCAGGCCGCGGATATAGTCTTCCTCACCGGCTTCGGCGCTACGGCCGCGGCCGTCGATCTGGTAGGGACAGCGCAGGTTGTTTGCAGTCATGTCTAACTCCCGATCACACGGGTTTGCGCCATCACCGGCAACAGCGGCGTGCCGTTGGGCGCACACACGGCCTGGCTGTCCATCAAAACCAGCGGCTGGCCGTTAGACATCACCCGCGTCGCCGCCATCACCCATTGCCCGGTGACGCAGGGCACCGGCGAACCGCTGACGTTGAACGGGCAGCCGGCAATGACATACGGCGCAGCCAGGGTCACGGTGGGCTGGCCGCTCACCAGCACGCGCGGATTCGGCGCGGTGGGCGTCGCCGTGCCGCCGTGGGCGCAGAGGACAGAAGCGCCAACATGGAGGAGTGGTCCAGGCATGTTCGTTATTCCTCAAATCACCGTCAAAGCGCCGTTGTTGATCGTCACGGTGGGGCCGATCAGCGTGATCGCCGCGCCCTTGCCGTTCTGGATGTAGATGCCGGTGTCGTTGACGATCAGTATCGCGCCGGTGGCGCTTTTCAGCATGATGCCGCCGGTCGGTCCCGGCAGGTCGGAGATGGTCAGGCCGTTTTGCAGCGGTGTTTGCAGCGTGACCGCCTGCATGCCCGGCGGCGTCATCAGGGCCATGGCCGGAATCTCGGCGGCGCTGCCCCAGAAGCAGCCGGACCAGATCGGATGATCCGGATCGCCCTGCTCGAATTCAACCCAGACGCCGGAGCCGATCATGGGCAGCGCAAACATGCCGTTCTGGATGCCGGCGAAGGGCACGCAGGGCATTGCCCAGGTAAGCGGGATCACGTTCGCCACATCCGGCACCTGCACCTGCAGCCGCCCCTGCTGCATGGGGTCGATGTTGTTCAACACCATGCCGCGATATTTACCGAAGAATTGTTGTCCACTCATACCGGCACCCTCGGCGCAATGGAAATGAGGCCGTTGCGGCTGAGATCGAAACTCTGCTTGAACTCTCCGCGCTTGAGCGTGCTTTTCACGCTGGAAACGAAGTAAAGGCCGTCGTAGGCCACGCCCGCGCCGCGCACCCCGACCAGCCCGCGCGCCCGCAACGGACGGCCGTAGCGCAGCACGTCCAGGTTGCCGGTGGCGGTGACCGAGTCCTGCGACCGCTTTGCCTCGTTGAGGCCGCGCGAGATGGCCTGCATGGGGTTCATGCGCGCTGTGTCCTTGAGCATTGTGATGTTCGACGGCGGCGTTGACAGCAAGCCAAGAGGCGGTTGCAGCGGGTTGAGGTTGGGGATGGGAATCGGGATCGGCACGCGGGTCATCTGGTTTTGAATGAAGACGACCGGCAGCACGCCCTTGGTCGGGTCGAAGCTGAAGCTGAGGTTGTCGACATTGGTCAGCGCATCCATGTCGACATTGAGCACCGGCTGCGGAATGCCGACTTTCATCTCCGGCCCGAAGTAGGCGATGTTAGTGCCGGGCGCCGGACCTGGCTCGATGTAGAAGACATAGCCGACCTGCTCGGCCAGCTGGCGGATGTAGGCGAGATCAGTGCCCTGTTGCGCAGGAATCTTGTCGACCGGAATCGGCACGTCCGGGAACAGCGCCGGGATCACCAGGGGGATCAGGCCGAACGGCGCGTACTTGGCGCACAGCAGCGCCACCCGCGCTTCGATCGGCATGGCCGGGAACGGCAGACCGCTCCAGTCCTGCGTGTCCATCACCTTGGTCAGATCCTCGCCGGTGACCGTGACCGTGCCGGGCTCGCCGTGGCTGCCCGGCTGCACCTGGACGTTGGTCATCACGCCGTCGAACAGCGGCTGCGGCGTGCCGTTCATGGTCACGATCAGCATCACCCGCAAGGCCGGCATGACCGGGCTGGCGTTCTGGGCGCCGGCGATGATGAAGATCGTGTTCAGTTCCGATTTCGAATTGAACTTGAACGTCAGGGTGAAGCCGCCCACCGCACCGGCGGACGTGCGCACCTCGAGTTTGTCGAGCGCGTCCATCACCACCCTCGGCGCCGGGACGGGAACCACCGGACCGATCATCAAAGTGAGCTGGATGCCCTTAGCCAGCATCGTCGCCCCCCGGCACGCCTTCGGGCAGGGTGATGCGGACATAGCGGCCGATCGTGGCGGTCAACTCGGCCGGGTCCATCGCGCCGTTCGCGTCGCAGACTCGCCAGTACTGTTCCGGATCGCCCAGATAGCGCGCGGCCAGATTGTCGATGCGGTCGCCAGAAACCACCTGATGCTCGGCCAGGGTGGCGAAATGCTCCGGCGGCGGCACGAAGCGGCGTTTCAGGTAGGTCACCACGCTGCCGTCCAGGCCCGTGAGTTGCGCGCTGGCGATGCCGTAGTAACGGCTGGTCGGCGGGTACAGCGGCGCGGTCAGGCCGTTGGCCTGCATGAAAGCTTGTACGGGGTCCATCAGCCGATTCCTCCTATGCCGAGCGCGCCGAAGCTGCCCGCCTGCGCCTTGCCGGCGAGCTGCTCCTTAGCTTGCAGATAACTCATGAACAGGCTGCCGCCCTTGTGCGCGAAGCCGAGGTCATCCACCGACAGCACGCGTAGCCCCAGACTGACCTTGGCGACGATGGGATTGAGCACCGGATCGAACGCCTCTTCAGTGATCGAAAACTCGGTCAGTCGCACCGGCACGATGCGGCTCTTGCTCCACACGAACAGCATCAACGGCGCTTCCATCGGCGCGATCTCCAGCGTGCCGGTATTCAGTTGCCGATTCACCTCCAGCAACTGCGCGCTGCTCGGATGCGCCAGCGCTTCCAGCACCGCCAGCTGCGGCTGGATGCCATGCTCGACCGTGACGCGGTTCTGATCCGGAAACTCCAGTTGGTCAGCCGCATCGATGTCCGCCTCGAGCCGGATCGTCTCCACCGCCGGCCCCTTGAAGCGCATCGCCTCGCTGCGATTGCCGGCCTCCCCGCCGGCTGTGCTGACTTGCAGACTGCGCGTCAGCTTCTCTGGGTTGTACTGGAGCGAGATGATGCGCAACACCTTGGCCGATTCCGG
>JBGAQX010000006.1:0-119030 GCA_044220545.1 Rhodocyclaceae bacterium | reverse complement strand
GGCACTAGGCACAACGAATGTGGAGCCATTTTCACTGAGCCGTTTCTGATTTGCAACCGCCAGACGGTGCACTTTTGTGCGCTTTTCGCATTCGATTCCGGCGCCTGGTTTTGTAGCATGAGCCTATCTCACCAGGAGTTCATAGATGGCAACCAGGCCGCCCGCGTTCATTCCATCTGCGTCACACGACATCAGTCGGCCCTACTTCACGCAGAAGGTAAGACTCCATTCTCTTCATGCCCAGCAGGTGTTTGACCGCGGTTTCGAGCTTTGCGCAAATGCAATTTTTTCTCTGTCAGTCGTGTTGCGTGTCATCGGCACTGACGAGCAGGCGCGCGAGGTAGAGACGATTGTTGATGATCGCCTGGACAAGATGTTCGAGGACATGCGTTCCGAGGTGACTCGACTTGAAAAGCTGGCCGATGCAAATGGTATCGAGTTTGCCGGGGTCACCTACTCGAACCCGAAGGAGCTTGAGGCCAGGATCACCTCTCCTCGCGCAGTTCGCTACATCGGACTCATCCGCGAGTTTGATGGATTGGTTGGAAAATTCGACACCCTTTGGTTATCGGGTTCGATCCCGGACGGAAACTATTCCAGCAGCCTGTATGAATGGAAGCGCCGCCTCTTGCGCATTGCCGGGGGCTTTCGCGGTCTGGCCAGTCGAGCGAGCATCGCCGCCCGAAAGAACGCTACCCGTGTGGCCGAGACTGATTCAGCATCCCCGGCCATTGCCGTAACCCCAACGGAAACGGAATCGCCTGTATCCGCTCTCGTTGCATAGGTGGACCTGAATCCGCACCAGGAGCGTGCGGTTTCCACCGTCGGCCACTGCACTGTCCTTGCTTGCCCTGGCTCCGGTAAAACGCGCGTACTTTCCGAGCGAGCCATTCGGTTGCTTGCATCGCATGACAAGGGACGCTTGTGCGCCGTCACCTTCACTCGAGACGCGGCCGAGGAACTCAAGGCACGGATCCTTCCGTCCTGTGGTGCCGATGTTGCGCGGCGTCTCGCGGTGGGGACTTTTCACTCCATCGCACTCTCGCAGCTCAAGCGATTGCCTCGTGGCCAGAAGCCCAGGCGCCTGCTGTCAGACGGAGAAAGGATGGCGGTACTGCGCCGATGCATGGCCCAGCATCCGATCGAAGCGACGTTCGAGGATATCGTCAAAAACATCGATAGTGCAAAGGCGAGGATCAGAACGCCAGTCTTTGCGGACCCTGGCATCGAGGCGATCTATATCGCCTACCAGGACACTCTCGCATCCGAGGGCGCGATGGACTTCGCGGACATCGTGCTGTCGGCTGTCCAGAAAATCAGCTCCGGCGAGTTGCTGACCCTGCCCGTCCGCTGGCTGCTGGTCGACGAAGCGCAGGATATGGATGAAGTGCAGGTGGCATGGGTGAAAGCTCACGGCCTCGCCGGCATCGAGGTCACCCTGGTAGGGGATGATGATCAAAGTCTGTACGCCTTCCGGCATGCCATGGGGTATGCGGGCTTGATCGGGGTCACCGAGACCCTGGCATCGACTGAGACAACCCTGCCACTGAACTACCGCTGCGCTCCAAATATTTTGAACCATGCCGCAAAGCTGATCGCACACAACAAGGAGCGAGCGCCGAAGCGCATTGAGGCTTTCAGGACATCCACCGGCGATATCCAGATAGTCAGAGCATCTGACCGTTGGGATGAGGCCGATATTGTGGCGGACCGGATCAGGATGCTCGGCATCGGCGCCGAATGGGGAATTCTCGGGCGAACCAATAGTCAGCTGGATCCAATCGAGATCTGCCTCAGCGGATTGGGTATCCCGTACAAGCGTACCGGAGGCAAGAGGATATGGGACCGGAAACTCGGAAGCGCCTTTCTGGGTATCCAGCGTAGCGTGCTCGATGGTGGCTGGACAGGCGCAGCGAATGCACTGGCCTTTGCCGGGGTGGCCCCTGCCTACTTGAATTCACGCGAAGTTCAAGGCGACGGTGATTGCATGCAGTACCTCGCCAGGATCCTCGAATTGCGTGGCCCCGAAGGCGATCACCACCAGCGAGTGGCGGGATTGCTGACCGGTTTCTCGTCATGGACCGAGCAAGCAAGAAAAGGCCGGGTTGAACTGGTTGTGCATGGAGTATCAGCCTGGCTTCTACCTCACTGCAAGAACGATCAGCAGGTTGCCATGCTGAATCGGCTGGAGTCATCCGTCGCCAAACTGTCCGGATCACTGGGGCAGCGCTTGCGGTTCCTCACGACAGCCGACAACAAGCAGAAGTCCGCTGGAATTCATCTGATGACCCTCCATTCCTCCAAGGGGCTTGAGTTCGACAACGTGTGGATCATGGGCACCGAGGATGGGAATCTTCCGCATACCGATTCATCCGAAGAGGAAGAGCGCAGGCTGATGTACGTCGGCATGACTCGCGCCAAGAATCGCTTGATTCTCAGCAGCGCCATGGATGAGGGTTTTGAGTCACGGTTTCTGGAGGAAGCAGGCCTAATTTGAAATGCGCCCGGTCTGTGCGCTTTTGGCCATCGATATTACTGGCGATCTGGCTAATATTTGCTTGACTGCAATGCCCATAAAGCTGAGTCCCCAGAGACATCTCGAAACTGAAATGAAGACCTACACCTCAGATGAGGCCGCCAAGTTTCTGGCGACGGACGTTTCGACCGTTCGAGCCCTAATCGACGACGGCTTCTTGCCGGCAGCGAAGATTGGCCGAGCATGGGTAATGCTCGAATCAGACCTCGTCGACTTTTTGTCGGTACGAATCCGCGAGCAAACAGCCGAGCGAATTGAACGCGCCGTTATCACTGACAGGAATCGCAATCAGAGCGAGGTTAGTCAAACTCGCCGCTATCGCGGCCGGCGAAGACTCCCCGAATTACCAGAGCTTCCCGGCGAGCGTGGTACCGCGTAGATTCGCATAACGCATCAACATTCGTGGCGATCGATGTCCGGTGATCTTCGCTATTTCCAAGTCCGAGAGTGATGTACGTTCAAAAAATCGACTGGTGGCTTCGTGTCGAAGGTCATGGAAATTCAGACCCACAACTTTTGAGTATTCAAATATGCGGGAAAACTGACGTGACAATTTACTCGTGGTTTTTCGTAAAGATTCTTGTGTCGGGACACCGTCCCACCACGGGAACAGACGTTCATTCGCTTTCATCCTTTCAAGAACCGGCTGAAGTTTGGCGATAGCCACCGATGAAAGCGGGATCTGTCTCTTGTCGCCATTTTTTGTCTTGTCGAGAAAAATCGTTCGCTGTGACAAATCGACCTGAGCCACGGAGAGGGTGAACATTTCCCGCAGGCGCATTGCCGTTTCTAGCGCAAGGTCAAAAAGGAGTACCAAGCGCTCCCTGTCCTTCATTGCCAACGATCGCTCGCGATCATCGCGCTTATGCCCAGCCATAGCTTGTCGGATTGCTTCTTCTTCAGCTTGAGTCAAACGACGATCCCGTTCCTGATCTACTTTGGATTTTCGATCAAGCGCGCGAAGAACGGCCCCATCTGCCACGGTATAGGTTGCGTATCCCTTGGGTAATAGTCGCAACGGATTTGCTATAAGGTCCCCACGCCGACAAAGCCAGTCCAGCATTCGTGCCAAGGCTCCCACGTGATGCCGAATCGTAGACGGCGAAAGGTTGCGAATCTGTTTCGATTCCTTGACGTACTTCTCAGCCCAGGGATAGTCGACCTGCGATAGCAGCACCTTGCCTATCCGCTCATATATGACATCCAGAACCAACTTATCCGACTCGGATATCGATACTCTTTGGATGTACAGGTGAATGCCATCACCAACTGTTGCAGGCTTATCCGCATTCTCTTGAAACTCTGCTGGAACTACCCCTGCATCAAGTAAGCACTCGAGCCGTGCGACGTACGAATCGCCTTCCTTTTCGTCGGTGAAAGTAAGCGAAATTGGGCGTGACAGCAGCCCTTTGCGCTTGACGACATATTCCCAGGAAGAAGCACGGCGGCGCTTTGTAGACATTCGCGTACACGGCAAATTGTATAGTGGACGGGTGGTTTGCCACCTTTCCCGGGTGGCAAGTGCCCCTTTTTACCATGTTTTGCCGCGATAACCAACCCAGTGACCGGCAACAAAAAAGCCCGCATGAGCGGGCTTTTTTGTCTATATTCAGTAACTTATTTTGGAGGCGCGACCCGGAATCGAACCGAGGTACACGGCTTTGCAGGCCGCTGCATAACCACTCTGCCATCGCGCCCCGGCCAAAAACCAAGGATGGAAACGAAAGGGGGAAAGCAATGCTTTCCCCCTTGGATTTTGGAGCGGGAGAAGAGTCTCGAACTCTCGACCTATACCTTGGCAAGGTATCGCTCTACCAACTGAGCTACTCCCGCAGAACGGAGCCGAATTATAACTACGACTGCCGCCGTGTCAACGACTGCGCGCAACAATTTCCGGCCACGCCTTGCGCAGGTAGTAAACCATCGACCAAAGAGTGAGCACGGCGGCAACGTAGATCAGCCAGGTACCCATGACTTGGGGGTTCAGCGCCAGCAGTTGATCGTGATACAGCAGCATCGGAATGGCGATCATTTGAGCGGCTGTTTTCAGTTTCCCGATGAAGGAGACCGCGATGCTTTTTGCCGCGCCGATCTTGGCCATCCATTCGCGCAGCGCGGAAATGGCGATCTCCCGACCAATGATGATGAAGGCAACCACCGCGTCGAGCCGGCCCAACTGGATCAGGATGACCAATGCCGCCGCGACCATCAGCTTGTCTGCGACCGGATCGAGAAAGGCGCCGAACGCCGAGGTCTGGCCCAGTCTGCGCGCCAGCCAACCGTCGAACCAGTCGGTGATCGCGGCCGCCACGAAGATCGCCGTCGCCCAGAGGTTCTGCTGCTGGGGCGCAAGCCAGTGCCAAGGAGAGTAGAACACGCCAACGAACAGCGGGATCATCAGGATGCGCGCCCAGGTCAGCAGGTTCGGTATGTTGAGCGGCATGGTTGGCTATTGCGGGTGCGATTCTTGGTGTAAATACTGATGGATGATTTCGGCCAACCGACGCGACACGCCACCCGCGCGGCACAGATCTTCCACCGTCGCCGCCATGACCCCGTCAAGTCCGCCAAAATGCGCCAACAAACCGCGGCGCCGTGCCGGACCGATGCCAGGAACATCCTCCAGCTTCGAGCGGCCCCGCGCCTTGGCCCGCCGGGCCCGATGGCCGGCAATGGCAAAACGGTGCGCCTCGTCGCGGATTTCCTGGATCAGGTGAAAACCGATGTGATCTGGCGCCAATTGTAGCGGCTCCTCATGGCCATGAACGAAAAGCGTTTCCAGGCCGGGCTTGCGCTCCTCGCCCTTGGCCACGCCGACCGAGGCGAGATGATCCAGCCCCAGTTCCGCAAGCACTTCCCGCGCGACGCGGTGCTGACCCTTGCCGCCATCGATCAGGATCAGGTCGGGAGCCAGGCTCTGACCCGCCGCGACCTTCTCGTAGCGGCGGGTCAGAGCCTGTCGCATGGCGGCGTAGTCGTCGCCCGGCTCGATGCCGGCGATATTGAACCGGCGGTAGTCGCTCTTCTTCATGGCGCCATCGACGCAGACGACGCACGATGCGACCGTGCCCTCGCCCATGGTGTGGCTGATATCGAAACATTCGATGCGCGCGGGCGGCTCGGCCAACTCCAGCGCATCCTGCAACGCAACGAGTCGACCACCAGTCCGGACTTTCGACTGCCACCGGGATTCCAGCGCCAGCGCCGCGTTCTTTTCCGCCATGGCCAGCCAGGCCCGTTCCATCTCGCTCCTGGGCAGCCCCATGACAACAGACTTGCCAGCGAAGACCGCCGCACAGTCCGCCGCCACGTCCAGGCCGGCAATGATCCTCGGCGGCGGTGGATGATCCGCATAGTGCTGGCCGACGAAAGCCACCAGGCCCTCGGCCGGGTCGGCATCCCCTTCGCCGCTCCGGCTCGGGAAGAATGCCCGGTCGCCCAGATGCAAGCCGCCCCGAACCATGGCCAGATTGACGCACAACTCGCCGCGCGGGGCGACGACGGCCAGGATGTCGGCGTCTTCCTCCCGCGTCGAACTGACGTACTGGCGGTGCAGCACAGCCTGCAACGCCCGAACCTGGTCGCGCAAAGTGGCGGCCTCTTCGAAGCGCAGCGCTTCGGCGGCAAGCCGCATCTGCTCCGTCAGGCCGTCGATGACCTCGCTCTGCCGGCCGCGCAGGAACATCTCGGCCAGACGGACATCGCGTCCGTAATCGGCCGCCGAGATCAGTCCTACGCACGGTGCCTTGCAGCGCTTGATCTGGTGCATCAGGCAAGGCCGGGAACGATGGGCGAACACGACATCCTCGCAGGTGCGCAGCAGAAAAGTCTTCTGCAGCAACTGAATGCTCTCACGCACCGCCAGGCCGCTCGGAAACGGCCCGAAGTAGCGCGCCTTCTTGTCGAAGGCGCCGCGGTGGAAGGCCAGCCGGGAATATTCGTGGCCCGAAAGGCAGATATATGGGTAGGACTTGTCGTCGCGGAAGAGAATGTTGTACTTGGGCGCCAGCTTCTTGATCAGCGTGTTTTCAAGAATCAGCGCCTCAGCTTCCGAGCGGGTGGCGGTGGTCTCGACCTTCGCCACCTGTTGCAGCATCAGGAGAATGCGCGGACTCTGGCCGGTCTTCTGGAAGTACGACGAAACACGCTTCTTGAGATTCTTCGCCTTGCCGACATACAGCACCATGCCGGCCGCGTCGAGCATGCGGTAGACACCCGGCGCCTCGGTCAGCGACGCCAGTAATTCCTTGGCATCGAAGTTCCCGGCCGGGTTCGCTTCAGCCAAGTTCGGCGCCGATGAGACGGAAGACATCATGGAAACCTTCGGTGGTCAGGCGGCGGGTCTGGGTGTTGTAGCGGCTGCAATGGTAGGAGTCGACCAGAAGGCGGCCGTCGGGCAGGCGATGGCGGGCACCGTGGCCGAAGGCATGGGCGCTTTGCTTCAGGCCGGTTGCCATCAGCACCGCCTTGTGCGCGATCTGACCCAAGGCCAGGATCACTCGAACTTCAGGCGCCATGGCCAGTTCGGCGGCCAGAAAGGCGTTACAGGTCTTGATTTCCACCGGCTCGGGCTTGTTCTCCGGAGGCAGGCATTTCACGGCGTTGGTGATCCGGCAATCGATCAACCGCAGACCATCGTCGCGCGAACTCGATACGGGCCGGTCGGCGAAGCCGAAACGGTGCAGCGTGTCGTAGAGCAGAATCCCCGCGTAGTCGCCGGTAAATGGCCTCCCCGTGCGGTTGGCGCCATGCATGCCCGGCGCCAGGCCGACGATCAGCAACCGCGCCCGGGGGTCGCCGAACGGCGCCACCGGCCGCGCGTGATAGTCCGGGTGGCGTCGCGACACCTCGTCGAGAAAGGCCGCCAGACGCGGACAGGCATCACAGGTGTGGAGTTTTTCCATGGGAATAGGATACCGTCCACGCGATGAGGCTTAGCTGTGATCTCTTCTGCCGAGTGGTCGACAATCTCGGCGATGCCGGCGTCTGCTGGCGCCTGGCCCGGCAACTGGCCGGCGAGCATGACTGGGCCATGCGCCTTTGGATCGACGATCCGACACCCCTGGCCGGCTTGCGACCGGGCATCGATCCCCTCGTGGTCCGCCAGACTGTCGACGGCGTCGAGATACAGCCGTGGCCGGTGGAATTTCCCGGGGCGACACCGGGCGACGTGGTCATCGAGGCCTTTGCCTGCGAATTGCCGTCGTCGTTCTTGGCGGCGATGACGGCACGAGGCCAGCCATCGGTCTGGCTCAACCTCGAATATCTATCTGCGGAAGACTGGGTCGTGGGCTGCCATGGCCTGCCGTCGCCCCATCCGACGCTCGGCCTGACCAAGTATTTCTTTTTTCCAGGCTTCGCGGCCGGTACCGGCGGCCTGATACGCGAGTCGGCGCTGCCGGCGCCCGTGCCACGCGATGCCGGGCGGGAACTGGCGGTTTCCCTGTTCTGCTACGACAACCCCGCCCTGCCCCGGTTGCTCGATGCCTGGGCCGCGGGCAGCGAGCCGATCATCTGCCGGGTAGCCGACGGCCTGCCACGCCAGCAGGTGGAACGCTGGCTCGTCGAGCGCTTCCCCTCCGGTGCCCAGGTACCAAGAGGCAACCTGACCCTTGAGGCGCTCCCCTTCCTCGCCCAGATCGACTATGACCGCCTGCTGGCGGCATCCGACCTCAATTTCGTCCGCGGCGAAGACTCCTTCGTCCGTGCCCAGTGGGCCGGGCACGCCTTCGTCTGGCAGGTCTATCCGCAATCCGAAGGAGCGCACTGGCCGAAGCTGGAGGCCTTCCTTGGCCGATATCGGCGGGCCCTGCCGGAGACGGCGCGACAGGCACTGGCGACGTTCTGGAGGGCGTGGAACGGCCAGGGCGACATCGCCGCGGCCTGGCCGGGTTTTCGGGCCATCGTGCCCGCGTTGCAAGCCCACGGGGCACCGTGGGCCGCCGAAATCGCCAAACCAGGCAATCTAGCGGAAAACCTGGTGCGTTTTTGCCGGGAGCGGATATAATCGCCGGCTTATTTTTCGCCTCCCCCTATAGGCCTTTCGCAACATGAAAACCGCTCAGGAACTCCGCACCGGCAACGTGATCATGGTTGGCAACGACCCGCTGGTCGTCCAAAAAGCCGAATACAACAAGTCTGGCCGCAACGTCGCCGTGGTCAAGATGAAGTTCAAGAACCTATTGACCGGCGCCAATTCCGAGACAGTCTACAAGGCCGACGACAAGTTCGAGCTGGTGATGCTCGACCGCAAGGAATGCACCTATTCCTACTTTGCCGACCCCATGTACGTATTCATGGACGCCGACTACAACCAGTACGAGGTCGAAGCCGAGAACATGGGCGACGTCCTCAACTATCTGGAAGACGGCATGCCGCTGGAAGTCGTCTTCTACGACGGCAAGGCCATTTCGGTCGACATGGCCAACTCGGTGGTGCGCGAGGTGATCTACACCGAACCGGCCGTCAAGGGCGACACCTCGGGCAAGGTCATGAAGCCGGCCAAACTGGCCACCGGCTTCGAACTGCCGGTACCGGCATTCGTGGAAATTGGCGACAAGATCGAAATCGACACCCGTACCGGCGAGTACCGCAACCGCGTCAAGTAAGGATCGGCGCGTCGGGGAACCAGGGTGGCCATGGCCACCCTTTTTTGTGCCCGGTCGTTAGAATTCCGCCATTCGACCATCGCAGGGAGTTCATCATGAAAATGGCATCCTGGCTCGCCGTTCCCCTCGCCTGCCTGAGTCTCTCCGCCGTCGCCGACATCAATATCGGCGTCACCCTGTCGGCCACCGGGCCGGCCGCTTCGCTGGGCATTCCGGAAAAGAACAGCTTTTCGCTATTGCCGACCAGCATCGCCGGACAGAAGCTCAACTACATCATCCTCGACGATGCCTCCGACACCACCACGGCGGTGAAGAACGCCCGCAAGCTGATCTCGGAACACAAAGTGGACGTGATCGTTGGTTCGACGACCACGCCGAACTCCCTGGCAATGATCGACATCGTCGCCGAGGGCGAAACGCCGATGATCTCCATGGCCTCCGCGGCGCGCATCGTCGAACCGATGGACGAAAAACGCAAGTGGGTGTTCAAGGACGCGCAGAGCGACACCCATATGGCTACGGCCATCGTCGAGCACATGAGCAACAACCGGGTTCGGACCATCGCCTTCATTGGATTTGCCGACGCTTACGGCGATGGTTGGTGGAGCGAGATCAACAAACTCGCCGAGGTGCGCAAGATCAAGGTGGCCGCCAACGAGCGCTTCAACCGCACCGATACCTCCGTCACCGGACAGGTGCTGAAGATCATCGCCAGCAAACCCGACGCGGTCATGATCGCCGGTTCCGGCACGCCGGCCGCGATGCCGCAAAAGGCACTCAGGGAAAAGGGCTACCAGGGGCCCATCTACCAGACCCATGGCGTGGCCAACAGCGACTTCCTGCGCATTGGCGGCAAGGATGTCGAAGGCACCCTGCTGCCAGCCGGGCCGATTCTGGTGGCCAGCCAGCTGCCCGATGACAACCCGGTCAAGAAGACCGCGTTGGAGTATGTAACCCGCTACGAGGCGATACACGGCAAGGGCAGCGTCACGACCTTTGGCGCCCATACCTGGGATGCCTTCAGGCTGCTGGCCAGCGCGGTTCCCGAGGCAATGAAGAAGGGCCAACCGGGCAGCCGCGAGTTTCGGCGCGCACTGCGCGACGCCTTGGAAGGTGTCCGCGATCTCGCCGGCGCCCACGGCATCTACAACATGAGCGCCCAGGATCACATCGGCTTCGACCAGCGCTCCCGGGTCATGGTGCGCATCGAGAACGGCGCCTGGAAACTGGTGAAGTAGCCACTTCGACCCGCCCAGTGGGTCTTCCCCCGGGGCACGCACTCCATTTCGTTCCGCGCGACCCACCGCGTCTCCTCGGGTGGCCGCCGACATCGGCCGCCCGACCACGTCGGCAGACCGCCCCGCTCGGTCGCGCCTCGAACCCGGCCCGCGCCTGGCGGCCTCCTTAGGTCCGTTGCTCTATCATTTTCCAGCCATGCTGGCAGATGTGGACTGTGCTTGTATGGCCCGCACCATCTCGTACCTCGGTTTTATTTCACGAAGTGGCTCGTTTATTACTAAAGGAGTATGTCATGCACGCCGATGCTGTAGCTACTAGCACTGCCCGCCAACACCACTTGCAGGTTTCCGAGTCGCCTGTGGATGGCGCCGTCAAGACCGAAACCCTGCCGTTCACCGTCAAGATCGTTCACGAGGAAAGTCAGTTGGCCAAGGCCGTCCGGATTCGCTATTCCGCATACAACCGCCATGTACCGGAGTTTGCCCAGCAACTATGGGAAGCCGAGCCCTATGACCGTGAAGACGGCTCTGTCGTGCTGATCGCCGAATCAAAGCTCGACGGCGAACCGCTCGGCACGATGCGAATCCAAAGCAACCGCTTCAAGCCCCTCAATATTGAAACGTCCGTCGAGCTGCCGGACTGGCTGCGCGGCCAGACGATGGCGCAAGCTTCCCGGCTCGGCATCGGCCTCGGCGGCATTGGCCGCATGGTCAAGATCGCCCTGTTCAAGGCTTACTATCTTTACTGCGTCCAGGCCGGCATCGGCTGGATGGTCATCGCGGCGCGCCCGCCGCTGGACAAGCAATACAGCGACCTGCTGTTCACGGACGTCTATCCCGATCTGGGCTACGTGCCCATCAAGCACGCAAAAGGCATCCCGCACCGCGTCATGGCCTTCGACGTACCCGGTGCCGAAAAGCTCTGGCGGGAGAAAGGACATCCCCTGTTGAACTTCGTCGTCCGGACCAATCACCCCGACATCGACACGACCGACCGTGGCATGCCGGGGTTCCGCAACCCGTTGTCGGTTGCAAACTCCCTGCACGCGATGGAAACCGCCCCCGGGTAGGCACAAGATGGGGCAGTCGATGGTCACCCGAGCACGCGCATCGTGGCGCGTAAATTGAGGAAACATGCCGCTGAAGAGATTGCTGGAGTATCTGGCGGGATGGGCTAAGCAACTGGACTCCCGGTTGGAGTCGACGCTGTTTAGCCTGTCTATTTTTGCCGTTCCCGCTGGCCTGCTTGTACTCACGATCGCCTCGCTGACATCCTGGCAGACGCTCTATCCAGTCGGCCATCCAGAGACGGTGCCCTTCCGGGTTCTCGAGGAACAAGGCGCCCCGCTGACACCGGGCACCGCCCTGTTGCAAGTCGAACAGGCCGCGCCCGTCACCCACAAGGACACTTTCCGGTCGGAACGACCCTTCTGGTTTCTCTTCACGGCCCATCCGGCCACCGATCAACAGCCCTTCGCGATTGATCTGCCGTCCCGCCACATGCTCGACGTGACCTGCTGGGACGCGGAAACGCTGGACGTCATCGGTGCCGGCTCTCGCCTGCGAAGCGAAGGGGCCATTGCCCCGTCGAAGTCCGGCCATGCCATTGCCTTCCCCAATGACACGCAGGGCATGCGTGTGCTCTGCAACGGGCGCTTCACCGGGCCGGCGCACATCAAGGTCCTCCAGTGGCCACGAGACCAACTGGAGTCATCGATACACGAGTTCCACCGCAATGCCGGTCTGCTCGAGGGCGGATTGCTGCTGCTGGCTCTGTTCATGTTCGCCACAGCCATCATCAACAGGGAATGGACCTACGTCATCTTTGCCGGCTGGCTGGTTGCCAACATGCGTCTGGCCGCCATCAGCACCGGCTGGGACACGCAGTGGCTCGGCCATTGGGTGCCTTACGACTGGCTGATCCCCGTTCGCCAACTGACCGCCGCCGCCTACTACGTGTTGACGGTGACCTTGTTCGGCCGCCTGTTCCGCGACGAGTTGAAGGTCGTTGGCTATGGCTGGCTGCTTAGAATCGCCGGCTGGGCATGTACTCCGCTGCTGCTGGCCGCCATTAGCCTGCCGTTCGCCCTGTGGTTGCCGATTCTCTGGGTTGCCAGTGCCTACGGCGTGCTCATCGCGGTCTTCCTGTTGGGGCGAATCCTGCTCAAGACCCGTTCGCCGGTTGCCTTGTGGTACAGCGCGTCGCTTCTGGTCACGCTCGTTGCCGTGTTCGCGGAAGTCATCGGAGCGGCTTTCGGCTTTCGGGAATTCGCCGACAAGATCAACTTCGTCACCGCGTCGTTGTCCTCGGGCCTCCTGGCCGCTTTTGCCATTGGCCAGCAGATGCGCCAGGAACGCATTGCGCGCCTGTCCGCCCAGGCCGAACTCGCGCGCACCTACGATGCCAGCCCAATCGGCCTGTTTACCCTGGATCCCGACGGCACATTCTTACGGTCCAACCCGACCATCACCAGAACCCTGGGGCTGGATCCTTGCGCCGCACCGCCGCGACGCTGGCAGGATCTGTTTGGCCTCGAATCATGGACGACGTTACAGTGGGTTATCAATCATCACAGCGCCGAGGAGTTCGAAGTTCATGCCGACGACAACGAGCGGGACGCCGCCCAGTGGTATCTGGTCAAGGCAACCTTCGCCAATCGGCTTATCGAGGGCTCGCTACAGGACATCACGGCGCGCGTCACGGCAACGGAGAAGTTGCGCTTCCTGGCCGAGCATGATCCGCTGACCAACGTACTGAATCGGCGCGGCATTGAAATCATCCTGGAGCGCGCAATACGGAAGCTGGACGACGGCGGCGGCGCAACACTGTCGCTCGCCTACCTCGATCTCGATCGCTTCAAGCTGATCAACGAACTGTTCGGCCATGCCGCCGGCGACATCATCCTCAGGGAAGTCTGCTCGGGGATTTCCGAGATGCTGTCGAACGGCAGTTCCCTGGGCCGCGTTGGCGGGGATGAGTTCGTGTTCGTGCTGCCGGACATGCCGCTCAAGGGCGCGCACTGGCTGTGCCGCGGCGTTGTCGACCGGATTCTGCGTACGCGCTACGAGGCGGGCGACAGCGTTTTTCAGGTGCGCGGGTCGATCGGTCTTATCGAGGTCATGCCCGGCACCACGGTCAAGGATGCCATCGCGGTCGCCGATCGGGCCTGCCGGCAGGCGAAGCGTGGTCATCACGAAGGTCTGGTCGTCTTCGAAAATTCGGAGGAAGCCTTCCGGGAACGGGCGGCCGAGTTGCGCCTGATCGGTCACCTCGATCACGGGCTGGCCCCGGAAGGCCTGTTTCTGGCCATGCAGCCGATCATGTCGCTGAAGGCGCCGTACGAGTCCATGAACTTCGAGGTGCTGCTCCGGATGCGCGAAGACGACGGCTCCATCCTGGCGGCCGGACCGATCATTGCCGCCGCCGAGAACAACGGCCGGATTGGCGTCATCGACCGCTGGGTGCTGACCACCACCCTGGAGTGGATCGAAACGCATGCCGCGCGACTCGGCAAGACGAAGTTCGTCTGCATGAACCTGAGTGGCGCCTCGTTGAACGACGAACGATTCATCCACGACGCGTTCGAAATCATCGGCCGCCACAAGGAGGCAACGACTCGGCTGTGCATCGAGATCACCGAGGGCGTGGCGCTACAGGACATCAACAACACCCAGCGATTCATCAACCGGGTGCGGTCGCACGGCGCCAAGATAGCTCTCGACGACTTCGGCGCCGGATACACGTCGTTCTCGTATCTCAAGGAACTCTCGGCCGAGGTGCTCAAGATCGACGGGATGTTCGTCAAGGGCATCGCCAAGCACCCGGCCAACCTTGCCATCATCGAAGCCATTGTCGCCCTGGCGAGGAACCTCGGCATGCGCACGATCGCTGAATGGTCCGAGGACGCCGCAACGACCGAGGCGCTGGCGATGGTCGGCATCGACTACGTCCAGGGTTACGCGGTATCCCGCCCGGTGACTCCGGAGGAGATCCTCAAGGCCGACTCCGCGGCCAGCTTCGTCACCGACCCGCGGCTCCAGCAATTCTTGCGCAACCAACTGGCAATCGGCGTCCCGACCACCTTCTGGGATGCGGCTGTCGGCCTCGATCCCAAGGACATGCACTAACATAGGTGGAAATAACCCGGCAAACCTGCCGACGACTGCCCATACTGATACTGGATCGGTGAAGACCATGATGCCGCGAAATGCGCTGGCCGCCGACCAGAGACGAGGAGATTTCCATGCAACGATCCTGCTTTTCCCTGATTGTCGCCGCGCTGGCCCTGGCCGGCGCGCCGGAGTCGGCCATGGCTGGTAGTACGGTGTTTTCCGGCGGCAGTGGCGTCGCCATTGTCAGCGGTACCCATATTGCCATCGGCGACGTGGTGGTCGGCAAGGGCCCGGCAAAGACCGAAGAACGCAAGACCGGCGGCTACTCCGGCTTGGTCCTCGAGGCACCGGTCAAGATGACCTACTCGGTCGCGGCGACACCGTCGATGAAGATCAGCGCTCCGGCCAACATACTCCCTCTGGTAACCACCGAAGTGAAGGGCCGCAATCTGGTCATCGGCCTGTCGAAGTCGGTCAGCATGGAAGGCATGATTCGCGTTGAGGCCACCGGTCCGAGCCTGGAATTGGTGACGATGACCGGCTCGGGCGACCTGAAACTGAGCGGCGAATCGGGCAGGAAGCTCACCGTGGACGTCTCCGGTTCCGGAACCATTGCCGCCACCGGTCAGGTGGATGCCGCGTCCTTCGACATCTCCGGTTCCGGCGATGTCAACGCGGCCGGCTTGCTCACTCAGGACTTGCGCATCGACGTTTCGGGCTCGGGGACTATTTCCGCCCATGCCGCCCGCTCGGTCAAGGTGGATCTTTCCGGGTCGGGTGACATCGCCATCGCCGGCAACCCGAAGCAGCGCTCGGTGGATCGCTCCGGCGCCGGCGAAGTCAAGTTCAAGTGAGCACGGAGTGCTACGGTTGAATCCATGACGGCAGCCAAGAAAGTGGGCATCCCCATGCCACAGACGGCGATTCAAATCGGGGTATTTTTCGTGTCGCTATGCCTGGGGGGCTGCGGTGCGTTGTTGCCCAAGGGCGAGACGGTGACGGAAGGCCCTTGGCAGAGTTTCTGGGAGGCGCAGCAGACCTTCGACAAGATCGTTCCGCACGAAACTACGGTCGAAGCGCTCAAGGAACTCAAGCTGGATCCGACCTCGAACCAGAACGTCACGATCCTGAACTACTCCGACGTCTTGCGCCGTTTCATTCCCAGCCCGACCATCAACGCGATTGACCTCGACCCCGGCGTGCAGGAGTGCATTGCGGCCAAAACGGCCTGTCGGGGTTACGAGATCGACCAGCGGGTAACGCAGCGCAAGCGCTATGGCAATTTCTGGACCGATTTCCTCAACTTCCAGCGCAAGGTGGACATTGTCGGCTGGCGCTTCAACGGTATCGTCCTGATCAAGGACAATGTGGTCGTCTACAAGCTGACCGGCGGCCAACCGGCGATTCACGAACGGGAGCAAACCAGAAACCCGCTCGGCCCATTCCAGGGCATCGGCGAATCGCGCGTACTAACCCACTAGCCGAAAGAAGCTTCCGCCCGCGCCGGCGCTTACCAGTACTTCTCGAATGCTATCTGGCCGAGAGCGCCACGCCGGCTGGCGGCGAAGCCGCGCGCAACCAGCAGGCTGCGCATGTCGCGCGTCAGGTCCGGATTGCCGCAGACCATGACGCGGGAGTGGCTCATTTCCAGCGCAATCGCCACGGAGCGCTCCAACCGCCCATCGACGATCAATTGCGGAATGCGCGCTTGCAGCAGGCCCGGCTGGCGATCACGAGTCACGACCGGAAGGTAGCGAAGATCGGCGCGGGCGCCGGCGGCGATGGCGCCGTGGCGCAACGCTTCGATCTCCTGCCGGTAGGCCAGATCCTCCACACGGCGAACGCTGTGCACCAGAATTAAATGATCGAACGAGCGCCAGGAAGCCGGATCGCGCAGGATCGATATGAACGGACCCAAACCGGTACCGCTGGCGAGCATCCAGAGATCGTCACCCGGTGCCAGTTGGTCGACAGTCAGAAAGCCATAGCTCCGCTTTTCGACCAGCACCGCGTCACCGACCTTCAGGGCACCAAGCCGGCTCGAGAATTCTCCGCCGGCAACCAGTACCGCCAGAAACTCCAGGTGGTCGTCTTCGGCGCCCGATACCATCGAAAACGGCCGCCAGACGGCGTTGCCGGCTGAATCGAGCAAGCCCAAGCGGGCATAGTGGCCCGGAACGAAAGTGAAGCCGTCCGCCCGGGAGAGGCGAAACGAACATAGCATTGAGGTCCAGTGGCGTATCGAGACGACACGTTCGAGCCGCCACTTGGCGACGGCGAGCGACGCGGGTGGCGAAATCGGCTCGGCCAGATCGATCGGCAACCTGGCATTCATCGCCCGACCTTCCTCGTCACGAAGTGGCTCAATGGACGCTACCGAACGAGGTACTGATTGTCCCGAGCGGCAACGGCAGGCCAGCCAATCTACAGGCCTGGGCTATCGGGCCGTGCGGAAACAACTCGTACAGGTAGCGCCGACCGCCAACGTCCGCATACTCACGCGCAAGCTCATGCGTCATGCGGCGCGCGGTCCAGTCCGGCCCAAGCAGCCGAAACCGCTCGCGCAGACAGTAGATGACCTGCCAATGCTCGTCGGAAAGTGTCATGCCATCTTCTTCAGCCAACCGATTGGCGACCAGCGGTGACCAGTGGTCGAGACCGATCAGGTTCCCATCGGGATCGTTGCTCCGCATGCGCGGATTGGCAATGAACTTGTTGATGTCGTACATGGCAAGCTCCTTTGACCAAAAAGACAATACCGTAGTTAATTACTACGGTATTCATTAAAGGTGCCACCTGGCGTCTTGTCAACGTCGATCTCGATCGGGCGGCTTCACTACCCGGCCGTCCTGCCGGCCCGACTTCTGCCTTGCCGCGCCAATTTTCGGGTATGTTCCTGTTTTTTTAGCCACAATCGGAATCAAGAATGGTGACATCGACCAGGCTGCCAATGGCATTGTGGGTAGTGGCGACTTTGTCGGTCGCAAAGTGCTGCATCGCCGGCGACGTGGCGACATTCGATAGTTGCACCGACGTCGCCGGGCGCACCATCGCGGCCGAAATCGACTACGCGCAGACCAAGCTGGTTCGAACAAGCCTGGATGCGGGGCAACCGACGATCCGCTACAACCCCGCGCTGCTGCCTGGTTTGACGCCCCTGGCCCGCCAATTCTTCTACGCTCACGAATGCGCCCGCCACGCGCTCGGCGACGCCGGCAAGGCGGACCTGCCGCTCACTCGGGTGCGGCAGGCGGACTGCGTGGCGCTGGCCACGCTGCTGGCCTCCGGACTGCTGACACGCGATCAGGTTGCCGGGCTGCAAGGCGATCTGAATTTTTCCGCCATCGAATGGGAAGTACTGCCCGGACCGCCGCGCGGTTTCGACCTGCCGGCCTGCCGAACCGGCGGTGTACTGCGGCTACCGGCGACCAGCAGCCCGTCGGCCCGGCAAACCGAGTGGAACGCCGCCATGCGCGCCTGCGCCGACCGCTTGTGGATCTGCCAGAAGGGCTGCCGGAGCGAGGCCTGCGTGAGTGACTGCGTGGCCAGCCATCGGCAATGCGAGGCGAACCGCGGCGACGCGCCGCGAAATTCGCCTTAGGTCTAGAGCCGGTATTCCATTTGCAGGCGGCCTTGCAGCTTTTTCGCCTGCTTGAAGGCTTCTTTGAGAATCAGCCGGTCCAGCTCGTTGAGATTGTCGGGATTGACCCGGTTGGCCATCCCCTCGGGCGTGCCGGCCTGCTGTTGGCGTAGACGCATCCGCTGCATGACGAAGAAGCCGTCGATGATGGCGCCAACGTCTTCGCGGCCCAGCTTGGACCGTTCGGCCAGCGCCCGCAGCCGCTCGGCCGTACCTGTTTCACCGACACCGCCAGCCAGCGCCAGAATGCGCGCCACATCGACGAACAGCCGCGAGCCATAGGCCTTCAGATCGATGGTGTGCGGGAACTCCTCGCTCTTGTCAAAGACAAAGTCGCGGATCATGCCGATCGGCGGTTCCACGGCCAGGGCATTGGTGGCCATGAACCGCAGGAACAGCGTGGCGCTGACAACATTTGCCAGCAGCCATCCGCGCAGTTCGTCGGCCAGATTCTCCGCGCCGTAGAGCGGCCGAAAATCGAAGAAGATGGTGGCGTTGAGCAGCGCCTGCGGGTTGTTGGCGTGCATCCAGCCGAAGAAGCGGTTGCGCCACTCCTTCGCCGACAGGCACAGCTCCGGATTGCTGGCCATGATGTTGCCCTTGCAGAGCGGGAAGCCGCAGGCGGCCAGGCGCTCGTTCACGACTTTGGCAAAAGGCAGGAAGGCGGCGCGCAATGCCTCTTCCTCTCCCTCGGCACCGGCGAACAGCAGGCCGTTATCCTGGTCGGTGGACAAGGTCTGCTCGTAACGGCCTTCCGAGCCAAACGACAGCCAGCACCACTCGACCTTCGGCAGTGAGAATTCCTGTCTGGTCAATTCGATGATGCGCACCGTCAGGTGGTCGTTCAGCGAGGAGATTAGTTGCGTCAGCGGCTCGGCGGCGGCGCCCTCGGCGAGCATGCGTTCCGCCAGGCGGCGAATGTCCTCGGCCGCCGCGACCAGACCATCCATGTCCCGGGCCGTGCGAATGGCGCCGGAAATGGCTTTGCCGCCGCCGCTTTGCAGTTCGTAGACATCCTCCTGGGAAATGACACCGACCAGCTTCTCCGACGCATCGACGACGATCACGTGATGCACGCCGTTACGCGCCATCATCAGCGCCGCCTGGTAGATGGTCGCGCGCCAGTTGAGCATCAGCAGCCCGGTGCCGCTCATCACCGACATGACCATCTGGTCCAGGTCGCAACTGGTCTTGGCCGCGACCCGATGCAGCAGGTCCCGCAGCGTGAAGATGCCGATCGGGCGGCCGCCCACCGGTTCCACGATGATGATGGAACCGACGCGATTTTCCGACATCGCCTGCACGGCCTCGCGCAGGGTGGCTTCCGGGGTGACGGTGATCGGCTTGCGACGAACCAGCGCAGCCAGTTGGCTGTGCAGGGTAAGACTGGCTTGGCGGGTCATGATGGTTGAACTCGGAGAAGAAATGCCCGCATGTTGCGGTGCGGCAAGGATTATATGCCCTCCAGCCGAAAGGTCTGCTGGAGCGCGCGTTGCAGTCGGCCAGCCTGTTTCAGGCTTTCGACCAGGACGCGCCGGTCCAGAACGTTCAGGCTGTCGGGGGCGATCAGGTTGTCCGGCGGCTGGCCCGCGGCGACCTTGCGCTGCTGATCGAGCAAACGGATGCGTTGCAGATGCTGAAACGCCTGTACCGAGGCGGCCAGATCGTCCGCGTTGAGGCCGCGACCCGGCCCGATTTCGCGCAGGCGGGCCACCGTGCCCACCGCCGCGACGCCCGCCGAAAGCGCCAGTACCCGCGCGGCATCGACGAACAGCCGCGCGCCGTTCTTCTTCAGGTCAACGCGACCACGGTGGCCTTGCTCATCGACGAAGTCACGCACCCGACCGAGGGGTGGCACGATCGCCACCGCGTTGCTCGCCATCATGTGCAGAAATCCGGCCGCCTGGGGCGCCTGCCGCCGCAGAAGCTGACGCAGTTCCAGCGCCAGTCGGTCGTCGCCGAACTGGGCGCGAAAATCAAAGAAGATGGTGGCGTTGAGCAACGCCTCCGGTTCCGGTGTCAGCATCCAGTTGCCGAAGTGCTGGCGCCATTCCTCGACGGACAGGCACCACTGCTCGTTGCCGGCCATGATGCCACCCTTGCACAGCGGGAAGCCGCAGGCGTCGAGCGCGGCGTTCACCTCGCGGGCCATGGCGAGAAACAGAGGGCGCAGCGCCCGCGCTTCGGCATGATCGGCGGCGCTGAAGACCAGACCATTGTCCTGATCGGTGGCGAAGGTCTGCTCGCCCCGCCCTTCCGAACCCATCGAGAGCCAGCACCAGGCGGCGGCCGGCAGCCGGTGGCGCGGCTTGACCAGGGTCAGGATGCGCGTGGTCAGGTATTCGTTGAGCGCCGACTGGACCTGGGTCACCAACCCCGCGCCGGCATCCACGTCGATCAGCGCCACCGCCAGTTTCCCCACATCGGGCGCCAATGCCACCACCGCGCCGACATCGGCCGCGGTGGCGATGAGCCGGGCCAGCTCGGCGACCTCTTCCGCCAGCGGCATCGGCGACACGATGGCCATGGTCATGGTCGCATGGTCAGTACTTGACGCGCGCCAGATAGGTCTTCTGCGCCGCTTCGAGCGCTTCGCGCAGGGTGTGGATGCCCATGTCGTTGAGCAGCCCGACCATCTTGAGGAATACCTCGCCGGTCACAAAGGCGTCGCCCAGTGCCGTATGCCGCCCGATGACGTTGATGCCCAAACGCTCGGCGATGCTTTCCAGGCGGTGTGATTCCTGGTTGGGATGGATCACCGCCGAAAGCAGCAGCGTATCGAGCACCGGCTGCTGGAAACGAATGCCTGTGCTGTCTTCCTTCAATTGCAGGAAGCGCATGTCAAAGGCGGCGTTGTGGGCCACCAGCACGGTGTCGGCGCAGAACTCGTGGAAGGCCGGCAGCACCAGGTCGATGGTCGGCTGGCCGCGCACCATGTCCTCGGTGATACCGTGGATCGGGATTCCCTCGGGCTTCAGGGGTATGCGCGGATCGATCAGTTGATCGAAGTTCTCCTGGCGCAGCAGGCGACCGTTCACCACGCGCACCGCGCCGACCTGGATGATCTCGTCGCCGTTCGAGGGCTCCAGGCCGGTGGTCTCGGTGTCGAACACCGTGTAGGCCAACTCGACCAGGCGGCGATCGAGGTCGATGCCGGTTTCCTGGAAGTTGAACAGGTTGAAGTCGTAGTACTCGGGACGGCTCTCGTTGCGGCTGGCCTGCTGGTAGGCGGCCATCGCCTCGGGCGCCGCCTCGGGGGTGGCCGCCACGGGCAGCACCAGCCGGAAGAAGGCGCGGTGCGCGGCCTTCTCGCGCTGATACCAGATCTCGCCGCCATGACGGTCGATGACGTCGCGCAGCGTCAGCGGGTTCGCTTCGGCACCGATGTTCATCGGTTCCAGTTCCCAGGTGTAAAGGGTCTCCGACGAGACCGGAATGCCGGACCAGATCAGATCGATGAAGCCCATGCGCCCCTCGGCCGAAAGGCGGAAGCGCAGTTCGCGGATTTCGTAATGGTCCTGAAGTCGGGAAGCCAGGAAAGTGATGGCCTGCAAAAGCGAAAAACTGTCGACACGGATCCACAGATCCTCATCGAGGCCCTCGGTCTTGGTGGGCAGGTTCAGGCGCGCCTCGACGCGCCGGCAGGCGGCCGCCACCAGGTCGGCGCCCAACACGTCTTCAAGGGGCCAGCGCGTCTTCAGCGAATCGGCGAACTGGTTCATGGTCCGGTCGAGAATCTGGCTCATGCGGCCGGCCTCTTCCTGAATGACGCCGACGAAGCGCTCCCGGGTCGGCGCATCCATGTCCGGGTTGTCCTTGAGCATTTCCACCGCCGCCCGCAGACTGGCCAGCGCCGGGCGCGAACCGTCAGACAGGGTATGGATCACCTGGTCGCGCTCGGTATCGCGTTCGAAACTGCGGGTGATGTTCTCGATGGTCAGCACATAGCCGGTCACGGGCGCCTCAACCGCCTCGCCACCCTGTTCGCCACCATCCTCGCTGACGGCGGCGGCGCCGATCACCGGCGCCATCTGTGCGCGCAGCAACTGTCCGGACCGCGTGGTGGTGATGAAATTGGCCACCGGCTCGGCACTGCCTTTCCGGAGTCGTTGCTGGATGTTTTCCAGCGCGTGAGTGATCTGGCCGCGTTCCAGGATCGCGAAGATCGAACGACCCAGGCCGATCAGCGCGCCGCCCGCCACCGAGGTCGGCCCCTGGGCCAACGCCTTGAACTGCAAACGGGCACGATTGTTGTAGAGCAGGATACGACCATCCAGATTGCACACCACCACGCCGAGCGCCAACTCCGACATCAGCGCGGCCAGACGGTTCTTCTCTTCCTCGACGGAAAGTTTGGCCTGGGCGATCTGCGCCTCGACGTCGGTGAGCAGCTCATCGCGCTGCTGGGCGAGATCGTTGGTGGCCGATGCCAGGGCCCGCACTTCGGGCGGTCCCTCGGCGTCGACCCGGTAGTGCCGGTTGGCGCCCAGCATCAGGCGCAGCTTCTCGGCCATGCCCAGCAGGCCATGGACGTACTGCTGGAAGAGGTTGCGCAGCACGACGACGCCGATGATGAAGCCGAAGGTGGTGATGAGCGCGCCGAGCGGCAAGCGCGGCGCCAGAAGGTCTATCAGTGCCTGGCGCTCGGATTCCTGGGCATCGGCAAACAGGGCGGCGGCCGTCAGCAGGAACGGCCCGGTCATCAACAAACCCAGGACGCAAACGGCCAGGGCGAAGCGGAATCTTGCATTCATCGGGCGTCTATCACCTGTTCAGCAAGTCGGCAACCTGGACGACCAGATCCTTGGTCGAGAATGGCTTGGTCACGTAGGCATCGGCGCCGAGCGCCATGCCCTTGGCCACCTCGGTATCCCGCCCCTTGGCGGTCAGCATGACGATCTTCATGCCGGCGCGCGCCGGATCGGCGCGCAGCGCCTCGCAGACCTCATAGCCGGACTTCTTCGGCATCATGACGTCGAGCAGCACCAGGTCCGGGTTGAGCCTGGCCACTTGCGCCAGCGCCTCCTCGCCATCGTTGGCGACGGCCACTTCGAAGCCCGCCTTCTTCATCAGGAACTCGAGCGAGAGCACGATGTTCGGCTCGTCGTCGACGATCAGTATTTTCTTGGTCATTCGGGTCTCCTCCCGTACGGTATTTTATGTCGGCTGCTCGCCTTCGCCATGGATCGGCAGCGTAAAGACAAAGCAGGCCCCGGCGCCCGGTTTACTTTCCACCCACAGGCGGCCTCCGAAGTATTCGACGATCTGCCGACTGATCGGCAGACCCAGGCCGGTGCCATGCGGCTTGTCGGTCAACACGCTGCCGCCCTGGCGAAACTTTTCGAAGACCATGGCCTGATCCTCGGGACGAATACCCGGCCCGTTGTCCACCACCTCGACCCGCGCCTGGTCGCCTTGCCGGCGTACCGACACGGCGACGCGGCCGCTGCCGGCGGCGACGAATTTCTGGGCATTGGACAGCAGGTTGATCATCACCTGGGTCAGGCGGTCGCGGTCGGCCAGCACGACCAGAGCGCCGGCCGGCACATCCAGCGCCAGGCCGACCTCCTTGTCGCGGAACATCTGACCGAGCGATTCCGCCGAAACGCGTACCACATCGGCGAGGTCGACCGCCTCGGTGGTCCACTCGGCGCGGCCGGATTCGAGCTTGGCCAGATCGAGAATCTGGTTGATGAGCCGGGTCAGGCGCCCGGTCTCGCCGACGATGATGCCCAGGAAACGCTTGCGCTCCTCGATCTCGATGTCCGGGTCGTCGAAGAGCATTTCCGAGAAAGCGCGAATGGAGGTCAGCGGCGTGCGCAATTCGTGGCTGACGGTGGACATGAAGTCATCCTTCATGCGATCGAGTTCCCGCAGCCGCTCATTGGCCTCGCGGAGCTCCGCCGTCGCCTGTTCCAGCTCGCGCGACTTCTGTTCCAGCTCGTGGCTGTAGGCACGCACCTGCGAGGCCTCGTCGAGAATGTTCATCACCTCGTCGAGGCCGAGCGGCTCTTCCTGCACCACCGAGGCGACCATGACGCGCGCCGAGGCCGAGCCGATGGCACCGGCCAGCAGGCTTTCGGCGAACTGCACCAGCCGCGCATCGGCGGGCAGATCCTCGACCGCCGCCAGTCGGCGGCCCTGCGCATGGCGCTCGAAGGCCTCGCGGGCCCGCTCCGGGCCCAGGAATCGGCCGGCCAGCGGCAAAAGTTCGGCGACGCGCGCGCCGCCACGCCAGCCGGCGACGCTGCCCCGATCCTTGGCGTCCACGAACAGCGTCGCCTGGCTGGCCTCGCCGGCATTGGGCACCCGCCAGAGCGAAACGCCGAGGTAGGCGCCGATATTGGCGAACAGGCTCCAGAACAGGCAGTGGCTGATCTGGTCGAGTCCGGTCAGGCCGAACAGTTGCTGCGGCCGCAGCAACTCGACAGAGAACAGCCCGTGGGTCATGAACTCCGCCGGCAACCAGCCGGACTTGGCGAACGAGGGCAGCAACAACGTATAGCCCCAGACCACAAAGCCCGCCGAGAGCCCGGCCAGCGCGCCCTCGCGGGTGCCGCCCTTCCAGTACAGGCCACCGATCACCGCCGGTGCGAACTGGGCCACGGCGGCGAAGGAAATCAGGCCGATGCTGACCAGGGCGTAGGCCTCCCCCGCCGCCCGGAAGTAGACGTAGCCCAGCAGCAGGATGACGGCGATGGCCCAGCGGCGAATCTCCAGCAGCAATCCGGACAGGTCCGACCGGGCATGCAGCTTCAGCGACCGCAGCCGCAGCAGCACCGGCATCACCAGATCGTTGCAGACCATGGTGGACAACGCGATGGTCTCGACGATGACCATGCCGGTCGCCGCCGACAAGCCGCCGATGAAGACCAGCAGGGCAATCGCCTGCTGCTGGTGCGCCATGGGCAGCGTCAGGACAAAGGTGTCGGCGTCGACGTCGGATGGAAACTGCAGCAGACCGCCGAGCGCGATCGGCAGGACGAATATGTTGATGAGGAAAAGATAGAGCGGGAACAGCCAGACCGCGCGGCGCACATGGTCCTCGTTGACGTTTTCCACCACGGCGATCTGGAACTGACGCGGCAACAGCAGCACCGAGAGCATGGAGAGAAAGGTCAGCCCCGCCCAACTGCCATAGCCCGCGGCGCTGTCGCTGGTGGTCATCAGGGCGGCCAGGCGGGTCGATTCCCGGGCGCGATCGAAGACGTCGGCGAAGCCGCCGTAGATGCCATAAGTGACGAACAGGCCGACGGCGAAGAAGGCGACCAGCTTCACCACCGACTCGAAGGCGATGGCGGCCACCATGCCCTCATGGCGCTCGGTGGCATCCAGGTGGCGGGTACCGAAGAAGATGGTGAACACGGCCAGGATAATCGCCACGTAGAAGGCGCTGTCCTGGAGCAGCGGCGCCGTGCCGGCCCGGGCCGGCATGACGATTTCCGGATAGTTGATGAGAATGGTGAAGCTGTTCGATACCGCCTTCAGTTGCAGGGCGATGTAGGGAATGATGCCGACCACGGCGATCACCGTCACCAGGCCGCCCAGCAACTGGCTCTTGCCGTAACGCGAGGCGACGAAGTCGGCAATCGAGGTGATGCGGTTGGCCTTGGCCACCCGCACCATCTTGTGAATGACGAACCAGCCGAGCGCCAGCATCAGCGTCGGACCGAGATAGATGGGCAGGAAGCCGATGCCGGTGGCGGCCGCGCGACCGACGCTGCCGTAGAACGTCCAGGTGGTGCAATAGACCGCCAGCGACAGGGCATAGACGGTCGGATTGGCGATCACCGAGCGACCGGCGTCGGCGCGCCGGTCGGCCCAATAGGCGATGGCGAACAACACGCCCAGATAGGCGAACGAAGCGAGGACGACCACCCACCCCTGTAGCATCAGGGCCGGTACCGTTCCGCGGCCAGCGCCATGAAGACGATCAGCGCCAGCCAGACGCCGAAGATGTAGGCGTAAAGCAGGGGAATGCCGAACACTTCACCGGCCCGGTTGAACAGCGCCAGAATGGGAAAGTTGAACAGCAACCCGCCAAGCAGGAACAAGGCGACCAGGCGCTGCGCGACGAGACGGGGATTGTTCATGGCATTCGATTCTACGCCGACGAACCCGTGGCGAAATGCTGCACAGCGGCGCTGGACAAGCGCGCCGCATCGTGGCAAAAGCCAGCTTCGCTCACCTCGCCAAGGATCGCCATGCCCCGCTGCTTTTCCGATGTGACCGGCCTGATACTCGCCGGCGGACTCGGCCGCCGCATGGGCGGCGTCGACAAGGGGCTGGCCCTGCTCGACGGCAGGCCGCTGGCGGCGCATGTCATCGAGCGCCTTGCACCCCAGGTCGGCACCGTGCTCATCAACGCCAATCGCAACCCGGAAGCCTATGGCACTTACGGCTACCCGGTACTCGCCGACCGCATCGACGGCTTTGTCGGCCCGCTGGCGGGCCTGCATGCGGGGCTCGCCGTCTGTGCCACGCCGCTGCTGGTCAGCGCACCCTGTGACTCACCCTTCCTGCCGCTCGACCTGGTGGCGAGGCTGCACGAGGCCCTGCACCGCGCCAATAGCCAGTTGGCCGTGCCGCGAACCGGCGACGGTCTTCAGCCGGCCGTCGCCCTGATGCGCCGCGAAGTCCTGGCGGATCTCGCCGCCTATCTCGACGCCGGTGGCCGCCGGATGCAGGCCTGGTTCGGGCAACTGCGGCTGGCGACGGTCGACTTTCCGGACGACGCGGCATTCGGCAACATCAACACGGCCGAGGAATTGGCTGCCATCAGCCGCCCCTGATGGGTTCGCCGCGGCCGGTCAATGGTCAATTTCAAAGGCGGTCGAAATCCTCGGCGACGGTATCGGGCACGGCGGCCAATGCCGCACGGAATTTGTCTTCCGAAGCCCGTTCAGCCCGATCCTTTAGGTAGCTCTCCGTGGTCAGCGCCGAAATCTTCTCGGCCACCGCTGAAGCGATGAACTGGTTCATCGAGATGTGATCTTCGCTGGCGATGGTTTTTGCCATCTTGTGCAGAGAGTCGGGCAGACGAACGCTGATAGTGCTCATGTTGGATTCTCCAGGCAATGCAGGAAATCGCGCGGGGTCATGACCGTGATACCGAAGGTATTGGCGCGCTTGAAGTCAGTCACATTCCAGGTGACGATCATGGCCTCGGCTTTGACAGCGAGTTCCAACAAGAAGTCGTCATCCGGGTCTCTTAGAGTGGGGCGCCACAAATAGAAGATCTTGTGATGGACGGCGCGGACACAGATGAAGTCGATCACATCGTCGATTTGCTGTTCCGTCAACGTCAGGTGACCACGTTTGAGCACCGATTCATATTCGGCAATCAGCGGTGTGGAAACGTGGACGGTGAAATGGTTTGCCTCAATCAGGGAAAGCACCCGGTAAGAGGTTCCTCGCGATGACTTGAGCGCTGTCAGCAGAACGTTGGTGTCGAGAACAATGTTTCGATTCATTTTGGTATCGTATGTAATACCTTTTTTCTTGTCAAATCTGCTTTCCAGACTATTCTTCATCCGACGAATCGTTTCCCTGCTCGCTCAGCCGACCCTGATCCGCTCCCCGTAGCCGGTCATCTCCAGATAGCCGCGACCGATCTCCCGGCCTTCCTCCGTCGCCCGCACCGCGCCCTCCCAATAGACGGCACCCGTGGAGCGGCGGCTGTCCAGCTCCTGGTCGTCGATGAGCGGGCGGACTTCGAATCGACGCGACCCGATACGCACGCGCCATTCGACCGGATAGTCGATGCCGGTACGCGCCGAGCGCCACTGGCGCAGCGGTTCAAAGGCGATGGCATCCGGTGACAAGGCAACGGCGGTGCCGCCCGCCGGCCGGAAAGTGGCGGCGGCACCGAGCGGCCGGCCCTCGTCGTTGCGCAGACGAAAGGCCATCAGCGCGGCGCCATCGTCGAGATTGATGCCGATCCAGTCCCAGCCTTGCGCGCCCTCGGGCAGCAGTTCGCTCGACCATTCGTGGTCCAGCCAGGCTTGGCCGGTGACGGCTTGCTGGCGGCCATCCAGTGTCACCGTACCGGTCACGCGCAATTGCGGCCGGCTGTAGTAGTAGCTGGCATGGCGCTGGTCCGCCACCTTGGCGCTGAATCCGGCGACACCGTTGAGCATCGGCGCACCATCCGGCGCCAGGACCAGCGCATAGGCGAAATCCCCGCTCCTCACCTGAGCCCGGTAGCCGCCGTCGAGCTGTTCGAAACGCCAGTCGCCAATCCAGGCCGCTGTCTGTCCGGTCTGGTAGCCGGCGCGGCCGAAACCCACCCGGGCGGCGCGCTGGTCGTGGCGCAGGCGGCCAAGGCGCGGATCGGCGATGGCCGCGTGGGCGAGCATCAACTGGCGCGGGGCGAAGGCGCTCCGGCTGTCTTCGCCGACACCGGTGCGAACCCGGAAGAAGGTGGTCTGGAAACCCAGCGGATTACCGTCAGGCAGGGCCAACCAGCCGGTCGCGTACCACCACTCGGTGCGAAAGTCGGGATGCGCGCCGTGATCGCGGGGAAAGCTCAGTCGCCCGCCGGGCAACACCAGCGCAAACGCCACCGCCTCCGCCGACCCCACCCGCCAGGCCGGCAGGCTGGCCAGGGCAAGGAGAAAGGCGCGCCGGCCGTTCACCAGTCCTCCCTGACCGCCAGCACCGCGTCCTGGCGCATGGCCTGACGCCCGGCGAGCACCGCCGCCAGGGCGGCCAGCAGCACCAGACCAAGCGCGAACAAGACCAGCGAACGCCACGGAACATGCAGATCCATGCTCCAGTGGAAGCTCTGCCGATTGACCACCTCGATCAGCACGAGGCCGATGGCGCCCCCCGTCAGCAGCCCTCCCAGCACCCCGACGCCGGCGGCCAGCGCCCCTTCCTGGGCGAGCATCCAGCCGATCTGGCGCCGGGTCAGGCCGAGATGACGCAGCATGCCGAACTCGCGGCGGCGTGCCGCCGCCAGTGCCGCGAAGCTGGCCGCCACGCCGGCCAGTCCGATCGCCACCGCGACCGCCTCCAGGAGGTAGGTGACGGCAAAGGTCCGGTCGAAGATGCCCAGGCTGATGGCGCGGATCTCGGCCGGCCGAGCGACTTCCAGCACCCCCTTGCCGGCCATGGCGACGAGGGCGTCCGCCACCGCGTTCGCTGTGGCGTCGGGGGCGAGCTGGATGGCGGCGTCGTTGACCCGTCGATCACCGGTCAGGCGACGGTAGTCGGCCAGATCGATCATCACCGCGCCGCCTTGCCGCGCGTAGTCCCGCCAGACGCCCGCGACACGCAACGCCGCGGAACGTCCGGCAAAGGGCAGCTCGACGCGCTGGCCGGGCCGCCAGCCGTGGAGATCCCGCATGGCCTCGGAAATCCAGATCGCCGGCTCGGGGCCGCCCGGCTGAGCCGCGCCCACCAGGGGTAGTTCGCCACCGTCGGCCGACACCGGACGGGCCAGCACCGCCACCGGCGCCTGCCCGGCGGCGAGGCGCAGACTTTCGTGGCGCGTAAAACGCACCTCGCCGACTCCGGGCACCGCCGCGATCCGGGCTTGCAGCGCCTCATCCAGATAGGCGTGGGTCTGGCCATGACCGGCGCGCACATACAAATCGGCCGAAAGGATCTGGCTCAGCCATTGGTCCACCGAATCGCGAAAGGAAGCGACCATGATCGCCATCGCCGCCGCCAGGGCGACACTGGTCAGCACACCTGCCGCCGCGACGACCGCATGCCCGGGCGCCGCGCCCAACTGGGCCACGGCCAGGCGAGTCGGTACCGGGCCGCGCTCCGGCAGCAGCCAGGCCAGAGCACTGGCCACGGCCGGCAGCAGCAGCACGGCGCCCGCCAGCAGGCAGGCGACGGCCAGATAGCCCCCCAGCGGCAGGCCGTCCCAGGGCGGAATCCAGCAGGCCGCCAGGCTGGCCAGCAGCAGCGCCACGCCAAGCGCCGGGTGGCCGCGCCCGCCGAGCAGGGTGGCGTCGTCGCCGGCCTTCAATGCCCGCGCCGGAGAGACCGTGGCGGCTTCCCGAGCGGGCAACCAGGCGCCGGCGATGCCGGCCAGGACGCCCAGCAGGACATAGACCGCCATCGCCATGGGCTGGAATTGCAGTTGCGGTTTGAGCCCGGCGAAGTAGCCCGCCCCCAGGTCGCCGCCCAGCAGGGCCAGCGCGCTCCAGGCCAGCCCATGGCCGAGCGCCGCGCCGATGACGCCCCCGGCCAGCCCGACCACGGCGCCCTCGGCCACCAGCCAGCCGAACAGACTGCGCCGGGCGAGGCCGATGGCGCGCAGGAAAGCGAACTCGGTGCGCCGTCGCACCACCGACAGGGCCTGCGCCGAAAAGACCAGGAACCCCCCGGTCAGCAGGGCCATGGCCGCGAGCATGGTCAGGTTCACCCGGTAGGCGCGCGACAGGTTGGCGGCCTGGTCGGCGGCGGCCTCCGGCGCCTCGATCAGAACCCCGGCGGGCAGGATGGCCTGGAGCGTTGCGCGAACGGCTTCCGGCGCCATGCCCTCGACGAGGCGCAGGTCGATACGCGTCAGCCGGCCGAGCATGGCAAAGCGATCCTGCGCGGCGGCGATGTCCATCACCGCCAGACGGCGGTCCTCGCCAACGCCGGGCAGGTCGCCGAGTACGCGCAGGCTCGGCGTATCGGTGCCCGCCTGAAGCCGAAGCACGGCGCCGGGTTCGATGCCGAGCGACGTCCGCGCCGCGCCGCTGAGGAACAAGCCATCGCCGGCCAGGGCGGCGAAACGATCGGCGCCATCCACGGGCCGGGGCAACAGCAGCGGCGTCACCCGGGCCAGGGCGAAGACATCGACCCCGAGCACGGGAAGGGTCTCCTCGCCACCGGCCACCTTCACCGCCAATTCCACCACCGGGCTCGCCGCCAGCACTTCGGGACGAGCGGCGAGCACGGCGTAGAGATTCTCGTCGAACCCGCCGCTCGGCCCGGCCACCCGCAGATCCGCCTCGCCGGCGATGGCGCGCAGGCCACGGCCGAACTCGCTGAGGGCCGCCTCATGGACGGCCTGCACCGCCATGCCGAGCGCGACGCCCAGGACGATGGCAACCAGCGAAAACAGCGTCGCCGCCCGCCGCCGGCCGAGCGAACCGAGAAAGACCGGTGCCAGCCTCATTCCTGCAAGCCGGCGGCGGTGAGCCGCAGGATCCGATCCGCGGTGGCCGCCGCTTCCCGCGAATGGGTGACGAGGATGCCAATGGCGCCGGCGGAGTGGATACGCTCGGCCAGCAGGGCCAGCACCTTCGCGCCATTGGCCGGGTCCAGGTTGCCGGTGGGTTCGTCGGCCAGCACCAGGCGCGGCCGATGCACCAGGGCACGAGCAATGGCCACCCGCTGGATCTCGCCACCGGAAAGCTCGCGTGGCCAGTTCTCGGCGCGGTTGCCCAGGCCAACGGCATCAAGCAGTTGCTGCGCCGGCCCGTCGGCGGCGGCACCCTCCGCCCCTTGCAGCCAGAGCGGCAGCGCCACATTCTGGCGCACGGTGAGATGCGGCAGCACGTGGAAGGCCTGGAAGACGAAGCCCAGCTTGTCCCGGCGCAAACGGGTCAGCGCATCCTCGTCGAGCGCGGCATAGTCGTCGCCATCGAGTGCCAGGCGCCCGCCGTCGGGCCGGTCCAGCCCGGCGATCAGATTGAGGAGGGTGGACTTGCCGACGCCCGACTCGCCGACGATCGCCACATACTCGCCGGCGCGCAGGCGCAGCGACACGTTGCGCAGCACGGCGCGGCCGTTGAAGTGGCGGGAGAGACCATCGAGTTCGAGCATGGAGGGTAAGAGGCGACTATGTCCGACCAGTTCAATCCGGTGCTCAGGATACGGCAATCAATAGGGCGCCAAGCGGACCCACTCATGGTCAGGGTCAAGTTTTCCGGAGGCGCGCCGCTATAATCCAGATCAGCCCATAGCCAATTCCAATCGCAGGCCATAGCGAGGGAGCAAACCCTTGAAGCGCAAGAAACCGGTTCGCGGTTTCACGGTGATCGAGATGATGATGGTCATCGGCCTGATCGCCATTCTGGCCGCAGTGGCGTTGCCGGCCTACAACAACTATCGCGACAAGGCACGCTCGGTCGAAGCCGTGCAACAGATCGCGGTCATGGCGGCGGCGATCAAGACGTACTGGCAGGATGCCCGCGCCTATCCGGCGACGCTCGCCGACGTCCAACTGGCCGGCATGATCGACCCCTGGGGCCGGCCTTACGTCTATTACAACGTCGAGGCCAACGGCAAAGGCGGAGCGCGCAAGGACCACGCCCTCAATCCGCTCAACACCGACTTCGATCTGTACAGCGTCGGCCCCGACGGCAAGACCAAGATGCAGATCAGCCAGAAGGACAGCCTGGACGACCTGATCCGGGCCAGCGACGGCGCCTTCCTTGGAGTGGCGGCCGACTTCTAGACCCGCCAATGTCGTCTTCACCACCGCATCACGTTTTCCTGGGCAGCCGGCTGGCGCGCCGCCTGTTTGCGCTCTTCGTCGTCGCGGCACTGGTGCCGCTTGCCTTGTCCGACTGGCTCTCCACCTCGGCGGTGACGCAGATCGCCGAAAGCCTGAGTCTGCGCAGCCGCGCGCAAACGACGCGGCAAACCAGCCGCCAGGTGTTCGACCGGCTCATGGCCGGCAAGACGCTGCTGGCGGCCATGGCCGCATCGACGCAGGCGACGGAAACGAGGGGCCCCACGCACCGGCTTCCTGGTCTGGGACTCGTGTTTCGCGGCATCGCCCATTTGAGCCCCAATGGCCGAACAGCCTGGTCCACCAGCGCCACCGATGACTATGCCGGCGCCTGGCGCGACGGCGACTCCGGCACATCCGAGGCAAAGGTTCAACCGGGCACCGCTGGCGAGGCCTTGGAAATACAGTTGCGGATCAAGGTCCAGGCCGACCGGCAGCCGCGCCTGCTGATGGGCGCCCGTGCCCTCGGCGTGCCGCTCTGGATCGCCGAACTCAATCCCGAGTACATCTGGGCCCCGGTCGCCGACGCCAACGACGACAGTGCCTGGCAAGTCCTGGATGCCAAAGGCCGCACCCTGACCCGGCACGCGGGCGGCGACTTTCAGCCCGCCGGAGAAGACGGCGTTGCCAAAGCGCCCCGCGAGGACCTGGTCGAGTCCCGGTCGCGGCTTTTTCTCGGCGGCGAGTTCAGTGCCGGCGACTGGGAATTCATCCAGCAAGCACCCCGCCCCCAGGTGCTTTGGCAAGGGGGCAGGCTGACCGTCTGGCTGGGCCTGGTCGCGCTGGGTACCTTGCTGGCGATCGCCTTTCTGAGCCAGTGGCAGATCCGGCGCACGCTAACGCCCTTGCTGCAACTGACCGAGGGCACCCGGAAACTTGCGGCCGGCGCCAAAGGCACCCGTGTCGCCATCGGCAGCGACGACGAGCTCGGCACGCTTGCCGGCGCGTTCAACGACATGGCCACGCATATCGAGGCCCAGTTCGACGCGCTGGAAGGTCTGGCCGCCATCGACCAGGACATCCTGGCCGGCGCGCCGATCGAACGATTGGCCGAACGGGTGCTCCAGCAGTTGGCGGCGCTGTATCCCGGCGGCCGCGCCACCGTTTCCTGGCGGGATGGCGAGATGGGACTGCTGCGGAGCCGGCTGCACGACGACATCGGCACGGCACCACGGGCGGTGACCCAGCGTATCGAGCTGGCACCCGGGCAGGCGGAAGCGTTCCGGCAACTGGTGCGCGACGAACAACACTCGACTGCGAAGGAGCGCGACCAGAGCGAATTGGCAAATGCGCCGTGGCTGGAGACCGGGCACACGCCGGCCACGGGCCGCTTGGTCCTGCTGCCGCTGCGTCAGCGGGACCAGACGCAGGCGACCATCGCCATCAGCCTGGCCAGGGAAGCCAGCGGACCGGACCAGCTACAGCCCGCCCGTGAGCTGCGCGACCGCCTGACCGTCGCCTTCGCCGCCCGGGCACGCGAGCAGGAACTGGTCTATCGCGCCGTGCACGACAGCCTCACCGGTCTGACCAACCGTTATGGCCTGCATGGGCAACTCGAGGCGCTGCTGGCCGACCGGTCGGCGACAGTGGCGGTGCTCTTTCTCGACCTGGATCACTTCAAGGACGTAAACGATACTCGCGGCCACGAAGCGGGTGACGAGCTCTTGTGCCTGGCCAGCGCCCGGCTGCTCGCCCGCGCCCCGGCCGACGCCATCGTCGCCCGACAGGGCGGCGACGAGTTCGCGCTCGTCCTGCCCAATGCCGACCAGGCGCGGGCGTGCGCCATCGCCGCCGAAGCCGTCGAGGAACTGGGCCGGCCATTTGCATTGCGCGGTGGCGAATACCTGCTCGGCGCCAGCGTCGGCATCGCGCTCGGCCCGGAGCACGGCCAGACCCGCGAAGAACTCATGCGCCGCGCCGACATTGCCCTTTATGCGGCCAAGGCGGCCGGACGAGGCCAGTATGTGCTGTTCAGTACGGCACTCGACGAGGCGGCTCTCGAGCGGGTGCGACTGCTGGCCGACCTGCGCCTGGCTGTCGAGCGATCCGAGTTCGTCGCGTACTACCAGCCGCGCGTGCGGCCGGAAGACGGCCGAATCACCTCGGCCGAAGCCCTGATCCGCTGGCGGCATCCGACGCGTGGTCTGGTTGTCCCGGAAGCCTTCATAGCCTTGGCCGAATCATCCGGTCTGATCGACGAAATCGGCCGCTGGATTCTCGACGCCGCCTGCGGGCAGATCGCCGCCTGGCGCAAAGACGGCGTGGAACTTGAACGCATCGCGGTCAACGTCTCGCCACATCAGCTCGAGTCGGGCGACCTGCCCGGGCAGGTTCGCGCCGTGCTGGAACGGCACGCCCTGCCCGCCAGAGCTCTGGAGCTCGAAGTCACGGAAAGCCTGCTGGTCGGCGATGCGAGCAAGGCCTGCGCGCAACTCGCCGAACTGCGCGCCTCGGGCATCACGATTGCCCTGGATGATTTCGGCACCGGCTATTCGTCCATGGCCACGTTGCGCCAGTTGCCCATCGACGTGATGAAAATCGACCGCTCGTTCGTCTGCGCGCTGGACATCGACGACAGCGCCATGGCGATAGCTCGGGCGATCGTCGCCCTGGCGCGCTCGCTGCGCCTCAACCTGGTCGCGGAAGGGATAGAAACGGAGACGCAAGCCGCAGTACTGCGCTCCATGGGCTGCGAAGAGTTGCAGGGCTACTTCTACAGCAAGCCGGTCGCGCCGGAAGACTTCGCAAGGCTTCCTGGCCTGATTCAAGGTTGACCAGCCGGATCCGGCGAACCGGATGTCCTTCGGACCCGCTCGGTGGGCTTTGATTGGAGAGTCCGGTAACATGACAAACATTGAGCGGCTCGGATCGTTCGATGTAAAGGAATCGACTCATGACGACTTTGGACCTGAAGCTAAATCTGCCTGACCAAGTGGCACTGGAGGCACAACGGGCGGGACTGCTCTCAGATCAGGCCATCGCCGGCTTGATCGAGGAAGCGGTGCGGCGCGAGGCCGGCAAGCGCCTGCTCGATGCGATGGCACGGCTGCGCGAGGCAAATGTGCCGCCGCTGACCGAAGAAGAAATCGCCGAGGAAGTGGCCGCCGTCCGCGCAGCTCGAAAGGCGGCGGGTGCGGCTGGTCACTGACACCAATGTGGTGGTGTCGGGGCTGTTGTGGCTGGGCAATCCCGGGCGCTTGCTGGAGGCCGCCGCACTCGGTCAGGTGACGCTCTATACCAGCCCGGTACTGCTGGCCGAACTGGCAGCGACTCTCAACACACCGAAGCTCTCCCGTCCCGTCATCCGCAGCGGTTTGACGCTGGACGAACTGCTTGACCGCTATCTAAACGTGGCCATCGTGGTGCAGCCTGCCGCCGTGCCGCGCGTGGTGCCCGATGACGCCGACGATGATCAGGTGCTCGCCTGTGCCTTGGCGGCAAATGCCGAGTTGATCGTCTCCGGAGATAGGCATCTGCTAACCCTGGGCGGCCAGTACCAAGGCATCCCCATCGTCACGCCGGCTCAGGCCGTCCCGTTGATCGGCAGATAGTGCCGAGGTCGGGGACCCGACATCGGGTACGAAAAAAGGGCGCCGAAGCGCCCTTTTCCCGTGACCGAATATCGACTCAGGAGGTCTGCTTGAGCTGATCGAGGATGCCCGGATTCTCGAGGGTCGACACGTCCTGCGTGATGTCCTCGCCCTTGGCCAGCGAACGCAGCAGTCGGCGCATGATCTTGCCGGAGCGGGTCTTGGGCAGGTTCTCGCCGAACCGGATGTCCTTGGGCTTGGCGATCGGGCCGATTTCCTTGCCCACCCAGTTGCGCAGCTCGTTGGCGATCTTCTTGGCTTCCTCGGCGTTGGGGCGGGCCTGCTTGAGCACGACGAAGGCACAGATCGCCTCGCCGGTCAGGTCGTCGGGACGGCCGACCACGGCGGCTTCCGCCACCATCGGGTTCGACACCAGCGCGGACTCGATTTCCATCGTGCCCATGCGATGACCGGAGACGTTGAGCACGTCGTCGATGCGACCCATGATGGTGAAGTAGCCGGTCTTGGCATCGCGCACCGCGCCGTCGCCGGCGAGATAGAGCGTGCCGCCGAAATCGACCGGGTAGTAGGACTTCTTGTAGCGCTCGGGGTCGCCCCAGATGGTGCGGATCATCGACGGCCAGGGCTTCTTGACCACCAGGAAGCCACCCTTGCCCCACTCGACGTCGTTGCCCGTCTCGTCGACGATGGCGGCCTGGATGCCCGGGAAGGGCAGCGTGCAGGAACCCGGCACCAGCGGCGTGACGCCCGGCAGCGGCGTGATCATGTGGCCACCGGTCTCGGTTTGCCAGAAGGTATCGACGATCGGGCAGCGACCGCCGCCGACATTGTTGTAGTACCACATCCAGGCTTCCGGATTGATCGGCTCGCCAACCGAGCCGAGGATGCGCAGGGAGGTGAGGTTGTAGTTGCGGGGATGCGTGGCCGGCGTGCCTTCATTGGCCTTGATCAGAGAGCGGATGGCGGTCGGCGCGGTGTAGAAGACGCTGACCTTGTGATCCTGAATCATCCGCCAGAAGCGGCCGGCATCGGGATAGGTGGGCACGCTCTCGAAGACGATCTCGGTGGCGCCGCAAGCGAGCGGGCCGTAGGTGATGTAGGTGTGACCGGTCACCCAGCCGATGTCGGCGGTGCACCAGAAGACATCGTCCGCCTTGATGTCGAAGGTCCATTTCATGGTCAGCACGGCATGCAGCAGGTAGCCGCCAGTGCTGTGCTGGACGCCCTTCGGCTTGCCGGTCGAGCCGGAGGTGTAGAGCAGGAACAGCGGATGCTCGGCATCGACCCACTCGGGCTCGCAGTTCTCGGACTCGTTGGCGACGATTTCGTGGTACCAGACATCGCGGCCGGCGACCATGTTGCACGGGCCGCCGGTACGCTTGACGACGACGACCGACTTGACCTGATGGCCGGTGGCCAGCGTCAGCGCCTCGTCGACCGCCGGCTTCAAGGGGATGCTCTTGCCACCGCGGCACTGCTCGTCGGCGGTGATGACGGCGACAGCGCCGGCATCCAGGATGCGTTCTTCCAGCGACTTGGCGGAGAAGCCGCCGAAGACCACCGAGTGGATGGCACCGATGCGGGCGCAGGCCTGCATGGCGGCCACGCCTTCGACGGACATGGCCAGGTAGATCAGGACGCGGTCGCCCTTCTTGACGCCCTGGGCCTTGAGCGCGTTGGCGAACTTGGCCACCTTGGCCAGCATTTCCTTGTAGGTGACCTTGGTCACCGAGCCGTCATCGGCTTCGAAGATGATGGCGACCTTGTCGCCCAGGCCGGCCTCGACGTTCTTGTCCAGGCAGTTGTAGGAGACGTTCAGCTTGCCGTCGGCAAACCACTTGTAGAACGGGGCATTCGACTCGTCGAGCGCTTTGGTGAAGGGCTGCTTCCAGGCCAGATGCTCCTTGGCCAGACGCCCCCAGTAACCGGCGTAGTCCTGCTCGGCCTCCTTGCACAGCGCTTGGTAGGCGGCCATGCCGGACACCGTGGCTTTTGCGACGGTCTCGGCGGACGGCTCGAAGATGCGGTTTTCGGTGAGTACGGATTCGATACCAGACGACATATTATTTCCTCTCCTCTCGCGTTTCATGATTCGGGACTGAACTCCCGGCCACACTGTGGACTTGGGGCTGACGATTCTAGGCCATTAGAGTCCATTAGTCTTACGAGGCACTTACTGTGCCGGCAAACCCTTGTTACGACAGGGTAAGCCGACACCGAATGATAGAATCGGCGCACCTGTCAACGGAGTATTTCGCATGGAAAAATCAGTCAAGGCGATGGAAGGTTTCATCTTCTGGAGCCGCTGGCTTCAGGCCCCGCTCTACCTCGGCCTGATCGCCGCCCAGGGCGTCTATGTCTACCAGTTCATGCACGAGTTGATCCACCTGATAACCAAGGTGGGCAGCCTGACGGAAAACGAGGTCATGCTGATCGTCCTGGGCCTGATCGACGTGGTGATGATCGCCAACCTGCTGATCATGGTCATCATCGGCGGCTATGAAACCTTCGTCTCCCGCCTGGACCTGGACAACCACCCGGACCAGCCGGAATGGCTGTCCCACGTCAATGCCGGCGTGCTCAAGGTCAAGCTGGCCATGGCGTTGATCGGCATTTCCTCGATCCACCTGCTGAAGACCTTCATCAACGCCGACCAGTTGGCCGACCGCGTGATCATCGCCCAGGTGGTCATACACGTATCCTTCCTGCTTTCGGCGCTCGCCATTGCCTGGACCGACAAGATCACCACCGGCACGCTCGTGATGAGCAAGCACGCACCGCACTGATCAGACAAATAACACCAGAGGGAACCATGACCACCATTCGCCAGGAGGACTTCATCGCCTCCATCGCCGATGCCTTCCAGTACATCAGCTACTACCATCCGCTCGACTACATCCAGGCGCTGGGCGCCGCCTACGAGCGCGAGGAAAGTCCGGCGGCCAAGGACGCCATCGCCCAGATCCTGACCAACTCGCGCCTGTGCGCCGAGGGCCATCGGCCGATTTGCCAGGACACGGGGATTGCGCTGGTGTTCCTCAAGGTGGGCATGAACGTGCGCTGGGACGCCAATCTGGGCGTCCAGGAAATGGTCAATGAGGGCGTGCGCCAGGCCTACAACCACTCCGACAACAAGCTGCGCGCCTCGGTGCTGGCCGACCCGGCCGGCAAGCGCGCCAACACGAAGGACAATACGCCGGCCGTGGTGCACTACGAGATCGTTCCCGGCGACCACGTCGAAGTGATTTGCGCGGCCAAGGGCGGCGGCTCGGAGGCCAAGGCGAAGTTCGCCATGCTCAATCCATCCGACGACCTGGTCGAATGGGTGCTTAAGACCGTGCCGACCATGGGCGCCGGCTGGTGCCCGCCGGGCATCCTCGGCATCGGCATCGGCGGCACGCCGGAAAAGGCCATGCTGCTGGCCAAGGAAGCCATCATGGCGCCGGTGGACATCCAGGAACTGAAGGCGCGCGGCGCCCGCAACCGGGCCGAGGAACTGCGCCTGGAACTCTATGAGAAGGTCAATGCGCTCGGCATCGGCGCCCAGGGCCTGGGTGGCCTGACCACGGTGCTCGACGTCAAGGTGCTCGACTACCCGACCCACGCCGCCAACCTGCCGGTGGCGCTGATCCCCAACTGCGCCGCCACCCGCCACGTGCATTTCCACCTCGACGGTTCCGGGCCGGCGAAACTGGAACCGCCCCGGCTAGAAGACTGGCCCCAGGTGACCTGGCAGGCGGACGCCAGCGTCGCCACCCGGGTCGACCTGAACACGCTGACCCGGGACCAGGTCGCCGCCTGGCAGCCGGGCCAGAAGCTGTTGCTCAACGGCAAGATGCTGACCGGCCGCGACGCCGCCCACAAGCGCATCGCCGACCTGCTGGCGAAGGGCGAACCATTGCCGGTGGATTTCACCAACCGGGTCATCTACTACGTCGGGCCGGTGGACCCGGTGCGCGAGGAAGTGGTCGGCCCCGCCGGTCCGACGACGGCCACGCGCATGGACAAGTTCACCCGCATGATGCTTGAGAAGACCGGCCTGATCGCCATGATCGGCAAGTCCGAGCGCGGCCCGGTCGCCATCGAGGCCATCCGCGACAACAAGTCGGCCTATCTGATGGCCGTTGGCGGCGCCGCCTACCTTGTCTCGAAGGCGATCAAGGCGGCCAGGGTGGTCGGCTTCGCCGATCTGGGCATGGAAGCGATCTACGAGTTCGAAGTGAAGGACATGCCGGTCACGGTGGCGGTCGATTCCACGGGAACCTCGGTGCACGAAACCGGGCCGAGGGAGTGGCGCGTCAGGATCCACAAGATGGCCGGGCAGGTCGGCTGACCGCCGGGCATCACAGGTCGTCGCGCGCAACCTCGAGATCGGTCAGCGCCCCGTTTTCGTCCGCGTAGACCGTATGTATGTGGAGAATCTCGGGCAATACTTCGCGGAAGGCGGTCATCAACCGTGGTTCGAAGCGGTGTCCGGTCTCGCTGTCCATGATCGCCAGCGACTGGTCCACCGCGTAGGCCGCTTTGTAGGGGCGGGTAGAGATCAGGGCGTCGAATACGTCGGCGATGGCGACGATGCGGCCTTCGACAGGGATGTCGTCGCCTTTCAGTTGCCGCGGATAGCCGTTGCCGTCCCAGCGCTCATGGTGCGTCAGGGCGATCGTTCTGGCGGTATCGAGCAGTCGGTTGTCGTGACAGCCGATGATCTCGGCGCCCATCGCCGGATGACGCCGCATGACCTCCCATTCCGCCGCATCCAGCGGGCCCGGCTTCAGCAGCACGGCGTCCGGAATGCCGATCTTGCCGATGTCGTGCATCGGCGCCGTTTGCAGAATCACGTCCGCCGCCTCCGGCCCCATGCCGCTGGCGCGCGCGATCAGCGACGCGTAGTGAGCCATGCGCACGACATGGTTGCCGGTATCGTTGTCCTTGTATTCGGCCGCGCGACCGAGGCGGCGAATGATCTGCTGGCGCGTCTTCAACAACTCCCGGGTCCGCTGGCGGACCATGCTCTCAAGTTCCCGCGTCTGGTCGTACAAGGCCAGGTGAGTGCGGACACGCGCGCGTACCAGCGGCGGGCTGATCGGCTTATGGATGTAGTCGACCGCCCCGATCTCGAAACCGAGGCGTTCGTCCGCCACAGTGCTCATCGCGGTAACGAAAATGATCGGAATGCGCCGGCGATCGGGGTTCGCCATGATCTTGCGGCAGATATCGTAACCTGACATGCCGGGCATCATGATGTCGAGCAGAACAAGATCGGGGGGCTCGTCGGAATAGACGATCTTCAGCGCCTTTTCGCCGTTGGTCGCCACGCGTACCCGGTATTCGTCACCCAATACACGGCTGAGCAGTTCGATGTTTTCGGCCACGTCGTCGACCACCAGGACGCATTGTTTGGCCAGCAGATTGGTCACGGGAGCAGTCCTTGTTCAGAGACCGACATTGAGCAGTTTCGCCAGTTGGCGAAGATTGGCGGTTGCCGCGTCGAAATCATATCGCGCCACCGCGCGAACAAGCGCGTCGACTTCCACGTCGATGCCGCGCCCCAGCAAAGTCGGCCGCAGGGCTTCAATCGCCGGCAGGGCCGCCGCATCGTCGGCCTGCAACAAGGCGGCCAGCTTGCAAAGGCCGTCGGCCGGCACGGCCGAGCCCGCCACCGACGGTGTCGTACCGATGCCGGCCGCGGCCCCCGGCGGAATCCCGACGACATCGGCAAGCGCGTCGTCGACGTCCCCGAGCAGCACCGCAAGGTTCGATGTCGCACCGGAATGCAAGGCGGTCTCCAGCGCCCGGGCGGCCATCTCGACCGCGCGGGCGCCTATGCTTCCCGCCAAACCTTTGAGCGTATGCGTCAGACGGATGGCGGTATCCGCGTCGCCGCCGGCGAGCGCCGCCCGGATCCGCTCCGGCGCGTCGGCCTGATCCTGCCGGAAGCGCGCCACGAAGCGCTCGTACATGCCCCGGTCGCCATCCATGCGTGCCAGGGCGCCGGTCTCGTCCAGCCCGACGGGCACCGCCCCCCCCGCCCCGGCTTCCAGCGCGGCGCCGCGCGCTTCCCGCCCGGCCCAGCGCGCCACCGTGGCGACCAGGCCGACCGCGTCGATCGGCTTGGCGACAAAGTCGTTCATTCCGGCGGCGATGCATCGGTCACGGTCGCTGGTCAGTACGCTGGCGGTCATGGCGATGATCGGCAGGTCGGCCCACCGCGCGTCGGCACGCACCTGGCGGGTAGCCTCGAAACCATCCAGCACCGGCATCTGACAGTCCATCAGGACGACGTCGTATTCTTCGGCGGCGACGCGGGCCACCGCCTTGGCGCCATCGCGGGCGGTCGCCACCCGGGCACCGGCATTGCCGAGGATCTCGGCGGCCAGTTCTCGATTCACGTCATTGTCCTCCACCAGCAATACCCGAACGCCGTTCAGGGTGGGCCGCCCGGCGGCCGGTACCGTCGGCGCGGGACCAAGGTCCCGGAGTCGATCAGCGCGCAAGGCCCCGGCAATCCCATCGTATAGCCGGGATGCCGTCAGCGGCTTGTTCAAAATAGCGGCGACCGGCACCGTGCCGAGCGCCGCCAGAAGATCGTCACCATCGAGGGAAGTGGTCATGATCACCGGCAGCGTACCGCCGGGCGGTTCCTCCTGGCGCAAGCGCCGGACCGTCTCGACACCATCCATGCCGGAAATCCGCCAGTCCAGGACAAGCAGTCCGTACGGCGCCCCGTCCGCTTCGCCGGCCCGAAGCGCGGCCAGAACCGCCGCGCCGCTGTCCGCCACCGCGCATTCGAAGCCGAAACCTTCCAGCATCCGTCGGCACAGGTTCCGGGCGCCGACGTTTTCGTCGGCCACCAATACACGCGGGCGGGCCACCTCATGCTGTCGCGCCGGCGCCGGGGTCGGCGATTCACCGAAGACGGCGGTGAATTGGAAGCGGCTCCCCTGCCCGACTTCGCTGCTCACGCCGATTTCGCCTCCCATCAGATCGACGATCCGCCGACATATCGACAATCCCAGGCCCGTGCCACCGTACTTGCGCGTGGTGGAACTGTCCGCCTGGGTAAAGGCCGAAAAGAGCCGGGCCTGATCGTCGGGGGTGATGCCGATGCCGGTGTCGCTCACCTCGAAATGCAAACGAACATCGCTGCCGTCGCGACTGGCGATCCGCACCACGAGCATAACCTCGCCCCGCTCGGTAAACTTGATGGCGTTGCCGACCAGATTGAGCAGTACCTGCCCCAGTCGCAGAGAATCGCCGAGCAGACGCGGCGGCACGTCGGATGCGACATCGAGAAGCAGCTCCAGTCCCTTGTCGCGAGCGCGCAACGCGCACAGGTCGGCGACATGGCGCAAGACATCTTCGAGATCGAACGGCGCGTTCTCGAGGCGCATCATGCCGGCCTCGATCTTCGAGTAGTCGAGGATGTCGTTGATGATGCCGAGCAGTCCCTTCGCCGCCGTGTCTACCTTCTCAAGATAGCGCCGCTGCTTGGCCGTCAGCGGCGTCTGCATGGCCAGATGGGTCATGCCGATGATCGCATTCATCGGCGTGCGTATCTCGTGGCTCATGTTGGCCAGGAAATCGGCCTTGGCGGCCGCGGCGGCTTCAGCGGAAGCCCTTGCCTGCCGAGCCTCGCGTTCGGCCGCCTTGAGGGGCGTGATATCGACGATCAGGCAGACCAGACCGCCGGGCAGACCCTGGGGATCGCGAAAGCCGTTCACCGAATAGAGCACATCGCGAACCGCGCCGTCGCGGTAGGCCAGTTTCAGTTCCCGTCCTATGCTGCCGGCTTCGGCGATGATCCGCTCGTCCTCGGCCTGACTGTAGCGACGGTCAGCCTCCGGCAGGAAGTCGATATCCAGGACGGTCTTGCCGAGCAGATCGCGGCGATCAACCCCGAACGCCAGCTCGCAGGCACGGTTGCAGCCAAGCAAGCGGGTGTCCGGACCTTTGTAGAAGATAGGGTTGGGAATGGTGTCCAACAACGCCTGCAGCAGGGCAAATTGCCGCGCCAGCTCGGCCTCCATGGCCTTGCGGTCGGAAATGTCGAGGATGGTGGCCAGCAGCGAAGCGACGCCGCCGGAGCCATCGCGGATGGCGGTCAGTTGCACGTCGGCCCAGGCGTCGCCACCATCGGCGCGCACAAAGCGGGTCTCGGTGCGGAACCGGCCGAGGCGACCGGCGACCAGGTCCGCGTAAGCCGCCTCGACGCGGTCTTTGTCGGCTGGCGCGATCAGGTCCAGACCGCTGCCCTCCAGCAGTTGCGCGACGCCGTAGCCTGTGAACTCGGCGAAGGCCTTGTTCACGCGAAAGCGCCGGCGATCGGCGGTCAGACAGGAAATGCCGACCACCGCGTTGTCGAAAACGGCGCGGAAGAAGCCTTCGCTCTCCTGCAGGGCCAGACGGCTGGACTCCAACTCCCGGGTTCGATCGGCCACCTTCAGTTCAAGGTCGGCGTTGGCTTCCTGCAGCGACTGCCTTGCCCGCTGCAAGTGGCCGCGCATCCGCTCCTGGGCATCGGCCAGTTGGCTTACCTCACGCCAGACGCCGGCGACCTCGACCGGCCTGTCGAGATCCATCCGCCCGATGCGCTCGCTCTCCATGGCCAGGGCGGCCAACGGCTGGCCGAACTTTCTGGCCACGCTCAGTGCCACGAAGATGGCCGCCAAGAGCGCCAGCAGCGCGATCAGGCCGAGCAGCGCCAAGTCGGTGGCCGATCCCGGAACGAAGTCGTCCTCCGGCGCAAAGACCCCCAGCCAGAACATCTGGTCACCGGCCGTCACCCGACGAAACAGGCTGAGCCAACGCGTGCCGGCAACTTCATAGGCCTGGACGATCCGCTCGCCGGCACCCCGTTCCCGCCACAGCGCCAAGCCGCGCGCCAGTTCGGTCAGCCCCAGCTCATCGGCGGTCTTCAGCACGTTTTGGCCTTCCGTGCCGGCCGGCGGGACATCGCGCGGCAGCGCCATCAGGCGACCATCGGCTTGAAACAGGGCGGCCTTGCCGGAGCGCCCGACCGTCAGCCCGGCGGTGAACTCGGACAGGTCACGCAGCTTGACGTCGTGGCCGATGACGAAGCGCTCGCCATCGGCGGCTGTCCAGCGCATGGCGGCCGTGATGCCTGGGTCGCCGGTGGTATAGAACACGTAGGGTGCTGTCCAATGAATTGCCTTCTCGTCGGCGAGTTCCATCGCGCCCTTGAACCAGGGGCGGGTTCGCGCGTCGTAGTCCCGCAGGCGCATCTCGACGCCCTCCAGGCGCTGATCCGGCGTCCAGGTGACCCAGTAGGTCTGCTGGCCCCAGATCGCCGGATCGCTGATGCGATTGACCCAGCGACCGTCGGGCGTAAGAAGAAGCAGGATCTCCCGGCCCGACTCGTGGGCAAAGATGACCGAGGTGATTTCGCCGTGGTTGGCGATGATGGGAAAGAAGAACTCGTTGAAGCGGAGCAACTGGGCGTGATCGAGGTCGGCACTGGCGCCCCAGCCGCGGCTGCTGCGCAGCGTCACCTCTACGGTTTGCAGCAGGCGGCTGACCCGCGCCTCGATCTGCTCCGAAACGATGCCCATCTGCGCTTCCGCCAAACCGTCGACGGTGGGTCGGACAATCAGCCGGTAGCTTCCGGCGGAAAACACCATCAGGGCCAGCATGATCAAGAGACCCATGCGCAGCGCCAGGCTGTCGGCAAAGCTCGGTTGTCGGAACGGCAATGTCACTGTGCTGTCGCATGCCGGCTCCCCGCCGCCGGCATATCCCCCGCTTGGTGTTGTCCGCCCCCCGCCGGACGGACGGGTACGTATACGCCACGCCTATGCCGGTGTCAACGCACGCCCGCGCACGCCAGTTGCCCGGCCGGTAGAATGGGCCGCTTGCCGATCGACTCCAGCCAATGTTCAAGTTCCTGCGCATCGCCATCCTGCTGCTGATTCTGGCCACCGTCGCCCAGGAAGCGTGGCTGGCTCGCGCGCGGACCGTATCCTGGCAAATTCCGCTGCGCGTGACCATCTACCCCATCAACGGCGACGGCGGCGCGGCAACGGCGGACTATTTACGCGCTCTGGAACCGGACGCCTTCAAGTCCATCGAGCAATTCTTCGACGATGAGGCAAGGCGCCACGGCCGGTCCATCCACCACCCCGTCGAGATCACGCTCGCGCCGGCGGTCACGGCCTTGCCGCCGCAACCGCCGCGCGGCGGCGGCGCCCTGGACAACCTGCTCTGGAGCCTCGATATGCGCTTCTGGGCCTGGCGCCACGGCGCCGTGACGGGCCCGAAGCCGCACGTGCGGTTGTTCGTTCTCTTCTTCGACGCGACCACCCATGCCAGTCTGCCCCACTCGGTGGGCATCCGGCAGGGCATGATCGGCCGGATCAACGCCTTCGCCACCCCCGCCATGGCGGGATCCAACGCGGTAGTGATCAGCCACGAACTGCTTCACACGCTGGGCGCCACCGACAAGTACGACCTCGCCACCGGCCTGCCGCACTTTCCCGATGGCTATGCCGAGCCGGATCGTTCGCCGCGCCATCCACAGTCCTTCGCGGAAATCATGGGCGGGCGCATTCCCGTCGCCAATGATCGCGCCGAGATACCGGAAAGCCTGGCACAGACCCTGATCGGCAACGCCACGGCCGCCGAGATCGGCTGGGCCGCGCAATGATCGGCCCCATACCGGCGCGCCACCCATGATCGGCGTGTTCGACTCCGGCCTCGGCGGCCTGTCGGTGCTGGCCGCCATCGCCCGGGTCCTGCCGCGCGCCGACCTCGCCTACCTTGCCGACACGGCCCACATGCCGTACGGCGACAAGAATGACGATTTCATTCGTGGGCGGGTCCTGACCATCGGCCATCACCTCGCCACGCGCGGCTGCCGGCTGCTGGTGGTCGCCTGCAATACCGCCACGGCGGCGGCCGTCCTGGAACTTCGCCAACAGCATCCAGGAATCGCCGTGGTCGGTATCGAGCCCGGCGTGAAGCCGGCCGCCGCCACCTCGCGAACCGGGCGCATCGCCGTTCTGGCAACGGTCGCCACCGCGCGCAGCGAACGCCTGCGGCGTCTCATCCGGGATCACGCGGCGCATGTCGCCGTCGACGTTGAAGCCTGCCCGGGCTGGGCGACGCGGGTGGAAACGCGACAGCTCGACGGGCCCGAGTTCACCGCCGACATCGCGCAAAAGGTGGCGCCGCTGCTGGCGGCCGGGGCCGACCGCCTGGTGCTTGGCTGCACGCACTATTCGTTTCTTGCGCATCTGCTCCGACCTCTGGTCGACGGCCGCGCCGAACTGGTCGATGTCGCCGAAGCCGTGGCGCGGCAGGTTCGGCGCCTGGCCGGCGAGGCGGGTGGCGCGGCCAGGTTGGAACTGCTGGCGACGGCCCGTCCCGAGCACCTGCGTGCCGCCCTGCCGGCACTCGGGCTCGGCTGGCTGGCCGAACGCGCCCACGGCCCCGCCCAGCTCGTCACCATATAATCGGCGCATGAAATTCACCGTCGATTCCTTCCGCGCCTGGCCGAACAAACAGGTCACCCTGCTCGGCATGTCCGGCGTCGGCAAGACCCATCTCTCGTCCCTGTTGCGTCGCCACGACTGGTTTCACTACTCGGCCGACTACCGCATCGGCAAGCGCTACCTGGACGAACCCATCCTCGACATCATCAAGCAGCAGGCGATGCGGGTGCCCTTCCTGCGCGACCTGCTGCGCCGGGACTGGATCGACATCAAGAACAACATCAAGGTCGACGATCTCGGTCCGGTGCTCTCCTTCGTCGGCAAGCTCGGCGACCCGGCGCGCGGCGGCCTGGAACCGGTCGAGTTCAGCCGCCGCCAGGCCATGTACCGCGAGGCCGAAATCGCCGCCATGCGCGACGTCCCCGAATTCGAGCGCAAGGGCCGCGAGATCTACGGCTACGAGCATTTCGTCAACGACGTCGGCGGCAGCCTGTGCGAACTGGAAGAGCCCTCGGTAATCGACCTGCTGGTCAGGCACACGCTGATCCTCTACATCCGCGTCACCACCGCCGAAGAAGAAACGACACTCATCCGCCGCGCGCAATCGGACCCGAAACCGCTCTACTTCCGCCCCGCCTTCCTGGCCGAGCAGCTTCCCGCCTATCTGACCGAAAAGAGACTCGCAGCCATCGCCGAGGCCGACCCGGACGACTTCACCCGCTGGATATTCCCGCGCCTGTTCCACGCCCGCGTACCCCGCTACGAAGCCATCGCCGGCCCGCACGGCTATACCGTCACCTCGGCCGAAGTGGCGCAGGTGCGAGATGAAAAGGACTTTCTGAATCTGATCGAGGGCGCGATAGCGCGGCAGTCGTAGCCTTCGCCCCGCATCCCCCGACGATGGCCCGTTGACGCGCCTCGAGAATCCGTCAATCCGCGTCCCTCGACATCGCCCGCGATTCACCGGTCTTGCCGCCCTTGATCGCGGTCAATATTGACCCTACCGTCGATGCGGTCGTCCCGGCCGGCCCGGCGCTACCGGCCGAGGCCGCCGGCAAGGCACATATCCAGATGCGGAGGCCGCGCACCGGCGGCAATCGCGGCCGCGGCCGCTGACGACATTCCATTCGGCGCGCCCCGAGGCAATTGATGACGGTCAAATTTTCATATGACGGGTGGTCGCGGCGCTTAACCTGGATCAATTGTTGTTGCCGTTGGCATCCTTACCCTCCCTCGACTTGCGCAATACATCGCCGGGTGGCTTGGCATCATCCCGCCGCGCGCGGGCCCGGGCAGACGTTGCCGGCCCGCCGCAGCGGCTCATCAACCTATGGAGGAGGCAACATGAAGAAATCAGCCCGCTTGTCCCGCGTCGTCGCGGCGACAAGCCTGTCCCTGGCCACGGCCGGTGCCCTGGCGGCCCCGCAGAAGGACATCGCGCCGGCCGAAACGGCCTATCAGGCCGGAGGTTCGCCGCTTGGAAGCGTCGAGATGTATCAGGACATCAACCCGAAGGCGCCGCCGATGAGCAAGAGCGAGTTCGACAAGGCGCGGCAAATCTATTTCCAGCGCTGCGCCGGCTGCCACGGCGTGCTGCGCAAGGGGGCGACCGGCAAGCCCCTGACCCCCGACATCACGATCGACAAAGGCACCGAGTACTTGAAGGTGTTCATCGCCTATGGCTCGCCGGCGGGTATGCCGAATTGGCAAACCTCGGGGGAGCTGTCTCCGGAAGAGGTTGACCTGATGGCGCGCTACGTGCAGCAGACCCCGCCGCAGCCGCCCGAATACGGTCTCAAGGACATGAAGGCGACCTGGAAGGTTTATGTGGCGCCCGCCGACCGTCCGAAGAAGAAGATGAACAACTACAACCTGAACAATCTCTTCTCGACCACCCTGCGGGACGCTGGCGAGATCGCCTTGATCGACGGCGCCAGCAAGCAGATCATCAGCATCATCAAGACAGGCTACGCGGTGCATATCTCGCGCATGTCGGCCTCGGGGCGCTACCTGTTCGTCATCGGCCGGGACGCCAAGATCAACATGATCGACCTGTGGATGGAGAAGCCGGAAACCGTCGCCGAGGTCCGTGTCGGCCTGGAGGCCCGCTCGGTGGAAACCTCGAAATTCAAGGGCTACGAGGACAAGCTGGCGATCGCCGGCACCTACTGGCCACCGCAGTACACCATCATGAACGGCGACACCCTCGAGCCGATCAAGATCATGGCCACGCGCGGCATGACCGTGGGCGACCAGGAATACCACCCCGAGCCACGCGTGGCCTCCATCGCGTCCTCGCACTTCAAGCCCGAGTTCGTGGTCAACGTCAAGGAAACCGGCAAGTCCCTGGTGGTCGACTACAGCGATGTCGGTCAGCTCAAGGTCACCGAGATTCCCGTCGCCAAGTTCCTTCATGACGGCGGGCTCGATAGCTCCAAACGTTACTTCATGGTCGCCGCCAACCAGTCCAACAAGATCGGCGCCATCGACATGAAGAAAGGCAAGCTGGCCGGCCTCATCGACGTCGGCAAGATTCCGCACCCGGGTCGCGGCGCCAACTTCGCGCACCCGAAGTTCGGCCCGGTCTGGGCGACCAGCCACCTTGGCGATGAGACCATCGCGCTGATCGGCACCGATCCGGCGAAGCACAAGGAGAGCGCCTGGAAGGTCGTTGAAAGCCTGAAGGGCCAGGGCGGCGGTTCGCTGTTCATCAAGAGCCATCCCAAGTCGAACCATCTCTATGTCGACACACCGCTCAATCCCGATGCCGCGGTATCGCAGAGTGTCGCCGTATTCGACATCAAGAATCTGGCGGCGGGCTACAAGGTGCTGCCGATCGCCGAGTGGTCCGGTATCAAGGACGATGGCGCCAAGCGGGTCGTCCAGCCCGAGTACAACAAGGCCGGCGACGAGGTCTGGTTCTCGGTGTGGAGCGCCAAGAACAAGGAGTCCGCAATCGTGGTGGTGGATGACAAGACCCTCAAGCTCAAGGCGGTGATCCGGGATCCGCGCCTGATCACGCCGACCGGTCACTTCAATACCTTCAACACGCAGCACGACGTGTATTGATCCAGGCTGGCGGCGCCCCCGGTGTCGGTTCGGCCCCGGGGGGCGCGCGGATTCACCCGGCCCGCGGTACTATCGATTTCGCTTGCCGATTTGACGTACTCCCTCCTGCCCCGACAGGACCATAACCTCGATGCCCACCCGAAAAGACCGCCTGGCGATCGACCCCCGCGCATTGCTGGCGTGCATTCCGCTGTTTGCCGGAATCAAGGCGGATCATCTATCGCGGCTCGGCGCGGCCTGCCGGGTGCTTGACCTGGCGCGCCACCGCTCGCTGTACAGCGCCGGGCAGCCGATACGGGAAGCCCATTTCCTCGCTTCCGGTTCGATCAAGCGTTTCGCCTTGCTGTCCGACAAGGCGGAAAAGGTGCTTGAACTGATTCGTCCAGGGCAGATTCTGGCCCTGAGCGAACTGTTCAGCGCCACCGACTACGCATCGTTTGCCGAAACCGTTGAGCCGAGCATCGTGATCGCGATTGCGGCGGATGTCCTGAGGGAAGTCGTGGCTCGCGATGCGCCGTTGTGCAAGCGGCTGCTGGAAGCGATGGCGCAAAGCCACTACGCGTCCGAGTTCGAAGTCCTCAGGCATCATTCCCACCTGGTCACCCAGCGCGTACTCGACTACCTGCTCAGCCTCGCCGGCGACCAGCGTGGCATGGCGGGTCAGACCACGGTCCGTCTTGGAGCGCGCAAGAACCTGATCGCCTCCCGGCTGGGTATCGCCCCGGAAACCTTCTCCCGAACGCTGCGCAAGCTTTCCGATGACGGAATCATCGTAGTCGAGGGGGCGGTCGTACATATCCAGAATGCCATGCTGGCAATCACGCAAAAAGCCAAAGACAAGCGCGAGCAACCGACACTGTCCTACCAGCGACAAGAGCGCAGTGGCGCCACCAGCAGAATTTCGCCGACAGCCCTGGTCAACACCTGCGGACGCCAGCGCATGTTGTCGCAACGCATGGCCACCGCCTGGTGGATGCTCGCCCACGGGCTATCCGTCAATTCCGCGCGGATCGCGCTGCGCAAGTACCGGAGCCAGTTCGAGCGCACCATGACCCAGCTTGATGGCATGAACTTGTCATCCTCCCTGCGCGGCCGGTTTGACGAACTGCGAAGCGTCTGGCTCGCCTATCGCGATCAGCTGACGGATGTCTCGTCCGACCGGCCGAGGTCCGACGCGATCTTCGGGATCAGCGAACATGTCCTCGACGCCGCGGATCTGCTCACCTCGGCCGCGGCGCGACACGCCGGCACCGCCGCGGCCCACATGGTCAATGTCGCCGGACGCAACCGGATGTTGTGCGCCCGGGTCACCAAGCTGTTCCTGTTCAGTCCGTGGGTTGGCCGTTCCAGAAAAGTGGCGAACCTGATTGAAACCTCACGGAAGGAATTCTCCGCCAACATGCGCGCCCTTGTCGCCAACAGTGCCGAAGCTCCCGAAGCAATGGCGCAACTGCGGGTGGATGCGGAACAGTGGCAGCATTTTCTTGCCGTGCTTGACGCCAGTCTCGCCGCCAAGCCCGGCAACGAGCAACTCCTCGCCGTCATCTCGGCCAGCGAAGAGCTCCTGCGCAATGTCGACACCACGGTAAAGCTTCACGAGCGACTGACCAGCCAATAGCCATGCCGGGGCAATCGTGGCGATGACTCGGTCGCAAGTGGCAACTAACGCCAGGCGGCGATGAATTGCCGCCAGTGCTCGGCGTCGATCGCCTGGAGTTGCTCCCGCACGAAAGCCTCTTCGGCCTGGCGTTCGCCGGCGCTCATCACGCCGCGCATCTGCTGGAAGCGCAGATAGACGAGGTAGGTGTTGACGACGTCGGTCTCGCAGTAGTCGCGAATGTCGTCGATCTTGCCGTCGAGCCAGGCGCCCCAGACGGCGGAGCCATCCATGCCCAGTTTGCCGGGCAGGCCCATGAGCTTGGCGAGTTCGTCTAGGGGGGCGTTGGCGCGCGGCTGGTACATGGCCAGCAGGTCCATGAGATCGAGGTGCCGCATGTGATAGCGGCTGATGTAGTTGTTCCACTTGAAGTCGCGATCGTCGTCACCGAGTTGCCAATAGCGCGCCGCATGGACGCCATGGATCAGGCCGCGATAGTGGAGCACCGGCAGGTCGAATCCGCCGCCGTTCCAGGAGACGATCTGCGGCGTGTATTTCTCGATGCCGGAGAAGAAGCGCTGGATGATCTCGCCTTCATTGAGCTTGGGCTCGGCGAGCGACCAGACCTTGAAGCCGCCGTCGTCACCCTGGCTGCGCAATACGCAGGAGATGACCGCGACCCGTTGCAGGTAGTGCGGCAGGAAGTCGCTGCCGTTCTTCGCCCGCTGTTTCTGGAAGGCGAACTCGGCCACCTCGGCGTCGGACAACCCGGCGGGCAGGCCATGAAGATCGCGCAGGCCGGGGACATCGGGAATGGTCTCGATGTCGAAAACGAGCACCGGGGTCACGCCGGCGTCACTTCTTCTGCTGCCAGATGCCGGTGGCGCTTTGCACCCACCAGCCGGCCGGCGCGCGGTCCGCCCAACGCTGGGCGAAGGTGGCGCGGATATCGGCTTCCCAGCCGGGGTTGCCGTTGGCGCGGGCGATTTCGCGGTAGAGGCCGGCCCGATCGGCGTTCTCGGCGGCGACCAGGCCGGTGACGCCTTGCCGTTGGGCCAGCGGTACGGCGCCGGGTTCGCGCAGGGCCACCGTGCCGTCCTTGGCCAGACCGACGGCGCCGGACTCGTACCAGGGCAGCAACTGGCCGTGACGCTGGCTCATGCCGGCCTTGAACTGGCCGATGGCCGGGGTGCTGATTTCCAGGTTGCCCTGCGCCAGCACCGAGGCCGCCAGTACCCAGAGGAACAGGATGGCGGACAGGCGTTTCATGGTGCTTTCTCCTTCGGCACAGTCGGCGATTCCGGCGCGGTCGCCGCCGGCTTGCCCTTCATCTGCCAGACTTCGTCAATGATGGTATCGGCGGCTTTCTCGGCCGCCGACGCGGGGAAATAGATGTTGATGGTGACGCAGCCGGCAAGCAGGGTGGAGAGGAAAATCGCCACCAGCGCGGCGCCTGGCACAGTCGGGATTCGCAGGGTATGGGTCATTCGATCACCGCCTTGGACTTCCCCGCGATGATGGCTTGAATACGGGACACCAGCAGGTTCCAGTCGATGCGGCGATTGTAGCCGATGACCTGAACCCTCGGAATGCCGCCGCCCTTGACCACCAGGTAGCCGTCGTCGGCCGGCTCCAGGCCGTCGGCGTGGCAGATGCCCTGCCGCAGCGAACAGCCGAGACCGATGCGCTCGTAGTCGAAGCTGTTGAAGAATCCGGCCGGGCTGGCCCGCACGGCGGCCGCGCCGGCGGCGCCGCCGAGCGACGAAATGTCCTGCAAGGCGCCGCGACTGATGGTGCGCCGATAGTTGCCGGGGCTGCTGGCGACGCGGGCATCGAAGCGCACCGGTTTCCAGCCGTCCAGTTCCAGCCCTGTGATGTCGGCATCGAAGCGCCCCTGAATGGCGCCGAAGGAGAAGGTTTGCGTCAGGAGGCCGAAATCGAGATTGCGCGCCGCGACGTCGGCAACAAAGCGCTGGGTCGGGCGCAGCGGATCGAGCACCTTCAGGCCGCTGGCGACCACGCGACCGTCGAAGACCTCGATGACCAGATCGCCGTCGAACGCCAGCACCTGTTGCGCGTAGGTCGCCCGGGGAATGCGGGCGGTCAGTCCGCCGGCCATGCGCGGCACCTTGAGCGCCGTGGAGACCTTGGGCATCGACAGTCCCTCGATACCGCCGGAGAACCGTCCCTGCCAGCCGTCATCGTGGCGGGAGGCCACCAGCTCGTCGATGAACAATCGGCCATCGAGCAGCGGAATGGACAGACCTTCGAGACGGGCATCGTTGTCGCTCAAGCGCAGCGGAATGCGGAAGCCACCGAGCGGCAATTCGCCCAGCCGGGCGGCGGCGACCGAGAACTCGGCCTCGCTGACCACGCCCCGCTCCCAGGGAATGTGGGCATTGACGCCGCGAAATTCGAGGTAGTCGGTGCCGTCCACCAACGTGGCGTCTTCCAGCCCGGCATAGAAGGAGCGCCAGGCACCCTGCGACCAGGAAGCGGCGAATCGAACCCGGCCACTCGCCTTGACCTTGGGCACGGCCGACTGATCGAGCACGGGCTGTAGCCATTCGCGAAACGCCGTCGCCAGATCGAGCGGTTCGGTCACCAGGCCCCATTCGTCCAGCGCGCCCTGTTGCCGGTCCCACTTCAGGCTGGCCGTGGCCGCGCCGATGCCGACCAGATCGGCGCGCGCCATATCCACCATCAGCGCCTGGGCGCTCAGCAGCCCTTGCGCCTCGACCTTCAACCCGGCGCGGCGATACCACGGGGCGACATACAGTTCGCCGGCCGGCCAATCGACTTGCGCCGTCCATTGCCAGTCGTCGCCCACGCGCCGTGCGGTGGCCTCCAGCGCCAGGTCAATTCCTTCGCCGGCCACGTCGCCGGCCTTGTTGCCGAACTTGAGCTGGCGTACCGCCAGCTTCAAGTCGGCCTGCCGGCGATCGGCCACCAGCCGGAGATCGACCGTTCCGGCCGGATTCCAGGCGCGCAGGCGCTTGACGAGCGGCGACCAGGCCAGCACGTCGGTGCCCTCGATGGCCATCTCCAGTCGGCCGTCGGCAAAGCGATAGGCGAACGAGAACGGCAGCGCGGGCCGATCCGCGCCACGCTGGTCCGCGCGCCGAATCTCGCCACGCGGACAATCGATGTGGCGCAGGTCGACCGCGAAATCGGCGCAATGCAGGATCAGTTGCCGGTATTCGATGCCGGCGAGTTTGAGGCGCTCGAACCGGATATCGGCCTCGCCGGCGCGGCCGGTGGCGAAAACGATCTCGAGGCCATCGGCCTCGAAGGACGGATGGCGCAGGCTGTCGACCACCAGCGACACGCCCGCCCAGGCGGGCGCGGCGAGCCACAACGCGAAGCAGAAACTAAGCGGGAAAAACGCCCGTCGAAAGATAGCGGTCGCCACGATCGCAGACGATGGTCACGATGACGGCGTTCTCCACCTGGGCGGCGATGCGCAGCGCCACGCACAGCGCGCCGCCGGAGGAAACGCCGGCGAATATCCCTTCCTCGCTGGCCATGCGCCGGGTCATCTCTTCGGCGTCGGCCTGGCTCACCGACTCCATTTGATCGATGCGCGAAAAATCGCAGATCTTCGGCAGATATTCCGGTGCCCATTTGCGGATGCCCGGAATTTGCGAGCCCGCCTCGGGCTGGCAGCCCACGATCCGGATGGCGGAATTCTGCTCCTTGAGGAAACGCGAGCAGCCCATGATGGTGCCCGTGGTGCCCATGCTGGAGACGAAGTGGGTCAGGCGACCCCCGGTGTCGCGCCAGATTTCCGGCCCGGTGCCCTCGTAGTGGGCCAGCGGGTTGTCCGGATTGGCGAACTGGTCGAGCATGACGCCCTGCCCCTCCTTCGCCATGCGCTCGGCGACATCGCGGGCGCCTTCCATGCTCGCCGTCCTGGGCGTCAGCACCAGTTCGGCGCCAAAGGCGCGCATCGCCTGGCGCCGCTCGACGCTTTGGTTCTCGGGCATCACCAGCACCATCCGGTAACCGCGCATGGCGGCGGCCATGGCCAGGGCAATGCCGGTGTTGCCGGAAGTCGCCTCGATCAGCGTATCGCCCGGCTTGATCTCGCCGCGCGCCTCGGCGCGCACGATCATCGACAGCGCCGGCCGGTCCTTCACCGACCCCGCCGGGTTGTTGCCCTCCAGCTTGGCAAGAATCACATTGTTGCGCCGCTCGTTGTCCGCGCCGGGAATGCGCTTCAGCCGCGCCAGCGGCGTATTGCCGACGAAATCGTCGAGGATCTTGAACATGGATTGCCCCAATTCGGTCAAGCGGCCACTTCGAGTTGGTGATGCCGTTCCAATTGATTGCGGTACAAGTCGATGATCGGAAAGCAAAGGTCGTAGTCGCCCCAGACCAGTTCCCCGAACTCGAGCCGGAACGCGGCAAAACGCCCGGGGTCGAGATAGGCGCGGACATCCGGATGCAGCGATCGTGACAGGAAAGGCTTGAAGTCCACAAGCTGCTCGGTGCCGTCGTCGAAACGCAGACGAATCCGGTATTCCCCGGCCAGTTCGGCGGCGACAATGTTGATGACGCTCGCGGTCATTTCAGCCTCCTTGTAATGCTTTCCGGCTTGATCAGCTTGTGCAGCACAAAAAAGTCGATCCATTTCGCCACGATTTCGTTGGCACGCGCGCCAACGATCTCCTCGAAGTAGCGCATTTCGTTGCTGTTGAGCGGTGCTCGGCACGCCACCAAGCCATAGCGGACTTCGGTCACCACACCATTCAGTACAACCAACTCGGCGCGAGACTCGCGTCCCTGGCACTTGCCATGCACATGCACCGGCTCGTGCTCGTTGGCGTAAAACATGACGATCAGCCCGAAGTACTCGTAGAGCTTTGGCATCGGTCAATGATACCGGAGTCCACCAACGCAAGCAGAAAGGGGCTCGCGAAGGAGCCCCTTTCGACCATCCAACTATTCGAACGATTCCCTCGCCAGGTGCCCCACGTACTTCGCCACGCCCTGCTCCACCGTGGCGAATTCGTCCTTGTAGCCTTCGGAGCGCAGCTTGCCGATGTCGGCCTGGGTGAAGCTCTGATACTTGCCCTTGAGGGCTTCGGGGAAGTCGATGTACTCGACGATGCCCTGGCCGACCATCTCCGCCAGGGAAAGCGCCGGCTTGCCTTCCAGGGCGCGGCAGGCGTTGACGGTCGAGGCGGCGACGTCGTTGAAGGGCTGGGCGCGGCCGGTGCCGAGGTTGAAAATTCCCGACTTGTCCGGATTGTCGAGGAAGAACATGTTCACCTTGACCACGTCGTCGATATAGACGAAGTCACGGCTTTGCTCGCCGTTGCCGTAGCCGTCGCAGCCCTGGAACAGCTTGACCTTGCCTTCGGCCCGATACTGGTTGAAGTGGTGGAAGGCCACCGAGGCCATGCGCCCCTTGTGCTGCTCGCGCGGGCCATAGACATTGAAGTAGCGGAAGCCGACCACCTGGGAACCGGCATCGGCGATATGACGGCGCACCACCTGATCGAACAGGAACTTCGAGTAGCCGTAGACGTTGAGCGGTCCTTCGTGCTCCCGCGACTCGCGGAACACGCGGCCGCCGCCATAGACCGAGGCGCTGGAGGCGTAGAGGTAGGCGACATCCTGATCGAGACAGAAATCCAGCAGGCTGGCCGAGTAGCGATAGTTGTTGGCCATCATGTAGCGGCCGTCGGTCTCCATGGTGTCGGAACAGGCGCCTTCATGGAAGATGGCCTCGACCGCGCCGTCGAACTGGCCGGCCTCGATCAGGTCGAGAAACTCCTCCTTGTCGAGGTAGTCGGCGATCTCGCAATCGATCAGGTTCTTGAACTTGTCGGCCTTCTTGAGGTTGTCGACGGCGATGATCTTGGTGACACCCCGATCATTGAGGGCCTTGACGAGGTTGGCGCCGATGAAGCCGCAGGCGCCGGTGACGATGTGGTACATGAACGTTCCTTAAGTTGCTTGCAGTTCCGCCAGCGAACAGGTGGCCGTGCCCAGCTTGCCGACCACCACGCCCGCGGCGCGGTTGGCCAGCCCCATGGCTTCGGCCAGCCCCAGGCCACTGGCCATCATGACCGCCTGGGTCGAGATGACCGTGTCGCCGGCGCCACTGACATCATAGACCTCGCGGGCCAGTGCCGGCACGTGGCTGACGCCCTCGGCGGAGAACAGCGTCATCCCCTCTTCGGAGCGCGTCAGCAGCAGGGCGCCAATATCCAGATCGGTGCGCAGCTTCTCGGCGCGCGCGCGCAGGTCGTCCTCGTCGCGCCAGCGGCCGATCACCTGCCGCAATTCGGCCCGGTTCGGCGTGATGACGCCGACGCCGGCATAGCGCGCATAGTCCTCGCCCTTCGGGTCGACCAGCACCGGTTTGCCGGCGGCGCGCGCCAGCCGGATCATTTCACCGATGTGGGCCAGCCCGCCCTTGCCGTAGTCGGACAGGATGACGACATCGCAATCGGCGAGCCGGGCGGCGAACTCGGCCAGCTTGGCTTGCAGCACCTCATGGGTCGGCGAGTTTTCGAAGTCGATGCGCAGCAACTGTTGTTGCCGGCCGATGACGCGCAGCTTGACGGTGGTATTGAGCTGGGCGTCCTCGTGCAGGCTGGTGTCGATGTTCGAATCGGCCAGCAGCCGGGCCAGCGACTGGCCGGCCTCGTCGGCGCCAACCACCGACAGCAGCGCCACCCGGGCGCCGAGCGCCGCGCAGTTGCGGGCGACGTTGGCCGCGCCGCCCGGCCGCTCCTCGACCCGCTCCACCTTGACCACCGGCACCGGCGCTTCCGGCGAGATGCGCGCCACGTCGCCGAACCAGTAGCGATCCAGCATCACGTCGCCGACGACGAGAATGCGCGCGCGCGAGGTATCGGGCAGTTTCATCACGGACGGCCGATTGCGTGGTACTCGAGGCCGGCGGCGCGTGGCTGGGCGGGCTCATAGAGGTTGCGGCCGTCAAACACCACCGCCGCTTTCAGCTTGGCCTTGATGGTGTCGAAGTCGGGGCTGCGAAACTCCTTCCACTCGGTGACGATGGCCAGCGCGTCGGCGCCGTCGAGGGCCGCCATGGGCGAATCGGCATAGGCGACGCGCGGCTCGTTGCCGAAGACGCGTTGCGCCTCGTGCATCGCCACCGGGTCGTAGGCGCGCACCGTGGCGCCGCGCGCCAGCAGATCGGCGATCAGCACCCGGCTGGCGGCTTCGCGCATGTCGTCGGTGTTCGGCTTGAACGCCAGGCCCCACAACGCAAAGGTCTTGCCGGCGAGGTTCTCGCCGAAGCGTTTGACGATCTTGCCGGTCAGGACATGCTTCTGGTCTTCGTTGGCGTCTTCCACGGCTTGCAGCACCTTCAGTTGCTGGCCGGCATCGCGCGCCGTGCGGGTCAGGGCCTGCACATCCTTCGGGAAACAGGAGCCGCCATAGCCGCAGCCCGGATAGAGAAAATGGAAGCCGATGCGCGGGTCGGAGCCGATGCCCCGGCGTACCAGCTCGATGTCGGCGCCCAGCTTTTCCGCCAGGTTGGCCAGCTCGTTCATGAAGCTGATGCGCGTGGCCAGCATGGCGTTGGCGGCATACTTGGTCAATTCGGCCGAACGCACGTCCATGACGATCAGGCGCTCGTGGTTGCGCTGGAAGGGAGCGTAGAGCTGGCGCATCAACTCGGTCGCCTTGGCATCCTCGACACCGACGACGATGCGGTCGGGCTTCATGAAGTCTTCGACCGCCGCGCCCTCCTTGAGGAACTCGGGATTCGAGACGACGCTGTAGGGAATCGCCACGCCGCGCGCCTTGAGCTCCTCGGCAATGGCGGCGCGCACCTTGTCGGCCGTGCCGACCGGCACCGTCGACTTGTCGACGACCACCTTGTAGCCGCTCATGTGCTTGCCGATGTTGCGGGCGGCCGCCACCACGTATTGCAGGTCGGCCGAGCCATCCTCGTCGGGCGGAGTGCCGACGGCGATGAACTGGAGCGTACCGTGGGCGACGGCGGCCTCGACATCGGTGGTGAAGCGCAGCCGGCCGGCGGCCTTGTTGCGCGCGACCATGGCCTCCAGGCCCGGCTCATAGATCGGAATGCCACCTTCGTTGAGGATGCGAATCTTGTTGGCATCGACATCCAGACAGAGGACGTCGTTGCCGACCTCGGCCAGACAGGTGCCCGACACGAGCCCGACATAGCCGGTGCCGACGACGGTGATTTTCATGACAACATCCTTTTGAAGTCAAATCGCTACGGGGTTAGATCGAATTCCTCGGTGCGCTTGGGCGGGTAGGTCTCCCAACCGCCGCAGGCCGGGCAACGCCAGTGGAACTGGCGCGCCTTGAAGCCGCAGTTCTCGCAGCCATAGCGCGCGACGCGTCGGGTATGGCCGTGAATCAGGTTCTTCACCAGTTCCAGGTCGGCGCGCCGCTCCGGCGGCGCCACCAGAACTTGCGCCTCGAGCAGCTTGTCCAGACCGAGCAAGGTCGGATTGCGCCGCAGCTCGTCACGCACCAGCTTGTAGGCCGGCTCGGCGCCACCATTGCTCAACTCCGACTGGAATGCGACATCGAGCAGATCCAGCGACGCATGTCGCTCCAGATAGCCGCGCATCAACTGGTTGCCCTGCTCGGCGCGACCGAGCTGCCGCGACGCGGCCACGATCTTTTCCGCCACCAGCGAGAGGTAGACCGGGTTCTGCTGTTCGACGCGCATCCAGGCGGCCATGGCCTCGTCCGGGCTGCCCTCGCTAAGGGCGAGATCACCCAGCAGGATGGTGGCGCGCACGCACTTGCGATTGGCGCCCAGGGCCGCATCGAGATGCTGACGCGCCTCGGCGGGCCGACCGTGGAGTATCGCGCTCGAGGCCAGCTCGCAATGGAATTCGGCAATCGACTTTTGCCACAGGTGGTCGGCGTGATTGGGCATGGCCTGGGCGATCTCGATGGCCTTCAGCCACTCCTTTTCCTGTTGGTAGATTTCGAGCAGCGCCTTGAGGGCCTCCTCGTCGCGCGCACTACCCCGCAGCTTGAGAAATATTTCTTCGGCGCGGTCGAGCAGCCCCGCCTTCAGGTAGTCAAGGCCCAGTTCCGCCAGGGCGTGCAGGCGTTGGCTATCGCGCAGGCCATCGCGATCAACCAGATTCTGATGCACGCGGATCGCGCGATCGGTTTCGCCCCGGCGCCGGAACAGGCTGCCCAGGGCGAAGTGCAATTCGATGGTCTCCGGATCGACCTTGGCGGCCTCCAGGAAGGCTTCGATGGCCTTGTCCGGCTGTTCGTTGAGCAGGAAGTTGAGGCCCTTGAAATAGGAGCGCGGCAGAGCGCGCGACTCCTTCAACAGATGATTGAGATCGATGCGCGCCGCCACCCAGCCAAGGGTAAAGAAGACCGGCAGCGCCAGCAGCCACCAAAGCTCGATCGACATCATCGCCGCGCGCCACCACCGGCGTCAGCGGGCGCATCGGCCACCGCATCATCCGCGGTGCGCCCCCGCAGGCGTTTGATCTCGCGGCCTTGCCGCACCAGTGTCACCACGGTGGCGGTCAAGCCAACCGCCGCGCCAATGCCAAACGCGGCCAGGATGACCAGTGACAGCGGCGCCTGCCAGACCCCATCGAGGTAAAAGCGCAGATCCACCGGCCCGCTATTCTTCGCCGCCAGACCGAATAGCGCGATGAACACGATCCCGCGCAACAACCACAATAGGAGTCTCATCACGCCTCGACAAAACGACCAAAAAAATGAGCGGCATCCGCAACTGACGGATGCCGCCCGCATTTACTTCCGTATGGCGGCCATGGGCGGCCGATCAGCTTTCCTGGCTATCCACCCGCTCGCGCAGTTCCTTGCCGGCCTTGAAGTGCGGCACGTGCTTCGCCGGCACCTGCACCTTCTCACCGGACTTGGGATTGCGTCCGGTACGCGGCGGCCGATAGTTCAGCGCGAAACTGCCGAAGCCGCGAATCTCGATGCGATCGCCGCGGGCAAGCGCCGCGGTCATCGCATCGAGAACGACCTTCACCGCAAAGTCGGCATCCTTGGCCACGAGTTGCGGAAACCGCTCCGCAAGCCGGGCGATCAGCTCGGATTTGGTCATGACTGTCCTGAGCGGAACACGTCTCGCTTACTGCTGGTTGAGCTTGGCCTTGAGCAGCGCGCCCAGGTTGGTGGTACCGCTGCTGGCATTGCTGGTCGACGCCAGTTTCTGCATCGCCTCGTTCTGCTCGACCTGATCCTTGGCCTTGATGGACAGGGAGAGCGAGCGGGACTTGCGATCCACATTGACGATCAGCGCCTCGACGGAATCGCCTTCCTTGTACACCGTGCGCAGATCCTCGATGCGCTCGCGGGAAACTTCGGAAGCCCGCAGGTAGCCCTCGACGTCGCCGCCCAGTTCGATCACGGCGCCGCGCTGATCCACGCTCTTGACCGTGCCCTTGACGATGCTGTTCTTGTCATGGGTGGCCACGAAGCTGGTGAAGGGGTCGCCATCCATCTGCTTGATGCCCAGAGAAATGCGCTCCTTCTCGACATCGATGGAGAGCACCATGGCTTCCACTTCGTCACCCTTCTTGTAGTTCTGCTTGGCTTCCTCGCCCGTGGCGGACCAGGACAGGTCGGACAGGTGCACCAGACCGTCGATGCCGCCGGGCAGGCCGATGAAGACACCGAAGTCGGTGATCGACTTGATGGCGCCGCGAACCTTGTCGCCCTTCTTGTGGTTCATGGCGAAATCGTCCCACGGGTTGGCCATGCACTGCTTCATGCCCAGGGAGATCCGCCGACGCTCCTCGTCGATTTCGAGGATCATCACTTCGACCTCGTCGCCCAGCTGGACGACCTTGGTCGGGTGGATGTTCTTGTTGGTCCAGTCCATCTCGGAGACGTGCACCAGGCCTTCGATGCCCTGCTCGATCTCGACGAAGGCGCCGTAGTCGGTCAAGTTGGTCACCTTGCCGAACAGGCGCGTGCCCTGCGGGTAGCGGCGGGCGATGCCCACCCACGGATCTTCGCCCAGTTGCTTCATGCCCAGGGAAACGCGGTTCTTTTCCTGATCGAACTTCAGCACCTTGGCGGTGACCTCGTCGCCAACCGTCAGCACTTCGGACGGGTGACGGACACGACGCCAGGCCAGGTCGGTGATGTGCAGCAGGCCATCGATACCGCCCAGGTCAACGAAGGCGCCGTAATCGGTGATGTTCTTGACGATGCCCTTGACGATGGTGCCTTCCTGGAGGTTCTCCAGCAGCTTCTGCCGCTCTTCGCCCATGTTGGCTTCGAGCACGGCGCGACGGGAGAGCACGACGTTGTTGCGCTTGCGGTCGAGCTTGATGACCTTGAACTCGAACTCCTTGCCCTCGTAGGGCGTGGTGTCCTTGACCGGGCGGGTATCGACCAGCGAGCCGGGCAGGAAGGCGCGGATGCCGTTGGTCATGACGGTGAGGCCGCCCTTGACCTTGCCGGTGATGACGCCCTTGACCAGGACGGCGTCGTTCATCGCCTTGTCCAGATCGTTCCAGGCGGCGATGCGCTTGGCCTTGTCGCGCGACAGCCGGGTTTCACCGTAGCCGTCCTCGAGCATCTCGATGGCGACCAGGACGAAGTCGCCAGGGGCGACTTCCAGCTCGCCCCGATCGTTCTTGAACTCTTCGGCGGAAATAAAGGATTCGGACTTCAGGCCCGCGTTAACGACCACGAAATTCTGGTCGACACGGACAACTTCTGCCGTAATGACTTCGCCGGCGCGCATCTCTTGACGCGACAGGCTTTCCTCGAAGAGGGCGGCGAAGGATTCGTTGGGATCTACGGCGGTGGCGGTATCAAAAGACATGGACACTCTCTCAAGCTGCCGGGGTTAGCGGCGGGTTGGTTGAAAAACGCCATGGCGCCCCATCGACACTACCTGGGCCGCCACGACTCCTGTTGCGGTTACTACCCTACTTCGGCAACCGCCGGCGGACGATGTCCAGCACGGTGGCAACCGCTTCGTCGATGCCCATCGGCGTGGTATCCACCAAGGCCGCATCGGCGCACTGTTTGAGGGGCGCGACGCTTCTTGCGGCGTCGCGGGCGTCCCGCTCTCGCAGGTCCTGCAAAAGGGTCGGCATGTTAGCAGGCATTCCCTTTCCCATCAACTGTTTATAGCGCCGTTCGGCACGTGCCTCGGCGCTGGCGGTCAGGAACACCTTGACGGCTGCTTCGGGAAACACCACCGAGCCCATGTCGCGGCCGTCGGCCACCAGGCCGGGCAGCCGCCGATAGGCCCTTTGCCGTTCCAGCAGCGCGGCCCGCACCGCGGGCATGGCGGCGACTTTCGAAGCACCGACACCGATTTCCTCGGCGCGGATGGCCTCGGTCACATCGTCGCCGGCAAGGAGGATGCGCTCACCCACGAAATCGGCCGGCAATTCGGCCGCTACCGCCGCGACCGCGGCCTCGTCGTCGAGCGCGGCGCCGGCACGCAGCGCCGCCAGGGCCGTCAGCCGATACAGCGCCCCGCTATCGAGGAAATGAAAGCCGAGCACCTCGGCCACCCGTTGCGCCACCGTGCCCTTGCCCGAGGCCGACGGACCGTCGATGGCGATCACCGGCGCGGCAATCCCGCCGAAGCGGTCGAAATAGTCGGGGAAAGTCTTGGCCACACACTTGGGGTCGTTGATGCGGACCGCGACGCCCCCCAACGAGGCCAGTGAGAAGCACATGGCCATGCGGTGGTCGTCGTAGGTATCGATGGCGGCATGGGCGACCAATCCCGGCGGCGGCGTCACCCTGAGCCAATCCACGCCCTCCTCGACCGCCGCGCCGAGCTTGCGCAATTCCGTCGCCATGGCGGCGATCCGGTCCGTTTCCTTGACGCGCCAGGAGGCAATGTTGCGCAAGGTACAGGGACCATCGGCGAACAATGCCGCCACGGCCAGCGTCATCGCCGCGTCCGGAATGTGATTGAGATCGAGATCGAAGGCTTCGAGTTTGCCGCTGGCCGGAGAGCGGGCTTCGATCCAGTCATCACCCATGTCGATGGCCGCCCCCATTGCCGCCAGGGCCTCGGCAAACCGAACGTCGCCCTGAATGCTGCCCCGGCCCACGCCCGCCACCCGCACCGGACCGCCGGCAATGGCACCGGCGGCGAGAAAATAGGAAGCCCCGGAGGCATCGCCTTCCACGTGCACCTTTCCGGGGCTGCGATAGCGCTGTCCGGCCGGAATCGTGAAGCGCTGCCAGCCCTCACGCTCGACACAAACGCCAAAACGCGCCATCAGGTTCAGCGTGATCTCGATATAGGGCTTCGAAATGAGTTCCGTGGTCACTTCGATGACGGCCCGCTTGCCGACGAGCGGCAACGCCATCAGCAGCGCGGTGAGGAACTGCGACGATACGTCGCCGCGCACCCGCACCGGTGCGGCAAGATCGACATCGGCTGGAACTATTTCCAGCGGCGGGAAGCCCGCGTTCCCTGCATAGCGGACGTCGGCACCGATCTGGCGCAGCCCATCGACCAGGTCACCAATCGGCCGTTCGTGCATGCGCGGCACGCCGGAGAGCCTGTAGCACCCGCCTGACAGAGCCAGCGCCGCCGTCAATGGCCGAAAAGCCGTGCCGGCATTGCCGAGAAAGAGATCGCCCGCCTTGACCGGAAACGGCCCGCCGACACCCCGGATGCGCCAGACGTTCGCGCCGGCCGCCTCAAGCCCGACACCGAGCGCGGCAAGTGCCGCCAGCATCACCCGGGTGTCGTCCGAGTCGAGCAGGTCATGGATCTCCGTGGTGCCCTCGGCAAGCGCCGACAGCAGCAGCATGCGATTGGAAATGCTCTTGGAGCCGGGCAGTCGAACCGTGCCGACGACGCGCGTCAGCGCGGGGAGATCAAGAAATTCCATGATTCGCCAATCGAACTAGAATAGCAGCGGAAATCGCACCGAATAAGCCAAAACGCGGCGCGCGAAGGTTGCGCACTCTATCATTGCGAGGGGGAGGAACGAAGTGGATCTATCCATCGTCATCGTCGACGATTCCGACATCAACCTCACCCTGTTCAAGTACATGGTGGCCAGAATCCCGGAGGTAACGCCCCACTGCTTCTCGGTGTCGGCCGAAGCGCTGGAATGGTGCGAGCAACATGGCGCCGACGTGGTGGTGGTCGACTACATGATGCCGGCGCCCGACGGCCTCGAATTCATCCGCCGTTTCCGCGCCTTTCCCGGCCGCGCCGACGTGCCGGTGGTGATGGTGACCGCCAACGACCTCAAGGAAGTCCGCTACGCGGCGCTCGAGGCCGGCGCCACGGACTTTCTGACCAAGCCGGTCGACAAGAACGAATTCATCGCCCGCATCGGCAACATGGCGACCCTGCGTCGCGGGCAGCGGCTGCTGGCCGATCGAGCCGCGCTGCTGGCCGAGGAAGTGGCGGCGGCCACGCTCACCATCGTCGAGCGCGAACGGGAAACGATCTTCCGTTTGTCGCGCGCCGCGGAGTACCGGGATCCGGAAACCGGCAGTCACATCATGCGCATGGCCAACTATTCGCGCTTGATCGCCGCGGCGCTTGGCACGGCTGTCGAAGAGCAACAGTTGATTTTCGAGGCCGCGCCCATGCACGACATCGGCAAGGTGGGCATTCCCGACATGATCTTGCTCAAGCCGGGACGATTGACGCCGGAGGAGTTCGAGGTGATGAAGCGCCACGCCGCCATCGGCCACGAAATTCTTCAGGGCAGCACGTCGCCAAAACTCAACGCGGCCGCGGCCATCGCCCTGGCCCACCACGAAAAATGGGACGGCTCCGGCTACCCGCACGGCCTGGCCGGCAACGACATCCCTTTTCACGGCCGGATCGTCGCCGTGGCCGACGTATTCGACGCGCTCACCTCCGAGCGTCCATACAAGAAGGCATGGGAGATGGACAAGGCCGCCGAGTTCCTGCGCAGCCAATCGGGCATGCATTTCGACCCGGCCTGCGTCGACGCCTTTTTCCAGTCCTGGGATCAGGTGCAACAGGTTCACGACCGCTATCGCGACGAGCGTGCCGACACCAATGACGGTTCGCCGGTGTCGATTTCCTGAACCCCGAACCATTGCCCGCAAGGTATCGTCATGCGAACGCTGCAAACCGAGTTCACGAGCACGACCGACGCGATTGACCGGCTGGCCCCCTTGGTGGCATTGCGGCCCAACCTGGTCTTGGTGTTCGGTGCTCCGGTCTATTTCGAGGACTTCCGGTTCGGTCGATCGCTGACCGACGGCTTCCCCGGCGCCGCCATCGTCGGCTGCTCGACGGCCGGAGAGATTTCCGCCACCGGCGTGCATGGCAACAGTTGCGTCGTCACGGCAGTGCGCTTCGATCAGACGTCGGTCGTCGCCGCGTCGACCGACCTGAGCGACATGAGCGACTCGGCCAACGCCGGAGCTCGACTGGCCGAGCGGTTGAAGAACGGCAATCCGCGCGCGGTGATGGTATTCGGCCAAGGCGTGGCGATCAACGGCAGCGCGTTGATCGAAGGCATGGCGGCCGTGCTCGGCGCCAGCGTGCCGATCACCGGCGGGCTGGCGGGTGACAACGGCGCCTTCACCCGCACCTGGACCATTGGCCCGGCGGGAGTATCCGATCGCGCCATTGTCGCCATCGGCCTCCGGGGCGATCGCCTCGGTTTCAGTCATGGTTTCTTCGGTGGCTGGCAGCCGTTCGGCCCGGCGCGCAAGGTGACGCGCTGCGACGGCAACATCCTGCGGGAACTGGACAACGAGCCCGCGCTGGCGGTCTATAAGCGCTACCTCGGCGACTACGCGAAAGACCTGCCGTCATCTGGCCTGCTGTTTCCCTTCGCCATGCTGTCGGAGGACCGCGACGAAATCGGCCTGATCCGGACCATTCTCGGCGTGAACGAAGCCGATGGCAGCCTGGTCCTGGCTGGCGCCATTGAACTCGGCGGCTACCTGAAATTGATGCACGCGTCGACCGACGCATTGGTCGACGGCGCCGAAACCGCCGCCCAGACCGCCCACCGCCTGCGCGATTTGGGCAACTCGGGCTTGGCCATCCTGGTCTCCTGCGTTGGCCGCAAACTGGTCATGGGTGACCGCACCGAAGAGGAGGTGGAGGCGGTGGCGGCGGTCCTTGGACAGGAAACCGTGCTTGCCGGCTTCTACTCGTATGGCGAAATCAGCCCGCTGGCCCCCGGCGTCGACTGCAAGCTCCACAACCAGACCATGACCATCACCTGCCTGACCGAGACCGGCGCCGATGCATAAGGCTCTGTCCCGGCAGTTGCGCCGAGCCCTGGGAATCGATGACGAGAGCCAGGCGACGGCGTTTCTGGCCGGTTTGGCGGAATTGGCCAAGGATGGCCACGTGCCCCCAGACTTGGCCAGGGGCGTGGCCGGACTGAAGGATTTTGTCGAGCGCGTCGATGTCACCTACGAGCAGTACGACCGGGACTTGAGCCTGCGCACCCGCAGCCTGGAACTCAGTTCGGAAGAACTGGTTTCCGCCAACAACCGCTTGCGCGACGAACTGGCCAGCCGGGAGCGAGCCATCCGGGCATTGCAGGACACGGCCAATGCCCTGCAAGAGGAGCTGGGCTGGGAGGACGCCGCCCTCGCCGGTGACGATAACCTCGACAACCTGATCCAGCTCGTGGCCGGCCTGGTCCGCTACCGCGAAGAATCCCAGCGCACCCTGCGCGCCGCGCACCAGGCGCTGGAGAACCAGAAGTTCGCCCTCGACCAGCATGCCATCGTCAGCATCACCGACGTCGCCGGCTTCATTACCTATGCCAACGACAAGTTCTGCGAGGTCAGCGGCTATACCCGCGAGGAACTGCTCGGCCAGAACCACCGCATCGTCCGGTCCGGCCACCACCCCAGCGAATTCTTTGCCGAAATGTGGCGTGCCATCGCCGCTGGCCGCGTCTGGCGGGGGGAGATACAGAACCGGGCCAAGGATGGCCGCATCTACTGGGTGGCGGCCACCATCGTGCCGTTTCTCGACGAGAGCGGCCAGCCAATCCAGTACGTCGGCATCCGCACCGACATCACGGAACTGAAGCGTACCCGCGACGAGCTGGAGGACCAGCTTCATTTCGTCCGCGAACTGATCGAGACCATCCCGCTGCCCATCTATTTCAAGGATGTGGCGGGTCGCTATATCGGCATCAACAGGGCCTTCGAGACCGTCTTCGGCCGCAACCGGGACGACCTGGTGGGCAAGACCGCCTTTGAATTTCTCACCCCGGCGGACGCCGAGTTCCACGCCGCCCGGGACCGGGAGCTATTCAACCACCCGGCACCCCAATCCTACGAACACCAGTTGCGCTGGGGTGGCGGCGACTTGCACACCCTGTTCTTCCAGAAAGCGCCGCTGACTCGGCCGGACGGTAGCGTCCGCGGCCTGATCGGCGTCATTCTCGACGTCACCGAGCGCCGCAAGGCCGAGCAGGAGGCGATCAAAGCCAAGGAAGCCGCCGAGGCGGCGAACCGGGCCAAGAGCGATTTTCTGGCCAACATGAGCCATGAAATCCGCACCCCGATGAACGGCGTCATCGGCATGACCGAGATCCTTCTCGACACGCAACTGACGAACGAGCAGCGGCAGCAGTTGCGACTCGTCCAGTCCTCCGCCGAGTCGCTGCTCACCATCATCAACGACATCCTCGACTTCTCGAAGATCGAGGCCGGCCGGCTGTCGATGGAAGAGACCACCTTCAGTCTGACCAAGCTGCTCGACGACACCCTTGGCGCGCTGAGCCCACGTGCCCGCCAGAAGGGCCTGAAGGTGAGCCATAGGCTGGCGCCTGAACTCCCGGATTCGGTTGTCGGCGATCCTGGCCGTCTGCGGCAGGTTCTGGTCAACCTGGTCGGCAACGCCACCAAGTTTACCGAGCGCGGCGAAATCATCGTGACCGCCGCGCGGAGCACCGCGAGCGACGATGGCCAGCACATTGAATTCACGGTCAGCGACACGGGCATCGGCATCCCCGCCGACAAGCTGGAGCACATCTTCGAGCCCTTTGCCCAGGAGGACAGCTCCACCACCCGGCGTTTCGGCGGCACCGGCCTGGGTCTGACCATCTCCGCCCGCCTGGTGGCGTTGATGGACGGCTCGATCGGTGTGACCAGCGAGCCGGGCCAAGGCAGCACTTTTCGCTTTACCGCCCGCCTGCCCGCCAAGGGCGAGCAACGTGCGGCGACACACGGGCCACCCGGCCAGCCAGCCTTCGACTATGGCCGTGCCATCGGTGAGGCGGACGCGGAGTTGGTGGATATCGTGACCGGCATCTTCCTCGATCAATACCCCAAGGACCTCGCCACCCTGCATGACGCCATCGCCCGGCGGGACGCACCCTTGCTCCGGCGCACGGCACATACCCTCAAGAGCAGCTGCGCCATCTTCGCCGCACAACCCCTGGTTGAGCTGGCGCGCACCCTGGAGCAGCTCGATCCGATTGCCGGTGGCGCGGAGGCTGGCGACTTGATCGCCCGACTGGAAGCCGAATTCCCGGCTCTGGTGACGGTCCTTAGAGCCCGCCAGCCGTAAGGAGCATCACTGCTCCAGCGACGGCCGCAAGCCATCGAGCCAGGCATCCCGGCGTGCCCGCGCGGTGGCGAACATGGCCTCCAGCGCGGCACCGTCGCCGGAAGCCAGCAGCATGCGGGCACGCAGCAGCTCGGTCATGTAGGCATCGAGCTCCTTGAGCAGCGCGGCCCGGTTGGCCAGGCAGATGTCGCGCCACATTTCCGGGTGACTGCTGGCGATGCGCGTGAAATCGCGAAAGCCACCGGCGGCAAAGCCGAACAGTTGATCGGCGTTGTCGCGGACGGCCAAGTCATGAACCAGCGCGAAGGCCAACAGGTGGGGCAAATGGCTCACCGCGGCGAAAACCCGATCGTGTTCTTCGGCCGCAAGTTCGGAAACCCGGGCACCGCAAGCCTCCCAGGCGGTGCGCACCGTGTGGACATCCTCGGCAAGGTTCTCCGGCAGCGGAGTCAGGACGACACGCTTGCCCAGATAGAGATCGGCCTTGGCCGCGCCAACGCCGCTTTTCTCGGCACCGGCGATGGGATGACCCGGCACGAACTGGCCGATTTTGTCGCCGAAGGCCGCACGCGCCGCCGCCACCACATCCGACTTGGTGCTGCCGCCATCGGTGACCAGCGTGTCCGCGCCGAGCTGAGGTACCAGGGCCGCCATCACCGGCGCCATCTGGCCAACCGGCATGCCGAGCAGGACCAGATCGGCGCCACGCAGCCCATCCGCCCAGTCGGTGGCGATGCGATCAATGACGCCCAGACGCCTGGCTTCTTCGAGCGGAGCCCGGGTGCGACCAAGACCGACGATCTCCCGTGCCGCGCCGACCGCCTTGAGGGCCAGGGCGAAGGAGCCGCCGATCAGCCCGACCCCGCAGATGGCGACCTTGTTCAGCATCAGGCGCGCAAAGCCGATTCCAGCGCTTCCAGAAAGCGGGCATTCTCCCGCTCCAGGCCGATCGTCACCCGCAAGTGATTGGGCAGACCGTAACCGCCGATCGGCCGCACGATCACGCCCTGTTGCAGCAGCCTGCGATTGATGGCCGCGCCATCGGCAACGGCGAAGGTGACGAAGTTGCCGTGTGAGGGGATGTGTTCGAGTCCCAGCCGCTTGAGGCCGGCAACGACCTGTTCCATGCCACGCCGATTCAACTCGTAACTCTCGGCGATGAACACATGATCGTCGAGGGCCGCGACCGCCGCCGCGATGGCCAGGTTATTGACATTGAAAGGCTGACGCACCCGATTCATCAGGTCCGCCACTTCGGGCGCGGCCACCGCGTAACCAATGCGCAGACCGGCCAATCCATACACCTTGGAGAAGGTGCGGGTGACGATCAGGTTCGGGAATTCGCTCAGCCAGGAGAGCGTGTCGGCCCGGTCGGCCGGTGGCAGGTACTCGTTGTAGGCCTCGTCCAGCACCACTGCCACGTCGGCGGACAGCGAGCTCAGGAAAGCCCGGATATCGCCGTAGGGAAGAAAGTTGCCGGTGGGGTTGTTCGGGTTGGCGATCCAGACCACGCGCGTATCCGGGGTAATCGCGGCGCGCATGGCGGCCAGATCGTGTCCGTAACTCTTGGCCGGCACGGCGATGCATTTAGCGCCAGCGGACAGCGTGGCCAAGGGATAGACGGCGAAGGCATGTTGCGAAAACACGGCGGAGCGGCCTGGTGCCAGGAAGACACGCGCGGCGAGGTCAAGGACATCGTTGGACCCGTTGCCCAGAACGATCTGCCCTTGCGCCAGGCCAAGCCGGTCGGCCAGGGCCTTGATCAATTCGAATTGATCCGGATACCGCTCGATGCCGGCGATGGCCCGCTCCACGGCGGCGCGCGCCTTCGGACTCATGCCCAGCGGGTTCTCGTTCGAGGCCAGCTTGACGATGCTGGTCACCGGAATGCCCATTTCACGGGCCAGCTCGGTGATGGGCTTGCCAGGGACGTAAGGCGAAATGGCGCGGATGTAGTCAGGTGCCTGGTTGGCGATGCTCACGGCAACTCCTTATAGGGCGGCACGGGGGTAGGAGCCCAGTTCCTTGAGGAAGCCGACCTGACCGCGCAGGTCTTCCAGCGCTTTGGCCACCGAAGCTTCCTGCCGGTGCCCTTCGACGTCGATGAAGAAGACATAGGCCCAGCGCGAACCACCAAAGCCCCGGGCGGGCCGCGACTCGAACTTGCTCATCGAAACACCGTGCGCCTTCAGCGGCGTCAACAGATCGTGCACGGCGCCCGGCTTGTTCTGCGCCGAACAGACGAAGGACGTCTTGTCAGCGCCGGAAGGACCGGCATCGTGCTTCGCCAACACGAGAAAACGCGTGGTGTTGTTGGGGTCGTCCTCGATATTCGGCGCCAGCACGTTCAGCTCGTACAGCCGCGCGGCGGCCTCGCCGGCAATGGCGCAGGATTCCGGGTTGGCCGCCGCCATGCGCGCGGCTTCGGCATTGCTGGCCACCGGCACGCGCGGCAGATTGGGCAGATTGCGATTGAGCCACTCGTGGCACTGGGCCAGCGACTGGGCATGCGAATAGAGAACCTTCAGATCGTCCGCCGAATCGGCCTTGGACATCAGGTTCTGGTGAATGCGCAAGCTGACCTCGCCGCAGATCATCAGCGGCGAGGTCAGCAGCAGATCGAGGGTGCGGCCCACCGCGCCCTCGGTCGAGTTCTCCACCGGCACCACGCCGTAGTGCGCGTTGCCGGATTCGACCGAGCGGAATACATCGTCGATGGTGATGAACGGCGTGAAGCCCGGTGCGGAGCCAAAATGCTTCTTGGCGGCACTTTCAGTGAATGTGCCGGCGGGTCCGAAATAGGCGATCTTGAGCGGCTGCTCCAGCGCCAGGCAAGCGGACATGATCTCGCGAAAGATCGTGCGCACCGACCCTTCCGTCAATGGCCCGGGATTGGTCTCGGCGATCCGCCGCAACACCTGCGCCTCGCGCTCCGGGCGATAGAGGTTGCCATGCTTGATCTCGCCGATGCGGTGGGCCAGCCGCGCCCGCTCGGAGAGCAGGCGCAGCACTTCGTTGTCGAGCGCGTCGATGCCGTCGCGCAACTGGCCGAGTTCCTGTTGCGCGGCGCTGTCCTCCTGGCCCATCAGCTTTCCAGGGGAAGGTAGCGCACGGCCAACACACCCTCGATCTTGGCGATGGCGTCGATCACCTTCTTCGGCACCTTGCTGTCGACATCGACAAGCGTGTAGGCCACATCACCCTTGGCCTTGTTCATCATGTTGCCGATGTTGAGCTTGGCCTCGGCCATGGCGGTCGATATCTGGCCGACCATGTTGGGCACGTTGGCGTTGGCGATGGCGATGCGGAAACCCGACTCGCGCGGCATGACCACGGTGGGGAAGTTCACCGCATTGACGACATTGCCGTCGAGCAGGTAATCACGCACCTGATCGGCCACCATCAACGCGCAATTTTCCTCGGCCTCGCGCGTGGAAGCGCCCAAATGCGGCAAGGCGATCACGTGCGGATGGTTGTTCACATGCGCGCTCGGGAAGTCGCAAACGTAGGTGGCGAGCTTCTTGGCATCCAGCGCCGCGAGCACCGCCGCTTCGTCGACCACTCCTTCGCGGGAGAAATTGAGCAGCACGCCGCCCGCCTTCATCTGTTCCAGCGCCGCCGCGTTGATCATCTTGCGCGTGGCGTCCACCAGCGGCACGTGCATGCTGATGAAATTGGAACTCTTCAACACATCGTTCAGGCTGGTAGCCTTCTTCACCTGCGAGGGCAGGCTCCAGGCGGCATCGACGGTGATTTCCGGATCGTAGCCGATCACGTGCATGCCCAGCTTGATGGCGACGTCGGCGACCAGGCAACCGATCTTGCCCAGGCCGACCACGCCCAGCGTATGGCCGGCCAACTCGTAACCGGCATAGGTCTTCTTGCCGCCCTCGACCTTCTTCTCCATCTCGGGATCCTTGGCATCGAGGCTGGAGACGAACTTCATGGCGCCGCCGATGTTGCGCGCCGCCAGCAGCATGCCGGCCACCACCAGTTCCTTCACCGCGTTGGCATTGGCGCCCGGCGCGTTGAACACCGGCACGCCACGCGCCGACATGGCCTTGACGGGAATGTTGTTGGTGCCGGAACCGGCCCGGCCAATGGCCAGCACGGACTTGGCAATGTCCATGCTGTGCATGTCGGCCGAGCGGACCAGGATGGCGTCCGGCTTGGCGATTTCCTTGCTCGTCGCGAAACGCTCCGCCGGCAGGCGCTTGAGGCCATGGGCGGAGATGTTGTTCAGAATCAGAACCTGAAATTGGTCGGCCATGGTCTTATCCCTTGCTCGCGGCAAATTCCTTCATGTACTCCACCAACGCCTTGACGCCTTCGACGGGCATGGCGTTGTAGATGGAGGCACGCATGCCGCCGACCGAGCGGTGGCCTTTCAACTGCACCATGCCCTTGGCCTTGGCACCCTTGAGGAACTCCTCGTCGAGACCGGCATCCTTGAGCGTGAACGGCACGTTCATGCGCGAACGATCCGATGCGGCGACCGGATTACGGTAGAAGTCGGTGGACGCCAGGTAGTCGTAAAGCAGATTGGCCTTCTCGATGTTCTTCTGCTCCATCGCCGCGATGCCGCCATTGCGCTTGAGCCACTGGAAGACCAGCCCGGCGATGTAGATGGCATAGGTGGGCGGCGTGTTGTACATCGACTCGGCGTCGACGTGGGTCTGGTAGTTGAGCATGGCCGGCGGTGTCGGCACCGCCTTGCCGACCAGGTCGTCACGGACGATGACGATGGTCAGACCGGCCGGGCCGATGTTCTTCTGGGCACCGGCGTAGATCAGGCCATACTTCGACACATCGATCACGCGGGACAGAATATTGGAAGACATGTCGCAGACCAGCGGCACGTCGCCCGTCTCGGGAATCCAGTTGAATTCGACACCGCCAATCGTCTCGTTGGCGGTGTAGTGCACGTAGGCCGCATCCTTGTTCAACTTCCAGTCGGCCTGGGCCGGCGCGTAGGTGAAGCTCTTGTCCTCGGCGCTGGCGACGACATTCACGTTGCAGAACATCTTGGCGGCCTTGATCGCCTTCTTGGCCCACTCGCCGGTGTGAACGTAGTCGGCTGAAGCCTTGCCGCGCAGCAAGTTGATCGGAATCATCTCGAACTGCGCCGAGGCGCCGCCCTGCAGAAACAGCACCTTGTAGTTGGCCGGAATGCCCATCAGCTCGCGCAGATCGGCTTCGGCCTGGGCGGCGATGCCCATGAACTCCTTGCCGCGGTGGCTCATTTCCATCACCGAGCAACCGGCGCCATGCCAATCGACCATCTCGTCGGCGGCTTGCTTGAGAACTTCCTCGGGCAGCGCGGCGGGGCCGGCGCTGAAGTTGAATACACGTGCCATGGTTCTCACTCCTCTTCTGTTTCGATGACCTTGTCGATGCCGGCCAGCTTGGTGCCGTCATCGAGATTTATCAGCGTCACGCCCTGGGCCGAGCGGCTCGTCTCGCGCACATGCTGGACCGGTGTGCGAATCATCACGCCGCCGGTGGAAATCAGCATCACCTCGTCCTCGGGCCGCACCAGTACGGCGCCGACCACCTTGCCGTTTCGATCGCTGGTGGAAATGGCGATCATGCCCTTGGTGCCGCGGCCATGCTTGGTGTACTCGGCAATGGGCGTGCGCTTGCCGAAACCATTCTCGGTCGCGGTCAGCACATTCAGATCCTCGCCCTGCGCCACCAGCATGCAAATCACGGTCTGGCCGTCCTCCAGCATCATGCCGCGCACTCCGCGGGCGTTGCGGCCCATGGGGCGCACGTCGCCTTCCTCGAAGCGCACGGCCTTGCCGGCGTCGGAGAAGAGCATCACGTCGCAACCACCGTCGGTGATGGCCACACCGATCAGGTAGTCACCCTCGTCGAGGCCCACGGCAATGATGCCGGCCTTGCGCGGGTTGGAGAAATCGGTCAGCGGCGTCTTCTTCACCGTGCCCATGGCCGTGGCCATGAAGACGAAGTGGTTCTCGTCGAACTCCTTGACCGGCAGCACGGCGGTGATCTTTTCGTTCTCCTCCAGCGGGAAGAGATTGACGATCGGCTTGCCACGCGAGGTGCGCGTACCTTCCGGGACTTCATAGACCTTGAGCCAGTAGACCCGGCCACGGTTCGAGAAACAGAGAATGTAGTCGTGCGTGTTGGCGATGAACAGATGGTCGACGAAATCGTCTTCCTTGATGTCGGCCGCCTTCTTGCCTCGGCCACCGCGCTTCTGGGTGTGATAGTCGTCCATCGGCTGGCGCTTGACGTAGCCGCCATGGGACATCGTCACCACCATGTCTTCGCGGGCGATCAGGTCTTCCAGATTGATATCGGCGGTTTGCAGAACAATTTCCGAGCGGCGCTTGTCGTTGTACTGCTGACGGATCGCCGCCAGTTCGGCGCCGATGATCTGGATGATCCGTTCCGGCCGGGCCAGGATATCCAGCAGGTCGGCGATCTGCTCCATGACCTCTTTGTATTCGCCGACGATCTTGTCCTGTTCGAGGCCTGTCAGCCGCTGCAACTGCATTTCCAGGATGCGCTGCGCCTGTGCCTCGGAAAGAAAATAGCCGCGCCGCGAAAAGCCGAATTCTGGCGCCAAGCCCTCGGGACGGGAGGACTCGGCGGACGCCCGGACCAGCATTTCCTCGACCAGGGTCGAGCGCCAGGCGCGCCCCATCAGCTCCCGCTTGGCATCGGCCGGCGTCGGCGCCGCCTTGATCAGGGCGATGATCTCGTCCACGTTGGACAAGGCCACCGCCAGGCCTTCAAGGATGTGGCCGCGTTCGCGGGCCTTCCGGAGTTCGAAAACGGTGCGCCGGGTGACCACCTCGCGCCGGTGGGAGATGAAGCATTCCAGCATCTGCTTGAGATTCAGCAGCTCCGGTCGACCATCGACCAGCGCCACCATGTTCATGCCGAAGGTATCCTGGAGCTGGGTCTGCTTGTAGAGATTGTTCAGCACCACTTCCGGAACTTCGCCGCGCTTCAGTTCGATGACCAGACGCATGCCGGACTTGTCCGACTCGTCCTGAATATGGGCGATCCCCTCGATCTTCTTCTCGTTGACCAGTTCGGCGATCTTTTCCTGGAGCGTCTTCTTGTTAACCTGATAGGGCAGCTCGTCGACGATGATGGCCTGCTTGCCGCCCCGCTCCATGTCCTCGATATGGGTACGGGCGCGCATGACGACGCGGCCACGCCCGGTGAGATACCCCTCGCGAACGCCGGAAATACCGTAGATCAGGCCAGCGGTGGGGAAATCGGGTGCCGGCACGATCTTGATCAGTTCCTCGATGTCGATGGCCGGATTGTCGAGCAAGGCCAGACAGGCATCGACCACCTCACCCAGATTGTGCGGTGGAATATTGGTGGCCATGCCGACGGCGATACCCGCCGAGCCATTGATCAGCAGGTTGGGAATCCGCGACGGCAACACCGTCGGCTCCTGCTCCTTGCCGTCGTAGTTGGGCTGGAAGTCGACGGTTTCCTTGTCGATATCGGCGATGAGTTCCGAGGCGATGCGGTCCAGCCGGCACTCCGTGTAACGCATGGCGGCGGCGTTGTCGCCATCGACCGAGCCGAAGTTGCCCTGACCGTCGACCAGCATGTAGCGCAGGGAAAAGTCTTGCGCCATGCGCACCAGAGTGTCATAGATGGCCGAATCGCCATGGGGGTGGTACTTGCCCATGACATCGCCGACCACCCGCGCGCATTTGACGTAGGGGCGGTTCCAGACAATGTTCGATTCGTGCATGGCGAACAGCACGCGGCGATGGACGGGTTTCAAGCCGTCACGCACATCCGGCAGCGCGCGACCGACGATCACGCTCATGGCGTAGTCGAGGTAGGAGTGGCGCATCTCCTCTTCCAGGCTGATCGGGAGCGTCTCTTTGGCGAAGGAAGTTGTCTGCATCTAGGTGCGCCGCAAAATGGCCCGGAAAGCAGGCCGGCAAAAAGAAGGGGATTTTATCACGCGGACATTGCCAGACCGCGTTGTTCGCCACCGGTGAATCTGCTTTAATCGGCCTCCATGCCCACCGCCATCGACCTGCTTATCGAACCCGGCTGGATCATCCCGATCGAACCCGCCGGCGCGGTTCTGGAAAACCATGCCCTGGCCGTCGACAAAGGACGCATTGTCGCCCTGCTGCCCGCCGGTGAAGCCGCCGACCAGTACGTCCCACGGGAACATGTCCGCTTGCCCGGTCAGGTTCTGCTGCCGGGCCTGGTCAATTTGCACACCCACGCCGCCATGACCCTGCTGCGCGGCTATGCCGACGATCTGCCGCTGATGCGCTGGCTCGACGAGCGTATCTGGCCAGCGGAGCGGAAGCATGCCTCGCCGGAGTTCGTCCGCGATGGCACCTTGCTCGCGGCCTGGGAAATGCTTCGTGGCGGCGTTACTTGCTTCAACGACATGTACTACTACCCCGGCGCCGCCGCCGAAGCTGCGCGCCGAGCAGGTATCCGCGCGGTGCTGGGCGTCACGGTCATCGAATTTCCCACTGCCTACGCCACCGATGCCAGCGACTACCTGGCCAAGGGGTTGGCTGTCCGCGACGCCTGGCGCGACGAACCGCTGGTCTCCTTCGCGCTGGCCCCCCACGCACCCTATACAGTCAGCGATCGGACATTCGAGCGCGTGGCTACTCTGGCCGCCCAGCTTGACATGGCCATCCACGTCCATCTGCATGAAACCCGCGCCGAGGTGGACGAGGGCATCAAACAATACGACATCCGGCCGATCGAGCGATTGGCCCGGCTCGGCCTGCTCGGCCCGAACCTGATTGCCGTCCATGCCGTGCATCTAAACGATCATGAAATCAATCAGTTGGCTGACAACGGCTGTGTCGTCGCCCATTGCCCGACTTCCAACATGAAGCTGGCCAGCGGCATTGCGCCGATCGGCAAGTTGCTGGCCGCCGGCGTCCGCGTTGGCCTGGGCACGGACGGCGCCGCAAGCAACAACCGGCTCGACATCCTGCGGGAAATGCGCTTGGCCGCCCTGCTGGCCAAGGCCACCAGCGGGGACGCCACCGCAGTGCCCGCGCACCAGGCCCTGCGCATGGCCACCCTGGACGGAGCGGCCGCCCTTGGCCTGGATGGATCGATCGGATCGCTGGTCCCCGGGAAATGGGCCGACCTGTGCTCAATCCGGGTTGATGACTGGCCCAGCCAGCCGTGCTATTGCCCGGCCTCGCATGTCGTCTATGTCGCTGGGCGCGAGGAAGTCAGCCATGTCTGGGTGGCCGGGAATTTGAAGATTTGTAACAGTCAACCCGTCGGCATCCTATCGAGCGAATTGATCGAGTTAAGCAAGTCATGGCATAATCCGCTTCGTTTGCGATAGTTCGATTGACTGTAAGCATTGATGCAAGTCAATGGAAGTCAAGTCGGAAACTACACTCAAGTAAAGCGCAAAGCGGCACAAACTTTTTGTCTAGCGTTTGGCGAAACCAAATAACGGTCCTTGTACAAGGGGAAGAAGATAATGAAATTCATGACCAAGTCTCTGTTGCTCACCGCGCTGCTCGGCATTGGCGGCGTCGCCCTCGCTCAAACGCCGGGCATCGATATGAAGGATGTCATTGGCTACGCGATCGACCAGCGCGGCTACGTCGCCAAGAGCGGCCACGGGCTCTGCTGGCGTACTGGCTACTGGACCCCGGCAATGGCCATCGAGGAATGTGACCCGGATCTGGTCAAGAAGGCTGAGGCACCCAAGGCTGCCTCAGCCGCTGCCGGTGCTGCCCCCGCCGCCGCCGCCGCCGCCGCTGCCAAGCCCGCCGCCGAAAAGGTGACGCTGGCCGCCGACGCGTTGTTTGATTTCAACAAGGCGGTGTTGCGCCCCGAAGGCAAAGCGAAGCTGGACGATGTTGCCGCAAAAATCAAAGACATCAAACTGGAAGTGATCATTGCCGTTGGCCACGCCGACCGCATTGGCACGGATGCCTACAACCAGAAGCTGTCCGAGCGTCGCGCCGCCGCCGTCAAGGAATATCTGGTTGCCAAGGGCGTCGAAGCCAATCGCGTCTATACCGAGGGCAAGGGTGAGAAGCAACCGGTCACCAAGCCCGACCAGTGCAAGGGCCCGAAGAGCAAGAAGGTCATTGACTGCCTGCAACCCGATCGTCGTGTCGAAATCGAGATCATCGGTACCCGTCAATCGAAGTAAGGTGGTTTGATCCAGACAAAAAGCCCTGCCTCGCAGGGCTTTTTTTCTGGCCAAACAGGATCGTTTGCCATGAATGCCAAGAACATGAATGCCGACCCCCAGGAACTGGCGAAATTCGGCGACCTTGCCCATCGCTGGTGGGACCCAAACTCGGAGTTCAAGCCTCTGCACGACATCAATCCCCTGCGCTTGGGCTGGATCGACCGCCATTGCCCGTTGCGCGACCGTGCCGTCATCGATGTTGGTTGCGGTGGTGGACTGTTGAGCGAAGGCATGGCCGCTCTGGGTGCCAGGGTGACAGGCATTGACCTGTCCGACAAGGCGCTTGGCGTCGCCCGTTTGCATCTCCTCGAGTCAGGTCAGCACGTCGACTACCGGCAGATCGCGGCCGAAGACATGGCCGCCGCCCATTCGGGCGCATTCGATGCGGTAACCTGCCTGGAAATGCTCGAGCATGTGCCCGACCCGGCCAGTATCGTGGCCGCCTGCGCCCAGCTCGTGAAACCTGGTGGCCAGGTGTTCTTCTCGACCATCAACCGCAACCCCAAGGCGTACCTGTTTGCCGTCCTCGGCGCCGAATACATCCTCAAGCTGCTGCCCAAGGGCACGCATGACTACGCCCGTTTTCTTCGCCCGGCGGAGCTGGCCCGGCACTGCCGCCAAGCCGGCCTGGCGGTCGTCGAAATTGTCGGGATGAGCTACAACCCTCTCACCCGGACCTACTCCCTGGGCCAGGACACTTCGGTCAACTACCTGATTCGCGCCCGTCGCGATGCCTGACCAGCAAATACGCGCGGTATTCTTTGACCTCGACGGCACGCTTGCCGATACGGCGCCCGATCTTGGTGGCGCGCTGAACCAACTGCTTGAAGAACTCGGACGCCCCACGCTGGAGATGGCCGCCCTGCGCCCGCATGTCTCGGCCGGTACGCGGGGTATGCTGAGCGTCGGTTTTGGCGTCGAGCCCGATGCACCGACCTATCCGGACCTGGCAAAGCGATTCCTCGAGCTCTATGCGGAACGCCTTTGCCATGAGACTCGACTCTTCCACGGCATGGCCCCACTGCTCGACCATCTGGAAACGCGGGGCATCCTCTGGGGCATTGTCACCAACAAGCCGGCTCGCTTCACCCTGCCGCTCGCGGACTGCCTGAAGTTGAGCGGTCGCGCGGTGGCGATCGTCTCGGGCGATTCGACCCCGAGACCGAAGCCGGCCCCCGACGCCCTGCTGATGGCATGCGAAATGGCGCGGGTAACGCCCATGCAGGCGCTCTATGTCGGTGACGATCTCCGTGACATCCAGGCCGCCCATGCGGCGGGCATTCCGGCGGTGGCGGCCGCCTACGGCTATCTTGGCAACCACGTACCGATTGACGACTGGGCCGCCGACGCCGTCATCGCCACGCCCCTTGACCTGCTCGACCTGCTGTAGGCAACAAGTCCGCCACCTCCACCACTGAGGGGGTGTACTGGCTTCGACAGGGCGTAGAAGGCGAGCAGGCGACTCGAGAGGCGACGGACGTAATCCGCGCAAAACCACAAACGCCAACGATGAGCGTTTCGCACTGGCCGCCTAAAACGGCCTGCTGAGGATGTAGCCATCCAAGAAACAGAATGACTACCGGCGGGGGCACGGTTTACCGTGTCCCCGCTGTCATTTCCGCCGCCCGACTTGCTGCCGTCGAATGCAAGAGGGGCCGCCTGAGCGACCCCTCTTGTTGGTACGGCTAGCTGCGAAGACGCGTTACTGCTCGGCAACCACCGATACCGTCACCTTGGCGACGACGTCGGAGTGGAGAGCGATCTCGACCTCGTTGTCGCCAACCTGCTTCATCGGACCCAGCGGCAGGCGGATCAAGCTCTTTTCGACTTCAATGCCCTGCTTGGCCAGCGCCTCGGCGATATCGGCATTGCCGACCGAGCCGAACAGGCGCCCATCGACGCCCGCCTTGCGACCAACCTTGACGACCAGGCCTTCGAGCTTGCCGGCACGTTCCTGGGCAGCAGCCAACTTTTCCGCCTGGCCACGTTCCAGTTCGGCGCGACGCTCCTCGAACACCTTCTTGTTCGCATCCGTCGCGCGCTTCGCCTTCCCTTGGGGGATCAGAAAATTGCGAGCGTAACCATCCTTGACCTTGACGATATCGCCGAGGCCACCGAGGTTCACCACTTTTTCCATCAGAATCACTTGCATGGCGGCCTCTCCTTAGTGCAGATCGGTATAGGGCATCAGCGCCAGATAACGGGCGCGCTTGATGGCGGTGGACAACTGGCGCTGATAGCCCGTCTTGGTTCCGGTAATGCGCGCCGGCATGATCTTGCCGTTCTCGGTGATGAAGTCCTTGAGCAGATCGACATCCTTGTAATCGATCTCTTCAATCTTTTCGGCGGAGAAGCGGCAGAACTTGCGGCGTTTGAACAGGCCGCGACCCTTGTCGTCCTTCTTCTTGCCAGCCAACTTACCCTTGGGCTTGAATGCCATTTTCATTTCCTTCCTGAAATTCGATTTCTGTTACATGCAGCACGGCGGAACGGTTCTTCAGGCTCTTGGCGGCCAGGAATCCCTGAACGCGGAGCCGATCGCCCAGTCTTGCGGCGGCCAGCAGGCCAGCGGGACTTCCCAACGCAACGCAGGCCACTTCGCACTCCACCCGCCGCATCGCATCCGCCTCTTCCTGTCTCGACGCATGGCCGAGGCTGAACTCGATTGCGGCAACACCCGCGGGAGTGTGGCGCAACGCGCCCCGCGCCAGCAACTGACCGGATATCTCGACCCGGTTCGCCGCCGCGCCCTTATCCTCAGACCGCAGCGACCGCCTCCGGCTTCACCTCGTCGGACTGCGGCGCGGTCAATGACCTGGACTTCTCTTCCTTCATCATTGGCGACGGCGCGGTCACGGCCTTGTTCATCTTTACCGTCAGATGGCGCAGCACGGCGTCGTTGAACTTGAAGGAATTTTCCAGCTCGGCCAGCGTCGTGCCATCAGCCTCGATGTTCATGAGAACATAGTGAGCCTTGTGCATTTTCTGGATCGGGTAGGCCAGCTGGCGTCGCCCCCAATCCTCAAGGCGGTGGATGACGCCGCCGTGGGTGGTGACCAGCGTCTTGTAGCGCTCCACCATCGCCGGTACCTGCTCGGACTGGTCCGGATGGACAATGAAAACGATTTCATAGTGCCGCATGTAATCTCCTTTTGGATCGTAACGTCATGGAACCCCCCCGCATGCGATTCGGGTGGGGCAAGGTGGTAAAAAGGGACTGGATTATAAGGAATCGCCCGAAGAACATCAATACCATCAACGGGCTGTTTTCCGCCCCTCACCCTCGTCAAGCGAACCGCGTCAGCGCCGATAATCGTCAGTTAGTCAGTATTTTGGAGTCGGTCATCCGAGAGCAGTCCGATCATGGTCGAAACGCCCTATCCTGACCTGGAAACCTGGGTGGCCTATTTCAGCCAGGCGCAGCTGCCTGTGCTGCGGCACACCGTCCATGAGCTCGACCAATTGCGAGCCAACGCCGAGCGCGTCAACGGGCGAGTGCTCTCGTCGATCATCTTGCAGGACCCGATGATGACTCTGCGGGTCCTGGCCTATATCGAAAACCATCGTCGCAAGAGCCAGACGTCCGATATCACGACCATCGAACGGGCGCTGATGATGATCGGCGTCGAACCCTTCTTTCGGGATTTTCACGATCTACCGTTGATCGAAGACAGTCTCAAGCCCTATCCGCGCGCGCTGCTCGGCTTGCTGAAGGTCATCGCGCGCGCGCGCCGCGCCACCCATTGGGCGCGTGACTGGGCGATCACCCGCCATGACCTCGATGTCGACGAGATCACCGTTGCCACTTTGCTGTACGACGTCGCGGAAGTACTCATGTGGTGTTTTGCTCCCGGTCTCGCGCTGCGCGTCAGGGAAATTCAGACCGAAAACAGAAACCTGCGCAGCTCCACCGCGCAGCTACAGGTCTATAACATCCAACTACAGCCGCTCCAGTTGGCGCTGGCCAGAGCTTGGCATCTGCCGGCCCTGCTGACCACCCTGATGGACAGGCAGAATGCCACTCACCCACGGGTCCGCAACGTCACGCTGGCGGTCGATCTCGCCCGTCATTCGGCCAACGGCTGGGACGACGCCGCTCTGCCCGACGACTACGTTGCCATCGAAGAGTTGCTCCACGTCACTCACGACACACTGGTGCGCAAACTCGGAATTCCCGTTCCACCCGTTCCGGAAGTTCCGAAGGAACCCGATGCGGAGCCAACGGGCGGGTAGCTGCTCCGAAGTGGCCGGTTATAATCCGCGTTCGCCCTCGTAGCTCAGTGGATAGAGCGACCGCCTCCTAAGCGGTAGGTCACAGGTTCGATTCCTGTCTTGGGCGCCACGCCATTTGCGAAATCTGGATCGGTTTTGGCTGACTGCTCGGCGATTCGCACATCGGGCGCGGGAACGATAATCGTGCCCACGTTCCGGCCACTGATGATGGATTGGCACATGATGAAGCCATTCAATACCGATGAAGCAGCCTTAGCCAGGGGAGCGCAATCAGGCGTTCGATCCAGGTTCATCATGGTCCTGCTGGCGATGCTTGCCGCCACTGACCTGCATGCCGCCCCCGCGGGCACCCAGCGGGAAATTGCCGGCAGGATCGCCCTCGACACGGCCAAACCCGTTGAACCCACGACACCAGCCCGGCCATTGCAACTGGACACCGAGTTTGCGTCGGCCAAGCGGGTTGTCCCGTTCGCCTTCAACAAAGTCGGAGTCGGTCCGCGTGGCACGCTGGCGGTAAGAGAATTGGTGCCGCTGGCCAAACAGGCGGACAGAGTCTATGTACGCGGACGCACCGATGGTACCGGTGCCACCCCCGCCAACCGCAAGGTGGCGCATGACCGGGCCTACACCGTGTTCAAGGCCTTCCGCAACGGTGGCGTCGAAAGACGGAAACTGCGTCTGACCTATTGCACGAACTGCCTCGTCGCCGGCAACGACACCGAGGAAGGCCGCAAATTGAATCGTCGGGTGGAAGTGGAACTCGTCATGCCGCGCGACCAGATCGCGCGCCTGCCGAAACCCGTGCATGCGCTGGAATCGTTACCCCCCATCCCGCTGGCAACCAGCAACAGCCTGAGCACACCGCCGGGCTGACGCCTATTCGCCGACTCGGCTCCGCCCCGCCTTGACCGTGGCGCGACGTGCCTTGCCTTCCAGCCGCTTCGCGATGGAAGTTTTGGTCGGTTTGGTCGGCCGGCGTTTGCTGGGTAGCACGGCGACGCTGGCAACGAGTTCTTGCAGGCGACGCATTGCCTCGGCGCGATTCTTCTCCAGGCTGCGGAATTCCTGCGCCTTGATGACGACCACGCCGTCCGTGCTGATACGCTGATCGCCGAGTTTCAGCAAGCGCTCGCGGATCGTTTCCGGCAGTGAAGAGGCGGCGATATCGAAGCGCAAATGTACGGCGCTGGAGACCTTGTTGACGTTCTGGCCACCGGCGCCCTGGGCGCGGATCGCGGTGATTTCAACCTCTTCCGGCGGAACGACAAAGTGCGCGCTCATACAGGCTACCGGGAGTGGTTTGAGACGGTATTTTAGCGTTCGTCTCCAGCCAAACCAGCGTCATGACAATCCGGGGCCACGCCAGCGCCGGACCGCGCCATTCAGGTGCGCAGCGGATGCATCCAGACGAACAGGGATTGCCCCTGCGATTCGGCGAGTCGGGCCAGCTCGGCCAGGTCGGCAAGCATGGCGGCAATCGCCTCGTCCTCCCACCCCATGGCCTCGAACTCCTCGGTGGCGGCCAGCTCGGCGGCGACATCGTTGAGCATGTCCTCGTCGAACTCGGCCAGCCGCTCGGTCACCTCGTCGGCCAGGCGCAGCAGCAACGCGCCTTCCCCGGTGGAGACGTAGACCGGCTCGTAATGGGCAATCGCGTCGTCGAACAGGTCGCCGGTCAGCAGGCTGTGCAGGGTGGCGATCTTGGCGGTGTCGATATCGCGCATTTCGATACCGCTCCACTCAGCGACCGGATGCTGCGATTCGCCCATCGCTTCGATCTCGTCGTCTTCGGCGGCGATGATGTTGGTGAGGATGCCCATCGTCATGTTCTCCGTGGCCGGGAGCAGCTAAGGATTACGCCGCCGCCAGCAGGTTCAGGCGGAAGCGCCGACCCTTGATACCGGCGTCGGCGAGGCTGCGCAGGGCGCGCGCCGCGGCGTGACGGTCCAGAGCCACATAGCAGGTCTCGTCGTAGATATCGATGCGGCCGACCTGGTCCTTGGTCAGGCCGGCAACGCCGGTCAGCGCGCCGAGCAGATCGCCCGGGCGCAACTTGTCCTTGCGGCCGGCCAGGATACGCAGGGTCGCCATCGGCGCCTGCAAGGCCCCGCCGGCGGCTGGCTGGAGATCGGCAAGGTCGAACCAGCGCACAGGGCCATGCTGCCAGGCTTCGATCAGCTTGACCCACTTGCGCTCGCTCGGGGCGCACAGGCTCAGCGCCAGTCCAACAGCGTCGCCGCGGCCGGTGCGACCGATGCGGTGAATATGGACTTCGGTGTCCTTTGCGACATCGACGTTGATGACGGCATCGACGGTCCGGATATCGAGACCGCGCGCGGCGACATCCGTCGCCACCAGCACGGAACAACTCCGGTTGGCGAACTGCACCAGGAGTTCGTCGCGCTCGCGCTGCTCCAGTTCGCCGTGCAGCGCCAGCGCCGAAATGCCCTGCTCGCGCAGCTCGGCGGCCAGTTCGCGGCAATGGATGCGGGTATTGCAGAAAGCCAGCGTCGATTCCGGCCGGAAGTGTCCCAGCAGCCGCGCGACGGCCCCGTTGCGACGCTCGTGCGCCACTTCGTAGAAGCGTTGCTCGACGCGGGTGGCATCCTGCCCGGCGTCAACCCTCAGTTCCGCCGGCCGGTCGAGGAAGGCGGCGCTCGCCTTCTTCATGTCGTCCGGGTAGGTGGCAGAGAATAGCAGCGTCTGCCGCTCTTTTGGGCAGGCGCGGACGATGCCCTTGATCTCGTCGAAGAAACCCATGCCGGCCATGCGGTCGGCCTCGTCGAGAACCAGGGTGCGAACCCCCGACAAGTCGATGCTGTTGCGGCTCATGTGGTCCTGGATGCGCCCCGGCGTGCCAACGATGACATGCGCGCCGTGTTCGAGGGAAGCGATCTGCGGTCCCATCGGCGTGCCACCGCAGAGCGTCAGCACCTTGATGTTGTCGGCGAAGCGGGCGATGCGCCGCACCTCCTTGGCCACCTGGTCGGCCAGTTCGCGCGTTGGACACAGCACCAGCGCCTGGATGCCGAAGTCGGCGGGGTCGAGCCGATGCAGGATGCCGATAGCGAACGCCAGCGTCTTGCCGCTGCCGGTGTCGGCCTGGGCGATGAGGTCGCGCCGTTTCAGTATCAGCGGCAGGCTCTCGGCCTGGACGGCCGTCATGACGCGGTAGCCGAGGTGGTCGAGATTGCGCAGCAGCGCCGGGGACAACGGCAGGGAAGAAAAGTCTCGGTTGTTCACGCGGGTGGCGGCGAAGAATGAATTGATACCCGGCGGGGCCGGAAGCGCCGTCCATTCGGCTCGGGAGCCGGATCCGACGGGAAGGACGCGGAGTCTAGCAGGCGCGCCGCGCCGATACCAGCGGCCCGGGAGCGCGCTATCGGTCAGCCGCTGTTGGAGGCCCCTTGGGAAAACCAGCGCCGCGGCGACTAGCCGGAATGCCCGTGGCCGTGTTTGTGATGCGTCTTGGCCACGGGCGGTTCCGGCACCGCCACGGGGTGGCGCATGATGACCACCGACTCATCCGGCTCGAACCAGAACTCGCCGTGAGGAGTGTCGAGACTGCCGGTGATCAGCACGATCAGGCCATCCACGAGATTGACCCGGGTGACCGCTTCCCAGGCGAAGGTCGGATGGGTGCTGGCACCCGGCCCGTTGTAGAAATGATCGCCGATGCGGACATCGGCGGCGGCGACGGTGATCCTGTTGGTCATGATCGCTCCAATAGTCGTGGCATTTTCGTCGAAGAACGCACTATGATTGCATGCCACGGCGGAGCCCCTTGCGGGGACTCCGAATGGACAAACAATCAATGCGGAGGAGGGGAAAATGGAAACCTTGCGACAACTGCTCGGTGGCGAGCCGCGCGCGCCCATCACTGTACGACCCGACAACACGGTCTTTCATGCCTTGGAACTGATGGCGCGCCACGACATCGGCGCGCTGCTCGTGATGGACGGCGAACGCCTCGTCGGCATCTTCACCGAGCGCGACTACGCGCGAAAGGTGGTCCTGCACGGGCAATCTTCCCGCCAACTCATCGTCAGGGAAGTCATGACCGACAAGGTCTGCTACGCCCTGGCCCACCAGACCGTACCGGAAGCCATGGCGCTCATTACGGAGAAGCGCGTTCGCCATCTCCCCGTGCTCGACGACCGGCAGAAGGTGCTCGGCATCGTTTCCATCGGCGACCTGGTCAAGTCGACCATTTCCGACCAGGCCTTCATCATCCAGCAACTCGAGCATTACATAACCACCTGACCCTCGCGGCCGCAAACCCGGCATCGGCGGTACGAAGGCGGCTGACGCGGCACGACTATCTACTTCACCAGCCCCTCGGCCTTGAGCGCTTCCAGCACGGCCGGCCGGGCCGCGATCCGTCCCAGGTACTCGCCGAGTCGTGGCCAGGGGGACAAATCGAAGTTCACATACTTGCACCAGCCCAGCACGGTGAACAGGTAGCCGTCAGCCACCGAGAACTGCTCCCCGAGAAGATAGGGCCCAGCCATCTGGCCCTGCAGGTAGGTCAGTCGCTCGGCGATCACGTCGCGCGCGGCCTGCTTCCAGTCCTCGCTGGCGGCGGGATTGAACAGCGGCGTGAAGGACTTGTGCAGCTCGGTGCTGATGAAGTTGAGCAGCGATTGCAGGCGATAGCGCGGCAGCGTGCCGTTTTCCGGGGCCAGGTGCTTGCCCGGTGCCTGGTCCGCCACGTACTGGACGATGGCCGGCCCTTCCATGAGCACCGCGCCATCGTCGAGGATGAGCACCGGCACATAGCCGTTCGGATTGACAGTGCGGAAGTCGTCGCCGGTCTCGGTCTTCCTGGTGGCCAGGTCGACCCGCACCAGATCGAATGCCAAGCCGGCCTCGCGCAGCGCGATATGCGGGGACAGGGAGCAGGCGCCGGGGGAATAGTAGAGTTTCATGTTGTCTCCTCTGTTGTGGTCGGTCGTTCGACCATGGTAGCAAGCTTCCCGCGCACTTTGACAGGTGCCCATTCGGAAACTATCATGGTTTCCGAACGTCAACCGAGCGAGTGCGCGATGCCCACCCCGAACCGAGACCACGAACACCTCGCCAAATTGCGCGACTACTACGCCGACGCCCGGCGCATTCCCTCCCAGCAGCGCATCGCCGATCTGCTCGGCTTCTCCAAGGCGGCGGCGCGCAAGCTGCTCGAGCGGCTGGAAGCCCACGGCTTTCTCGACCGCACTCCGGACGACGATGCCTGGGTACCGGCCACCGCCTTCTTCGAGCGGCCGCTGGCCGATGCCAGCGTTCCGGCCGGCGTGCCGGCGCCGGCCAACGACGTGGCGGGCGAGCCGTTCTATGTCGACCAATACCTGATCCGTCGCCCGTCACAAACGGTGCTGATCCCCGTCCGGGGCGAGTCGATGATCGACGCCGGCATCCACGATGGCGACATCGCCGTGGTGGATCGCGGCCTGGCCGGCAAGGCCGGAGACTTCGTCATCGCCATCGTCGACAACGAATTCACGCTCAAGGAACTCGCGTCGGAGCGTGGCCGCTTCATCCTCAAACCCCACAACAAGGCGTTCGCCATCATCCGTCCCCGCGGCTCCCTGGAAATCTACGGCGTCATGGTCGGCCTGATTCGCCGCTATTCGCACTAGCCCGCCTCCCACGCGCAACCACTCATGTCATCGACCATCGACGAACCCGTCGCCCCCGCGGTAGCGGCGCACCTGACGCGCCTGAACGACGCCCAGCGCGCGGCCGTGCAATTCGGCATCGGCGCAGACGGCGCTGAACGCGACAGCGCGCTGCTGGTGATCGCCGGCGCCGGCTCGGGCAAGACCAACACCCTGGCCCACCGGGTCGCGCACCTGATCGCCCATGGCGCCGACCCGGGCCGGATACTGCTGCTTACCTTCTCGCGGCGGGCCGCCGACGAAATGACCCGGCGCGTCACGCGCATCGTCAACCAGGCGGCCGGCGGCCGCTCCGGTCTTGCCGGCCTGGCGGACAGGGTACTGCCCTGGTCGGGCACCTTCCACGGCATCGGTGCCCGACTGCTGCGCGACTATGCCGGCCGCATCGGCCTGGCGCCGGATTTCACCATCCACGACCGCGAGGACTCGGCCGACCTGATGAATCTGGCGCGCCACGAACTGGGGTTTTCCGCCAAGGACAGGCGCTTCCCGCTCAAGGGGACCTGCCTGGCCATCTACTCGGCGGCCGTCAACACCCAGGCCGCGCTCGCCGAGGTTCTCCGGTCGACCTACCCCTGGTGCGTCGAATGGGAAGCCGACCTGCGCCGGCTGTTCCTCGCCTACGTCGAAGCCAAGCAGGCCCAGGGGGTCCTCGACTACGACGACTTGCTGCTGTACTGGGCGCAGATGGTTCTCGAGCCCAGCCTGGCCGAGGAACTCGGCCAGCAGTTCACGCACATCCTGGTCGACGAATACCAGGACACCAACCGTCTGCAGGCGGCCATCCTGCTCGGGCTGAAGCCGGACGGCCGCGGGCTCACCGTGGTCGGCGACGACGCGCAGTCGATCTACGCCTTTCGCGGCGCGACCGTGCGCAACATTCTCGACTTTCCCGAGCAGTTCGCACCGCCCGCCCGCCTGATCACCCTGGACCGCAACTACCGCTCGACGCAACCGATTCTGGCCGCCGCCAACGCGGTGATCGCCCTGGCGAGCGAGCGCTTCACCAAGGACCTGTGGACCGAAAGGCTCGCCGAACAACGGCCCCGGCTGGTCTCGGTGCGGGACGACGCGGACCAGGCGAACTACGTCGTCGAACAAGTGCTGGCCCGACGCGAGGAAGGCGTCAAGCTGAAAGCCCAGGCCGTGCTGTTTCGCGCCGCCAGCCACAGCGCCCGGCTCGAAGTGGAGCTGACCCGGCGCAACATCCCGTTCGTGAAATTCGGCGGTCTCAAGTTCCTCGAAGCCGCCCACGTCAAGGATGTGCTGGCCGTGCTGCGCTGGGCGCAGAACCCGCGCGACCGGGTCGCCGGCTTCCGCGCCGTTCAACTCTTGGCCGGCATCGGCCCGAAGACCGCGGCACGGATTCTGGATAACCTCGCCACCGCGCCGCCCGGCTGCGCCCTGCTCGCCGAACAACCGGTTCCGGAAGGAGCGCGGGCGACATGGCGCGAGTTCGTCGCCCTGATCGACGCCATCGGCCAGCGCGCCGCCGCCTGGCCGGCCGCCTTCGAGCAGGTCTGCCTCTGGTATCTCGCCGACATGGAACAGCGCTACGAGGACGCCGTGATCCGCCGGGGCGACATCGAGCAACTGGCGCGCATCGCCGCCACCTACCCGACCCGGGAGCGCTTCCTGACCGAGCTCACCCTCGACCCGCCCGACGCGACCAGCGACCAGGCCGGCATTCCGCTCCTCGACGAGGACTACCTGATCCTGTCGACCATCCACTCGGCCAAGGGCCAGGAGTGGACCGCCGTCACGCTGCTGAACGCCGTGGATGGCTGCCTGCCCTCCGACCTGGCCACCGGCAGTCCACAGGAGATCGAGGAAGAACGACGACTGCTCTACGTCGCCATGACCCGCGCCAAGGACCACCTCGACATCGTCGTGCCGCAACGCTTTTACGTCGCCCAGCAAGCCGGGCTGGGCGACCGCCACGTCTATGGCAGCCGCACGCGCTTCATCCCCAATGCCGCCCTGCCCCGCTTCGAGCAGGTTTCCTGGCCGGCACCGGCCGATGGAGCGCGCGGCACACCACAATCCCGCCAGCAGGCGATCGATCTGGCTGCGCGCATGCGGACCCTGTGGCGGTGAGATGGATCGCCTGATCGGGATCGCGCCATGGGCGCACCGAACGCCTGCTACGCCAACGCCGACAGCGTAGACAGCAAGGAGCCGCCGCCCTCGCCGTTGCCGATGTTGTAGGCCTGCATCAGTTTCATGATCTGCATCGCTACCGTCCGTTCCAGGTCGGCGCTGGCGGCGGACGAGGCCGAATCGGTCGCCGAGCTCGCGGACGAAGTTGTCGTCGAAGCGGATGTCGACGCGGTCGATGTGCTCTGGTCGTAGGCCATCGCTTCCTGGAAGCTGACCTTGCCATCGCTGTTCGTGTCGGCCTGGTCGAAGTTTTCGACGATTTTCGTCAGCAGGGCCGATCGCGTGCTGTCGGAGGAGCCGATCTCGCTCAACTGGCTGGTCAGTTGCTCCTTGGTGAATCCGCTGTCGCCGCCATCACCATCCGGGGGCGGCGGCGGGGGAGGCATGCCGGCACTCATGCGCGAGCGCATGGCCTGGTCGTCGAGCTGCTCGGCCACCTTCTTCAGCGTGTCGGTGAACTCTTGCTTGGTGACTTTGCCGTCGCCGTCGGTATCGAGTTGCGAGAAGAGCGTATCGACGCTGGACGATGACGACGAAGACGAGGACGACGATGCCGACACCTTGTCGAGGGCGGACTGGAGATCGGACTTCGAAAGATAGCCCTGGGCTGAAGTGTCGAGCTTGGCGAACAATTCCTCGGCCATCTTCTCCCTGTCGGGTCGCTGACGCGCTCCATGCATCATCCCGCTACTGCCGCCGATACCGCTAATGCTGGTGCTCATGATGGTTTCCTTCCTGGTTGGTGAGTGGAGGTGCGCCGCACTGGGCGGGCATTGGTCTCCATGCAAGACATCGGCCCGAAACCCGGGCAATTGCGGGCTCCGGGAGTAAATCGGCGTAAAGATCCGTTAAGAAACGCCGGCTCGGTGGCGGTCGGACCAAGCACCTCCCGGCACCAACGACCCGCCGGCCGGCGTCGATTGCCGGTCTCTCGCCAACCGGAGAACCTTGCCGCGCGTAAAGATTCGTTAACCGCATTTCGCATCAGCCGGTTGCCATCGCCGGCCGAGACATCGCCCCGCCAGGACCGGCAAGTCTTGCCGTCCGCCACCATGCCGACTCGCTCAATCGCCGTCCACGGTGGGGCTGCGCGGAGTTCAGAATCGTTTGAAGGCGCCAGGGTGGGAATCGGCTCTCGCACGGGCTTCGTCGAGTTGCTTGCGTTGCTCCGGGGTCAACAACGCGCGCAGCCTGGCGTCCAGCTCGGCGCGCATCAGCGCCAGTTGCGCCAGCGCCCGACCATGGGTTTCGGCGAGCGAGCGCGCCCGATCGGTGTCGAAGCGATCCAGCGTCGCGAGGCGGCGCAACTCGTCCAGGGCCTTGGCGGCCTCCTTGGCTCTGGCCCGCTCGGCCGGTGCTTGCGCCAGCATCAACTCGAACAACTTGTCCTGTTGTGGCTCGGTCAGTTCCACCCCGTGCAGCATGGGCGGCGGGGCCAACCCGGGCATTCCGTGCGGAAACATGCCGTGCGGCGGCGGCATCATCGGCCCACCCGGTGGCGGCGGCATCATGGGGCCGCCGTGCGGGCCTTGCTCCATTGCGCCGGGCCGGACCGCCGGACCTTGGGCCATCGCCGACAAAGGCAAAAAGATTGCCACGGCGGCGGCCGCCAAGCGCGTCATCCATGGGTGTCTGATCCTGTTCATGTTCGCTCCTTCTCGTGCGGGCCGGCCGAAATGGCCAGCCACCGCGATGCGCCCATTGTTGTTCCCGCTCCTGTTAAGCCCGGTTAAGCACCCGGTAAAAAGGAGTAAAGATGGGCGTCCTGGCCGGAGCCATGCCTTAAGATCGCGGCGATCACACTCAACGGAACACGGAGACGATGACGGCCAAGGTTCTGCTGGTCGACGACGATGTCGAATTGGTCGAGCTGCTGCGCGAATATCTCGAACGGGAAGGCTTCGCCGTGGAGGCCGCGCATGACGGCGCGGCGGGTGTCCTCGCCGCGCTGTCGGTTCGTCCCGATATCGTCGTGCTGGATGTCATGATGCCGGGCATCAACGGCATCGAGGCCCTGGCGCGGATCCGCAAGGTGAGCGAAATTCCCGTCATCATGCTGACGGCGCGCGGCGACGACGTCGATCGCATCGTCGGTCTCGAACTGGGCGCCGACGACTATGTGGCGAAACCCTGCACACCGCGCGAACTGACGGCGCGGATCCGCGCCATTCTGAAGCGCGCCAGCACCGCCGCGCCATCGGTGGCGCCCGCCATCGCCGTTGGCGCCCTGACAGTCTGGCCGGCCCAGCGGCGCGCCGAGCGCGCGGGTGTCGCGCTCGACCTGACCAGCACCGAGTTCAACCTGCTTGAAGTCCTGGCGCGCAATGCCGGCCGCTCCGTCAGCAAGGCGGATCTCTCGCAGGAGGCGCTCGGCCGGCCGCTGACGCGCTTCGACCGCAGCATCGACGTCCACATGAGCAGCATCCGTCACAAGCTGGGTCACCTCGCGGATGGTCGTTCCCGCATCCAGACCGTGATCCGCAAGGGCTACCAGTTGATAGCCGAATAGGCAGGGACCATGGGCCGACTGTTCTGGAAGTTCTTTTTCATGTTCTGGCTGGCGCAGGTGGTCACCTCGATTGGTGTCGGCGCCCTCATGTGGTTGCAGCAACCCGAACGCCGGCCCGACATGTTCGCCGGCGGCCCACCGCCGCCGCCCCCCGAATTCGCCAACCCGGATCGACGGCCGCCACCCCCTCCCGAATTTGCCGACCCGCATCGACGTCCGCCGCCCCCGCCTTTCCCGGGTGGTCCACCGCCCCACCTGCTGCCCATGCCGCTCATGCCCATCCTCGCCGGCAGCGTGGTCAGCCTTCTATTCGCGGCGCTGCTGGCCTGGTATTTCGCCAAGCCCATCCGAGGCCTGCGCACGGCCTTCGAATCGGTGGCCGGCGGCAGGTTCGAGACGCGAATCGGCGACGCCATGGGGCAGAGAAACGACGAACTCGCCGACCTCGGCAACGACTTCGACCGCATGGCGACGCAACTCCAGAGTCTTCTCGACGCCCAGCGCCGCCTGCTGCACGACGTATCGCATGAACTGCGCTCGCCGCTGGCGCGACTACAGGCCGCCGCCGACCTGATGCGGCAGCAACCGGAACGTACCGCCGAGTTTGTCGCGCGCATCGAGCGCGACATCGGTCGCATGGACAAGCTGGTCGGCGAACTGCTGACCTTGGCGCGCCTCGACGCTGGCATCACCGGCGCCCTCGACGAGGACATGGACCTGCTGGAAGTCATCACGGACATCGCCGAGGACGCCCGCTTCGAAGCGGAGGAAAAGGAATGTGCGATCGCCATCGAAGCGAACGGACCGGTCCACGTGCGCGGCGGCCACGAACTGCTCCACCGCGCCGTGGAAAACGTCGTGCGCAACGCCGTGCGGCACTCCCCGAAGGGCGGTCGGGTCACGATCGCCGCCCACGAGGTCGACGGGTGGTTGCGCGTCGACGTCTCCGACAGCGGCTCGGGTGTGTTCGAGGACGATCTTTCGGCCATCTTCGAGCCCTTCTTCCGCGGCGACCCGGGCCGCTCCTCGGCCGGCTACGGCCTTGGCCTCGCCATCACACGCCGCGTCGTCGAGGCGCACGGCGGCACCGCTTCCGCCGCCAACCGGCCGGAAGGCGGGTTAGTGGTGACGCTGCGGCTGCCTAGCGTCGATGCCCCGGCTGGCGCCCCGATCGCCTCGTAGTGCCTCGTAGTGCCTCGTAGTTTTTCAAGCCCTGGCCGGGCTTCGCCACGCCCCGGCCTCGGCGGCTAGACACGGCCTCGCTCAGCGTCCGACGGCGACCACCCAGGTCCCGGGGCGAGCGCCTGGCGTCGCCCACCGGCCCGCCACGCCGGGCAGATGCTGAAGCAGCGCCGGATCGCCGCTGATCGTGACCTGCAAGTCCGGGCGGGCATCGATGGCCCAGCGCCCATCGCCTTCGACTCGGACATCGCCGCGCAACGTCCGCCATTCCAGCCGCATGACGCCCTCGTCCGCGGTCACCACCACCCGATAGTCGCCAAGATCGCGATCCCGCAGCAGGTCGCTGGCCGCGCCCAACCAGCGCAGTTCGGCCTTTCCCGTGCAGCGACCCGACCAGTCCCACCGCCAGCCGGGGGCATCCAGGGCCAGATCACCGCGCCAGCCGGCGCGACCCAGGGAGTGGGGAATGCGCTCGGCGAAGAAGCGCGCCGGCCCGCCCAGGCGCAGCGCCTCGACCGAGATGCCCGCCGGCGAGACCTCGACCCGGGCCAGGCGCTGGCCGCCGCTGCTCCAGTCCCAACCCAGGCGACCGCGCCAGAGCGCGCCCCAATCGACCCGCCAGGCGACCGCCAGCCAGGGCTGCCACGCGCGGCGGGCCGGATCGACGACCATCAGGTCTCCCCGCCCCGCCCAGACCGTGCCCTCGGCGTCGGCCAGACGCACCGCCCCTTCACTGAACCAGGCGAGCCACTGGTCCGCCAGGCTCGCCGGCAGCCGCCAGACCAGGCAGACCGGGAACAGGAGCGCGGCCAGCAACCATCGCTTCATCGGTTTCACGGCGAACCGACACCCAGCACGGCCTCGATACGGATGCTCCCGCCTTCGCGATTCGCGGCCATCGACAGCACGCGCAGCTTCAGGTCGCGCTGGAGTATCGCCAGGCCCTGGACCAGCCGATCGAAGTCCGCCGTACCCTGAACCCGGAACTTGTCGACGCCCTCGCTCTTCACCGCCAGATCGAGACCGAGGCCGCGCCACGCCGCCGCCACGGCGTCCGGCTGGATGCGCCCGGCCGGCGGATTGGCGGGCGGCTCGGCGCGAAGTCGCTGGATTTCCGCCACCGTATCGCGAACCAGACCGTAGCGAGCCTCGGCCTGGGCCGTGGCCCGCTGTAGCCGCAGACGTTCACCGCCCAGCCAGTCCCGGACGAGGAGCAACACCAGCACGGCGAGCAGCGTCAGCACGATGGTTGCGGCCAGACGCCGCCCTGGCGGCATCGCTTGCCAGGCGCGACCAAGGCGGTGCCCGATCCGTTTCATGACCGCCCGCGCCGGCGCACGGTGATCTGAAGCGCGCCGGTGGCGGCCACCCGGGAGGTCGTGGCGATGCCCCGCAAGGCCAGGGCGCTGGCCAGGGCATCGGCCAGACCCGCCAAGCTGGGCGCCAGGGTCAGCTCCAGGCGGCCTTCGTCATAGCGAAGCGCCTGAACCGCGGCGGCGCCATCGGCACCCAGTCCATCGGCCACGGCGGACAGCAGCGACAAGGCATCGTCGCCGCGCAACCGCCCCATGGGCATGCGCAGCAGGTCGAGCTGGCGCTCGACCTGGGCAGCCGGATCCACCGCCGGCGTGTTTGGGAAAGCACCGCGAAAGAGGCGCCGAATCCCGTCTTCCTGATCGGCCAGCCGGTGGTGCCACCAACCCACCTGGGCCGCGCCGAGCAGCACATCGGCCACCAGCACCAACCCGGCAAGCAGCAGCGCCGGCCGGATTCTGGCCAGCCAGGCGCGATGGCGATGACGCGGGGCGAATTCACCGGTGAGCAGGTTGTCGGCGCCGTTCCCCACCCGGTACCAGCTTGGCGGGGGGCCAACCCGCGTCGCCACGTCGAGGGCGGCGGCCCAGGCCGGCACATCGGGGAGATGGGACGGCGCGCCGTGAAGCACCAGCACCGGCACGACATCCTGGCGCCGGCGATACTCGGCCAGCAAGTTCGCGAGCATTGGTGGCGGCGATGGATCCCGAGGGTCCAGATCGAGCGGCAGGGCGGACTGCCCGGTCATGCGCAGGATGGCGCCGTCGCCCGCCAGAGTGAGATGCCAGCCATCCGTGCCGGCCGGGGCCGTCTGCAACTCGCTGTAGAGGCCGGAAAGGGGCCGACCGAGGGCGACGAACCCCGACACGATTCGACGCAGCCGCTCGCGCGCCGTCACCAGCACCGACACCTCGTCGCCCTGACGGCCGGTTACGGTGAAATGCTGACTGTCCGGTTCCCGCAGGAGTTGGTCCTCGAGCGCATAGGCCAGCAAGCGCGGCGCTTCCCGCCGGGGCGCCTTTGCCGGCAGACGGGCGCGCAGCCAGGCGGCCTGCGGGGCGGAGAGAATCGCCTCGTGGTCATCGGCGGGCGGCCACCGCCCCGGCTCGCCTTCGCCCTGGCCAAGGACGGCGCCATCCCGGGCCAGCAGCACCCAGGACGCATGGGCCGGACCCGGCCATGATTCATCGATGCGAATGCGCAGGAGGCGGGTCACTGGATCTTCTGCCAAACAATGTCCGGCCAGGCGCCCTGCCGATCGAGCATGACCTGGAGTTGGGTGGTGGCCTCGCCGTAGCGGGCGCGAACCGAGGCCATGAAGTAGCGGCTGGTTGCGGCGAGCCGGTTCGTCCCGGCGCCCGCATCGGCCAACCCGGCACGGGCCAGGAAGTCGGCGACATCCTTGAAGGGAGCCTGTCGCCGTGCGCCGACGATGAGGCTGGCCTTTTCGGCGCCAGGCCCGTCAAGCACCGCCGCCAGCACTTCGGCGGGCGCCGTATTGACATTGATGGGCGCCGCGACCGGCAGGGCGACGATGAATGGGCGGAGCCGCGCCACCAGCGGCAAGTCATAGCCATGCACCAGGGCCAATTCGTCGACATCGACCAGCGGGCCGTTGGCTGGGCGCCGCGCCGGCGCGGCGGCGGCGTCGGCGGCGTAGGCGGCGTACTGGCCGATTTCCGACTGCCCGTCGCCGGCGGCCAGATCGTCGGCATCCAGCCAGTCGATCAGCGCAAGCGTCAGGGCGGCCGCCCGATCTTCCGGCACGCCCAGCAGAATCAGCAGGCGCCGGTAGCGCGCCGACTGGCGTTCGTCGACACCGCCGTTCTTCGCCAGGCTGTTCAGATCGAAATGTCCGGAGAGATCCGCCAGTTCCCCGCCGACCTCACCCCCCTCGTCCGCCGGCGTGGGCGGCACGCGGGTGGCCCAGGCTTCTCCCTCGTGATCGATGGCGCTGGCATGAGCATCGGCGGCCAGGATGTTGCGCGCCCAATCCACCGCGCCACGGGCCAGCAGCCGTGCCTGCGCCTGGTCGTGGCGGCCACTGGTCGAGGCGACCGCCCTGCCGTGGTCGGCGATCACGGCCGCCGCCACGCCGGCCACCAGGGCCACGGTCAGGATCGCCAGCAGGATGGCCGCGCCGGACTGGCGGTCAGCGCAGGGCCACGAGGCGGCGCAGGGTTCCCGCATCGGCAAGCTCCAATTCCATATCGATGGCGACCGGCAGGGTGCCGATGCTCGCGGCGTCCGGCGGCCAGGCATCACTGACCCGGCCGTCGGCCTGGTAGAAGCGAAAACGCAGGCCCTTCGCGTCGGTCAGCACCACATCCTGGCGCGGCAACGACGCGGCGTCGCTCCCCGGCCAGCGCAGCAGCAGGACGCGCCCGGCCTCGAAGCGATAACCGAGGCGGCGGGTCTGGTTTCGAGCCCCGTCGCCCCGGAGAAAACTGAACTCGACGATGCCGCCTGACGTGCCGGCCGCCCAGGTCAGGCGCGCGTCGCCACCCGGCGCGCCATGCCGCGCGAGCATTTGCGGCAGGTCGACGTCCACCCGCTGGACGAAACGGCTGATCTCGCGCCAGCGGCTTTGGCCGTCGTTCAATCGATCGCGCATTTGCGTGGCGGAGGCGATCGCCCGAAACGACAGGATGCCCAGCACCGCGACCACGGTCAGGGCCACCAGCAGCTCGATCAGGGTGAATCCCTCGCCGCGCTTCATTTCAGCGGCCGCACCGCGAAGCCGGTCAGGTGGGATAGCACGCCATCGTCATCGGCGGCGAAGACCCGCACGTCGACCCGGCGAAACAGGGGATTGGGCGTCGCCGCCACCTCTTCGCGCCAATGAAAGGTACGGCCGCCCTGAACAACATCGCCCTCGGCGCTGCCGGCAGCGGGAAACCGATTGAAGACGCGCAGCTCGGCCAGCCGGTTCTGCGCCACCCAGTCGGCGAGCCGCCGGTCCCGCAATTCATCGGCCGCGCCGGCCGCCACGCCCAGGCTGCGCATGGTTGCCGACAAGCCGACGGCCAGAATGGTCAGCGCCACCAGGGCCTCGAGCAGGGTGAAACCGTCGTTCCGCCTCATGGCGCAACCTCGGCGCCGCGCAGCAGCGCGACCGTGCCGGTCGGCGTGCCCAGCAGACGACGCTCGCCGGTGGGCACGCCGACATGGAGCACGAAGGCCGGCATGGTCGACGAGAAGACCAGGCGGAGCGGCGCGGCGGCGCCTTCCAGTTCCAGCTTGCGCCAGACCAGGACGCTGTCCGACCGCTGCTCCGCGAACAGGGGTTCCCCGGTCATCGGCAGCCAGTGACCGCCCGGTTCGAAGCGGCTGAAGCGATAGCCGCCGGGCACGAATTCCACGGCCAGCGACGTGCCGGTGATCTCGGCTCTTTCGGCGGCCAGTTCCAGCACCATGCGCAGCCGCTCCACGGCCCGTTCGGCGCCATCGTCGCGCGTCGCCGTGACAGCGATGGTCGTCGCGACGACCCCGATGATGACCAGCACCACCAGAAGCTCGACCAGCGTGAAGCCCGCCGCCCGTTCGTGACCCATCGCCGCTACAGGCTCCAGGAACCGATGTCCGCATCGACGCCCTCGCCGCCCGGCTTGCCGTCGGCACCCTGGCTCATGACATCGATCTCGCCGTCGAGGCCGGGGTTGAGGTACTGGTAGGGATTGCCCCAGGGGTCGGCCGGCAGCCTTTCGAGATAGGACTTCCAGTTTTCCGGCACGGGCGGCTCGCCGGGCTTCTTCGCCAGCGCCGCCAGCCCTTGCTCCGCCGTCGGATAGCGGCGGTTGTCGAGCTTGTAGAGCTTCAGCGCCGCCATGATGGCGCCGATGTCCTGGCGGGCGGCCACGACGCGCGCCTCGTCCGGACGCCCCATCACCTTGGGCACCACCAGCGCGGCGAGCACACCCAGGATGACGATGACGACCATCACCTCGATCAACGTGAAGCCCCGGGTGGAGCGGTGGATTTTCAGCATGGCGATCCCCTAGCGAAGCAGGTGGTTGATGTCGATGATGGGTTCCATCACGGCGAGCACGATCAGCAGCACCACGACGCCCATGGTCAGAAGCAGCAGAGGCTCCATGACGGTGGTCAGCACGGCCGTGCGGTTCTCCACGTCGGCCTGCTGGAGGCTCGCCGCCCGCTCGAGCAGCTCGTCGAGGCGACCGGTGGCCTCGCCGCTGGCGATCATGTGCACCAGCAGCGGTGGAAACTGGCCGGTCTGGGCCAACGCCTTGGCCAGCGGCAACCCCTCCCGCACCCGGTCCGCAGCCGCCGCCACGGCATCGCGCATGGGCAGGCGGGCAATGACCTGTCGACCGGCATCCAGGGCGGCCAGGAGCGGCACACCACTGCCGACCAGAATGGCCAGCGTACTGGCGAAGCGGGTGGCATCCAGGGCCCGCAACTGCCGTCCGAGCAGCGGCAGGCGCAGCAGCCACGCATCCCAGGGCCGACGCAGGTCTTCCCGCCGCAGCGCCAGCCGCGCGCCGGCGACGCCGATCGCGACCAGCAGCGCCAGCGGCCAGCCCCACTGGCGCAGGAAAGCCGAGACGGCCATCAGCAGACGCGTCAACAGCGGCAGGGCCTGCTTGCCTTGCTGGAAGACCGCGACGACCTGGGGCACCACGTAGGTCATCAGGCCCACCACCACCGCCAGCGCGACGCCGGTGACGATGGCCGGATAGAGCATGGCCTGGAGCGTCTTCTGGCGCAGCGCGTTGCGGCGCTCCAGATGATCGGCGAGCTGCGCCATCACCAGGGCGAGCTCGCCGGACTTCTCGCCGGCCGCCACCGAGGCCCGGTAAATGGCCGGAAAGACATCCGTGCGCTGGTCCAGGGCGGCCCGCAGCGCATGGCCGCCGAGGATGTCGTCACGAATGCCCATCAGCACCGCGCGGATCGCGGCGCTCTCGGCCTGTTCGATCAGCGCCGACAATGCCTGTTCCATGGTCAGGCCGGCGACCAGCAGCGTCGCCCATTGGCGGGTCATCAGGCACAGCTCGGCCGCGCGGACACCCCCGATGAGCCGGGCCCCCGACCGTCGCCCATCGGCGCCGGCCCGAGGGGCGACCAGGTCGTCCACGGCCAAGGGATACAAGCCAAGCTCTCGAACCTGACCGCGCGCGGTCCGCGCCGAATCCGCGGTGACGGTGCCGGCGATTTCCTTGCCGGCATCGTCCACGGCCCGGTAGCTGAAGACGGCCATGGCTGCCGTCAGCCCTCGTTGGCCACGCGCAGCAACTCGTCGAGCGACGTCGTACCGTCGGCGACCAGTCTCGCGCCGTCCTCGAACAGGGTGCGGCAACCGGCGGTCCGCGCCAGGTCGCGCAACACGGCCTCGGCGGCGCCGTCGTGGACGAAACGCAGCAACGCCTCGTCGGCCACCAGCAGCTCGTAGATGCCTCGCCGGTCGGCGTAGCCGGTGCCGTTGCAGTCCGGACAGCCGACCGCGACCCACACCGTCTGGGGACGAGCCCCGCCCAGCCGCGACCATTCCGCGGCGCCCGCCGCGGTCGGCCGCCGGCAGGCGGGGCAAAGCCGCCGTACCAGGCGCTGGGCCAGCACACCGCGCAGACAGGAGGCGAGCAGGAAGCTCTCGATGCCCATGTCCACCAGGCGCGTCACCGCCGAGACGGCATCGTTGGTATGCAGGGTGGCCAGCACCAGATGGCCGGTCAGGCTGGCCTGGATGGCGATGCGGGCGGTTTCCAGGTCGCGTATTTCGCCAACCATGATGACATCGGGATCCTGGCGCAAGATTGCCCGCAGCGCCCGGGCGAAGCTCAGCTCAACGCGCGAGTTGACCTGGATCTGGCCGACGCCGGCCAGGTCGTACTCCACGGGGTCTTCGACGGTGACAATGTTGCGCGTGCTCCGATCCAGTGTCTGCAAGGCGGCATACAGGGTGGTGCTCTTGCCCGAACCGGTCGGCCCCGTGACCAGGACGATGCCGTGGGACTGGGCCATCAGCCCGGCAAAGCGCAGTCGGGTATCCTCCGCCATGCCCAGGGCATCGAGACACAGGCGCGCCGGATCCTTCTCCAGCAGACGCAGCACCAGCCGTTCGCCATGGGTGGTGGGCATGGTGGAGACGCGCACATCCACGGCGCGGTGACCGATGCGCAGGGCGATGCGACCGTCCTGCGGCAGGCGCTTTTCGGCGATGTCGAGGCTCGCCATGATCTTGATGCGCGAGGCCATGGCCGCGTGCAGCGCCCGGTGCGGCCGGGCCACCTCGCGCAACATGCCGTCCCGACGGAAGCGCACCGCCGAATGTTGCTCGTACGGCTCGATGTGAATGTCCGAGACCCGCTCGTGCACCGCCTGGGTAAACAGCGCATTGATGAGGCGGATGATCGGCGCGTCGTCCTCGCTTTCCAGCAAGTCCTCGACAGTCGGCAAGTCCTGCATGAGCCGCGGCAGGTCCACATCCCGCCCCATGTCCTGCATGACTTCCGCCGCCTTGCTCTCCGACCGGGCATAGCGTTCGGCGAGCCGCGCGTCGAAGGCGGTCGCGCCCAGGCTGCCGGCCAGGCGCAGCGGCAGGCCCATCTGGCGGCGCAATTCGGCGAGGACCGATGGATCGGCGCCCTCGCGCAACAGGACATCCACCGCGTCATCCCGCCGATCGGCGATCAGGACGCCATTGGCTTTCGCGAACGCATAGGGCAGGACGAGCGCGTTCATCGCTCGCCACTCGTCCCTGGCGCGGGCACCCAGGAAGGCAGCTCCGGCGCCGGCGGCTCGTTGCGCAACGGGCGCTCGCCGCCATCGCGCTGGCGCTGCTGGCCGATCACCTGTTCGTAGCGGTCGGCGGTCAGGGAATGGTAGCTCCGCGCGTCGCGCAGAATCCTTGGCCGAAGGAAGACCACCAGGTTGGTCTTGGTGCGCTTGCGGCTATCGTAGCGAAAGGCGTTGCCGATCACGGGCAGATCGCCCAGCAGCGGCACCTTCTCGGCGCTGGCGGCATAGTTGTCCTCCACCAGGCCACCCAGGGCGATGATGGCGCCGTCGTCAACCAGGGCCGCGGTTTCGATGGACCGCTTGTTGGTGGTCGGCCCCGAGGTGTTGCCGCTGGTACTGGCGACCACCGACGAGGATTCCTGAAAGATCTGCATGAGCACCGTGCCGCCTTCGGAGATCCGCGGCTTGATGCGCAGGGTGAGGCCGACATCCTGCCGGGAGATGGTCTGGAACGGGCTTACCGTGCTGGTGCTGGTGCCGGTGTTGGTGTATTGACCGGTGACGAACGGCACGTTCTGGCCGACGACGATCTTCGCCTCCTCGTTGTCGAGGGTAATGATGTTGGGCGTAGACAAAATGTTGGTGCCGGCATGGCTCTCCAGGGCGCGCGCCAGCAAGGTCAGGTTGAGAATCGGCGTACTGCTGCCGGGCAAGGTGATGGTGCCGCTGGCGATCGCCAGGTTGAGTCCCGCCGAAACGGAACTCGGGCTGGTCGCGGCGGTGAGGATATTGCCGCCGCCGCTGCTGAAATTGGTGCCGCCGAAGACGGTCGAACCGCCCGCCCCGGTAGGCGTGTTGGCGCTCTGCCACTGAATGCCGAACTCGGCCGCCCGATCGGCGGAGATCTCGGCGATCAGGGCCTCCACATGAACCTGGGCGCGGCGGCGGTCGAGCCCGTCCACGACATGGCGCAGGTTGTTGTAGATGGCTTCCGACGCGGTGATGATCAGGGCGTTGGAGACCGGATCGGCCTGAATCATGCCGCCGGCGGCACCGCCCGTGGCCGCGGCGAGGGCTCCCGTACCGCTCGGCGCGCCGCCGGCCGTGCCCTGACCATTGCTGGCCGCCGCCGGCGTTCCCGCGTCGCCGGCCAGCAGGCCGCGCAGGATCTGGGCAACCTTGGCGGCCTCGGCGTTTTTCAGGTAGATGATGTGAATATTGCCGGCGATGCTTTCCTGATCGAGGTTCGCCACCAACCGCCGCACGGCGATCAGCCGCGACGGACTGTCCGAGCGGACCAGCAGCGCGTTGATGCGGGAATCGGCAACGATGGTCACCCGCTGGCTGGCCTCGGTATTGCCCTCGCCGAGCAGGCGCGAGATGGCGGGTGCCACGTCCAGGGCCGAGGCGTGCTTGAGCGGAATGGCGACCACTTCCCCGTGGGCAATGTCGATGGCGTCGATGATGCGGCCGATGCGATCGACGTTCTCCGCATAGTCGGTGACCACCAGTGTGTTGTTGTTCGGATAGGCGGCCACCGTGTTGTTGGGCGACACCAGCGGCCGGATCACCGGCAGCAACTGGGCGGCCGATTCGTGGCGCAGGGTGAATAGCTGGGTGATCGGCCGGTCGCCGCGCGCCGCGCTCTTGCCCGTGCTCACGGGAACCGCGTGGAGCTTGGCGTCGGACTCGGGCAGCACCAGCGCGACGCCATCGTTCTCGACCACCGCGTAGCCCTGGAGACGCAGGGCGGAAAGCAGTATCTGGTAGGCGAGAGCCGGCGTCACCGGTCGGTTGGTGACCACGTTCAGGGTCCCCTTGACGCGCGGATCGATGATCAGATTGCGCCTGGCGATCTTGCTCACGGCGCGCACCACGACGTCGATGTCGGCATTGACGAAGTCGAGGGAAACCTCACCGGCGTCCTCGCCCGCCGCCAGAGCGGGCAGAGCGGCGAGCCAGAGGGCGACGGCATGGCCGGCGAGGCCGTGTCGAAAGCGGCTTCGCGTCATGGCTTGGCACCAGATATTGGCTGTTCGGGGATATCCAGTCGCTCGGCATGACCGTGACGACGCAACTCGACGGCGCGGGGCATGACTCGCGCCAGGACGATCCCCGGTGCGAACTCCTCGCCCTCGACAGCCGCCAGTGGTCGGCCGCCACCCTCGGCCAGGATCGCGAAGCCGGGACTACCGCCGTGGCCGGTCGCGGCGCCGAGCAGCCGGTAGCCGCCAACCGACCTGGGGCGGCCGTCGCCGGCCGACACGGGCCCACCGGCACCCATCAGATGGCGCGACGCGACAGCCTGGGCCGCTTCGAGCGGCTCCGCCGATGGCACGGCGACCAGGGCGACGGGAGACGGCGCGGTCAACTCCCAGAACCAGCCGGCGCCGCTCCAACCGGCGACCAACAAGGCCAGGCACCAGGACGCGGCCACGGCGATGGCCGGCAAGGCGCCCTGGGCGCGACGACGAAGCTCGAGGAGCGGTTGAGCGGACAATTGCTGGATACGGGCGGAATTCGAGGATGGAATGCGAAGGGACAAGGACAGACAGGGTTCATCGTTCGGTACTCGAGGTACCGCATGGCCCCGCCCGTGCGGCGGAGCCATGCGCCATTCGGCGTACTCGTACTTAGCGATCGCGCCGGAGTATGCCAACCGGTGCGCCGTCGTCGCCAAGCATGAACAGGGTGTAGACCTTGCCGGTCTGAAGGCTGACGTCGCTTTGCACGAACAGGGATGCGCTCGATGCCGATGACGTCGCCTCGACCCGGTAGCCGGTGCCGCTGCTGACGCTGGTCGCGGTGGAGGCGCCGCCCGACGCGACATTGCTGGCCACCGCGCCGTAGTCGATGGTCATGGTGATCGGACCGGTCGATCCGTTCACGCCATTGAGGAGACGCACCTTGGCGTAGCCGCTCGACGCCGGACGGTTGTTGTCGCTGATCAGGGCGAAAGTCGGCGCCGCGGCATCGCCCATCACCAGCAGGGTCAGGTCATCGCCAGCCGTTGCCGTCAGTTCCGGTACCGCGACGGTGGCGCCGTTGACGCTGGCCGTCATGGACAAGCTCCCGGCCGTGACCAGCGCATACGACCCGACCACCGGCGACTTCAGGCTGGCGGCCAGCGACACCCCGTTGGCACTGGCGGTGACCGTGCCGGTCGCCGCGACGTCCGCCACCAGGCGCACGCGGGCCGCCGTGTTCTTGTAGGCGGTCACCGTGCCCTGCTGGGTGATCAGGGTGCCATGCACCAGCACCCCGCCGCCGGTCGTCGTCAGCAGCAGGTTCAACACCTTCTGGTCGCCGATGCTCACCGACGGAATGTCGAGACGGATATCGCTCTTGTCGCCAGCGCCCGTCACCCGAACGCGGTAGGTTCCGGCGCCCACGTCCACGAACGCGCCCGACGTGCCGCTGACGCTGGCCGCGATGGCCGTGGCGTTGGCGATGTCCTCGGCGACTCCGGTCAGATAGACGTCAACGGCGCCGGCCTCGGCCGAGGCGTTCAGGGTCTTCAGCTTCGCGTAGCCCGACGCCGGCGCGGATTCGGCCTCGGTCATGGTCAGGATTTGCAGCGTGTCACCGGAGACATAGGCAAGCAGGGAATAGTAGGTGTCCTGGGTCAGCGTCACGGTGGTCTGGGCGGACGAGGTGCTGGAGCCGGTGGCTTTCAGCTTGAAGGTGTTGCTGCCGGCATCGGGCGACACATAGCCGCTGGCGGCAAACGACGTGACCGCCGACATGACCTTGGTGTCGGAGACATAGCCATCCAGGCTGGCGTATTCGGTGGTGGCATTGATCAGTCGCACGGCGCTGGTGGACTTCTCGTCGTCGCCACTGCCACCGCCGCCTCCGCATCCCTGGAGCATGGCGATCAGTAGCACGATAGGCAGCAGAAATCTGGGTTTCACGGGTCTTCCTCATGTTTGCCGAGCGGCGGACGCTCGTTCGAGAATCCGCCACGGCGTCGAGAGACGGCGGTGGCCGCTCCTCGTGCTCTCTCGGTGGTCGCTGTTCGGCAAGGGATCGCCCGTTTGGCCGAGTCTCCTCACCCCGATGGGGCCGCCGCCCCAACCGGGGCGACTCCCCAGCGCCGCAACTTCCAGCCTGCGACGATGGCGGTGATTCTCGGTTCCAGCGGGGTTAGACGGGGTTAACCCGCGTAAAGGCGTGTAAAGATCCGGGCTGCCGCGCCACTCTCGGCTAAGCGTGGCGGCCGGCGCCAACTCCGCCGGCCAGCATGTCGAGCAGCCGCGTCAAGGTGGCGATATCCCGATTCTTCATTGCCGAGCCGATCGCGGTTCGAGAAACGGATACCAGTTCCGCCATCGCCTTTTCCACCAGCCGCTTGCCCGACGGGCTGAGTTTCACCGGCTTGACGCGCTGGTCCAACCGCTGTTGCGATCGCGCCACGAGCTTCCTGGCCTCCAGTTGGCGCATGACCTTCGTCAGGCCCCCGGAAGTAATCACCAGCGAGGCGCGAAGCTTCGATGGCGTCAGTTCACAGGGTGGCGGCGAGCGGCGCAGCGTGGCCAGAACATCGAATTCCGCCGGCGTCAGGCCATGACGCGCCCACACGGCCTTGGCGTGGGATCGCGCGGCCTCGTGCGCTCGATTCAAAGCGAACACCAACGCCGTTGTTTCAAGGTCCACCGACTCCGGCCAATTGAGCCGGTGCATTTCCAGTGGGTCGCTCTCGCCACGCCGGGTCACCGCCGGTTGGGCCATTTGTAAGTTCCTGTAAATTATCTTTCCGGAAAGATATTGCGCCCATATCATGTTGTCACGCAACCATCGGCAAGGACTCTCTGATGAACATTCGGCGCGAACCGGCGACGTCGATCCGCGCGGGCGGCTTCCCGCCATCGCGACTGGGGCGCGTCATCGTCGCCCTGGCGCTCCTGGCCGTCGGTTGCGCGCGACTCCCTTCACGCGCCGACCCCGACTATCCGGCAACCCGCGTCGCCATACCCGCGACATGGTCCGCGACCGGGACCGCAAGCGAGCCGATCGCCGCGACGACGGATCTGGTGACGTGGTGGCGGCGGCTGGGAGATCCGCCGCTGGACCGGTTGATCGCCGAGGCCATGGTGGCGGCGCCCGACCTGAAATCCGCCCAGGCGCGCTTGCGCCAGGCCCGGGCCGGCCGCGACCTGGCCAATGCCAACCTGCTTCCCAGCCTGGGCGCATCGGCGTCCGCGACCCGCTCGCGCACCGGCACCGAAGCCGGCGGCGACGGCACATCGCACAGACTGTACGCGGCGGGTTTCGATGCCAGTTGGGAACCTTCCATTTTCGGCGGCTTGCGTGACGGCGCCAGCGCCGCGGCGGCGGACGCCGCCGCCAGCGCGGCGACATTGGAGTCGACGCGCGTATCACTGGCGGCGGAAGTCGCGCTCAATTACGTCAGCCTGCGTGCCTACCAGCAGCGCCTGGCCATCGCCCGCGCCAATGCCGAGAGTCAGGCCGAGACGCTGCGGATCACCGAATGGCGCCAGCAGGCCGGGCTGGCGACAACGCTCGAGGTCGAACAGGCGCGCACCAACCTCGAACAGAGCCGGGCCTCGGTTCCCTCGCTGGAGGTCGGGCGGGCCGAAGCGGAACACGCGCTGGCATTCCTGACCGGCCAGGCGCCGGGCGCGCTTCACACGGCGCTGCGGGATGCGAAGCCGCTACCCATGGCGCCGGACGACATCGCCACCGGCATTCCCGCCGACACGCTGCGTCAGCGGCCGGATGTTCATGCGGCGGAACTGACGCTGCGGGCCGAGATCGCCAGAACAGCCGAGCAGCGGGCGGCGCGCTATCCGAGCCTGACGCTCACCGGTTCATTGGGCTGGAAGGCCTTCAGCGTGGCGGCGCTCGGCGGTGGCGACGCGTTGGCGCGCTCTCTTGCCGGCGGGCTTGCCGGCACCCTGTTCGACGGCGGCCGCATCCGGGCCCGCGTCGAAGCGCAGGATGCCGTGCGGGAGCAGGCGCTCGTCGCCTACGAGAAGAGCATCCTGACGGCGCTGCGGGATGTCGAGAATGCGCTCGTCGCCTACGCCGCCGGCCGCGAGCGGGTGGCTACCCGCCGCCGCGCGGCGGAGGCGGCGCGCAACGCGGCGCAATTGGCGAGCGCCCTCTATCAGGCCGGTGCGATCGATTTCCAGAAGGTGCTCGACACGGACCGCACGCGCCTGACGGCCGAAGACGGACTTGCCTCGGCCGAGGGCGATTTGCTTGCCGCCGTCGTCAAGCTCTACAAGGCGCTTGGTGGCGGCTGGCGCAACGAGGCACATAGTGAAGAGGCACCAACATCATGAACGACACCCGCACCTCGATGCCGGAGCTCCTGAAGACCGGCGACTCCGGCTTTCTCGCCAGGCGCTGGCGCTGGCTGGCACTGCTCGGTGGCGCGCTCGCCGTCGGCCTGGCCGCGCTGCTCTGGTCGGGCGACCAGACCCCACGGGGCCGGTTCGTCACCGAGGAGGTGGTCGTCGGCAACCTGCGCGTGACCGTTTCCGCCAGCGGCACGCTGCAACCGACGCGCTCGGTCGATGTCGGCAGCGAGCTGTCCGGCACGCTCGAGGCGGTGCTGGTCGACGAGAACGATCGCGTCGCCACGGGCCAGGTGCTCGCGCGGCTCGACACGGCCAAGCTCGATGACGCGGTGGCCAAGTCGCGCGCCGCCGTCACCGCCGCCGAGGCGACCGTCGCGCAGACGGAGGCAACCGTCGCCGAGTCGCGCGCCAGCCTCGACCGCCTGCGCCACGTCGCCGAACTCTCGGGCGGCAAGGTGCCCGCGAAAACCGAACTGGAAGCGGCGGAGGCGGCGCTGCGGCGCGCCATCGCCAACGAGGCGAGCGCGCGTGCCACCGTGGTCCAGGCGCGCGCCACGCTCAAGTCCGACGAGACGAACATCCGCAAGGCCACGATCCGGGCACCGATCAACGGCGTGGTGCTGACGCGCAAGGTGGAACCCGGCCAGACCGTGGTCGCGGCGATGACGACGCCGGTGCTGTTCTCGATCGCCGAAGACCTGACCAAGATGGAATTGCAAGTGAAGGTCGACGAGGCCGACGTCAGCGGCGTGCAACTCGGCCAGAGCGCGTCGTTCTCCGTTTCGGCGTGGCCGGGGCGCGCGTTCCCGGCGAAGATAAGGCGCGTCGGCGTGGGTTCGACCATCACCGACAACGTCGTGACCTACAAGACGGTGCTCGAGGTCGCCAACCAGGACCTCGCCCTGCGACCCGGCATGACGGCGACCGCGCGCATCGTCACCGCCAACCGCGAGAACGTGGTGCTGGTACCCAACGGCGCGCTGCGCTTCACGCCGCCCGCGGTCGACCAGCCGCCGAGCGGTGGTATCGTCTCGCGGCTCCTGCCGCGGCCGCCGATGCCAAGGAACCGGAGCCAGGCGGCAAAGTCGGACGGCGCGCAGGTCTGGGTGCTGCGCGACGAACAGCCGGTGGCGATTCCGGTCCGGACCGGGCCCAGCAACGGCCAGCACACCGAGATCACCGGCGGCGAGCTGAAGGCGGGCATGGCGGTGATCGTCGACTACCAGGAAGCCAGGCCGTGACGGACGCCGGCGTGCCGGCGCCGCTGATCTCGCTGCGCCAGGTCGGCAAGACCTACGGCGAGGGAGCGGCGGCCGTGCGGGCGCTCGACGGCGTCGATCTCGACATCGGCCAGGGCGAGTTCGTCGCCATCATGGGGCCGAGCGGTTCCGGCAAGTCCACGGCGCTCAACATCCTCGGCTGTCTCGACGGGCCGACCTCGGGGGAGTACCTGTTTCGCGACATCCGGGTCGATGCGCTGACACGCAACCAGCGCGCGCTCTTGCGCCGTCACTATCTGGGCTTCGTCTTCCAGGGTTTCAATCTGCTGGCGCGCACGTCGGCGCAGGAAAACGTCGAGCTGCCGCTGCTCTATCGCGGCGCGAATGCCGCCGATCGTCACCGGGCTTCGCGCGCGGCGCTGGCGCAGGTGGGCCTCGAGGGCTGGGAGCACCACACGCCGGGCGAGTTGTCCGGCGGCCAGCAGCAGCGCGTCGCCATTGCCCGCGCCATCGCCACCCGCCCGCTGGTCCTGCTTGCCGACGAGCCGACCGGCAACCTCGACACCCAGCGCGGTCGCGAGATCATGGAGCTCCTGGGCAGCCTCAATCGCGACCAGGGCATCACCGTCATCATGGTCACCCATGAGCCGGACATGGCCGAGTACGCCGGGCGCACGGTGCGCTTCGTCGACGGCAAGGTCGAGAGCGATGCCCGCCGCGGGGTCGCGCCATGAACCAGATGCTGCTCAACGCGCTGCTGCTGGCCCTGCGTGCGATTCGACGCAACCTGATGCGCTCGTTCCTGACGGTGCTGGGCATCGTCATCGGCGTCGCCGCCGTGGTGACCATGGTGACGCTGGGCAACGGCGCGACGCGCATGGTCGCGGACCAGATCTCGAGCCTCGGCAGCAACCTGCTGATCCTGCGCCCGGGCCAACAGCTCGGCCCCGGCCGCGACAGTGCCGGCGCGCCCAATTTCCGCCTGGCCGATGTCGAGGCGCTGCAGGCCCAGGTGGCGTCGCTGCGGGCGGTGGCGCCGGTGGTCGGCAGCCGCGTGACTCTGGTGGCCGGCGGCCGCAACTGGCAGTCGCAGGTGAGCGGCACCACCAACGCCTATTTTCTCGCCGGCAACTGGAAGATCGCCGCCGGGCGCGAGTTCGAGGGCGACGAGCAGGCAACCGGCAAGGCCGTCTGCGTGATCGGCGCGACGGTGAAGAGGCAGTTGTTCGGCGGCGGCTCGCCGCTGGGCGGCGAGCTGCGCGTCAAGAACTTCGCCTGCGAAGTGATCGGCCTGCTGGCGGCCAAGGGTCAGGGCGCGATGGGCCAGGATCAGGACGATGTGGTGCTGATGCCGGTGCGGACCGTGCAGCGGCGCCTGAGCGGCAACCAGGACGTATCGACCATCATGCTGTCGATGCGCGACGGGGCGAACACCGGCCCGGTGATGGAGCAGGTGCGGCGCCTGATGCGCGAGCGGCGCAAGCTCGCCGAAAGCGAGGACGACAACTTCCACGTCATGGACACCAAGCAGATCGCCGAAACGCTTTCCGGCACCATCCGCACCATGACCGGGCTGCTGGGCGCCGTGGCGGCGGTGAGCCTGCTGGTCGGCGGCATCGGCATCATGAACATCATGCTGGTCTCGGTCACCGAGCGGACGCGCGAGATCGGCATCCGGCTGGCCATCGGCGCGCTGGAACACGAGGTGCTGTTGCAGTTCCTGATCGAGGCCGTGGTGCTGTCGGCGCTGGGCGGGCTGGCCGGCACCGTGCTGGCGTTCGGCGCCTGTGTCGTGCTCACCGGTGTGATGAACATGCCCTTCCTGTTCAACCCGGGCATCAATCTGCTGGCACTGGTGTTCTCGGGCGCCATCGGCATCATCTTCGGCTACGTGCCGGCGCGCCGGGCGGCGCGGCTCGATCCGATCGTGGCACTGCGCTACGAGTAGCCGGGCGATACGCCGCGCTATTCCGGGCGGCCGTCGTCGCGCGCCACCGCGTCGGCGTAGCCCCGGCAGGCGGCGCGCAGAAAGTCCATCTGCTTCCTGAAGTTGGCGCAGCCCTTGCAGATCACCAGGTGCATCTCCAGTTGCATTCGTTCCGCGATGCCCAGCTTTCTGTCCTGGGCCTCGGACACCAGGTGGGTCACATCCTTGCAGCTCAGCATGACGACTCTCCCGCGGTGAACCAGCTCTGCTCCAGGCAACGGCGCAAACCGTGCCGTGCCCGGTGCAGGATGACATGGCAATTGCTGGTGCTGATCCGGAGCTCGCTGCAAACCTCGGCGGTGTCGAACTCCAGAAACTCCCGCATCATGAACACGCGCGCCGTGTTGGCCGGCAGGTGATTGAGGCAGGCCTCGAATACCGCCCAGAACTGCTCCTGGCGCAGCGCCACCTCCGGGTTGCCCCAATCGACCGGCTGCGCCTGGGGTTGCCAGTGCGCATTGGGCTTGAACAGCGACTCGAAGGCGTGGTCCATGTCATCCTCTTCTGAAGAGAGCGCGGAAAAGTTGATCGACCTGGCGCGGAGGCGAATGGCGTCGACGATCTTGTTGCGCAGGATCGCGAACACCCAGGTCTTCAGCGCCGCGCGGCCAGCGAAACCCTTCTGCCCGTCCAGGGCCGCCACGATGGCTTCCTGCACCACATCCTCGGCCAGTTGCTCGTCGCGCAACTGCAAGCTGGCGAAGCGCAGCATGTCCCGGCGCATGTCGACCAGGAATTGGCTGTCCGCGCCGGACGGATCGTCTGCTTTGTTCATTGCTGGCCCTGTGATTGACTCCTTTCATATTGTTTCACGAAGCTCAATGCCTCGGGACAGAAGGCCAGCAGCCGTTCGAGATCGGCGGGCCGATCGACATCCCAAAGCGTCGCCGGCTCGCTCCACCGGCAACCGAGGGCGGTCAGCCGCCGCCGGGTCTGGGCCATGACCTGGTCGGTGCCCCACTCCACCTCGTCGAACACCGCCGGCGGCGGACTCCGGGTGCCGATCAGCACGTAGCCGCCATCCTCGGCGGGCAGCACCACGGCATCGTGATCGGCCAGCCGCGACGCCGCCTCCCGCAGGTGCGCCGCGCCCAGGGCCGGGCAGTCGGTGCCGATGACCAGCGTGCCGGCCGGTGTCGGCGACTGGCGCAAGGCCTCGCTCATGCGCCGGCCGAGATCCCCCTCCGGCTGTAGCCCCAGGGTCACCGAGCCGAACGCGCGGCAGAGCGCGAAGTCGGCGTGGCGCGGATCGCCGGCGCACCAGAGCGTCACCGGGCCGACATCGGCCGCCAGCGCCATGGCCACGGTTCGTTGCAGCAGCCAGCGTTGCAGATTCGCCGCCCCCTCGGCGCCCAGGGCCGGGATCAGGCGGGTCTTGGCCTGGCCGGGGATCGGCGCCCGCGCCAGGATGGCCACGCCGACGCGCTCGGCGGGATCAGCCATCGCGCGGGGCATAGCCGTACTCCCGGGCGAGCCGGCACGGATCGGCGCCGAAGAAGTAGCGCAGCCGCAGGCGCCACATGCGCAGGATGGTGCGCCAGACGCCCTGGCTTTCCCAGCGGCGCCCCGAGGTGGTCACCCTGGCGGCGAGACAGGCCGGGCGCGCCAGCTTCAGCAGGCGCCGCGACAGGGCGATGTCCTCCATCAGCGGGATATCCGGGAACCCGCCGACCGCCCGGAACGCCCGCCGGGTGACGAACATGGCCTGGTCGCCGGTGGCGATGCCGGTCAGGCGCGAGCGCCGGTTCATCAGTGCCGCCACCATCGGCAGCCAGGCCGAGCGGCCGGCGATGCGCACATCGAACCGCCCCCACACGCCGCGCTCGCCCAGCCCGGCGGCGATGCGCGCCAGCGGGTCGTCCGGCAGGCGGGTATCGGCATGCAGGAACAGCAGCACGGCACCCTTTGCCAGCGCGGCGCCGGCGTTCATCTGGCTGGCGCGGCCGCGCGGCGCCGCGACGACCCGGTCGGCCAGCGGTGTCGCCAGGGCAACGGTGGCGTCGCCGCTGCCGCCGTCGACAACGATCAACTCAGCGCCACCGGCACGCGGCGCTTGCAGGGCGGTCAGCGCCACGACGATCTCGGCCGCCTCGTCCAGGACCGGCACGATGATGCTGATCGACGGTGCCATGCTCAGCGGGCCGGACAGGGCGCCTCGCGTTCGACGAAGGCGAAATCGGCGAAGCCGGCGTGCGCTTCCTCGCCGGTGTTGTCGGTGTCCGAGGCCAGCGCCAGGCCGGTGAGTCGGCGCGGCGCGTGGCCGAAGGCGCTGGAAAAATCCGCCGCGACGTCACGCCGCTCCGCCACCCACTTGCCGGCGTCGGCGCCGCCCGTGCGCAGCACCAGCATGCGCGCCCGGTCCGTATAGGCGTTGGCCTGCCCGGTGCCGACCGGATGCGTGTTGTCCCAAACGTAGTTCACCGCCGCGTCCGGCACCTGGCTGCCGCGCAGCGAACGCGCCAGCTTCAGCGCCAGGCGCGTGCCCAGGCCCAGCGTCTCGGGCGGCACCTCGAAGCTCAGATAGACGCGCGCGGCGTAGTCGTCGCCCGACTTGCGCGTCATGTCGGCCGTCTTCAGCGGCGCGTCGACACGCCAGCGCCAGCACAGCATCGGCGTGCGCTGCAAATCCACCTCCACTGGCCGCGCCAGCAGCGCCATGCTCTTCACCGCGTGGGCCTCGACGGCGGGCACGCCATCCCAGACGCGCAGGCCATAGCGGGTCGGCGCAAACTCCTTGTTCAGGTGCTCGATCTGCCAGGGCGGCGGAAGCGCGCCCGAATCCGGAAAGCGGCCGACCCAGACCGGCTCGGCGCCAATGGCCGGCAGCGCCAGGAGGGCGAAGGCCAGCGGTAGTTTGTTCATCTTCATGTTCCCCTCCGCCAGGTGTGAAAGCGTTCGACCCAGGCCAGCAGCGTCTCCGGCGCATGGGCCTTCTTCCACACGCCGGCCGCGTACTTGTTGGCCTCGGCCAGGGTCGGGTAGATGTGGATGGTGCCGAGGATCTTGTTCAGGCCGATGCCCTGCTTCATCGCCAGCACGTATTCGGCGATCAGGTCGCCGGCATGCTCGCCGACGATGGTCACGCCGAGGATCTTGTCCTTGCCCGGCACGGTCAGCACCTTGACGAAGCCGTGCGCCTCGCTGTCGGCGATGGCGCGGTCCAGGTCGTCGAGCTCGTAGCGGCTCACCTCGAAGGGCACGCCCTTCTCCTTCGCTTCCTGCTCGTTGAGGCCGACGCGGGCGACCTCCGGCTCGACGAAGGTGGACCAGGGAATCACCCGGTAGTCGGCCTTGAACTTCTTGAACGGATCGAACAGCGCATTCACCGCCGCGTACCAGGCCTGGTGGGCGGCGGTGTGGGTGAACTGGTAGGGACCGGCGACGTCGCCCGCCGCATAGATGTTCGGGTAGTTGGTTTGCAGGAACTCGTTGGTATCGACGGTGCGCGAGGTGACCACGCCCACCTCCTCCAGCCCGTAGCCCTTGAGGTTGGCAACCCGGCCGACCGCCACCAGCACGGCGTCGAAGGGGATGCGGACGTCCCTGCCCTCGTGCTCGGCAATCAGTATCTTCTCGCCGCCCTCGACCACGAACTGCTTGGCCTTGTGGTTCACCAGCACGTCGACGCCCTCGGCGCGGAAGCGCCGCGTCACCAGTTCCGACACTTCCACGTCCTCGCGGATCATGATCCTCGGCGCCATCTCCACCTGCGTGACCTTCGAACCCAACCGGGCGAAGGTCTGCGTCAGCTCGCAGCCGATCGGCCCGCCGCCCAGCACCACCAGGCGACCGGGCAGCTCGCGCAGGTTCCACACGGTATCCGATGTGAGGTAGCCCACCTGATCGAGGCCGGGAATCGGCGGCACGAAAGGCCGCGCCCCCGCCGCAATGACGACGCCGCGTGTGCTCAGGCGCTCGGTTGCACCCCCCGTGCGCGTCACCTCCACCTCCCAGGGTGTGACGATCTTCGCCGTGCCTTCGATCACCTCCACGCCCAGCCCGGTGTAGCGCTCGACGGAATCGTGCGGTTCCACCGCGCGCACCACCCGCTGGACCCGCTCCATCACCTCGGCGAAGTCGAAGTCGGCCGTGCTGGCCCGGCAGCCGAACTCGGCCGCCCGCCGCGTGTGCGAGAGAAACTTGGCCGAGCGGATCAGCGCCTTGGAGGGCACGCAGCCGGTGTTGAGGCAATCGCCGCCCATCTTGTGCTTTTCGACCAGCGTCACCCTGGCCTTCACCGCCGCCGCGATATAGGCCGTCACCAGCCCGGCGCTGCCGCCGCCGATGACCACCAGGTTGCGGTCGAAACGCCCCGGCCGGGTCCAGCGCGCATAGACCTGGTTCGCGTGCACCACCGCGACGATCTTCTTGGCGATCAGCGGAAACACGCCCAGCAGGCCAAACGAGATCAGCAGCCCCGGCGAGACGATGCCGGCCAGCGACTCGATCTTCGCCAGTTGCGTGCCGGCATTCACGTAGACCAGCGTACCGGCCAGCATGCCGACCTGGCTGACCCAGTAGAAGGTGCGCGCCTTCATGGCCGTGAGGCCGAGCAGCAGGTTGATGACGAAGAACGGGAAAATCGGCACCAGCCGCAGCGTGAAGAGATAAAACGCGCCTTCGCGCTTGATACCCGCGTCGATGGCCGCCAGCCGTTCGCCGAAGCGCGCCGTCACCCAGTCGCGCAACAGGAAACGTGAAACCAGGAAGGCCAGCGTCGCACCCACCGACGAGG
>JBGAQX010000005.1:0-83532 GCA_044220545.1 Rhodocyclaceae bacterium | reverse complement strand
CTTGCCCGTCGGTACGTACGTCTTCGACGCCGCCAGCAAGTCCTGCTGGCTCAGGTTCCGCCGCTTCATCACGTCTTGCAGCGATTCGGCACTCCACCCCGCCGTCGCCCCAAGACCCAACCCCGCCGCCAGTAGCAGCGTGGTCGTCCGCTTGGTGAAAAATTTCATCGTTTAGCTCCCATTAGGTCAGTAACCCGGGTTCAAGAATTGGTTTCCCCCGGCCCTCCCATTGTCACATACCGATGCGACAATTTGTCGCAGGAATATCCTCTCTGGGCACCTCGATATCCTTGACGATAGTCAAACTTCTGTCAGTTTTCCGGGGCGCGGCCTGAATCGGATATTGCCGCCGGGGCTGGCCCTAGTGGGAGGTGCCGGCCGAGCGGGTGATCTTGTTGTACAGGTTGTACTTGCCGACTGGCTTGTCCATCGGAATCCGCTTGACCTCCTTGAAGGTCTGGGCGTCGAAGACGATCAGTGCGCCGCCGTCGGCCTTGCGTTCCCAGAGGCTGGCCAGGGCATGGCGGCCGTCGCGGGTAAATTCGATGTGGGCCAGGGTCTTGCCCGGCAGGACTTTCACCTCCGCCACCTTTTCCAGGCTGCGCTTGTCGATGACCTGGAGCGTGTCCTTGGCCTTCGACATCATCGAATCGGTCCAGGCATAGGGCGACTTTTCGTGGCTGCGCATGAAAAAGCCGGGACCAAGGGTCGGAATGGCCTTGACCAGCGTCCAGTCCTTCATGTCGATGACGCTGACCACGCCTTCCTTGAGATTGGGCGAGGCCATGACCGGCCGGCCCTGCCACTCCCAGGTGATGCCGGAGCCGAGGTGCGGCATGCCGGGCAGCGACAGGTCGGCGATCTTCTTGCGCACGTCCAGATTGACGACCTGCCCCTTGCCGGCGTCCCGGCTGGCGCCCATCACTTCCGTGTAGTCCTGGGTGAAGAAGAAGTCGTCCAGCGGTTCCGACAGGAAGGTCCGGCGTGGGTTGAGATAGCCCGGGATGAAGGCGCCTTCCTTGTACTGGAAATCATGGATCATGCCGGTCGGGATGTCCTCGGCCTTGGCGTCGTAGCTGATTTCCCAGACTTCCGGGACGTCCTTCAGCGCGGCGACGAAGCTCTTGCGCGGCGCGGCGTCGTAGATGGCGGATACGCGCGAGCTTTCCTTGCCATTCTTGTCCTTGACGGCATGGACCTTGAGGACATTGAAGTCGCCATCGAGCAGCACCAGCGTGTGCGGCAGGTAGTTGGCGACGGCGACATGCCGGCCATCCTCCGAAACCGCCACGTTGCGGGTGTTGATGCCGGCGCGGATCTCGGCCACCACGGCCAGATTCCAGATGTCGAACTTGGTGATCCAGCCGTCGCGCGAGGCGAAGAAGACGTAGCGCCCGTCGGACGTGAACTTGGGTCCGCCGTGCAGCGCGTAGCGGCTCGGGAAACGATGGATCGGCTCCAGCTTGTCACCGTCGAGCACGGTCACATGATGGTCGCCCACCTCGACGACGATGAAGAGATTCATCATGTCCACGCCTTTGAAGACTGGCGCCGGTTTGGCCGGCAAGCTGCCCGGCGCGTGGCTGACGACACGGGACGCGCGGATGTCGGCCTCCGTCCAGTTCGGCTTGGGTGCGACCGGTGTATAGATCCAGTCGGCCAGGGCGGCGATTTCGGGCGCGGCGAGTTTCTCGGCGAAGCCCTGCATCTGGGTGGCGGCGCGACCCTCGCGGATGGTCTTGATGGCGTCGGGCTTCTTCAGTCGTTCCAGACTCTCGGGCAACAGCGCCGGACCGGTGACGCCCAGTCTGTCCGGACCATGGCAGGCGGCGCAATGTTCCTGGTAGAGCTTGGCCGGCTCGGCCATGGCGGCGGAGACCGCCAGCATGGCCGCGATGGCGAACGGAAATCTCATGTCTTCGCTCCGATTTCGTCGTCGGTCAGATAGCAGCCCGGATCTTCGGTCCATGGGTCGCCGGTCAGTTGGTGGGCGCGAACGCGCGTGTTGCCGCCGCAGATGGCAAAGTGGCGACAGACGCCACAACGGCCGCCGACGACACGCGGCGAGCGCTTGAGGCCGGCCATCAGGGGGTCGGAGATGTCGTTCCAGATCGCCGAGAAAGGCCGCTCGCGGACATTGCCCAGGGTGTGATGCCACCACATGGTGTCCGCGTGGACATTGCCGAGGTTGTCGATATTGGCGACGTTGACGCCACTGGAGTTGCCACCCCATTGTTCGAGCTTGGCGCGGATGTGCGCCTCGAGGTCGGGGAAATTCCGCCGCGCCCAGAACAGCAGGTAGACCCCGTCGGCATCATTGTTGCCGGTGGTGAAGTCGCGCTCCAGGCCGCGTTGCTGGTGCCCCCAGCAGGTGTCGAAAAGCAGGTCCATCGCCTGGCGCGTCATCTGGTGGTGGGCGTCGTCCTTGCGGTTCTTGTTGCCCCGCCCGGCGTAGTTGAGGTGGGAAAAATAGAAGCGGGGGATTCCCTCGTCCTCGACCAGCTTGAGCAGTCCGGGGAAGTCGCTGAAGTTATCGCTCGTCAGCGTGAAACGCACGCCGACCTTCAAGCCCGCGTCGCGGCACAGACGGATCGCCTTCAGGGACGCCGCGAAGGCGCCTTTCTTGCGGCGAAAGCGGTCGTGGATGTCCTCCAGGCCGTCGAGGCTGATGCCGACATAGTCGAAGTTCTCGGCGGCGATGCGCCGGGTCATCGCTTCGTCGATCAGCGTGCCGTTGGAGGATAGGGCGGTGAAGAAGCGCATCGCCTTCGCCCGCCGGGCGATGTCGAAGATGTCCGGGCGCAGCAAGGGTTCGCCACCGGACAGGATCAGGCCGGGCACCTTGAAGCGCTTCAGGTCGTCCATGACCGTGAACACCTCGTCGGTGCTCAGTTCGCCGGCGAAATCCTTGTCGGCGGAAATCGAATAGCAATGCTTGCAGGTGAGATTGCAGCGGCGGACCAGGTTCCAGATGACCACCGGGCCGGGCGGCGAACGGCGTGGCTCCAGCGGAGTCGGCGCGGCGATTTCGCGCATGAACTGTGAAATTCTGAACATCTCAATCCGCTAGGCGCAGGCCGGTTTTTTTCAGGATGCGACTGCTGTAGAGCACGTCGCTGGCTCGGCAGGCGTCGCCGAGCAGACGGCGGATGATGGTCAGGCCCGCGCCCACTTCATCGCGGTTCCGGCCATGCACCATCGCGAACAGATTGTAAGGCCAGTCCGGCGGATGGCGCGGCCGGCGATAGCAGTGGGTCACGCATTCGAGTCGGCCGACGGCTTCGCCGAGCGCATCCACCTGCCCGTCGGCGACATCCCAGACGCTCATCCCGTTGGCCGTGTAGCCCAAGGCATAGTGGTTGGGCACGGCGCCGATGCGACGGATGACGCCCGTTTCCAGCATCCGCGCCAATCGCCGCCGGACTTCCGTCGCCGGCAGCCCGAGCTCGTTGGCAAGCTGATCGTACGGACGGCTCACCAGTGGCAGGCCCGCCTGGGTGGCAACGATCAGTTGGCGATCCTTGTCGTCGAAGACAGCGTCAGGCACGGAGCTTCATCTCCACGAAGTACTCGCGCTCCTTGGGGAAAGCGGCGACGGCCAGCCCGGTGACCGCCTCGATGCGGCCGATCGCCTCGGCGATGCCCTCGGGTCGTTCGGTGGCCAGCACGAACCACATGTTGTAGTCGTGCTCGCGCCGGTAGTTGTGCGCCACTTCGGGCAGGGCGTTAACGAGGTCGGCGATGCGTTCGAAATCGCCTTCCGGAACCCGCAGCGCGGCGAGCACGAAGCGGCCGCCCATCCGCTCGATCTGGAACATGGGGCCGAAGCGGGTCAGCGTACGTCCGTCCAGCATGCGTTTGAGCCGGGCAAGCAGATCCGCTTCGGTGAGGCCAAGCGTCTCCGCAACTTCTCGGTAGGGCTCGTCGCTCAGCGGGAAGTCGCCCTGGAGAGCGTTGATGATCCGCCGGTCGATGTCGTCCTGGATGGCCACACCGCGGGATTCAGCGGCCATCGAAATAGCGGGCACCCTGCTGCTTGAAGCGGCGGGTGCTGAACAGGACTTCGCAAGGATGGCCGGCGACTCGACACAGCCGTTCGATGATCGGCATGACTTCCTCTCGCGACCGGCCATGCACCATGCAGTAGAGGTTGTAGGGCCATTCGGGCAAGTGGCGCTGACGACGGTAGCAGAGCGTCACGCCCTGTTCCCGCGCCAAGTGGGCGCCAGTCTTGGCCACCACCTCATCGGGGACGTCGAACACCACCATGGCGTTGGCCTTGAAGCCGAGTTCATGGTGGCGGACGACCACGCCGAAGCGCTTGACAATGGCCGCCGCCAGCCAGCCGGCGAGCGTGTCCAGTACTTCGGTCTCGCTGATTCCCGCCTGGGCGCCGACAGTGGCGAACGGTCGCCTCACCAGGGGCAGCCCCGGCTGCAATACCGCCACCAGGCGCTGTTCGGCGGCGGTGAGCGGCCGGCGGTCGAAACTGCCCGCCGTTGGCCGGTCCTTGATGCCGTTGCAGAGATCGAAGCCGAGGTCGATGTGGTACTGCTCGATCAGCGGCAGGGAAAGCACCGGGCGCCCGGTGTCCGCGGCGATACCGTCGAGCACGCCGGTCAATGCGGCCTCGTCGGCGGCCGTGGCGACGAACCAGAGGTTGAAGCGGTGTTCGCGCTGGTAGTTGTGGTTCACTTCCACCCGGCTCGACACACGCCCCGCCACTTCTTCCAGCCGATCCGGCAGGGCGGCGATGGTGGCCAGGGTGCTGACGCCGATGCGCCAGGGCGCGAACACCGCGCCGACGCGGCTGATGGCGCCGCGCCGCTGAAGCTTCTCGGCGGTGGCGAGCACCGCTTCAGGTGTGCAGTCCAGGCGGCGCGCCAGCTCGGCGAAGGGCTCGGCGACGAGCGGAAAGTCACGCTGAAAGTCGTTGAGCAGCGCGAATTCCAGTGGCGAGTAGGGGGCGTCCATCCTAGAAGCCGATTCGGTGGGCACGGGAGGTAAAGAATATACCGGAGGGGCTTTCGGCGGGCAGCGTCGCCTTGCGGGTGAAGCTGGCGGTGTCGTAGACGCTGACGGTGTTGTCGTCGCGGGCGGACAGCCAGACTTCCTCGCCGCGCGGCGTGAATTCCATGTGCAGGATCGCCTTGCCCGGCTCCAGCGTCTTTTCGACCTTGCCACCAAGCGTGTCGATCACCTGGACCCAGCCGTTGTCCGGGAAGGCGAAATTGACCCAGATCTGCCGGCCGTCCGGTCGCGCCATGACGAATACCGGTTGCCCCTTGACGGCGACGCGACCCACCTCGCGCCACGTGGTGGTATCGACGACCAGCACCTCGTGGCGGCCGATCGCCGGCAGGTAGGCGCGGTTGCCGGCCACGGCCCAGCCGCGCAGGTGTGGCATCTTGAACACTGGCAGCTTCTCTTCGCCGCGCCCGTAGTTGTCGAGAATCCGCCGGGTACCCTGGTCGAGGCGCCAGGTGTCGAGCAGGCTGATGCCGTCTTCGCCAAACAGGCCGGCCAGATAGTGGCGGCCGTCGGGTGTGGCCAGACCGTCGTAGGGCTGGCGGCCGGCAGGGAATTTTTGTGTGCGCGGCTGGCGCGGATTGGAGAGATCCGTGATCCAGATTTCGCCGGCGTCGAACAGCGCGTAGCCGAAGCGCTGGCCCGGCAGGTCGGCGAGGCCGACGACCTTCGAGCCGGTGGGCACCTCCGAAAGGAGTTCGAGCGTTGCGCTGTCGAACACCTTGATGCCGCCGGGCTGGTAGTTCTGGGCTACCACCAGCCGGCCATCCTGGGAAATGGCGCCGCCGATGCTGTTGCCAGCCTGCATGACCCGCTTGTCGATGCGCGCCAGCAGCAGGTCGATCTTGGTCAGGCCGCCGTCACGACCAAAAACGTAGGCGTGGCGGCCATCGCGGGAGAATACCGCCGAGGCGTGCGACAGATCGCCCAGGCCGTCGACACGGCCAAGAACGCTCCGGGCGGTGGTATCGACGATGGCGACACGGCCCCTGGCGCGTTCGATGACAATGCCGAGGTCGCCCGTGCCGCGCGGCGGCGCCGCACGGCCATCGTCGCCACGCAAGGCGGGTGCCGGGGCGCAACCGGACAGAAAGAGCAGCAACGGGACAAGTGCGGCGGCGAGCGTCTTCATTCGTTCGGGAATCCTGTCATCAACTTCTGGACAATCCAGCGAACCTCGGCTTCGCTCAATATGCCTTTCCAGGGCGGCATGGCGGTACCGGGGCGCCCGTAATATACCGTTGCTTCGAGGCCTTCGACGGGCTTGTCGCGCAGGGCCTCGGGAGTCAGTGGCAAGCCGAGGCCGCCGGTCAGGCGCATGCCGTGGCAGGAGCCGCAGTCCTGGCGTACCAGATGCAAGAGCTCCTGTTGACGCGCCTGACTGGGCTCGGCGGCGGGCATCGTCGCCACCGATATCAGGATCAGGCCACACGCGGCCGACAGAGGCAATTTCATAGGTGCAAGCATTGGCGATGCGCTGATTGGACGCCTTGACCCGAATCAACCGCGAATCGGCCGCGGCTGCCGCGCCGCCTTACATTGGCCCCGGGGCTTGCGGAGGAGCCGCACAACGTGACCTTGCGGCGCCATCAGGGCTGTCGCGGACGCGCTATTCGGCAACCTCGACGATTCCCTTCATCTCCGGATGGGGGCCGCAACTGTAGGGATAGTGACCCGCGCGGTCGAAGGTGCGCGAGTAGGATTCGTCGGGAAAGAGCCGGTCCGATTCGAAGCCGCCGGGACCAAGAAACATGACCGAATGGCTGGTGCGCTTTTCCCGGTTGGTCCAGGTGACGGTGGTGCCGACCTTGATGGTCAACTCGGCCGGCGAGAACTTGTAGTCGGCGATGGTCACCACGACGGGGTCGCCGGCATGAGAAACGGGGACGGCCAGAAAAATCCCGACCGCCCCCGCCAGGAGACAAACCCGTCGAATCACTGCTTGGCGGCGGTGATGTCGGCCTTGGCGTCGATGCCCAGGGTGTAGCCCATGGAAACCTGATGGAAGCGACCGTTGGTGTGGTCGTCGTGAATGGCCATGCCGAAGTTGACCACCTTGCCCGCCGCCAGCGCGATATCGCCCTGACCGCCGGCGAACTTGCGGGCAAACGTCACGGTCCAGGTATCGCCCTTCTTCTCGCCGGAGGCGGAGATCAGCGCGGTGCCGCCGGTCATTTCGCGCTTGTCGGCGACGTAACCGTCCGTACCCTTGTTGCTCTTGCTCTGCCATTGCAACAAGTCATAGTAGATGCCGCCGGCCAGGTTGGCGCCGGTGACATACTTGGTCTTCTTGTCGTCCTTGCCATCCGGCATGGTACGACTGTCCTGGTGGCAGGTCGCCCAGCAACCGCCCTTGTTGGACATGTCGACTTCCTTCTTGCCCGACTTGACCATGATGCCGTCATTGGCGAGCATGAAGGCCAGCTTGACCTGGTTGTCGGCGTCCATCTTCTCGCCGCCGCCGGCCGGCTGCTTCCAGCTAAAGCGCATGTAGAGGTTGGCGCCGTCGTGGGCGGCCTGCACGGTGACGGGAATCGCCGCCGCCTTGCCCTTGATGACATGGGGCTCGAGCTTTTGGCCGGTGACCATCTTCTTGCCCATGTCGGCCAGTTCTTTCTCGTGGCAGGCGGCGCAACTGTCGCCCTCCCGGAGGCCGCGGGCGCCGCTGTGCTCGGTACCGTTGGTAATCCACTCGACCGGCGATACGCCGGGGTAGAGGACGGTGACGGTACGGCTCGGCACCTTGCCCCAGTCGGCCGGCGCGCCGGCGAGGGCGGCGCCGCTGATGGCGGCGAGACTGATGGCGATGACGGTGGCCTTGAGATACTGCTTGGTCATGATTTCTCCTTGAGTCTTGTCGGTTTGGTTCGGCACGAATCGAGACTGCTTACTCCTCGTCGTCATCCTTCATGCCCTTGGGTTTCTGGTGGGCGATGCCCTTGTGACAATCGATACAGGTTTGTTTGCGCTCCACGGCCTTGGAGTGCGGTTGCTGAGCGCGCGGCTGCTGCTTCTCGGGGTTCATGCCGTCGAAGCTGTGGCAGTTGCGGCATTCCCGCGAGTCGCTGGCCTTCATGCGGTCCCACTCGTGCGTGGCGAGTTCCAGGCGCTTGGCCTCGAACTTCTCCTTGGTGTCGATGGTGCCCATGATCTTGCCCCAGACTTCGCCGGACGCCTGGATCTTGCGCTGCATCTTGTGGATCCAGTCTTTCGGTACGTGGCAATCGGAGCAGACGGCCCGCACGCCGGTGCGGTTCTTGAAGTGCACGGTTTTCTGGTACTCCTGATAAACCGTGTCGCGCATCTCATGGCACGAGACGCAGAATTCCAGTTGGTTGGTGGCCTCCATGGCGGTGTTGAACCCGCCCCAAAACAGGATGCCGGCGACGAAACCGCCGGCAATGAGCGTCAGCAAGGAATACTTGGCACTCGGACTGCGCAAGGCACCCCAAAAGCCGGTCTTGTTGCCCGGTCCCATAACTTGTTCTCCGGTATCGTGAAAACGAGCGGGGCGGCCTGAGCCGCCCCGTGTTCCCCAATTAGTAGATGTCGTGCTGAGTGTTATAGACGTTGAACTTGCCGGTCGGGGTGATCATCTTCGGATCGGTGATCACCTTCTTCACGGCGAGGGTCGCGTCGTCATACACCACGATGGCCGACTGGTCCGTCTTGCCACCCCACAGAGAGATCCAGACTTCCTTGCCGTCGGCGCTGTATTCCGGATGGACAGCGCGCTTGATCGCCTTGGTGGCCGGCAATCCCGAGTCCTTGGCCACATTGATGATCTTCTTTGGCTTCGACAGATCGGCCATGTCCCAGACTGCCACGGATTCGGCCAGGTCCTTTTCCGGATTCTGCGGCGAGTCGGCCCAGAAGTGCTTGGAGATCGGATGGGTCTTGACGAACAGGTTGCCCGGCACGTGCTTCATTTCCTGCACGACCTTCCAGTTGTACTGCTTGTATTGGGCGAACTTGGATTCGTCGGACGGTGTGCTGATCAGTGTCACCACGTCGGCGCCGAGGTGGCCAGTGGCCCAGACCGGACCGTACTGCGGATGCACGAAGTTTGCGCCGCGGCCCGGGTGGGGGATCTTCTTGGTGTCGATCAAGGCGGCCAGCTTGCCCAGCTTGGTGTCGACGGCGGCAATCTTGTTGGAGGCGTTGGCCGCCACCAGGAAGTAGCGCTTGGTGGCATCCCAGCCGCCGTCATGCAGGAACTTGGCGGACGCGATGGTGGTGGTCTTCAGGTTCTCGATGTCGGAATAATCCACCAGCAGGATCTGGCCGGTTTCCTTGATGTTGATAACCCACTCGGGCTTGATCTCGGACGACACGATGGAGGCCACGCGCGGCTCGGGGTGATATTCGCCATCGACGGTCATGCCGCGGGTGCTGACCACCTTGCGCGGCTTCAGCGTGTCGCCGTCCATGATCACGTACTGGGGCGGCCAGTAGGAGCCGGCCACGGCGTACTTGTCCTCAAAGCCCTTGAACTTGGAGGTGTCGACCGAACGGGCATCGAAACCGATCTTGAGCTCGGCGACCACGGCGGGTTTCTCCATCCACAGGTCGATCAGGCTCAGCCGGCCGTCACGGCCGATCACGTAAACGTAGCGGCCGGACTTGGACAGACGGGAGATATGCACCGCATAGCCGGTCTTGACGATGCTGCGGATGTCCTTGGTATCGCCGTCGATCAGCGCCACTTCACCGGTGTCGCGCAGCGTCACCGAGAAGATGTTCTTCAGGTTGAGGTTGTTCATCTGCTTGGTCGGACGCTTGTCGACCGGCACGATGACCTTCCAGGAATCCATCGTTTCCTTGAAGCTGTACTCCGGCGGCACATCCGGTGTGTTCATGATGTACTTGGCCATCAGGGTGATCTCTTCCTTCGACAGGATGTCGTTGAAGTTCACCATGCCGCCTTCGGTACCGTAGGCCATGATCTTTTCGAGCCGGTTCTGGCCAAGCTTCAGTGTGCCGCCTTCCTGCATGCTGCCGTCGGGCAGCTTCTTGCTCCAATGCGGCTCCAGGTTCTTGCCGGTGGCACCCTTGCGCAGCACGCCGTGGCAGCCAGCGCAGCGCTCGAAGTAGATCTTCTTGGCCTGGGCCTTCTCGTCGGCGGTCATGGTGGGCGCCGCATCCTGGGCAAAAGCCTGAGCGATGGACAAGGGCATTGCCGCTACAGCCATGGCACCAACGATCCAGTACGATTTCTTCATACATCCCCCTTTAGGATTGGAAAGAAGCGGCACACATGCGCGCTTGGCCGCCACTTTCCTCGCCTGGGTGGCGAAAATCCTTGACTGCTGTCAAGCTTTTCCAGCGCAGTGGCGAGCTCGGGAGGGGGCGCGATGGACGTCGACGCGGGGGGTGGGTGTTGGATCCGCATCAGAAGGGGCATCGCATAGAGAAAATTTTGTTAAGCCCCTTGCAAAAGGGCTTGATGCCCCTCGAATAGTCAGTACAATCTTTTCCGCTGCATGCCCATAAAATTTCTACCGATCAACCTGAAGGAGGTACCCGCGTGAATAAGTCCGAATTGATCGAAGTTGCCGCCAAGGAAGCTGCCATCAGCAAGGCCGCCGCCGAAAAGGCTCTCTCCTCCATGATTGGTGCCGTCGTCAAGGCCGTTTCCAAGGGCGATACCGTTACCCTGGTCGGCTTCGGCACTTTCAAGTCCGCCAAGCGTGCCGCTCGCACCGGCGTGAATCCCAAGACTGGCGAAAAGCTGAAGATTGCGGCCACCACCGTGCCGCGATTCACCGCCGGCGCCGCCTTCAAGGCCGCCGTTGCCGGCAAGAAGGCCGCCAAGAAGAAGTAATCGCGCACAGTTCCGGTTGCGTTAAAGGCCCGCCGAGCGCGGGCCTTTTGCATTTCGGGCGCGACTTTTCAGCTGTTGCCGGTGCCGCTTCGGGCGCCTATTCGGCTTCGCCATCCAGCGTCGCCGCAAGGTCGGCCATCAAGGACGCAAGTTCGCCGCTCATCAAGGCAAAGTCGGCCTCGAACAGCTCGCCGCCACCTTCCACCTGCCGTTCGGCCTCCTCCTTGAGAATGTCAAGAAACGCAAGACGCTTGACCTGCAACTGTTCTGTCAGCACGAACGAAATACGGTCGCGCCACGTCATGGCCAGGCGGGTGACCGCCTTGCCGGCGGCGATGTGACGGCCGATTTCTTCACCGTCGAGGGGGTGGCGCACATAGCGGACCACCGCCTTGTCCTCGCCGGCGGCACTCAGTTCGCAATCGCGGTCGATGGAAAACCCCACCGGCGCCTCGTTGCCGGCCAGCCAACCGGTCATCGCCGTTCCCGGCGCGGTACGGGTGCGCAAGAGCTTGAGCGGCAGATCGTCGAGGGTGCCCTTCAGGTGTTCAAGCACCTCTTCCGCTTTGGTCGGACTGGCGGCGTCGACGACCAGCCAGCGGTTGATGGGGTCGATCCAGACGTAGACAAGCCGGCGCTTGACGAAGGCCCGTGGCAGCAATTCGGCCGTCACCTGCTCGCGCAGATCTCGCTCCTGGGCCCGTCCCGCCTTGAAGCCCTGCTTGGCTTCGAGTTCGGCGACGCGCGCCTGGGTGTATTGACGGATGACCGCGGCGGGCAGCAGTTTCTGTTCCACGCCGAGGGCAATCAGCCACTGGCGATTGACCGCCACGAGCAACTCGCCTTCCTCGCCGCGCGGCGGCACCCAACCTCGCGACTGCATGTCGAAAGCGCCGCAAGCCTGAAAACCGGCTTGCGCCAGCTTCTCACTCAGCCGTGCGGCGTCCCACTTCCAGTCATCGCCGAGGCGGTAGATTTGCAGATTGCGAAACCACATGGGCAGAGCTCCGGATACGGAATGAAAAAAGCCACCCGAGGGGGTGGCCTTGACGCGTACGCCCTGGCATGGCGAACTTTGGTGGGCGGTACTGGTTTCGAACCAGTGACCCCTGCCGTGTGAAGGCAGTGCTCTACCGCTGAGCTAACCGCCCGTCCTGCGGAGGCGCGCATTTAACCACAATCGGCGGCGGCCGGTCAAACGCGAGCCGGTAGAATGCGCGCTTTGTCCGATGGCAGCCACCTTATGACTGTTCGTACCCGCTTTGCTCCCAGTCCCACCGGTTATCTTCACATTGGCGGCGCCCGCACGGCCTTGTTTGCCTGGGCCTATGCGCGTCGGCATGGCGGCACCTTCATCCTGCGCATCGAGGATACCGATGTGGCCCGGTCGACGCCGGAAGCCGTGCAGGCGATCCTCGATGGCATGGCCTGGCTGGGCCTCGCGCATGACGAGGGGCCTTTCTACCAGATGCAACGGATGGATCGCTACAAGGAAGTGGTTCGTCAGATGCTCGCCGCCGGCACGGCCTACCATTGCTACATGGCGCCGGAGGAACTGGAGCGCCTGCGCGAGGCGCAGATGGCGCGCAAGGAGAAACCCCGCTATGACGGCCGCTGGCGGCCCGAGTCCGGGAAGACGCTGCCCGCGCCGCCGGTTGGCATGGCTCCGGTGGTGCGCTTTCGCAATCCCGTCGATGGTGTTGTCGTCTGGGATGACCAGGTCAAGGGGCGCATCGAAATCGCCAATGCCGAATTGGACGACTTCATCATCGCCCGCGCCGACGGCACGCCGACCTACAACTTCTGCGTCGTGGTGGACGACCGCGACATGGGTATCACCCATGTGATTCGTGGCGATGACCATGTGAACAACACGCCACGCCAGATCAACCTCTTGCGGGCGCTCGGCGCTCCGGTGCCGAACTACGGCCACTTGTCGATGATTCTCGGCGATGACGGCACCAAGCTATCCAAGCGCCACGGTGCCGTGTCGGTCATGCAGTACGACGACGATGGCTACCTGCCCGAAGCGGTCCTCAACTACCTGGCACGCCTTGGCTGGTCGCATGGCGACGAGGAGGTGTTTACCATGGACCAGTTCGTCCAGTGGTTCGACCTCGATCACATCACCTCATCCGCGGCGCAGTTCAACACCGAAAAGCTGAACTGGCTGAATGCCCACTATCTGAAACAGGCCGACGACGCCCGCCTGGCGGGGGAAGCGGCACGGCGCCTGGGGCGGCGAGGTGTGGACCCGGAGGTTGGCCCCCCGCTGGAGCGGCTGGTGGCGCTGTACAAGGATCGGGTTGGCAACCTCAACGAACTCGCCGATGCCCTGGAGCCGTTCTGCGTGGTCGTGCATCCGTCGGTGGAACTGGTTGCGACGCATCTCACCGATGCCGCGCGAGCTGCGTTGCGAGCGCTGCGCGATCGATTGTCGGCCTGTGCGTGGGAGAAGTCGGCCCTCAGCGCGGCAATGAAGGAAACCCTGACGGTTTGTGGTCTCAAGATGCCGCAAGTGGCGGTGCCGTTGCGCGTCGCGCTGCTTGGCCAGCCGCAGTCGCCGTCGATCGACGCCGTGCTGGAGGTGCTCGGTCGCGACGAGGTATTGCGTCGGCTGGATCGTTACCTCTGAGCGGCCTGGCGGCCGGTGACCGCCACCTGTAACCTCTGGAGTTGCTCCAGGATCTGGTCCTTGAGGCCAAGCAGTTCCGGCGACAGCTTGCTCGCCGCCTTGGTCTGGCCACGGTTGTGCAGACCGACGATGCGACTGCCGATTTCGTGCACCCGGCTGTGAATGGCGTCGATGTCCTTGAATTCCGGCAGGTGGCTGTAGTGTTGCTGGCCGTGATGGTCGTACCAGTGGCCGAACCGGCAGGCGTGCTTGTCGGCTATTTCGTTTTCCTTCAGGTGGCTGACCGGATGGTCGATCGCCATCACCACGCGTCTGACCCAGCGGACGTGGTCGTACTGGGCCACCAGCAGCGGGAAGTTCGACAACTCCCAGTGGGCATCCGCCCAGAGCGACCAGTTCGGGTCCGGGGCGAACTGGCGCACCCAGGCGGGAATGGCCTCGGCCGGCATCGGCCGGGCGATGCCGAAGCCCTGCACCAGATCGCAGCCCAGCCGCATCAGCATGACGGCGTGCTCGTTGGTCTCGACGCCTTCGGCAATGACGCTGTGCTGGAATACCTGCGCCAGACTGATCACACCCTCGACGATGGCCAGGTCGTTGCTGTCGTCGAGCATGTCGCGGACGAAGGTCTGGTCGATCTTGAGGCTATCCACGGGCAGACGACGCAGGTAGGCCAGGCAGGAGTAGCCGGTACCGAAATCATCGAGGGAGAAGGTCACGCCCAGATCGTGGCAGGCATGGATGACTTGCAGCACATGCTCCAGGTCGTCGATGGCGGCCGATTCGACCACCTCCAGTTCGAGCCATGATGGCGACACTTGGGGGTGCGCGGCGAGGCAGGCGGCCAGCCGCGCGACGAAATCCGGACGCTGGAGGTTATCCGGTGAAATGTTGACGCTGATGGGGAGTGCCACGCCTTGCGCCGACCATTCAGCCATTTGTCGCAGCGCCTCGCCGATGACCCAGTTGTCGATCGATTCGGTCATGTCCGTATTGACGACGATGGGCAGGAATTCACCGGGCGAAACCAGGCCGCGCTCGGGGTGCTGCCAGCGGATCAGCGCTTCGGCGCCGATGACGCGACCGGTCCGGATGTTGACCTTTGGCTGATAGTGAAGCCGGAATTCCCGCGCCGTCAACGCCAGGCGCAACCTGCCCAGTTCTTCGCGATGCTGGCCCAGCTTGCGGTCGTGTTCGGCGTCGAAGAGCAGGTAGCGGTTGCGCCCCGTCTGCTTGGCCTGGTACATGGCCTGGTCGGCATGGCGCAGGATCGTGTCGGGATCGGCATCGTCGAGCGGATAAATGGCGACGCCGATGCTGGCGGAAACCTTCAGCCTGAGATCGTCGATCCGGTAGGGTATCCCCACTTCCACCAGTAGTCGCTCCAGCACCGGCTCGAAGTCCATCAGGGTGTGGGCGCCGGTCAGCAACATGACGAACTCGTCGCCGCCGATGCGCGCCACCGTGTCCGAGCCGCGGATCAAGGCGGTCAGCCGTTCGGCGACGCGAATCAGCACCCGATCGCCGACTTCGTGGCCATGGTGATCGTTGATCGGCTTGAAACCGTCGAGGTCCAAATAGCAGACCGCCAGCAAAGTGTGCTGCCGCTCCGCCTGGGCGATGGCTTGCCGCAGCCGGTCGGTAAGCAGGCTGCGGTTGGGCAGATGGGTCAGCGAGTCGTGGGCCGCCTGCCACGCGACGCGCTGCTGCAGGTTGCGGTTGTCCGAAACGTCGCGGCAGATCAGCACGGCGCCGAGCGGTTTTGTGCCCCCATCGCGAATAGGGGCCGCGGAGGATTCGACGATGAATTCCCTGCCGTCGCGGGTGATCAGCAAGACATCACCATCGAGCCGCAGGCGACGGTTCTCGCGGATGGCGATCGCGGCTGGACACTCGACAGGTTGGCGGCTTTGCAGATCGACAAAGCGCAGAACGTTGTCCAGTGGCAACCGCATAGCCTCACGGCTGGTCCAGCCGGTCAGTCGCTCACCCTCCGCGTTGATGCTCGTGATGCACCCGTTTGCGTCGGTGGCTATCACCGCTTCGCCGATGGAGGCGAGGGTGACCCGGGCCATCTCGTTTTCCTCGATCAGGTGATCGCATGGTCCGGGCGCCGCGGAACGGGGCGCGGGCCGCTTGCTTGGATCGTGAGACGCCATTGCCATCTTTCTTTATTGTCGCGGCCGCCGGTTCGATGCGTATGAGTCCGGTATGAGTACTCTGCGTTCGACGACCGTGGCTAGCCATCACTTAGGATCATAGTCGCTCAACATACCGGTGGCAAACAGAACAGCCGGGCAAAAAAAAGCCGCCACGGGAGGGAGGAACCCGCGGCGGCCCCGGCGGCCAGGGAGGGCGGCCGCTCAGATCATCGGCATGACCACGCCGTTGACAACCTTGACCCGCTCGCCGCCACGCCAGGCTGGCGCGTTTTCGGCACTGAGCGTCTGCGTCGTGCCATCGTCCATGCGCACGGCGACTTCATAGCGAACGGTCTTGCGTTGGGTCCTTTCAATCTGGTGGCCGGCGACGGCCCCGCCGATCGCGCCCAGCACGGTGGCCGCGTCGTTGCCCCGTCCGCTGCCCACCTGGTGGCCGAGCACGCCACCCAGGATGCCGCCGGCAACGGCGCCGATACCGGGTCCCTGGGTCGGTTGCACCGCGATTTCGCGCACCGACTCGATGGTGCCGCACTCCCTGCAAGTCGGCGGCACCGGCGGCACTGGCGGCAGCGAAGCCGAGGCCGGGCGGTAGTCCGGGGGTACGGGGGGCAGGTTCTGCGCTGTGGGCACGGGCGGCGGCACGGCGGTGCCGCCGGTCGCGGTGTGAGCCACCGGCTTGGCGGCCAAGACGGGCTTGCTGTGCCTGACGATGGGCTTGGTCACGGGCTTCTTCGCCGGAATCGGCTCCGGTGTCTTTTCGATCTGGGCAGGCGGCGGCTCCGCCACCGGCACGGCAATGGTCGGTGCCGGCGTGGCCGCCAAGGCGACGACCGGTGCCGGCTCCTCGACCTTCGGTGACTTCTGCGTGCCGGAGCCGGGCAGCAGGCCGGTCAGGAAGCCGATGGCGGCCAGCGACGCCGCGGTGACCGAAACGGCGGCTACAGCGAGCAGGGGATGAAGTTTGGTCGAAGTGCTATCCATTGTGTTCCTCGGCTGGCGGTTGGTTCGTTGGCTCGTTGGTTCGATTCTCCGCCAATTAACGTTCAGCCCAGGCGCCGGCCGACCGATGCAATGAATTCTTACACTTTGCCGGTGCGGCCGCGTTTGTCGTCAAAACGCGACGGTGTCAGGGCTTGGCACAAGTCGGTTTCCAGCGGCAGCGGATCGCCGGCAACCTGTGCCGCCAGCAGTTCGCCGCACAGCGAAGCCCACACCAGGCCACGTGCGCCGAAGCCATTGATGACCCAGAGGCCGTCCGAGGCCGCAAGCGGACCGACCATGGGCAGCCGGTCGGGCGACATGGGCCGAAAGCCAACCCGGCCATCCAGTTGCCCTGGGTCGAGGCCTCGGCCATAGCCCGGCAGGATGGCGTCGAGCCGCAGCAGGTTCTCGATGTGGTCGTCCCGGCGCGGCGCCGGGTCGTGGTCATCGGCGCCCAACGTGGCACCGGCGTAATGGATGCCGTCAATGGCGGGGGTGACGTAGCCGTTGCGCGTGGCGACGATGTTGAACGCGGGCACGGCACATTCCGGTAGATGCGACACCAGGCCGCGCCCGATCCGCACGGGCAGCATTGGCGTGAATTGCGGCAACAGGCGCGGCGTGTCGATACCGTTGGCCAGGACCACGGTGGGTGCTTCGGCGATCAGCCGCTCCTCGGCGTCCCACAGCCGCCAGAGCGCGCCGACCCTATCCATGCCGGTGACGCCGGCTCCATAGCGAACGTCGATGCCGGCCAGGTTGGCGCGGCACAGCGACGGCGGATCGATCCAGCCGCCGCCCGGAAACCACCAGCCCCCCATGGCCACAGGCCAACCGGCCAGCCGGGACGCTTCCTCCCGGTCCACGAAGCGCATCAGTTCGGGCGGGGGCATCTGAACGTCGATGGTTTGTCTCTGCGCGCTTTCGTGCTTGGCATCGCGGGCAATGTGCAGAACGCCGGTGAAGTCGTGGCGCACGTCCGGCAGGCCGGCGAGGTGCCGGCGGCCGTAGAGGAAGGCGGCGCGCAGCAGGCGGGCAATGCGGCCGTCGTCCCGGGCGGGCAGGGGGCGAAACACGCCGGCCTTGTTGCCGGATGCCCCCTGGGCCGGCCCGCGTTCTCGTTCGACCACGGTTACCTCGTGGCCGCGCGCCGCCAGCCGGTTGGCCGCCGAAGCACCGGCCAGGCCGGCGCCGATGACGACGATGCGGCGGTCGGTCGCCAGGGCTTCCTTGCGTTCACCGGCCAGTCGACCGGTCAGCATCACCTTCTTGTTGCCGAAGCCGGGGCGCAGATCGAGTTGCCAGCCACTGTCGGCCAGCCTGTCCCGCACCGGTACCGCCACCGACCACGTGGCCAGGGTGGCGCCGGGCGCGGCCAGGCGGGTGGCGGCGGCGAGCACGTCCGCCGACCAGAGCTCGGCATTGCGGTCCGGGGAAAAGCCGTCGAGGAACAGCGCATCGGCGGCCAGCGAGAGCCGCGGCAGCCAATCGCAAGCATCACCCAGGACCAGCGTCAGGGTGACGGCGCCGCTCTCGAAATGCAGCCGATGCAGTCCGGGCACCAGTGCCGGCCAGGCGTCGGCCAGGGGTGCGGCGAGGTCCGCCAGCTCGGGCCAGCGGCTGTGCAACCTAGTCAGATCGTCGCGTCGGAAAGGATGCTTTTCCACAGAGACGAAATGCAGGTGTCGGCAACGTTCCGCGTGCCTTGGGCTATTGCGCCAGGCCTGCCAGGTGGCGAGAAAATTGAGGCCGATACCGAAGCCGGTTTCCAGGACGACGAAGCGCTCGCGGCCTGCCCAGGCGGCCGGCAGGTCATTGCCGTCGAGAAAGACGTAACGCGCTTGTTCCAGGCCGCCCTGGGCCGAGTGGTAGAGATCGGCGTAGCGCGCCGACCAAGGCGTGCCGTCGTCGGCGAACGCGAGTTCGGCCGGGACGACGGGGACGTGGTTCATGCTTTCCGGAAGGCGCCTACTCCGGACGCATCTGCGGGAACAGGATGACGTCGCGGATCGCCGGTGCGTTGGTCAGCAGCATCACCAGCCGGTCGATGCCGATGCCGCAGCCGCCGGTGGGCGGCAGGCCGTACTCGAGTGCGCGGACGTAGTCGGCGTCGTAGTACATGGCCTCTTCGTCGCCGGCTTCCTTGGCCTTGGCCTGCTCCTGAAAACGCGCCGCCTGGTCCTCGGGGTCGTTGAGCTCGGAAAAGCCGTTGGCGATTTCGCGGCCGACGATGAACAACTCGAAACGCTCGGTGACATCCGGGTTGCTGTCGGAACGGCGGGCCAGCGGCGAAACCTCCGTCGGGTAGTCGATGATGAAGGTTGGCTCCCACAATTCGGCTTCGGTGGTTTCCTCGAACAATTGCATCTGCAGGGTGCCGAGACCGGCGGTGGCCACTATCTCGACCTTCAGGTCGCGCAGCTTCTGGCGCAGCCAGCCGGCATCGGTGAGGTTGGCGACACTGTAGCCGGGATGGTGATAGTGGATCGCCTCCACCGTGGTCATGCGCCGGAACGGTTTGGAGAGATCGAGCGTACGGCCCTGGTAGTCGAAGGTCTCGGTGCCCAGGGATTCGCGCGCCGCCTGGCGTATCAGGCCCTCGGTGAAATTCATCAGGCTCTTGTAATCCGCATAGGCCTCGTAGAACTCCATCATGGTGAATTCGGGGTTGTGGCGTGGACTCAGCCCCTCGTTGCGGAAGTTGCGATTGATTTCGAACACCTTCTCGAAACCGCCGACCACCAGCCGCTTCAGGTACAGCTCGGGGGCGATGCGCAGGAACAATTGCATGTCCAGCGCGTTGTGGTGCGTGGTGAACGGCTTGGCCGAGGCGCCGCCGGGAATCGGATGCATCATCGGCGTTTCCACTTCGAGGAAGCCGTGTTCCGTCATGTAGTTGCGGATCGAGCCGATCATCCGGCTGCGGGCGACGAAGGTGAAGCGCGTCTGGTCGTTGGTGATGAGGTCCAGGTAGCGCTGGCGGTACTTCTGCTCGACGTCCGAGAGACCGTGGAATTTCTCCGGCAGCGGACGCAGTGCCTTCGTGAGCAGCCGGATCTCCGAGCAATGGATGGTCAGTTCGCCGGTCTTGGTCTTCATCAAGGTGCCGACCGCGCCGATGATGTCGCCCAGGTCCCAGCGCTTGAAGTCGCCGTAGCCATCCTCGCCGAGGCTGTCCCGGGTGACATAGAGCTGGATGCGGCCGGAGAGATCCTGAATGGTGACGAAACTGGCCTTGCCCATGACGCGCTTGAGCATGATGCGGCCGGCGACTTTTACCTCGATGGGCAGCGTCTCCAGCTCCTCGCGTTCCTTGGCGCCGTACAGTTCGTCCAGCTTGCCGGCGGTGTTCTCGCGGCGAAAATCGTTGGGGTAGGCGTTGCCGGTCTTCCGCCACTCGGCCAGCTTGGCGCGGCGCTCGGCGAGGAGGTGGTTGTCGTCCGGGGAAGTGATTGCGGTCGGTTCGGTCATGGTCAACTCAGAAAAAACGGTGAACGGTCAAACCGAGCGCCTTTGCGGCGTCGGCCTGGGTCTTGTCCGCGGTGGCAAATGCGGCGGCCGAATGCTGCTCGGCGGCGCTCAGATGCAGCGCATCCAACGTGCGCAAGGGAATGTGGGCAAGCCGGCCAATCAGATGATAGGCCGCCGCGAACCCGGCGTCGTCGAAGCCGCCGATCCATAGCGCGCCATCCTCGATGTCCGCGGCAAGTTCGGCGTTGACCCGGCTCTCCCGCGTGGCATCGATTTCGCGGTTGCGGCGCCGGCGCGCCAGCGCGCAACGCATCTCGACCACGGCCAGGCGGCTGGAGACGATTTCGCCCTGTTGGAACAGCGCATCGAACTCGGCGCTGAAGGGCTCGGCCAGATAGCGCTTGACCAACGCGCTGGTATCGGCGTAAATCATCAGCAGCGGCTCTCCCGGTCTTCGCTGACGGTTTGGGATAGCGGCGGCTGCAACGGTTTCTGGCTGGCCCGAAACGCAGCCAGCGAACGGATCTTCGGGCGCGCCTTCTTTTCCACCGGCAGAATTCGGGCGACCGGCTCGCCACGGCGCGTCACGATCACTTCATCGCCGCCGGCGAACATTTGCTCGGGATGGGACAGGCCTTCGCGGGCTTCGCGGATGGTAAGGGCTTTCATGTTCGGCTCCTTGTGACACAACTTGCCGAATTGTGTCACAACGGGCCTGGCGCGGCAACCAATGGTGGAGCTAATGGTAGAGCGGCAGCGCGTCCAGCCGGCGGGCGATTTCGTCGTTCAGGCGCTGGAAGGCGGCACTGTCCGTGCCGCCGAACCGGCGACGGAATTCCGGTTCGTGGAGATACTCCGGCAGGCCGCTTTGGTCGGGCATCAGTTCGGCTTCGGCAAGAGATCCCTTGAGCGCCTCGTCCAGGCGCTCGGCGTTGCGCGTCACCAGTTCGCCGAAACGGGTGCCGGCACGGTCCGCCGCCAGGTCGGCGAAGGAAAAGCCGCTGCCCCGCTTGGCATCGTCGAGTTCCTTGTACATGCCGATCGCTTCCGCGATCGGTTGATCCGCCCACGCCGCCAGGGCCGCCGAGATGACGAAATGCTGGGCGGTGTCGTCGCGGCCGCGGAGCGTCAGCTCGACGGTGCGCAGGTGTCGCCAGTCGCGCGCCTGCGGCACGATCGACGTCATGTCTTTGCCGGCCAGGTAAGCCGCGAGAACCAGCAGCGCGGCACGGCGCCGCTCGCGGCGGTCGTCGCCATGTGCCGCCAGCAGCGGTCGGAGCACGCCGACCAGGGGCGTCGGGGTTCCCGCCTTGTGTCGATCGAGCACTGCGGCGAGTTTCTCCTGGGCCTCGCGCAGCCGGGCGACATCATCGCCGGGCAGCGCGATGGACCGGGCGCGGTCGAGAATCTCGGCTTTCCAGACGTAGGTCACGCCGATCTGCTTGCTCGCCGGTAGCGCCGACAATTTGCGGATGGCGCCGCGGCCCAATCGCCATTCCTGGCAGTAGCCGGCCTGGCAGACCGCGTATTCGATTGCCGCTTCGACGACGCTCGGTGGCAGGGACAGGCCGCCGACGGCGGCGCGCGCGATGTGCGCCCCGTCATCCGAAGCGGCCACGGCGGCGCGCAGATTCAGGTACGGCGGGCCGCCCAGCCCGGGTACCGGAAGGCTCAACCGTATTTCACCGGCGTTGTCGGCCAGAACGAAGGCGCCGTGCCCGTGGAGTCCCCGGCCGGCGAGGTGGCTGACACCCTCGTCAAGGAGCGATAGCGGCACGATCACCGTGCGCTGCTCGCCCTGGCGCAGGTTGCGCGGGTCGTTGGCGCGGAACAGAGTCCTGGCCTGCTCGACAGTGGTTGGTGATATGCCGGCGCCGCGCCGAACCAGCGGCGCGGCATCCAGGATGGCGTACAGCAGAACCGCCAACCCGAGAACGGTCAGCGGCAACAGCCACGACAGCCAGGTCAGGAGGCGTCGCACGGGAAGCGGGCTTGGGGCTCGCTTAGACGCCCTGCTTCAGGCTGGCCTCGATGAACTCGTCGAGATCGCCGTCGAGCACGGCCTGGGTATTGCCGACTTCGATATTGGTGCGCAGATCCTTGATGCGCGACTGGTCGAGCACATAACTGCGGATCTGGTGGCCCCAGCCGATGTCGGTTTTTGAGTCTTCCAGTTGCTGCTGTTCGCTCTGACGCTTCCTCAGTTCCGCCTCGTAAAGCCGCGACTTCAGCATCGCCCAGGCTTCGGCGCGGTTGCGGTGCTGCGAGCGGTCGTTCTGGCACTGCACGACGATGCCCGAGGGTATGTGCGTCAGGCGCACCGCCGAGTCGGTCTTGTTGATGTGCTGGCCGCCGGCGCCACTGGCGCGGAAGGTGTCGGTGCGCACGTCGGCCGGATTGATGTCCACCTCGATGGAGTCGTCGACCTCCGGATAGGCGAACACCGAGCAGAAGCTGGTGTGCCGACGGGCGTTGGAATCGAACGGTGACTTGCGCACCAGCCGGTGGATGCCGCTCTCGGTGCGCAGGTAGCCGTAGGCATAGTCGCCGGTCACCTTCAGCGCGGCGGTCTTGATGCCGGCCACTTCGCCATCGGATTGCTCCAGCACCTCGACGCCGAAGCCCTTGCGTTCGCAATAGCGCAGGTACATGCGCAGCAGCATCGAAGCCCAGTCCTGCGCCTCGGTGCCGCCGGCGCCCGCCTGGATGTCGATGAAGCAGTTGTTCGGGTCGGCCGGGTTGCCGAACATGCGGCGAAATTCCAGGTCGGCGACGCGCCGCTCGATACCGGCCAGATCACTCTCGACCGATAGCAGGGTGTCGTCGTCACTCTCCGCGCGCGCCATCTCGAACAGTTCGCCCGTGTCGGTCCGTTCCTGGGCGATATCGCGCAGGACCACAACCACGCCTTCCAGCGATTTCTTTTCCTTGCCAAGCGACTGCGCCCGTTCGGCGTCGTTCCAGATGCGCGGATCTTCCAGTTCGCGGTTGAGTTCTTCGAGCTTCAGTGCCTTGGCATCGAAGTCAAAGATACCTCCGAAGTTCGGTCTCGCGCCGGGCGAGGTCGGCGAGATGGTTGGCAAGACTGTTGACGCGTTCGGCTTCCATGGCTGTTCCTGAAGAAATTCTCCGGATTATAGCGTCGGCGGCGGCGCGACACCGAGGCTGACGAGCGCCGCGCGTACCAGCGGCGATGCATGAATCGGGGGCATCCACTCACGAGTGGATGCCCCGCGAAGCTTGCGTCGGAGTGGCGCCCGGGGGGAAACGATCCGGTCGAATGACACGACCTCCGCTTCCCGGGGGTGATCGTCAGTCGCCGCTGTTGGCGAAGCCAAGCAACTGCAGCAGGCTGGTGAAAAGATTGAAGATGGAAACAAACAGCGTTACGGTGGCCATGACGTAGTTGGTCTCGCCGCCGTGGATGATGTTGCTCGTTTCAAACAGGATCAGACCTGACATCAGCAACACGAAGGCGGCGGAAACCGTCAGCGACAGTGCCGGAATCTCGAAGAAGATCGCCGCCAGGCCGGCCAGGAAGGCGAGCAGGATGCCGACCATCAGGAAGCCGCCCATGAAGCTGAAGTCCTTGCGGGTGGTCAGCGCGTAGCCCGAGAGGCCGAGAAAGATCGCGGCGGTGCCGCCCATGGCCATCATTACCGTCTGGCCGCCGTTGGGCAAACCGAGATAGTGGCTGACAATGGGGCCCAGCGTATAACCCATGAAGCCGGTCAGGGTGAACACCGACACAAGGCCCCAGCCGCTGTTGCGCAGCTTGGTGGTGGCGAACAGCAGGCCGAAGTAGCCGATCAGGGTGACCATCAGTCCGGGGTGAGGCAGCTTCATCGCCACCGAGGTGGCCGCCGTGGCCGCCGCGAACAGCAGCGTCATCGACAACAGCATGTAGGTATTGCGGATTACGCGGTTGGTGGTGAGCAGGGACTCGACGCGTTGGCCGGGGATGGCGATGGTTTGCAGGTTTTTCATCGTGATTCCTCGCTAAGAGTAACGGGTGCGGAACTGCGCACTCGAGCTGTGATTGTATGGGCGACATCCATTGGATTCCAGTGGGGTTGTCCTTATCAAGAGATCGAAAAATACGAAGTGGCTGTCGTATTCGCTCATGTTTGCTGTGCTGCCGCCGGGCCGTTGCTTCGCGGGCCGTCGCACGGCGGCTTACGCGGCGGCGAAGTCCTCGATCAGCAGTTGTACGCTGGCCACGCCGTTCCATTCGTTGATGTCGAGCCGATAGGCGGCCTGGATACGCTTGGGCGCGGGCTCGGTGCTGTTGAAACGGATGGCGGCGAATGTCGCGCCGCCCTGGCGCAGGGACAGCTTGAGGTGCTTGTCCTTGAGCAGCCGCTGCTGGGTTACCTCGAAGACGTCGCTGAAGATCGGTGCCGGAAAGCCCTGGCCCCAGATCTCGCCCTGCAGCAGACGTACCGTGTCGATGCCGCGATAGCCGCTTTCCAGCGGGCCATCGGTGGCCAGGGTTCGCTGGAGTTCGTCGACCGGGATCAATTGCCGCGCAACCGCTTCGAATTCGGTTTCGAATTCGGCCAGGTCGTCTTCGGCGATCGTCAGGCCGGCGGCCGCCGCGTGGCCGCCGAAGCGCTTGAGCAGCTTGGGGCGGCGCTTGGCCACCAGATCGAGCGCGTCGCGCAGGTGCAGACCGGGAATGGAGCGGCCGGAGCCCTTGAGTTCTCCTTCGTGGCCGCGAGCGAAGGCGAAGGTCGGCCGGTGCAGTTGCTCCTTGACGCGGCCGGCCAGGATGCCGATCACGCCCTGGTGCCAGTCCGGGTCGAACAGGGTGAGGCTGGCGCGGCTCTCGGCATCGAGGTCTTCAAGCAGGATGTTGGCCGCCTCGCGCATGTCGGCCTCGATGGCGCGCCGCTCGCGGTTGATGCCGTCCAGCTCGCCGGCGATATTGAGCGCCCGGGCCGGATCGTCGGTGGTCAGCGCCTCGATGCCCAGCGACATGTCGGCCAGCCGGCCGGCGGCATTGATGCGCGGGCCGATGGCGAAGCCGAGGTCGAAGGTTCCGGCGCGCGCCGGGTCGCGGCCGGCGACGGCGAACAGGGCCTTGATGCCCGGCTGCATGCGTCCCTCGCGGATGCGCGCCAGCCCCTGCGCGACCAGGACGCGGTTGTTGCGGTCCAGCGGCACGACGTCGGCGACGGTGCCCAGCGCGACCAGGTCGAGCAGGGAGCCCAGGTTCGGCTCCGGGCATCCGGCAAAAGCGCCGCGCCGGCGCAGTTCCGCCCGCAGCGCCAGCATGACGTAGAACATGACGCCCACACCGGCCATGGCCTTGCTCGGAAAGCCGCAGCCCGGCTGGTTGGGATTGACGATCACCGCCGCCGCCGGCAGTTCCGGGCCGGGTAGATGGTGATCGGTGATTAGCGTGGCGATGCCCAGACGCAGCGCTTCGGTCACGCCTTCGACGCTGGCGATGCCGTTGTCCACGGTGACGATCAGGTCGGGATTCATGTCGGCCGCGAGACGCACCACCTCGGGCGACAGGCCATAGCCGGTGTCGAAACGATTCGGCACCAGGTAGTCCACGGTGGCGCCGAACAGGCGCAGCGCCCGCAGCCCGACCGCGCAGGCGGTGGCGCCGTCGCAGTCGTAGTCGGCGACGATCAGGATGCGTTGCTTTGCCGCGATGGCGTCGGCCAGCAGCGCCCCCGCTTCCTCGGCGCCCTTGAGGGTGTCGGGTGGCAGCAGGGCGGCAAGCCGCGTGTCGAGCTCCTCTTGGCGACCGATGCCGCGCGCGGCAAACAGCCGTGCCAGCAAGGGGTGCACGCCGCCCTGTTCCAGCATGAGTGCCGCCCGGGTCGGCACGGGACGGACGGTGATACGGGTCACGATGCCCAATCCGCCAGGGTGACCGCCGGGCGCCAGAAGCGCCAAAGATCGCGCGGAGTGGCGGCGAGCGCCATGGCCCGGCCATGGCCGGTGGCGATCAGGGTCAGGCGGCCGCTGCGGCCGCTGCGCAGTGCCGCCAGCGCCGGCGCCAGCCAATCGGCTTCCAGTCGGGTGAGGGCTTCGCGCCAGCTCATGGCGTCGAAATCTGCCAGCGATCCAGACAGGTGGTCCAGTCGGGCCAGGACGCGGCCCGAAGCGATGGTGAAGCGGGCTGGTGGTGTCTCGCAACTGATGCCGGCCCGAACGGCCAGACCCTTGAGGATCGGTTCGTCGGCCCATATCCGGTCGAAACCCCGTCGCGCAGCGTGGCTCACCGTGGCCGGCAGACGGCCGGGTCCCCAGGGCCAGAGCGTATTGACGGTGGGACGGCCATCCGCTTCCCGCGCCCGATTGACCGGGTGGGTGTGCAGGAGGGGCTGTGCCTCGGCCAGCAGCTTGCGCCAGGCCGGGCCATCGGCGCCGCCGGGCAGCGTCGGTTCGGCGGGACGGCCGGCCGCCAGGTACATGGGACGTGTCTCGAGCACCGCCGGGGCGTCCAACCGCAGGTGCCAGTGGCCGGGCCGCGGCGCGACCATCTCGCCCAATGGCTCGAACAGGGGCGCGACGGTCTGGCGCAAGGCGGCGTCCTCCTCGGGCGTCAGGGCAAGCCGGGACGGGTCGTCGACAATGATCATCCGCTCCGCCACGCGCAGATGCGCCGGGTCGAGGCACAGCCACGTAGCGTCGCCTGGCCAGCCACCATCGCCGAGCAGCCGCAGCGCCGCGGCCGGCAGGGGCTCGTCGAGGTCGAACATGTCGGCCTGCCACGCTTCCTCGCCAGGCAACGACCAGCGCCGGCCCCGGCCCAGGAGACGGGAAAGCGTCGGCAGCGGCAAGTCGAAAGTGGTGTCGCGGAGAATCTCGCGTGGCCAGAGCAGTCCGGGCACGAGCAGGGTGAGATGCATGGCCCATGTTAACATGCCGCCCCATGCGATATGAACTCTGGGTTGGCCTCCGCTACACGCGGGCAAAGCGGCGCAACCACTTTATCTCCTTCATTTCCCTCATCTCCATGCTCGGCATCGGCCTCGGTGTGGCGGCGTTGATCGTCGTGCTGTCGGTGATGAACGGTTTTCAGAAGGAACTGCGCACCCGCATCCTTGGCGTTGTGTCGCACGTCCAGATATCGGGTATTGGCGGCGAACTGACCAACTGGCAGCAGACAGTGGACGCCGTCGCACAGCACCCGCGCGTGCGATCGGCCGCGCCCTACATCCAGGCGCAGAGCATGTTGTCGATCGACCAGCAAGTGCGTGGCACCGTGGTGCGCGGCATCCTGCCCGAAGCCGAGGAAAGAGTGGCCGATTTCGCGCAGCACATTAAGATCGGCAAGCTCGACGATCTCGTCGATGGCGAGTTCAACATCGTTCTCGGCGCGGAACTGGCGCAAGCGCTCAACGTCGGTATAGGCGACAAGGTGACGCTGATCGCGCCGCAAGGCTTGGTGACGCCGGCCGCCGTGCTGCCACGCATCAAACAGTTCAAGGTCGTCGGCATCTTCCAGGTTGGCATGTTCGAGTTCGATTCCGGTCTGGCGCTGATCAATCTGCACGATGCGCAGCGACTCTACCGGCTCGAAGACCGCGTCACCGGTGTGCGCCTCAAGGTGGACGATCTGTTCGCCGCGCCACGCATTGGCCGCGAGCTGCTGCGCTTTCTCGACGACGAGGCCACAGTCAGCGACTGGACGCGCAGCCACGCCAACTTTTTTCGGGCGGTGCAAATCGAGAAGAACATGATGTTCCTGATCCTGTCGCTGATCGTCGCCGTTGCCGCCTTCAATATCGTGTCCACGCTGGTGATGATGGTGACCGACAAGCAGGCCGACATCGCCATCCTGCGTACCCTGGGCGCCAGTCCGGCCAGCATCATGCAAGTCTTCATCGTCCAGGGGGCGCTGATCGGCCTGATCGGCCTGGCCCTGGGCGTGGTCGGTGGTGTGGCGCTGGCACTCAATGTCGAGACGGTGGTGCCATTTCTGGAGCGGTTGCTGGGCATCCAGTTCCTGGCCAAGGATGTTTACTACATCTCCGACCTGCCCTCCGACCTGCACTGGAACGACGTCGGCATCATCGCCATGGTTTCGTTCGCCATGACGCTGCTGGCGACGTTGTATCCAAGCTGGCGGGCATCCCGCACCAATCCGGCCGAGGCGCTGCGTTATGAATGAGTCCGTTCTGGCCTGTGTCGGACTCAAGAAGACTTTTGCCCAGGGTGACCTGACGGTGGCGGTGCTGAAGGGCGTCGATCTGACCGTCGGGCGCGGCGAGCGTATCGCCATCGTCGGGGCCAGCGGCTCCGGCAAGAGCACACTGCTCCATCTGCTCGGTGGCCTGGACGCGCCGACCGAGGGCGGCGTGACCCTGCTCGGGCGCGACTTCGCCAAGGTCGGTGAAGCGGAGCGCGGGCGTCTGCGCAACGAAAGCCTCGGTTTCGTCTATCAGTTTCACCACCTGTTACCCGAGTTCACGGCCGTCGAAAACGTAGCCATGCCGCTGCTGATTCGCCGGCTGGCGAAGGCCGAAGCCGAGGCGAAAGCCGCCACCATGCTAGAGGCGGTGGGCCTCGCCCACCGTTTGCGCCACCGGCCTGGAGAACTGTCGGGTGGCGAGCGCCAGCGTACCGCCATCGCCCGTGCCCTGGTGACCCAACCGGCCTGCGTGTTGGCCGACGAGCCGACCGGCAATCTCGACCGGCAGACCGCCGGCGAGGTGTTCGATCTGATGTTGAACCTCAATGCCGGCGCCAGCCTGGTCATCGTCACCCACGATCCCGAGCTGGCCGCTCGCGCCGACCGCAAGCTGACCCTGCGCGACGGGGCGCTGGTCAACTGAGTCCCGGGCCGTGAGCGGACCCGCCAATATCAAGCGTGCGCGCGCGGCCGGCGGACCCTTCGGACCGTTGCCGGCCGTGTTCCTGTTCTGGTGCGCTTGCCTGCTGTCCTTGTCGCCGTCGATGGCGGCGGAACCGGGCTCCGCCCCGGACCTGACGGTCACGGTCGAGAAGCGCGGCGAACGCGTGATCGTCGATGCCCGGATGGCCGTGGAGGCCAGCCCGCCCGTGGTCTGGGGGGTGCTCACCGATTTCGACCATATGGCCGCCTTCATCTCCAATCTCCAGGCCAGCAGCGCGCGAAAGCTCGACGAGCGGAGCGTCGAGGTCAGCCAGAAGGGATTGGCCGCCTTTGGTCCGCTGAGCTTCGCCTTCGAGACCGTGCGCCGGGTGGAACTGATGCCGCCGGAGACCATCCGGTCGCACCAGATCAGCGGCACGACCAAGTTTTTCGAGGGCCTCACGCGCGTGGTGTTCGAGGGCGGCCGGGCCGAGATCAGCTATCACGGCGAGTCGGTGCCGGGTGTCTGGATTCCGCCGGTTATTGGCCTGGCCTTCATCCGCAACCAGACGGAAGAACAGTTCAGGGAAATTCGCGCCGAGATGCTGCGCCGGCAGGGCGCCGCGCACTAGGCGCGCTTCGCTCCCGTGTTTCGCGCCCGTTGACCGAAGCGGGTCTCCCACCGAGAATCGCCGCCATGGATATCTCCGCCACCTTGGCGCGCATCGTGGCCGCCCGCAAAGACCAGGCAGGCGCTCTGTTGCCTATTCTGCATGACCTCCAGGACGCCTTCGGCCATGTTCCGCCCGAGGCCGTGCCGCTGATTGCGCAAGAGCTCAATCTCTCGCGCGCCGAGGTGCATGGCGTCGTTACCTACTATCACCACTTCCGCCAGGCACCGCCGGGTCGCCATGTGGTGCGCGTCTGCTGTGCCGAGGCCTGCCAGGCCGTGGGCGGCGAGGCGCTGGCGGCCCATGCGCGGGCGCGGCTGGCGGGAAGCGGGCTGACCCTGGAGCCGGTCTATTGCCTGGGCCTCTGCGCCGTCGGGCCGGCGCTGCAAATCGACGAAACCACCTTGCACGCCGCCGTAACGCCCGAGAAGTTCGATGCGCTGATCGCCGCGCTGGGCGGTCAGCCGTGACCGTCACCGTCTTCGTTCCGGGCGATGCGGCCGCGCGGGCCTTGGGCGCCGACGCGGTGGCGGCGGCCATCGCGACCGAAGCGGCGCGGCGCCGCGCCGAAATCAGTCTTGTCCGCAACGGCTCGCGTGGCCTGTTCTGGCTCGAGCCGCTGGTCGAGGTGGTCGCGGGACAAGGGCGCATCGCCTATGGACCGGTCACAGCCGGCGATGTGATGGGCTTGTTCGATGCCGGCTTTCTGGCCGGTGGGGCGCACGCGCTGCGCCTGGGAGCCACCGAAACCATTCCGTATCTCGCCCGACAGCAACGGATCGCCACCCGCCGCGTCGGCGTCGTCGATCCGCGCTCGCTGGCCGACTACCTGGCCCACGGCGGCGGCGTGGGGCTGGCCCGTGCCCGCGCCATGGCGCCCGCCGATATCGTGCGCGAGGTGACCGACTCGGGCCTGCGCGGTCGGGGCGGCGCCGCCTTTCCGACCGGCATCAAGTGGCGGACTGTGCTCGATACCGCGGCGGTCCAAAAATATGTCGTCTGCAACGCCGACGAAGGCGATTCCGGCGCTTACGCCGACCGCCTGCTGATGGAGGGAGATCCCTTCTGCCTTCTGGAAGGCATGGCCATTGCCGGGCTCGCCGTCGGTGCGCCGATCGGCTACGTCTACGTGCGCTCCGAGTATCCGCATGCGCTGGCCGCTTTGGAAGCGGCGCTGTTCGCCGCCGGTGACTGGCTTGGCGAGTTCCGCGTCGAAGTGCGCAGGGCGGCCGGGTCCTACGTCTGCGGCGAGGAAACGGCCCTGCTCGAAAGCATCGAGGGCCGGCGCGGCATCGTTCGCGCCAAGCCGCCGCTGCCGGCGATTGCCGGCCTCTTCGGCCAGCCGACGGTGATCAACAATGTGATCACGCTCGCCAGCGTGCCGGACATCCTGGCGCAGGGTGCGGAGTCCTATCGTGTGTTGGGCAATGGCCGCTCGCGCGGCACGCTACCATTCCAGTTGGCCGGCAATATCAAGTATGGCGGCCTGGTCGAGGTGCCGTTCGGCTTGACCTTGCGCGAACTGCTCCACGACTTCGGCGGTGGCTCGCGTTCGGGCCGGCCCTTGCGGGCGGTGCAGGTCGGTGGGCCCCTGGGCGCCTATCTCCCCGAGTCGCGGTTCGATACCGTGCTCGACTACGAAGCCTTCGTTGCGATCGGCGCCGTGCTGGGACACGGTGGCATCGTCGCCTTCGACGACACCGTGGACATGGCCAGGCAGGCCCGCCATGCGATGAGCTTTTGTGCCCTCGAATCCTGCGGAAAGTGCACCCCCTGCCGCATCGGGTCGACGCGCGGCGTCGAAATCATCGACCGCATTCGCGCCGGCCAGGTGGACCAGGTTGACCAGATCGACCTGCTGCGCAGCCTCTGCGACACCATGACCCACGGCTCGCTGTGCGCGATGGGCGGCATGACCCCCTATCCGGTGCTCTCGGCCCTCGACCATTTTCCGGAGGATTTCCGATGAAGGAGATCGACTTCGGCACCCCGGCGGTGGCCACTGACCGCGCGGTGGCGCTCGAGATCGACGGCATCGCCGTCACCGTGCCGGCCGGCACCTCGCTGCTGCGCGCCGCTGCTTCGGCGGGTGTCATGATTCCCAAGCTTTGTGCCACCGAGGCGCTCAAGCCGTTCGGCTCCTGCCGTCTCTGCCTGGTCGAGATCGAGGGCCGCAAGGGCTACCCCGCCTCGTGCACGACCCCGGCGGAGGCCGGCATGAAAGTGCGCACCGAGTCGCCGCGGCTGGCCGAACTGCGCCGCAACGTGATGGAGCTGTACATCTCCGACCACCCGCTGGACTGCCTGACCTGCGCCGCCAACGGCAACTGCGAGCTGCAAACAATGGCGGGCGTGGTCGGCCTGCGCGAGGTGCGCTATGGCATGGCCGGCGCCAACCACTTCACCGACGCGACCGTGGACGACTCGAATCCCTATTTCCGCTTCGACCCGGCCAAGTGCATCGTCTGCAACCGGTGCGTGCGCGCCTGCGAGGAACAGCAGGGAAGCTTCGCGTTGACCATTGCCGGGCGCGGCTTCGATGCGCGCGTCGCGGCGGGGCGGGGCGAGTCGTTCATGGCTTCGGAGTGCGTTTCCTGCGGCGCGTGCGTCAACGCCTGTCCAACCGCGACGCTGATCGAGAAGACGGTCATCGAGCAGGGGCAGGCCGAGCGCGACATCGTCACCACCTGCGCCTATTGCGGCGTCGGCTGCGGCTTCCGCGCCGAACTCAAGGGCGACCATGTCGTGCGCATGGTGCCCTGGCGGGAGGGCCGCGCCAACGAGGGTCACGCCTGCGTCAAGGGCCGCTTCGCCTGGGGTTATGCGACGCATCCGGATCGCGTCACCCAGCCGATGATCCGCGCCAAGACCACCGACCCGTGGCGCGAGGTGTCCTGGGACGAGGCGCTGACCCATGCCGCCGCCGAGTTTCGCCGCATCCAGGACAAATACGGCCGCGATTCCATCGGCGCCCTGGTTTCCAGCCGCTGCACCAACGAGGAGGACTACCTCGTGCAGAAGCTGGTGCGCGCCGCCTTCGGCAACAACAACGTCGATACCTGTGCCCGCGTCTGCCATGCGCCGACTGGCTACGGACTCGGTCAGACCCTGGGCACCTCGGCGGGCACACAGACCTTCAAGTCGATCGAGAAGGCGGACGTCATCGTCGTCATCGGCGCCAATCCGAGCGACGGCCACCCGGTGTTCGCCTCCCGGCTGAAGCGCCGGGTGCGCGAAGGCGCGCGGCTGATCGTCATCGATCCCCGTGCGATCGAGCTGGTGAGTTCGCCCCACGTCGCGGCCGACCATCACCTGAAGTTGCGTCCCGGCACCAACGTCGCCGTACTGACGGCGCTGGCCCACGTGATCGCGACCGAGGGGCTGCTGGACGAGGCCTTCATCGCCGAACGTTGCGATGCCAGGGCGTTCGCCGACTGGCGCGAGTTCGTGAGCCGTCCGGCCAACTCGCCCGAAGCCATGGCGGCGGCGACCGGCGTGCCGGCCGCCGACCTTCGCGCGGCGGCGCGGCTCTACGCCACTGGTGGCAACGCGGCCATCTACTACGGTCTCGGCGTCACCGAACATTCGCAGGGTTCGACGGCCGTGATCGCCATCGCCAATCTGGCCATGGCCACCGGCAATATCGGCCGCGAGGGCGTCGGCGTCAATCCGTTGCGCGGCCAGAACAATGTCCAGGGTTCCTGCGACATGGGCAGTTTCCCGCACGAGCTGCCCGGGTATCGCCACGTTTCCGATACGCCGACGCGCGAACTGTTCGAGCGCGCCTGGGGCGTGAAGCTCCGGGCCGAGCCCGGGTTGCGCATTCCCAACATGTTCGAAGCGGCGCTCGACGGTTCGTTTCGCGCCCTCTACTGCCAGGGCGAGGACCCGGCGCAGTCCGATCCCAATACGCGGCACGTGCAGGCGGCGCTCGCGGCGATGGAGTGCGTGGTGGTCCAGGATCTGTTCCACAACGAGACGGCCAAGCATGCCCACGTCTTCCTGCCGGGCGCTTCGTTCCTGGAAAAGGACGGCACCTTCACCAACGCCGAGCGGCGCATTTCGCGCGTGCGCCGCGCCATGCCGCCCCTGGCCGGCAGGGCCGACTGGGAGGTGACCATGGGGCTCGCCAACGCCCTCGGCTACCCGATGAACTACGCCCACCCGGCCGAGATCATGGCCGAAATCGCCCGGCTGACGCCGACCTTCGCCGGTGTTAGCTACGAGAAGCTCGATCGCCTGGGCAGCCTGCAATGGCCCTGCGACACCGACATGCCGGAAGGCACGCCGACCATGCATGTTGGTGGCTTCGTACGCGGCAAGGGCCGCTTCATGGTCACGCAATACGTACCGACCGACGAGAAGGTGACGCCGCGCTTTCCGCTCTTGTTGACCACCGGCCGCGTGCTGTCGCAATACAACGTCGGCGCCCAGACGCGGCGCACGGAGAACGTGCGTTTCTACGCCGAGGACCTGCTGGAGATCCACCCCCATGACGCGGAGGAGCGCGGCATCGGCGAGGGCGACTGGGTCGGCCTCCAATCGCGGGCCGGCGATACGGTGCTGCGGGCACTGGTGACCAAGCGCGTCCCGCCGGGCGTGGTCTACACCACCTTCCATTTCCCCGCGTCCGGTGCCAACGTCGTCACCACCGACAACTCCGACTGGGCCACCAACTGTCCGGAGTACAAGGTGACCGCCGTGCAGGCCGTGCGCGTCAGCCAGCCTTCCGAATGGCAGCGGCGGCATGCGCGCGAAGACGCCGAGCAGCACCGGCTGCTGAGCCGCGGCCACGCCTCATGACGGCCCAGGTGCCGCTCGCGGTGACCCGGCCGGGCGATGCGCCGCGCCTCGACATGGTCGCCGAGGAAACGCCGGTGGCCTTCGAATACAACGGCGTTGCTCACGCGGTGATGCTGGCCACGCCCGCCGATCTGGGTGACTTCGCCATCGGCTTCAGCCTTTCCGAAGGCATCGTGGCGCGGCGGAATCAGATCTTCGGCATCGAAGTGGACGAGTCGCCGGATGGGCTGACGCTGCGCATCGAGATTGCCGGCAATGCCTTCGCCGGCCTCAAGCAACGACGACGAAGCCTGGCCGGTCGTACCGGCTGCGGCCTGTGCGGGACGGAGAGCCTGGCCCAGGTGGTGCGCGACCTGTTGCCGGTGCCGGCTGGCGCACCGTTTCCGGTCGCCGCGCTGCACGAAGGCATGCGGCGCCTGCCGGCGGGGCAGGTGCTGCAGCAGGCGACCGGCGCCGCGCATGCCGCCTGCCACGTGGCCGCGAATGGCGACATCAGCCAGGTGCGCGAAGACATCGGTCGGCACAATGCGCTGGACAAGACCCTGGGGGCGCGCGCCGCCGCCGGAGCCGGGGTGGAGGGCGCCTTGATCATCACCAGTCGTGCCAGCTTCGAGATGGTGCAGAAGACGGTCGCACTGGGTTACGGCATTCTCGCCGCGGTTTCGGCGCCGACCGCCGCCGCGGTGCGACTGGCGGAAAAGCTCAACCTGACCCTGGTTGGCTTCCTGCGCCACGGCGGCTGCTCGATCTACAGCCACGCCCAACGATTGCAAGGACCCGTGCCGTGAATTCCGTTCAACTGATCAAGATGGCCAACCAGATCGGCGCCTTTTTTGAAGCGATGCCCGACCGCGACCAGGCGGTGAAGGATGTCGCCGGCCATATCCTGCGGACCTGGGAACCCCGGATGCGCGGCGAGCTTCTTGCCTACCTCGCTCGAGTTGGTGACGGCGAGCTGAAGCCGGTGGTGCGCGACGCCTTGCCGCTGATTCGCTGAAGTGGCGGTTGTGCGCCAGGTTGCGCTTGGATGTCGCCAAGAAGTCAACGGACCAGGGGGTTGTCAGGCTCCACCTTCATCGCCGGTTGGCCCCGCTGCCCACCCCGGTTGGCGGTCTTCGAGAACCCTCCGCACCTGTTCGCGCAGTCGTGGAAGATCGCTGTGAATGGTCTTCCAGACGATTTCCAGGTCTACTTTGAAGTAACCGTGCGCCACCGCATTGCGCATCTGGTAGGCGAACGCCAAGGGCAGCTCCGCGTGATTGGCGGCGAACTCGGGATAGTGGGCCTCGATGTTGTGGCTGGCCTCGCCGATGATCTCGAGGTTGCGGATCACGGCGTCCTGAATCATGTCGTTTTCCAGGAATGCGACCTCGTCGGCATCCTCGACGTAGCGCTGGATACGCTCGATGGCGTCCCGAATGTGACCCAGGTAGTCGGCAAGCCGTTGCTGGTCCCGACTCAAACTGGCACTGCCTCGGCGAGGACGGCGTCGCGAAAGTTCTCCGGCAGCGCCTTCGGCGTCAGTACATCCACCGGTACGCCCAGAAGCTGAAGCAGCTCGTGCCGGATCGCGCCGATGTCGAGCAGGGTGGTGTCGGGGGTCGGGTCGATGAGGAGGTCGAGGTCGCTGCCGTCGGCATCGTCGCCATGGATAACCGATCCGAAGATGCGGGGGTTGCGGGCGCGGTGCGTCTCCACCACGCGGCGAATCGCTTCCCGGTGAGCAGCGAGGGCGTGAGACGGCTTCATGACGCGGCGTCTGCCAGGTCGGACGGCACTTCGACGACGATGTTCATGGCGGTTTCCCTCGAATCAGTCTCTACGCAACGAGTATAGCCGGTGCCCCAGTGTCCGGCACGTCGCACTTCTAGCCACTTCCGGCGCACCCACCGATTGCTTAGTCCTTGGTCACCAGCCGTCGCCAATCGGCGTCGCGGAAGACTTCCAGCGGCCGGTAACGCGCCTTGTAGGCCATTTTGCGGCTGTCCTTGATCCAGTAGCCGAGGTAGAGATAGGGCAATCGCAGGTGCCGGCATTGGGCCACCTGCCAGAGGATGGCGTAGCTGCCGTAACTCGTGCCGGACTGCTCGGTGTCGTAGAAGGTATAGACCGACGAGAGGCCGTCGTCGAGCACGTCGACGATGCTGACCATGCGGAGCCGACCCGCCTCGCGGAACTCGATCAGGCGGCTATCCACATGGCTTTGCAGCAGGAAGTGGGCGTACTGGTCGCGGCTGTCGTCGTCCATGCCGCCACCCTGGTGGCGCGTCAATTGATAGCGTTGATAGAGGGTGTAGTGCTCCTCGCGGAAGCTGAGGGGGCACTCCTGCGCCACCAGATCGATGTGGCGGGTCAGCGTGCGGCGCTGGGTCCGGTTCGGCGCGAATTCGTCGACCACGATGCGCGCCGGCAGGCATTCGCGACAGCTATCGCAGTGTGGTCGGTAGGTGAATACCCCGCTGCGCCGGAATCCGGCGCGCACCAGTTCGCTGAAGGTGCTGGCGTCGATCAGGTGGGTCGGCGTCGCCACCTGCGAGCGGGCGATCCGGCCGGGCAGGTAGGAGCAGCCGTACGGCGCCGTGGCATAGAACTGGAGCAGCGGGAAGGGCGGCAGGTCGCGCAGGTGGGCCATGGCTAGCGGCTCTCCAGTCCGGTGGCCGGCTCGGCGCGGAATGCGCCGTCGACCGCGTCGGCCGGCCCGCGGCCGGGCGGGCAATCGATGGCGGTCAGACGGTCGAGCAGCGCGATGAAGTCGTGGCGCGGAATCGGCCGGGCGCCGAGAGAGGCGAGGTGCGCGGTTTCCATTTGGCAGTCGATTATGCCAAATTCGTGGCGCCGCAGATGCTCGCACAGGTGCGCCAGGGCGATCTTCGAGACGTCGCGGCGCAGCGAGAACATGGATTCGCCGTAGAAGGCCCGTCCCACCGCCATGCCGTAGAGGCCGCCGACGAGTTTGCCGGCCATCCAGACTTCGACGCTATGTGCGTAGCCCAGCTCGTGCAGCCGACCGTAGGCGATCTGCATCTGTGCCGTGATCCACGTGCCCGGCTGGCCTTCGCGCGGCGTGTTGCCACAGGCGGCGATGACGGCCGCGAAATCGGTGTCGAGCTTCACCTCGTAGGATTGGTTGCGCAACACCTTGGCCAGGGAGCGCGACGTCTTGAACTCGGCCGGGAACAGCACCATGCGCGGGTCCGGACTCCACCAGAGGATCGGGTCGCCCGCCGCGTACCAAGGGAAGATGCCTTGCCGGTACGCGGCCAGTAGCCGCCCGGGCGAGAGATCGCCGCCAGCCGCGAGCAGACCGTTGGGTTCGGTCAGGGCGGTCGATACGGGTGGAAATGCCGGGTCGTCAGGCAGCCAGGGGATCATTCCCGGAAAGCTACCACATGGTCGACATCCAGGCGGATGCCTATCCTTTCGCCGATGGCGTGGTTGTGGTGCGAGGGCACCAGCGACAGCACCTGCGCGCCCGAGGGCAGCCGCAGGGTATAGAGGAACTCGGCGCCGCGAAAAGCCTTGGCCACGACTTCCGCCCGCTGCGGCGAGGCATCGTCGTGCACGACATCATCCGGCCTCAGCAGCACTTGCATCCGGCAACCCCGCTGGCAGGCGGCGCAACTGTCGCCGCAATCGAGTGGCAGCCGGCTGACCAGCCGGCCTAGTTCCACGTCGACGCTGTCGCGGGCGGCGACTTCACCGGCGAGAAAAACGCCCTGGCCGACGAAGTCGGCGACGAAGCGCGTCGCCGGCCGGTGATATAGATCGTAGGGGCTGGCCCATTGTTCGATGCGGCCGTTCCGCATGATGCCGACAACATCGGCAACGGCAAAGGCTTCGTGCTGGTCGTGGGTCACCAGAACCGCCGTCGTTCCGGTGGCCTTGAGTATGTCGCGCACCTCCAGCGACAGGCGTTCGCGCAATGCCACGTCCAGATTGGAAAAAGGTTCGTCGAGCAGCAGCAGGCGTGGCCGGGGCGCCAGGGCGCGGGCCAGCGCGATGCGCTGCTGCTGGCCACCGGAGAGTTCGTGGGGGAACTTGCCGCCCTGACGCGCCAGGCCAATCAGGTCCAGCAGTTCGTCGATACGCCGGCGCTTGTCGGCGGCACTGGCCTTGCGCAGGCCAAAGCCGATGTTGTCGGCCACCGACAGGTGGGGAAACAGCGCGTATTCCTGAAAGACCATGCCGATGCGGCGCCGTTCCGGCGGTACCAGCCGCCCCGGACCGCCGACCGTCTCGCCATCGATGCGCACCGCGCCGGCGCTCGGTTGTTCGAAGCCGGCGATCAGCCGCAGGGCGGTGGTCTTGCCGCAACCGGATGCGCCAAGCAGGCAACCGACTTCGCCCTCGGCAAGCGCGAAGGACAAGTCCTGGACCACGGCATTCCGGCCGTAGGCATGGGCAACACGGTCAAGTTCGAGCAGGGCCATGGTTAGGCGGCAAGATTTCCTGGTTGGCTTGGTTAGGAATGATTCTCAATTATAATAGCTCGATGGTGTTTCGCCCACTTTCCGCCCTCACTTTCCTCGTTGCGCTGCTGGTCGCCCTGCCGATCCTTTCGGTGGGCGCCAATCTGTTTGTCGGCGGTACCGGCGAGACCTGGACTCATCTGGTTACCACGGTGCTGCCCGAGTATGTCGCCAACTCCCTGTGGCTTTGCCTGGGCGTGGCCCTGCTGGTGGCGAGCATGGGTACCGTCTCGGCCTGGCTGGTGGCGATGCTCGACTTTCCCGGCCGGCGCGTTTTCGAGTGGGCGTTGCTGCTGCCCATGGCCATGCCGGCCTATGTGCTCGCCTATACCTACACGGACCTGCTTCAGTTCGTCGGCCCCGTGCAGACGTGGCTGCGCGAGGCTTTCGGCTGGCGTAGGGACGACTACTGGTTTCCCGACATCCGCAGCCTGGGCGGGGCCGTGGCGATGTTTGGCTTTGTCCTCTATCCCTATGTTTATCTGCTGGCGCGCACCGCCTTCATCGAGCGCGCCGCCGGCATGGGCGAGGCGGCCCGGGTGCTGGGTTTGAGTCCCCTGCAAGCTTTTCTGCGCGTTTCACTGCCGCTGGCCAGGCCGGCCATCGCCGTTGGTGTTGCTTTGGCGCTGATGGAGACCCTGGCCGACTACGGCACGGTCGCGTACTTCGCCGTGCCGACCTTCACGACGGGCATCTATCGCGCCTGGTTCTCGCTCGGCGATCGCGCCGCGGCGGCGCAACTGGCCGCCTGCCTGCTGGGCTTCGTGCTGCTGCTGGTGCTGCTGGAGCGGGTCAGTCGCGGCCGGGCACGCTACCACGACACCAGTTCGCGTCGGGCCCGCGGTCGCCAACGGGTACGCGGCAACCGCGCGATACTTGCCTTTCTGGGCTGCCTGATGCCGGTGCTGTTCGGCTTCCTGCTGCCGGCGGGATTGCTGCTGACCATGGCCCTGGGCGAATGGGACGGCGGATTCGCCGGGCACTTTGTCCTGCTGGCCCGCAACAGCTTCACGGTTGCCTTTCTATCCGCCGCCGCCGCGGCCCTGCTGGCGGTGCTGCTCGCGTACGGCGCCCGGCTGGCGCAGGGCAACGCGGGCGGCAGGTTGGCGCGGACCGCCAATCGGCTGGTCGGACTGGGCTACGCCGTGCCCGGTTCGGTGATCGCCGTCGGTGTCCTGATTCCGGTGACCCGCCTCGATCACTGGCTGGCCGGTCTCTGGCAGCAGGCCCTGGGCAGCCATCCCGGGCTGCTCCTCACCGGCGGCATCGCGGCCTTGATCTACGCCTATCTGGCCCGTTTTCTGTCCATCGCCCTGCAGACGGTGGATGCGGGCCTGTTGAAGGTGACGCCGGCCATGGATGCGGCGGCGCGCAGCCTGGGTTGCGGCGAGGCCGAGACTCTGCGCCGCGTGCATTGGCCGCTGCTGCGCGGCAGCGTGCTGACAGCGGCCCTGCTGGTATTCGTCGATGTGATGAAGGAACTGCCGGCGACGCTGGTGATGCGTCCCTTCAACTTCGATACGTTGGCGACGCGGACTTATACGCTGGCTGCCGACGAGCGGCTGGCGGAAGCCTCGGTCGCGGCGCTGGCCATCGTCGCGGTGGGCCTGGTGCCGATCTTCGTGCTGGCCCGGCAGATCGCGCGCGGCCGGGCGGTCAGCCGCTGCTGAGGGTCAGGGCTGCTTCTTCAGCTTGCGGCAGTCCATGGGCAGATACAGGACATCGACGTTGGTCTGGTCGGTGCCCATGACGGTCATTTTGTCGGGAGCCTCGGCCTGGGCGCAGACCCAGGTGATCGGCACCGTCGGCGCATCCTCGACGATCGCCGGACGCAGACTGATGATCTTGCCGGCGATGGCCTTGTTGGCCCGGTTGCCGAAGGTGATGTTGATGACCCCGTCCTGGACGGTCAGCGCGCTGACGTAATTGTTGACGATCTTGTCGGCGGCCGGCAAGGCGGCCAGCGCGTTGTCGGCCGGGAAGGTGCGGGTGGCGTCCCAGAAGGTGGCGATGGGCCGCTTGGCAAGATCGGCCAGCGGCATGGCCGCCTCGATCTGCGCCTTGATGATCCGGTCCAGATAGCTCGGCACCGCCATCAGCGCCAGGATGGTGATGACGGCGATCACCGCCATCATCTCCACCAGGGTGAATCCAGGTTGTGTCTTCATCATCCGCCCATCATGCCGTTGTGATCAGCGGCATGATAGCGGAACTTGGCGGGGCTAGCGCCAGCCGGCCCGGTCGTAGACCTTCTGGGCGGTGGCGGCGTTCTTCGCCAGGGCGGCGATGGGCAAGGTGTCGGCCTTGAACTTGCCCAGGGAGTCGAGGGCCGGGTTGGCGGGCTTTGCCGTCGCCACCGCCGGCCACTCGTTGTTGCCGTTGGCGAAATAGTTCTGTGCCTCGTCCGAGGCCAGGTATTCAAGGAATTTCACCGCCGCTTCCTTGTGCGGCGCGGTTTTCAACATGCCGCCGCCCGAAATGTTGATATGGGCGCCCTGGAGTTTCTGGTCGGGCCAGACGATGCCGATCCGGTCCATGGCCTTTTTGTCCTCGGCCTTTTCGGAACGCAGCAGGCGAACCAGATAGTAGGTATTGGAGACCGCCGCGCCGCATTCGCCGGCGGCCACCGCCTTGATCTGGTCGGTGTCGCCACCCTTGGGCGCGCGGGCGAAATTGCCGACCACGCCCCGGGCCCATTCCTCGGCCCGTGCTTCGCCCTGATGGGCGATGATCGAGGCCAGCAGCGACAGGTTGTAGGGATGCGATCCGGACCGGGAACAGACCTTGCCCTTGAGTGCCGGCTTGGCCAGATCCGCGTAGTTCTGCGCATCCTCCGGCTTGACGGAGTCCTTGTTGTAGATGATCACCCGCGCGCGGGTGGAAAAGGCGAACCAGTCGTTGCTGCGCAGATGGGCCGGGATGCGTTCTTCGAGAAACCTCGACTTGACCGGTGCGAACAGGCCGAGTTCGTCGGCCTTGGCCAGCCGGGCCGCGTCGACGGTGATGAAGACATCCGCCGGGCTGGCGGCGCCTTCATTGCGAATCCTCTCCAGCAACTCGTCTTCCTTGGCCTCGATGCGGTTGATGGCAATTCCGGTCTGCTTGGTGAAATTGGCGTAGAGCGCCTCGTCGGTCTGGTAGTGGCGGGCCGAATAGAGGTTGAGCACCTTTTCCTCGGCGCTTGCGGTCAGGGCAATCAGGGTTGACAGGAGGGCGACGACACGTTGCATGGCGGAAAGTCTCCAAGAGTTAAGTGTCGCGATTATATGGGAATCATTCGCAAATAGAAATAACCAGCCATTGATTTTTCCGGCGAAATGACGCCGCCGCCGCAGGCTGTCTTTCGACAGGCCGTGGCTGACTACGGGCTACTTTCTGGGAGGCGAAAAGAAGGGGGGAGGAGTTGCGACGACTACCGCATCGCGATGCGCCGGGCGCCGTTGAAGCGCTTGACCCAGTAGCGCTGGCTCATGTCCTCGACCCGTACGCGACCGCCGGCACGCGGCGCATGGACGAAGAGGCTGTCGCCGAGATAGATGCCGACATGGGAAAAGGTCCGGCGCATGGTGTTGAAGAAGACCAGATCGCCCGGCTTGAGCTCGGTCTTGGCCACCTTCTCGCCGCTACTGCTCATCGCCTTCGCGGAGTGCGGAAGGTAGAGGCCGAGTCCCTCGCGGAATACGTGGCTGACGAAGCCGGAGCAGTCGAAGCCCTTTTCGGGGCTGGTGCCGCCACGTCGGTAGCGGATGCCGATCAGATCCAGGGCATCGTCCAGCGTCGATTCGATGGACGAGATGGAGGCGCTGGTGGCTCGTTCCAGCAGCGTCTTCGATTGCAGCAGAGGCGATTCCTCGGGCATCGTCTCCTGGCTGATGGCCGGGGCGGTGGTCTCGTCGTCGGCCCGGGCGGCGGGCGCCAGGAAGATGCCGATGGCCAGCGCCAGGAGCGCGGACTGGAGGGTTTTTTGGACAAACATGGCGCCGGACTATAACCATGGCGCCGCAGCATGTAAACCCTTCGCTGCACGACATCTGTCCTTGGATATAATCTTCGCTTATCGGCCAAGAAGGAGAAGCACATGTCTTCCATCGCACCTTTCAAGGCATTTCTGATTAGCCAGGAAGAGGGAAAAGCGGGCAAGGTGTCCGCCGCCTTCGTCGACATGGACGAGGCCAGCCTCGATCCGGGTGAGGTGACGATCCGCGTTGCCTATTCCAGCGTGAACTACAAGGATGCGCTGGCGGCGACCGGCGCCGGCCGCATCATCCGGCGCTTTCCCTGCATTGGCGGCATCGACCTTTCCGGTACGGTCATCCAGTCCGGAGATCCTCGTTTCTCTCCCGGCGACGCCGTGCTCGCCACCAGCTACGACATTGGCGTCGCCCATCATGGCGGCTACGCCGAAGTGGCGCGGGTGCCGGCCGACTGGGTGCTCAAGCTGCCCTCCGGCTTGAGCCTCAAGGATGCGATGGCCCTGGGCACGGCCGGTTTCACCGCCGGTCTGGGTATCGTGCGCATGGAAGAAAACGGCCTGAAGCCGGGCAATGGACCGGTGATCGTTACCGGCGCGACCGGCGGCGTCGGCAGCCTGGCCATCGACATGCTGGCCGGTCTCGGCTACCACGTGGTGGCGCTGACCGGCAAGGAAGCGGAACAGGACTATCTGCTCGGCCTGGGCGCCAAGGAGGTCATGCTGCGCCAGTCGCTCGACCTGAGCAAAATCAAGCCGCTCGACAAGACCCTGTGGGCCGGCGCGGTGGACAACCTGGGCGGCGATGTGCTGGCCTGGGTGGCGAGCAACATGAAGCAGGGTGGCACCATCGCCAGCATCGGCCTGGCGGCGAGCATGAGCCTCAATACCACGGTGGCGCCTTTCATCCTGCGTGGCGCCTGCCTGCTGGGCATCGATTCCGGCTACATCGGCGAGCCCTATCGCCACGGTGTCTGGCGGCGTCTGGCCGGCGACATGCGGCCGCGCCATCTGGCGGCCATGACGCGCACCATCGCCTTCGCCGACCTGCCGACCGTTTTCGACGATTTCATCAAAGCCCGCGTCACCGGTCGCGTCGTGGTGGAGATCGGTGGCCAGTGACCGCCTCCGCGTTGCCGCGCATCCTGATCGTCGATGATTCCCGCATCGTGCGGGCGACGATCATCAAGCGGGTGCGTGACTGTTTCGATGTGCGCGAGGAAGCCGATGGCGAGGCGGGCTGGGAAGCGCTGCTCATCGATCCGACCATTCGCCTGGTGATCACCGACCAGTCGATGCCGCACCTCGACGGCTACGGCCTCATCGAGCGGATTCGCGCCTCGAAAGTCGGGCGCATCCACGATATTCCGGTCATCATGATTTCCGGCGACGAGGACGAGGAGGCGCGGCAACGCGCCAAGAACCTCGGCGCCACGGATTTCATCACCAAGGGCACCGGTACCGCCGAGCTGCTCGCCCGCCTCGATTCGCTGGTGGTCCTGGGCCGGACCAGCGAGGCCCTGGTCGAAGCCCGCGCCGATGCCGCCACCGATGCGAGCTCCGGCCTCCAGACACCCGCCGTGCTGCTGCGCCAGGCCGAACAGGCGTTTGCCCATGCCCGTCGGAACGGCAGCATGGTCGGCGTCCTGGTGGTCGGCTTCGACAGCTACGACGACTTGGTCGCCACCGAGGGGCAGGCCGTCGCGGACGCCCTGATGAGCCGTTTCGGCGCGGTCCTGGCTGGCGCGATCCGGAAGGAAGACAGTCTGGCGAGCTGGCACCAGAGCGCATTCGCCATCGTCACACCCGACATCGACGTCAGCCAGACGCGCTTGTTCGCCGAGCGTCTGCGTGGCGCCATGGCGGGGGCGAGCATCCAGCACGAGGGTCGTACCCTGCACGTCACCGTCTCGGTCGGTCTGGCCCATACGCCGGACGACGGCGACCATTCGCCCGAAGCGGTCATCGCCGCCGCCGAGCAGCGGATGGCCGAGGGGCGGAGCGCCGGGGGCAATCGGGTCAACGACGGCGGCCTGCCGATTGTCGAAGAGACCGAGGTCGGCATCGACGCGGTGCTGAGCCAGATCGCCGCGGGTCACGAAAGCATGGTGGTCAGGTCGCAGTTGCCGGCGCTCGGTTTGCGTCTGCTGCCGCTGCTGCGACTGCTGGACAGCGAGTTTTGCATTGGTTTGCCGGTCGCCGACATCGAGCGGCGCTTGGCGTTGGCGTGTGAAGACAAGCGGGTTTCAACAACATGAAGTTAATCGGGGGTGTCGAGATGGGTACGTACAAAGAGTTTTACCAGCGGTCGATCGAGCAACCGGACGCCTTCTGGGGCGAACAGGCGCAACTCATCGACTGGCACAAGCCGCCACAGCAGATTTGCGACTACAGCAAGCCGCCCTTCGTCAAATGGTTCGTCGGCGGCGAAACCAACCTCTGCCACAACGCCGTGGACCGGCATGCCGCCCAGCGGCCGAACGACCGGGCGCTGATCTACCTCTCCACCGAAACGAACGAGGAAAAGATCTATTCCTTCGCCGAGCTGAAGAGCGAAGTGATGCGCATGGCGGCGATCTACCAGAGCCTGGGCGTCGGCAAGGGCGACCGGGTGCTGATCTACATGCCGATGATCGCAGAGGCCACCTTCGCCATCCTGGCCTGCGCCCGCATCGGCGCCATCCATTCGGTGGTGTTCGGCGGCTTCGCCTCGGGCTCGCTGGCCACCCGCATCGACGACGCCAAGCCGAAGCTGATCGTTTCCTCCGACGCCGGCATGCGGGCTGGCCGGGCGGTGCCCTACAAGCATCTGCTCGACGAAGCCTGCAAGCTGGCCCAGTTTCCGCCGGAAAAGGTGCTGATGATCGATCGCGGCCTCGACAAGGAATTCAACAAGGTCGCCGGCCGCGATGTCGACTACGCGACCCTGCGCGCCCAGCACATGAATGCCGAAGTGCCGTGCACCTGGATGGAATCCTTCGAGCCTTCCTACATTCTTTACACCTCCGGCACCACCGGCAAACCCAAGGGCGTGCAGCGCGACACCGGCGGCTACGCGGTGGCCCTGGCCGCGTCCATGAAGTACATCTACACCGGCTTCGCGGGCGAGACCATGTTTTCCACCTCCGACATCGGCTGGGTGGTCGGGCACAGCTATATCATCTACGGCCCGCTGATCGCCGGCATGGCGACGGTGATGTACGAAGGCACGCCGATCCGGCCCGACGCCGGCATCTGGTGGCAGATCGTCGAGAAGTACAAGGTGAACGTCATGTTCTCGGCGCCGACGGCGATTCGCGTGCTGAAGAAGCAGGATCCGGCCTTCCTGCACAAGTACGACCTGTCGAGCCTCAAGCACCTGTTCCTGGCCGGCGAACCGCTCGACCAGCCGACCCACGAGTGGATCATGGGCGAGCTGAAGCTGCCGGTGATCGACAACTACTGGCAGACCGAGACCGGCTGGCCGATGCTGTCCACCGTCCGTGGCGTCGAGGACACCAGGATCAAGTTCGGCACGCCCAGCTTCCCGGTGTTCGGCTACAACCTGAAGATCTTCCGCGAAGACGGCACCGAGTGCGCGCCCAACGAAAAGGGCATCGTCGGCGTGGTGCCGCCGCTGCCCCCCGGCTGCCTGTCCACCGTCTGGGGCCAGGACGACCGCTTCGTCAGCACCTATTTCAGCCTGTTCAAGGATCCGCTGGTCTATTCCTCGTTCGACTGGGGCATTCGCGACGACGAGAACTACCACTTCATTCTCGGTCGCACCGATGACGTCATCAACGTCGCCGGTCATCGTCTCGGCACCCGCGAGATCGAGGAGGCGGTGCAGGGCCACAGCGCCATCGCCGAAGTCGCGGTGGTCGGTGTCGCCGACCAGCTCAAGGGCCAGGAGCCGGTGGCCTTCGCCGTGGTCAAGGACGCCGCCCGGGTCGCCACACCGGAACTGCGCGCCGCCCTGGAAGCGGAGGTTAAGAAGACCGTCGACGGCATCCTGGGCGCCATCGCCCGGCCCAAGCGCGTCCACTTCGTCACCGGCCTGCCCAAGACCCGTTCGGGCAAGATGCTGCGCCGCTCGATCCAGGCCCTGGCCGAAGGCCGCGACGCGGGCGACCTGACCACCATCGACGATCAGTCCACGCTCGAGCAGATCAAGCAGGCGCTGGCCGGCTGAGCCGGTCGCGGGAGGGCGTCGATCACGGGGCCGACCGCCTCGTGATCGTTGCCGTCCGTACGTGGCAGCGCGCTGAAGAAGCGACGCGGCCGCGTTGCGTCGATCCTGTCCGGCTCCGACGAGTGCCGACAAAGGGCTAGTTCGGTCACGAAAGGTTCACGTCCCGTGAGCACTATTCCCTTGTTGAAACCGTCTTCCGCTTGGCGCGTCCTGTAGGGGGCGATCGGGACCGACCACAGACAAGGCTTCAGTTGGCAATGAACGCGAATCAACCCGCCGGTGATGTGCCCCAACGCCAGTTCGTCTTCATCAGCGATGGACAACTGACGAAGCCACCGACGGTGCGGCATCTGTTGCGCTTCCTCGAACCGGTCCGCATCGATGACCGCTGCCAGGATGTCCTGGCCCGCTTTCTCGCCGAGGACACCATCTATGCGCTGCCGGTTGTCGATGCGGCGGACGAGCCGGTCGCGCTAATCGAGCGCAAGCGCTTCATCGAGTTCTTCAGCCATCCCTACAGCCGGGAGATCTTCGGTCGCCGCCGCATCCTGAGACTGCTCGCCTACGAGGAGTACGAATGCAACCAGCCGATTGTCGTCGAGGAGGGCTGCAGCGTTGACGACGTCGCGCAGATCATCATCGACGCGGGCATGCAGCACATGGTCACCGGCTTCGTGGTCACCAGGCAGGCGCGCTACCTTGGGGTCGCCAACGGTCACGATCTGCTCAACGTCATCACCCAGCGCAAGCAGGCGGAGCTCTATCACCTCGCTCATTTCGACAGCCTGACCGGCATCCCCAATCGTGTGCTGCTGTCCGATCGACTCGATCAGGCCTGTCGCGAGGCCGAGCGCAAAGGCTGTCTGGTCGCGCTGTTGTTCGTCGATGTCGACCGCTTCAAGAAGATCAACGACGCGTTCGGCCACGCCGTTGGCGACGCGGTGCTGCGTCTGGTCGTGGCTCGTCTCAACGCATCGGCGCGCCGGGTCGACACCGTGGCGCGCCTGGGCGGCGACGAGTTCGTGATTCTCATGGAGGATCTGGACGAGCCAGGCGCCGTGGACATGGTGGCGGAGCGCTTGTTGGCCTCGATGCGGGAACCGATAGAACTGCTGGGCCACTCGCTGGTCGTCACCGTCAGCGTCGGCAGCGCGATCTATCCCACCGACGCCACCGAGATCAGCCCCCTGGTGGCCAAGGCGGACGCGGCCATGTACGAGGCCAAGGCCGGCGGCCGCAACGCCTTTCGCCGCTACACGGCCGGTACGACGATGTACAACCCGGCACGCATGTCGCTCGAGAGCGAGTTGCGTCGGGCGATCGACGGCGACGAACTGGTGTTGCACTTCCAGCCCCAGGTCGAACTCGCCAGCCAGGCCATCCGCGGCGTCGAGGCTCTGGTGCGCTGGCGCCATCCGGAGCGAGGCCTGATCTCGCCGGCCCATTTCATCCCGGTCGCCGAGGAAAGCGGATTGATTGTGCCCCTCGGCGAATGGGTGCTGCGGGCCGCCCTGGTTCAGGTCAAGGTGTGGCAATCGCAAGGCGTCCCGCCCTTGCGCATGTCGATCAACATCTCGGCGCTCCAGTTCCACCAGCACGGCTTTGCGACCTTCCTCAAGGCCCAGATCGCCGAGCACGGCGTCGATCCGCACCTGATCGAACTCGAGCTGACCGAGAGCCTGCTGATGCGGAATGTCGAGGGTGTCCTGCGGACGTTGCAAGAGATCAAGGCCATCGGCGTCAGCCTGGCGATCGACGACTTCGGCACCGGCTTTTCGAGCCTCAGCTATCTGCGCCGTTTCCCCATTGACCGCCTCAAGATCGACCAGTCCTTCGTTCGCGACATCGCCCATACACCGGCCAACGAGTCCATTGCCCGCGCCATAGTCGCGCTGGCGAACAGCTTGTCGCTGGACATCGTCGCCGAAGGCATCGAGAAACAATCCGAGAAGACGATACTCGAGCACATGCGCTGCACCGAGGGGCAAGGCTACCTGTTTGCCAGGCCGCTGCCGCCCGAGGACATCGTTGCCTGGGTGGCCTCGCATCGCGACCGCCACGCCCTCGACGATCTGTTCGACCCGGTTCCCGCCGAGCTTGCGGCGGGCTAGGGGGCCGCTCCGGCCGCCGCCCGGGAGGCATGTTCGAGCGCCTTCCTGACCCGCTGCGGGCTTCTCGCCCGCAGACCCTCGGTCAGCTCCCGGGAGGCATCGCGGCGCCGCTCCGCGTAGTTGCGCAGCGCATCGACCGTTGCCGCCGAGGGCGCCTCGGCGCCGAGCTTCAGCGCCGACAGTTCCTCGAAGCTCGCCTCATAGCGATCGGTCACCTCGGTCTCGATGGTTCCCGCCAGACTGTCGAAAGACAGCTTGCCACGTCGTCCTTCATCCAGAATCGTCTGCCAGCGTGCCGAGATCGCCGCATCGGCGCCAAGGAATTCACGGATCTCGCCGCGCGCCTGCTGTTCTTCGCTCCAGCGGTATTTCGGCGCCGGAATGGCGGCCAGCAAGGCCGCCATGGTCAGCGCCATCGCGGCCATGGCGGCCAAGCGTCCCGGCCGCCTCGCCACCGCGATGCTGGCGAGAATTCCGGCGAACAAGCCGCCGAGGTGCGCCGCGTTGTCTATCCCGGGCACCAGGAAGCCGAAGGTGATGGCCGCCGCCGTGAATCCCGAACCACCCCAGAACATCCAGCGGAAGTCGGCCCGCCCCATCTGGTCGCGCTCGCGCCAGACAAGGGTCACCAGCGCGCCGTAGACGCCGAAGATGGCGCCGGAGGCTCCGGCCGAAACAGCGTCGCCGCCGTGCGTGACGAGCGAAATCAGGTTGCCGGCCGCGCCGGCGGCGAAGTAGATCAGCACAAAGCGGCCGTGGCCGACCATGCGCTCGACCAGGTGACCACTGTCCCACAGCGCCCACATGTTCATGCCCAGGTGGAGCAGGCCGAAGTGGAGGAACAGCGCGCTGCCCAGCCGCCACCATTCGCCGTCCTGGGTGGCCGGGCCAAAGTTGGCGCCCCAGGCCAGCGGCAAGCCCGTCGACGTATGCCAAAGCCCGCCGCCGGCCATCAACATCGCCGCGAACACCAGTAGGTTGACGCCCATGATCGTCAGCGTCACCGGCACGCCGGGCACCCGGGCGCGCAGGCGGTCGATCAACGGAAGGTCATGGTCGGACATGCGAGGATGCTGGATTCGATGGGACGGCCACCGAATCTAGCATCCTTTGCATTTCATGGTCTCGACGGGCGAGCAAGTGAAGCGTGGACCTATTGGCCAACCCGCGGCCGGCGCCTCAGCAAAGCTAGCAAGCCGATCGCCAGCAGCCCCACCGTACCCGGTTCGGGCAGGCGAGTCGCGACAATGTGGTAGGAATAGGACTCGACCGCCGCGTAGGAGAATGGCGGTAGCGCAGGAGGCTCGAGAGATGCATGGATGAATGGATCGTATAGCAGGGTACCCGCCTGAACGCCGTCGAGTACAACGGCGCTAGTCGAAAGGGTCCCGGTCGATTGCAAGGGAACTGAGCTGGGCAGTATGGCGCAGTAGTAGGTGAACATGGGCGAGGAGGAGCAGTCGAAGTGATGCCAGGTCGAGAGGACTCCCGTCAGCGGATCGATCTCCAGCAAGCCTGCGACCTGCCAACGCAAATCGCCCGGAGCCTCCGACTGTAGTCCCGACGTGGTAACGAGGAGCGAAACCGCCCCCAAGTAATTTTCCCCTTGGGCGAAGTCCAGCTTCCCCGAGATCGAGAAGCGCTCGATCCGTGGCTTCATGATCCACTGGTAGCTATGTATGCTGGTCGAGCCATCGTCATGGATCAAGGTGAATGGTTCACCGCGCTCATAGGCCGGAACTTCAATGGCGAGATAGCTGCGGTCCGGATCGATGACATAGACGGGCGAGGCCACGGCCGGGCCAAGGAAGCCGACTGATAGCAAGATCAGCGTAACGATCGCGCGCATGGAAGCATTCCTGAAGGCAATGAGAAATGCCACTCTAGCCGAGGTGCATTGCGCTCTTGTTATGGCTTTGACATAGACGGATGGCCCGTTCGGCCAATGCGAGTATCCGACGATGTGGATTGGCGGCGGCCGTCACTTGTCAGCCGCGGACGAAAAAATGCCGCGGGGAGTCGCCTCCCCGCGGCAATCGGCGCAACGCTTACGGCAGCTTGACCGCGCGCTTGTTGGCCGCGACGCTGAAGTCCACCGGCGTGTAGCTGGGGTTCAGCGACAGGTAGCGGGTCACGGCGTCCAGGTCCTGGGCGCCGCCGAGGCGGTCGGTGCCTTCCTTGAGCACCGTGAAGGCGTCGCCGCCGTCGGCCAGGAAGTTGTTGACCGTGACCCGGTAGCTGGCCGCCGGATCGATGGCCACGCCATTCAGCGTGATGCTGGCCGGGTCGATCTTGGCGCAGGCCGGGGCGCTGTCGCTGTACTCGTAGCGCAGGCCGGTGGAGGCCTGGAGGATGCGCTTGCTGGTCTGGCCGTTGCAGCCGGCGAACTGCTGCTCGAGCACGCGTTCGATCTGCTCGCCGGTCAGCGTGATCGTCACCAGGCTGTTGCCGAACGGCTGGACGGTGAAGGACTCGCCGTAGGTGACGTTGCCGTTGCCTTCCGTGCCGCTCTGGTTGTAGAAGAAGCTCTCGCGCACGCCACCCGGATTCATGAAGGCGATCACCGCTTCGCCGAAGCCGACGCGCCGGGTGTAGTCGAGCTGGGCATCGGCGATCAGGGCGCCGGCCGGGGCGATGCCGTCGGCGAAGTTGGCCTGCACCGCCGCCGGGGCGCACGTGCCGCTGAGCTTGTAGTTGCCGCAGACGTCGGCGGTGACGCTGCCGATCACCTGGTTGGCGATCGGCGCGGCCAGGGCGGCGTAGGCGTCGGTAAGCGCCTTCACCGAGGCGACCGGAGTGATCAGCGCGTTGTTGCGGGATACCAGATGGTTGCGGTGGTAGACGCCAACCACGTTGCGCGTGCCACGGTCGATGGTCAGGTCGACCTCGGTGATGCCGCGGCCCGTGGAATCGGCCTGGGTGACCGGCACCAGCTTGCCGCCCAGTGTCGGCAGCTTGCAGTTGTACCACTGGTGGGTGTGGGCGGTGAGCACCGCGTCGACGTTGCCGTCGAGGCGGCCGACGATGTCGGCGATCGGGCCGGTCAGGCCGTTGCAGGCGTTGGCCTGGGCGATGCTGGCGACGCCGCCGGTTTGCGTACCGCCCTGGTGGATCAGGGCGACGATGGTTTCGGCGCCACGATTGCGCACCTGCTTGACCAGCGCGTTGATGGCGTCCGCCTCGTCCTGGAAGTTGAGGCCGGCGACGCCGGTCGGGCTGACGATGGTCGGCGTTTCCTCCAGCACGGCGCCGACGATGGCGACACGCGTGCCGCCGATCAGCTTGATGAAGTACGGCGGCAGCAGGGTGGTGCCCGTATCGGTGTTCTTCACATTCGCGGAAATGAATTTGAACTTGGCGCCCTCGAAGGGGGTTGGCCGGCCGACATCGGCGCCCTTGCAGGTGTTCGGGTCGGTCGGGTGGCAGCCGCCGTTCTGCATGCGCAGCAATTCGCTCTTGCCGTCGTCGAACTCATGGTTGCCGACGATATCGAAGTCCAGGCCGAGCATGTTCATCGCCTCGATGGTCGGCTCGTCATGGAACAGGGCCGACACCAGCGGCGAAGCTCCGATCATGTCGCCGGCGGAGAGAAACAGGGTGCCATTGGGGTTCTTGGCGCGCAGGGCATTGACATAGCCGCCCAGCCAGTCGATGCCGCCGACCGGGGTGGACAGCGCGTTGCCCGGCTGCGTCAACTGGCCGTGGAAGTCGTTGATGGCGACGAGCTTGATGCGCTGGTAGCGCTTGATGTCGTAAGCGGCGGCCGCGGAGCGGATCTCGTCCTTTTGCGCGTCGGTCAGCAGACCGGCGGAGACGCCGTCGAGGGCGGCATTGACATGGGCCAGCCAGGCGGCCTGGTCGGGGAAGACGCCTTCCTCGGCGATCAGGTCGTTGATGGTGCAGTTACCGGTGGCGGCGCCATCGGCGTCGAGGTTCGGCACGGTCGTGGTCAGATGGCCGATGGCGACGTTGGCCTGCGCATCCGGCAGCGGGCAGGAAGCCGCGTGGCCGGCGGAGGCGAAGGCCAGGCCGAGCAGCAGGGAAATGGTCTTCAGTTTCATGGTGGCTCCTCGGTCAGGGTCAGGCGCGGCGGCGGCGGGCGGCGAAGCCGACCAGGCCCAGGCCGGCCAGCATCAGGGCATAGCTTTCGGGTTCCGGAACCGGCGTCACGGAGAGCGCGCCAATGCCGCCGTCGTAGGGCGAGGCGGTGGCCGTGCCGGCGATGGTGTAGGCGCCGGCGGCCAGGGTCCATTCGCCGTGGCTGAAGCTGGGGTCGGACCAGGCGGCGGCGGGATCGAAGGTCTCGGCGGCGCTCACCGGGACGGCGCTGGTCTGGCCGAGCGAGGCGCCATTGGCAAAGACCTCGAACCGGTCACCGGCAAGGCCAAGATCAACGACTTTGAGCACGGCGCTCTGGCCGATATTGAAGTTGAAGATATGGTCGAACGAGGTGAAGTCGTACCACGCGGTGCCGGTGGTGTCGAAGTCGAACTCGGTCCACGAACCATCGGTGGGCACATCGACGGCGACGGCGTTGAGGGACAGGGAGGCCAGGCCGACGGCCAGGGCGGTGGATAGTTTCAGCATGAAGAGTCTCCTGGGAAGAAAGGCGAAGAGTGGTACGGTCAGAACATGAAGTCGCGGTTGAGGTCGATCTGGGCGGGCAGCAGGCGGCGTAGCGTCAGCAGCGGGCGGAAGGCCAGGGGACCGCTGGGGCCGTCGGTGTCGATCTGCACGATGGCGCCGCTGTTGCCGGACACCACCCGCGCATGCCCGGTGGCGAAGGGGTTGCCGGTCAGGCCAAGGGCGGCGAACAGCGGCCGCAGGTCGACGCGATCCTGGCTGGGCGTGAAGTCGGCGACGGTGTCGGCGCCTTCGTCGATGCCGCGATAGACGAACGAATCGCGACCGGCGCCGCCGGTGAGCACGTCGGCGCCCAAACCGCCGACGAAGAGGTCGTCGCCGGCGGTGCCGGTGAGTACGTCGCGGACGGGCGTGCCCTCGATCACGTTGGCCAATTGCAGGCCGACGATCACCGGATCGTGGTCCGAGGAACGGTAGGCCGTGGCGGCATACAGATCCTGCGGCTTGTACTCGGTGTTGTAGTCGATCACCGAAGGCTCGTCGGTGTTGATGTGCCACTCGGTGACGCCGGTCACTTGCAGGCTCAGATGCTGGCTGGAGAGGGCGTGATCCAGATAGCCGCTTTCACCGTCGAAGGTGTAGGAGTAGGGCTTGGCGATGCGTTGGCCGATCAGGTTGTCCAGGCCGGCGGTGGTCAGGGCGACGATCGGATCCTCCATGCCGTAGGCATTGAGGTCGCCGATCACCAGCACGTCGCCGTCGCCGCTCTGGTTCTTGAGCTGCTGGATGAAGGTGGCCAAGGCGCCGGCCTGCTGCACGCGGCGGTCGTTGTAGCAACTCTGGCCGTCGCCCTGGTCGGTGTCGGCGCCGGTCGCACCGTCGCAGCCCTTGGACTTGAAGTGGTTCACCACCACCGAGAACTTCTCGCCGTTGCCGGCGGAGAAGGTCTGCGCCAGCGGCGGCCGGTTGTGGATGGCGTCCGTGTCGCTCAGGGCGCCGCCGACCGGCGTGACCCGGGCCGGCTTGTAAATGATGGCGACGCGGATCGCGTCGGTGCCGGTGCCGCCGACCGGCAGGGCGCCCACCGCATAGGTCGGCGCGCCGTAGGCCGTGTTGAGCGCGTCGGCCAGGTTCTGGGCGGCCGTGTTGCCGTTGTTCTGGACCTCCATCAGGCCGACCACATCGGCATCGACGGCGCGCAGCGCCGCGACGATCTTGGCCTGCTGGCGCAGGAACTCAGCCGGATTGCTGGCGCCCCGGCAGTTGGCCTTGTCGGTACTGCCGCCCAGGGTGCAGCCCTGGCCGCTGTCGCCGTCGGCGGTGGTGCCGTCGGTGAAAGTGGTGAAGTAGTTGAGCACGTTGAAGCTGGCCACGCGCAGGTCTCCGCCGACGGCCGATGGTGCGGCGGTGCGCGGGTTGTCGCGGCTGAAAGTGGGTGTCACCGTCGGGTGCAGCTTGTAGTCGCGGGGGCCGGTGCCGCTGGAGGTGATCAGGCCATGGTCGATGACGCCGGTGAGATCGCTCACCGTGTCGCCGGCGCGCAGGGTGTTGTCGGCGCCGATGTGGGGAATCGGATTCGGATTCTGCAGCGATGAACCGTCGTCGAGGACGATGCGGCCACGGGCGTTCTGATCGCGCAGCGCCAGGGCTTCGGCGCTGTTCGGGCGGTGGCGGTTGGTCGGGATTTCCATCCGCTCGCCGGCCGACAGCGTCACCTGGCCGTAGCGGCCCTGGAAATAGTTTTGCGACACGGTCAGCGGCGTGACGATGCGCACCAGCATGCCTTCGTAGCGCTCCAGATCGCCTTCGGTCGCTTCCGGCAGCGAAATGTCGGTCGGCGCGATGGCGACGCCGTTGGCCAGCACCTGCACGTTGGTCGGGATGGTCAGTTCGGTGACGGTGTTGTATTCGGCGACCGTGGCCGTCAGGCGCAACTGGTCGCCGACGTTCACCGTCGGCACGGCGTTGGTGTAGACGAAAATGCCTTCCGAGGAGGCGGTGTCGCCATCCGCGTTAGGCTCCTGGATGAAATAGCCCTTCAGATTCGCGAACACCGCCGTGACGACGCCTTCGGTGGTCACCGTCTGGCCGACCAGCGGGCTGGCGTCGCCGGTGCCCTGGATGGTGTGGATGCGGGTGATGCTGGTCGCCTGCACGGTCACCGGCAGGCTGCAAGTGGCGCTCTGGGCCTCGTTGTTGCTGAACAGCAGGGGCACGCTGTGGCTGCCCGCGGCTGTTTCGGGCGCGACTTGCAGCGTGGCGGTGGCGGTTTCGCCGTCGGCGGTCGCCGCGACGACGCTGGTCAGGGAAATGCCCGCGACGGCCGCGCCGTCAATGGCGATGCCGGTGACGACACTGTCGGCATCGGTGGCGGAAATCGCGATGTTGCCGCCCAGCTCCTGGGCGACCGTGAGCGCCGGGCAGGAAACGACAATGGGTGCGTTGATCGGCGCGCCACAGGGCGCCAGCGGCGTCGCGGTGTTGCGCGGGTTCGGCGCGCCGCTGGCGAAGTCGGTGCTGTTGTTGTTGGTATCGGCGCACACCGCGCTACGCGCGCCGGCGGTGGTGTTGGTCAGCGCCGCCATGGCGGCGGTCTCGCTACAGTTGGCGGAGCCGAAGCCGACCAGGTCCACCACGTTGGCGCTCGGGCAACTGCCGGTGAGGGCGGTGGCCACGCTGGCCAGCGCCACCTTGCCGTTGGTGGCCGACATGGTGATGGTGCCGGTGGCATCCGGCGTCGGCAGCGGGGTCGTCCCGCCGGCGCCTTGCGCTTCCTGCACCAGGAAGAACTGGCCCGGCTGCAAAGTCACGTTGGGCAGCGGTGTGGCCTGCCAGGTGGTGCCGGAGGACGACGCGTACTGGACCGACATGCCGCCGAGGGCGATGGCCTTGGCGCCGCCGTTGAACAACTCGACGAAGTCGTTCTTCAGCGTGGCGCCGCTATTGCCGCCGCCGCCATAGACCTGGGAAATGACCAGCGTGCCCGCCAGGGCGCCGCCGGCGGCGGACAGCAGGCCGGCGGCCAGCAAGGCGGTGGCCAGACGCGAGCGGCGGGGCGCGGGCGTGGCGAAAGGAACGGGGATGAAGGCACGGCGCGGCATAGGAGGCTCCCTGGACGTGACGCCGACCGTTTGCCGGCGTCCAAGCGTTGAATGGTGGGAGCAGCTTAGGTGCGCAACGTGACGGAACGGTCGCGGCCGATGTGAGGCAAGGCTAGCCCGCTCGGACTACCGACGCCGCCGTCGCGGCGGCGTTCCCGGGTATGCCGATCGATTATTCTGGCGGCTCGACGACCGGCGTGGATCGTCGTGGCTGGGCCACATGGCCCGAATGGCTCATATCCGGTATGTCAGCCGGTTCATTGCCGCGTAACCATGCCGGCGCAAGATGCGTGTGGGATTCTGCTATCCCTCACATTTTTTTTCGGAGCCCAGACCATGATCAACCTAGCTTCCAATGCTTCCAAGGCGATTGGCCGTTCGCTGGCCGCGCTCGTCTTGGTCGCCGGCCTGCACGCCGCGCCGGCGATCGCCACCGACTACGCGGTCGGCACCGTGACCGCCGCGCCCTACATCAACAACGTCACCGTTCCGGTTGGATCGTTCCTCGACGTCTACAACTTCTCGCTGGCCGATACGAGCCAGAACCTCAACGGCGCCGCGGTGTCGCTGACGCTCGACACCATGAACTTTCATGTCCTGAACATCGAGAATTTCTCGTTGTCGCTCTATGACAGCGCCAGCAATTCCCTGCTCGGTTCCTGGGCGAGCAACCCGGTCAGCTTCGCCGCGACCCTGCCCGGCGGCAGCTACCACCTCGACGCGGCCGGCACTGCGAACGGCCTGGCCGGCGGCAACTACACGCTCTCCATCGCGGCGGCGGTTCCCGAGCCCGAGAGCTATGCCCTGCTGCTGGCGGGTCTCGGTCTGGTCGGCTTCGCCGCGCGCCGCCGCCAGCGTTAAGCCGCCGCCGCGCCGTCGCTTCGGCCGGCTCCGCCACGGAACCCGGCCGCAAGCGCGGTGGGGTCCGGGCAACGTGGCCAGACCCCCGTCCATCGCCGGCGGGGGCGCTTGCCATTGCTCGCCGCTGGGCCGAACGGGCCATCTGATTCCGCGCTCCGCTTCATGTTCGCGAAATCCCGCGGTGCTTAGATACATCGCGTGGTTCCCCAACCCGTTTACCCACTGGAGCAACAGATCATGCCTACTTCGACCTCGACAAGCGGCGCCTGGATCGGCAAAGCCGTCGCCATCCTGACCCTGGCCGCCGCGCTGCAAGCCACGCCGGCCGCCGCGACCACCTACAACGCGGGCAACCTGAGCACCAGCCCGTACATCAACAACGCCTCCATCCTTCCCGGAACCTTCCTCGACATCTACAACTTCTCGGTCGTCGATGCCGGCAATGACACCACCAGCGCCGCGGTATCCCTTACCCTCGACTGGAACAACGTTCATCTGCTGCATATCTCCAATTTGTCGCTGTCGCTCTACGACAGCACCAGCGCCAACCTGGGCACCTGGACCGGCGACACTCCCAGCTTTTCCCAGACCCTCAACCTCGGCAACTACCACGTCGATGTCGCCGGCACCGCCGACGGCCTGGCCGGCGGCAACTACACCTTCTCCATCGCCGCCGTTCCCGAGCCCGAGAGCTACGCCATGTTCCTGGCCGGTCTGGGCATCGTCGGCCTGATGGCCCGTCGCCGCAAAGCCTGAAACACGCCGCTCCCACCCGGGCCAGGACCCCGCCGCGGCGGGGTCCTGGCGCTTCTTCGGCCCATGCCGGCGTCGTATCGAGCGCTCGGGCAGTAGACCGCCGAGCTTGACTGGAGCAAGTAACGCGCCGGCTTGCGCCGATCGGCGCCAACAAACGGCGTTCGCGAAGTCGACGTGCAGGCGATCGAGGCCAGCGTAAAAAGCACCGACACCCCGGGCCCGGGCGACGAGCGGGGCCGCCCGAGCGTCCGGCCTTCGCTCGCCACGGCGTCCCCCTGCGCGGCCCAAGTCGCTAAAATGCGGTTCCGCATTCGGCCACCGGCGATCGATGATTCAAGCAGCTCGGCGAAAGTACTATTGGCTACTCCTTTCCTTGCTGTTGCCATGCGTTGGCGAGGCGCAGGAGTCGCGAAACTGCGCCACCACCATCGGTGGCTTGCGCGCGCTGCTGGCCGATGCCAGCTTTCCCCTCGATTGGCAGGAAACCACCATGGACGATGGCAAACCCATGATGGTCGCGATTCGCGAAGCCAACGACGTGTTGGTGCTGGAGTTCGTCAAGACCAACGAAGGTCTCTGGGCCGCCAGCCCGGGCGAGATCTGCCGGAATGGCGTGGATCTCGAGACCCGGCTGATCGGCGACGGAATTCGCCTCGGCCCGGCCGCCGGTTGGCTCTTTCGTTCAGCCTTGGCCGGCGGCGGCAAATTCACCCTGACCCCGCTCGGCGCCAGGCGGTTGCGGATCGCCACCAGTGGCTGGAGCGGCACCTTCTCGCCGCGTACGAAGTAGGATCGGGCAACGGGGGCAACCGGGTACACATCGTGGCCAAGGAAATCGAACGCAAATTCTTCGTCAAGGACTTGGGCGTCATCGCCGGGCGCGTCGGCGCGCGTATCGTGCAAGGCTACATCGCCGACGAACCGATGACGGTACGGGTGCGCATCGTCGAGGCGGAAGCCTTTCTGACCCTGAAGGGCAAGACGGTCGAGATCGAACGGGACGAGTACGAGTTTCCGCTGCCCATGCACCACGCGCGGGAACTACTGGAACGTCACTGCGGCGAGCGCATCATCGAGAAGACCCGCTATCGGATTCCGCATGGCGGCTTCGTTTTCGAGGTGGATGTGTTCGCCGGCCGGCACGCGGGACTGGTCATCGCCGAAGTCGAACTCGCCTCAGCAGATCAGGTGGTGCCGCTGCCGGACTGGCTCGGCGCGGAAGTCAGCCACGACCATCGCTATTCCAACAGCGTCTTGTCGATCACCGGGGAAGTTCCGCCAGTGGTGGCCCCGGTGGCCCCGGTGGCCTCGACCGCCCACTAGCGCAGCAGCGCCGGCACGTCCCGTTCGAGCAGGCGGGGCACGGCGAGGTTCATGTCGATCAAGCGTCGCAACGCATCTTCTATCGTGTCGTCGATCGCCCGGAACCGGATGCCGAACAGGTCGTCGGCGCTATGGGCGATCTCGCCGCCGATCGCCAGCAGGGAAGGGCGGCCATGGCGGTAGATGGTCAGCTCGCATTCGGTCCGGGGCGACGCGTCGAGATGGCCGTCGGGGAAGAACAGCGCCCCGGCGAAGGAAATGTCGAGCAGCGTGCCATGGCTCTCCCGCTGCCCGAGCAGCAGTCGGGCGCGGGAATGGAACGGGAAGCGTGGCTGTCGGCGGCGGTCGGTAAGGGACATCGGGTCTCTCCTGGGCGATGGTCTGGGCGCCATTGTCCAGCCATGCGGTTGCACTATTTTTGCGCCCAGGTTGCGGCCGGTGTCCGTCGCCGTTGCTTGCGCCGCGCCGCGACGGCCAGGAGGCCCAGGCCGGCGAGCATCATGGCGTAGCTTTCCGGCTCCGGCACCGGCGCGGACATCACGATCAGCCGCGAGTGGGGATCCAGGCTGCCGTCCTGCTCGGCGACCAGGAAGATCACACCCTGGTCGTCGACGGTCACGCCTTCGATGGCATTGCCGGGCGCGACACCGGCGAGGTCGAAACTGCTCTTGAGTTCGCCGGCGCGGGTCACCTCGACCAACTTGTTCGAACCCAGGCTCAACACCAGCAAATTGTCCGCCGCCGCCGTGCCGGCAAGCGCGGCAACGGGCGAAAGCGTTTGCACGTCCGACAGCGTGGTCAGACCCAGCGATGAGGCGGCGAACGGTTGCGTCATCGTCGCCGTGCCGCCGGCCCCGCCGGCGAAAGTCAAGGTGCCGACAAGGATGTCTTGCGGAAGGTCCTGCTTGATCGTCACATAGCTGCCGCCGCGGCGCGGATCGTAGCTGATGCCCTCCAGGCCGTTGTTGCCGACGTTGGCGTTGCTGATCGAGACGAAGCTGTCCGCCAGGCGCGCGGTGCCGCCCGCCACGTAGTTGAAGCGATAGGCGTCGTACAGTCGCTCTTCGGTCACCACCAGCACGCCGCCACCGAGATAGGTCAAGCCTTCGGTGTCGTGCTTGGTGCTGCCCGTGCCGGTCCAGTCGAAGCTCATGCTGCCGAGCGTTTGACCTGTGCGCGAAATCTCGACCACGCCGGTGCCCTCGTCGCCGACGAAGAAGAGCGTGCCGCGATCCGCCGCGTAAGCGACCGCCGAGGCTTCGAGGCCGGAAATGCCGCCGCCGGTGCCGTTCAGCACATCGAGCGCGTAGCTGCCGGTGACGGTGTAGTTGCCCAGGTTGATCGAGTCCGCCGCCTGCGCGGCGAGGCTGCTTGCGGCCACCAGGGCCAGCGCCAAGTATTTCATGGTCATGATGTCCGGGTTCCCTCGGCTCAAGCCCGACGCTTGCGCGCAACCAGGCCGATCAGGCCCAGGCCGGCCAGCAACATGGCGTAGCTCTCCGGTTCCGGCACCGCGGCGATGACGCCGGGCGAGCCGATCTCTCCGGCGCTACCGGCGGCCACGAAGGCGCCGTTGACGCCGACCACGCTCAGTTGCGCGATCGTCGTGTTGTTCAAGCCGGCGGCGTTGTCGAAGGTCTGGTACGGCGCTGCGCCGTCCGAGGCGCCGAAGCTGACCGTGGCCTGCGGGGCGCCGCTGGCGTTGAAGACGGTGACGCCATCGCCGCCGGTGCTCAGACCGACGGCCTTGGCTTTGTAGTACCCGACCGCCGGCGCCGGGCTGGTCCCGAACCAGGTGTCGATGAACGAGGTGACCGTGCCAGTGTCGCCTTCGACAAAGATGACGGACTGCGCCGCGGCGATGGCGGCAATGCCGTTCAAGGCGGCGGCGGAGGCGAAGGCATTGGAGCTGTCGTCGACCTTCCAGCCGGTGATGTCGACCGTGGCGGTGCCGGTGTTGGTGAGCTCGAACCAGTCGGCGCCGACGGCCGAGTTGCCGCTGCTCCACGGCGCGACTTCGGTGATCTTGACATCGGCGTGCGCCAGGGGGGCGCTCGCCGCCAGCAGCGCGGCAAGGGCGCCGAGCAGGGGTTTGGCATTGAATTTCATGGCTTGCTCCAGGATGAACCAAGAAGAATCGGGCGCGGCGGCCGGCGGGTACGCCGGCATCGCGATTGCCGAACCGATCATTTCGGCAATCGCATCGGGCTCACACAATAAGCGACGTCCCGTAGCGGTATCGTGACAATGCCGACCGCGAAAATGGGTCGATCGGACTAGTCCCGGGTGTCCGGAATGGTGGCGCCGCACCCCGCGGATTCGGTCTTGGTCCCGGTCGGCCGTCTGCCTACGCCAGTGCTCCCGCCAGAATGGTCACGATGCGCGTTGCCGCCTGGCCGTCCCACAAATGGGGCCGGCGGCCCCGCTTGCCCTCGCCGCGCAACACCTTGCGGGTCTCGGCGACGATGCGCGCCGGGTCCGTGCCGGCCAGCACGTTGGAACCCTCCTCGACGGTGATCGGCCGCTCGGTGTTCTCGCGAATGGTCACGCAGGGGACGCCCAGCGCGGTGGTCTCCTCCTGCAAACCGCCGCTGTCGGTCAGTACCACCGCCGCGTCCTTCCACAGATCGAGAAAGGCCATGTAGCCCTGTGGGCCGACCAGGGTGACGTTCGGGCCCAGATCAACGCCGAACTTGTCCAGGTTGGCGCGCGTGCGCGGATGCACCGGAAAGATCAGGGGTAGCTCGGCGGCGATCTCCCTCAGCGCGCCGCCAATGCGGGCCATCATCTCCGCGCTATCCACGTTGCTCGGCCGGTGCAGGGTGACCACGCCATAGCGTTTGCCGGCGCCGCTGTGCGCGGCCTTGAAGGCGCCGGTCTCGAAACCGGCCGTGTCCGCGCCGGCCAGCTTCTCCGCCTGATAGAGCACGTTGTCGACCATCACATGACCGACGTGGTGGATGGCCGAGTCGGGCTTGCCCTCGCGGCGCAGATGGGCGGCGCCGCTCGGCTCGGTGACGAAGAACCAGTCCGAAATGCTGTCGGTGACCAGCCGGTTGATCTCCTCCGGCATGGTCATGTCGCCGCTGCGCAGACCGGCCTCCACGTGGGCAACGGGAATGTTCAGCTTCTTGGCCACGATCGAGCAGGCCAGCGTCGAATTCACGTCGCCGACCACCAGCACCGCGTTCGGCCGCTCCGCCTGGCAGAGTTCCTCGAAGGCCAGCATGATCTTGGCCGTCTGCTGCGCGTGGCTGCCGCCGCCGGCGCCCATGAAGACATCGGGCTGGGGAATACCCAGTTCCTCGAAAAACACCTCGTTCATCTCCCGGTCGTAGTGCTGGCCGGTATGGATGAGCTTGAAGGCCAGCCCGCCGTGCGCCCGCAAGGCGCGCACGATCGGGGCGATCTTCATGAAGTTGGGGCGGGCGCCGGCAACGAGATAGACCGTTGGCTGGGTTGTATTCATCATTTGCGTCAATGGTTCCAATGGGAGGTCAATGAACAATGGCGCCCACGTCGGCGGAGGAGGTCGAACCGGCGCCGGGCCGAAGCTCGGCCCCGGCCCGGGTCCGGTCGATCCGCGGCACGTGCGACGGGCGATCCATTCCGAGAAACCGGGACAATAAGCCCTTTCTTGCCCGCGGTGTCGTCGGCAAGGCGGTTCCCGCAACGCGCCGCCGCCTTACTCCACCGTCACCGACTTGGCCAGGTTTCTTGGCTTGTCCACGTCCGTGCCGCGCGCCACGGCGGTGTGGTAGGCCAGCAGTTGCAGCGGCACCACGTGGAGGACGGGGCTGAGCAGGCCATAGTGTTCGGGCAGGCGCACGATATGCACGCCCGCCGATTCGGTCACGGCCGAGTCGCCATCGGCAAAGACGTACAGCTCGCCGCCACGCGCCCGGACTTCCTGCAGGTTGGACTTGAGCTTCTCCAGCAGGCCGTCGTTTGGCGCCACCGAAATGACCGGCATATCCATATCCACCAGGGCCAGCGGCCCGTGCTTCAATTCGCCGGCCGGATACGCCTCGGCATGGATGTAGGAGATCTCCTTCAGCTTCAACGCGCCTTCGAGGGCGATCGGATAGTGGTGGCCCCGGCCGAGAAACAGGGCATGGTGCTTGTCGGCGATGCGCTCGGCCCACCGCTGGATCGCCGGTTCCAGCTCGAGCACTTTTTGTACCGCCACCGGCAGATGGCGCAGGGCCGCCAGATGCGTCGCCTCCTGCTCGGCGTCGAGCCTTCCGTGCCGCTTGGCCAGGGCCAGGGTCAGCAGCGCCAGGGCCGCCAACTGCGTGGTGAAGGCCTTGGTCGAGGCCACCCCGATCTCCGGGCCGGCGCGGGTCAGGAAGCGCAGCGCCGTTTCGCGCACCAGCGCCGACTCCGCCACGTTGCAGATCGCCAGGGTACGGTTCATGCCCAGCGCCTTGGCGTGCTTCACCGCCGCCAGCGTGTCCGCCGTCTCGCCGGACTGGGAAATCGCCACCACCAGCGTGTCGCCGCTGGCCACCGAGGTCCGGTAACGGTACTCGCTGGCGATCTCCACCTGGCAGGGCAGACCGGCCAGTTGTTCCACCCAGTAGCGGGCCACCAGGCCGGCGTGATGGCTGGTGCCGCAGGCCAGGATCAGCACGCCGCGCACGTCGCCCAGCAGTTCCTGGGCGGCCGCGCCAAATACGTTGGCCGACAGGCTGGCCGTGCCGGCGATCATCTCCAGCGTGTTGGCCAGCGCCTCGGGCTGCTCGAATATTTCCTTCTGCATGTAATGGCGATAACGGCCGAGTTCCACCGCATCGGCCGACAGTCTGCTCTCATGCGCCGTCCGCTCCACGGGCTGGCCGCCGGAATCCACCACGCGCCAGCCGTCTTGCCGCAACTCGGCGATGTCGCCGTCTTCCAGGTAAACCATGCGCCGGGTGACCTGGAGCAACGCGGAGGCGTCCGAAGCCGCATAGTTGCCGTCCTCGCCCAGGCCGAGCAGCAGCGGCGCGCCGTTGCGGGCGACGACGATCCGCTGCTCCCCTTCGCGCACGACGGCAATGGCATAGGCCCCGACCAGCCGGCCGGCGACCACGCGCACCGCGTCGAACAGATCGGGCACGAAATCCAGGGTGTCTTCCAGCAGATGGGCGATGGCCTCGGTATCGGTGTCCGAAACGAACACATAGCCCGCCGTTTGCAGCTCGCGGCGGATCTCGGCGAAGTTCTCGATGATGCCGTTGTGCACCACCGCCAGCTCGCCGGATACATGGGGGTGGGCATTGCGCTCGCAGGGCACGCCATGGGTGGCCCAGCGGGTATGGGCGATACCCAGGGCCGCCGCCAGCCCGCCGGCCTGGCCGGCCAGCTCGGCCACCCGGCCAATACTGCGCAAACGCGTCAGCCGCGGGTCCAGCACCGCCAGGCCGGCGGAGTCGTAGCCCCGGTATTCGAGCTTGCTCAGCCCCTCGAGCAGAACCGGGACGATGTTCCTGGCGGCGATGGCCGCGACGATGCCACACATGAACGCTTCCTCCTTCCGCGCCTACAGGCGCCAGACCCGGTAGCCGGCCGCCGCGAGCGCCGCCCGAGGAAAGCAGGCCTTTACGTCGATGAAGCAGCCGCCGTCCAGGAGCTTCCGGCCCAGGTTTTCCACGCTCAGTTCGAGCAGATCCCGATGCGCCACGGCCGCCACGATGGCGTCGCCGCGCGGCAGATCGCTCCAGTCGGTCAGACGCACGCCGTACTCACGCATCGCTTCCTCGGCGTCGGCCAGCGGGTCGTGAACGAACACCTCGACGCCGTAGCTCTGCAACTCCTTGATGATGTCCGCCACCTTGGAATTGCGCAGATCGCCGCAGTCTTCCTTGAAGGTCAGGCCCAGCACATTTACCCGCGCGCCCTTGATGTAGCTGCCCGCGGCGATCATCTGCTTGACCGTCTGCTCGGCGATGTACTTGGCCATGCCGTCGTTGATGCGCCGGCCGGCCAGGATCACCTGCGGGTGATAGCCGATCGCCTCGGCCTTGTGCGTCAGATAGTACGGGTCCACGCCGATGCAATGGCCGCCGACCAGGCCCGGCTTGAACTTGAGGAAGTTCCATTTGGTGCCGGCGGCCTCCAGCACCTCGCTGGTGTCGATGCCGAGCTTCTCGAAGATGATCGCCAGCTCGTTCATCAGCGCGATGTTCAGGTCGCGTTGCGTGTTCTCGATCACCTTGGCCGCTTCCGCCGCGCGGATCGACGAGGCCCGGTGCACGCCCGGTTCGACAATGCTCTCGTAGAGCGCCGCCACCGTCTCCAGCGTGGCCGGCGTGTCGCCCGACACCACCTTGAGTATCCTGGTCAGCGTGTGTTCGCGGTCGCCCGGATTGATGCGCTCCGGCGAGTAGCCGACGAAGAAATCCCGCCGCCACCTCAGGCCCGATGCGCGCTCCAGCACCGGAATGCAAACCTCCTCGGTCGCGCCGGGGTAGACGGTGGACTCATAGACCACGATGGCGCCCGGCTTCATGTGCCGGCCCACCGTCTCGCTGGCGCCGATCAGCGGCATGAAGTCCGGAATGTGCGCCTCGTCCACCGGCGTCGGCACCGCGACGATGATGATGTCCGCCTCGCCCAGCCGCTTCGGGTCGTCGGTGTACTCGGCATGCGCGGCCGCCTGCAACTCCGCGTCCGGCAACTCGCGCGAAGGATCGACGCCGCGCCGGCACGACGCCACCTTCGCCGCCGAAATGTCGAAACCGATGGCGCGGGCGCGCTTGCCGAACTCGACGACCAGGGGCAGGCCGACGTAGCCGAGGCCGATAACAGCAACTGTATTCACCGCGATATCTCCGTCACTTGTCCAATGGCCATCGGCTGGAAGACCGACCGACGACAGTCCGAGTCGCCGTCCAGACGATGCGGAAGAAATTATCGGCCCCGGACATTACAAACGTTGTCGCCGCAATCGGGCCGTAGCCTCCCAACGGGCTAGGCGAAAGCGCCCGATGTCAGCGCGACAGCGAACGATAGACTTCGGCCGTCTGGCGCGCGATGTGCCGCCAGTCGTAGCGTTGGGCGACCCATTGTCGCCGTGACGCTCTGGCTTCGGCCGTCAGTGGAATAGCGGCGAACCGGGCGATCCGGTCGGCCAGGGCCGCCGTATCGCCAAGGGGGAAGTACTGCTCCGGCGGCAGACCGACTTCCACATTGGCTGGAATGTCGCTGGCAATCACCGGCAAGCCGTAGCTCAATGCCTCGAGAAGCGCGATGGGCAGGCCCTCGTGCGACGAGGGCAGAACGAAGACCCCGGCATGGGCGAACAATTCGCGCAGCGCGAGACCTGTTTGAAAGCCGGTGGTCACCACGTCCGGCGTGCTTTCCACGAGTCTCTCCACTTCCCTGGTGTAGGCATCCGGGTGATCGGAGGAGCCCACCAGCACCAGCTTCCAACCCGCGAGGCGTGCCCGCGCAAAGGCGGCGATCAAATCCGGATGTCGTTTCTCCGGCACCCATCGGCTGACCAGGAGCACGTAGCGGCCAGGCGTCAAGCCAAATAGCGCCGGCGTCGAGGTGCTGTCCGGCAGTTCGGGCAGGGTGACGCCGTTGGGAATCAAGTCTGAGTCCAGCGCGTACTTTTCGCGCACCAGGTGGCGAATCGTTTCCGAGATCACGATGCGGCGATGGGAGAACCGCAGGCCCATCGCCTCGCCAGTGCGCAGGACCCACCTGGCAAATGGCCCCCACTTCTGCCGCGCGTAGTCAGGCCCATGATGCGTGACCACCACCCGCAAACCGAGCAGCCGCGCCAGCGGCGTCACGATGGCGGGGCCGATTGCCTGCAGGTGCAGGACGTCCGGCCGCCACACCAGCCCGGCGTAGAGCACGCCAAGGAAGGTATGGGCGATGGCCTCGAGTCCTTTCGAGCGCGGCGACCATAGTCGCCGAAAGCGGACACCACGCCATGCGTCGCCCGCATCGGCGGGCATGTAGGGGGACCGGACGATAACCTCCACCTCGCATCCCGCCGCCAGCAAGAGCGGACAGAGGTTTTCGGCGTGGGTTTCCACGCCGCCCTGCACGTTCGGAAAGCCGCGGAGGCCCAGCCACATTACCCGCATCGCCGGTTGCGCCGATTTCTTCGTTTCATCCATGGCTCTCACGACTCGTCTAGAGGGTGGCGTTGGCCCGGCGATCCGCCACGTCGCGCCGCAGGGCCAGCGCGCCTTCGATACCGGCGACAAAATTGCCGACCATGTTGTCGAGCGTGTATCGGTCGCTGCTGGACCGGGCGGCGGCCGACATCGCCCGCAGGCGCGCGCCATCGTTAAGCAGGTCGATCACGGAGCCCGCGTACGCGTCGGCCGATTCCGCCGTTGCCAAGCCGTTGACGCGATGTTCCAGATAGGCGATTTCCGGACCGTGAAGCGCCGTCGCGGTCGTGATCATCGGCAGTCCCATGGAGAACGCGTCGAGGACATGCAATCCCACCGAGCCGGGGTTGAGCACCACGGTGGCCAAACCAAAATAGACCGCCTTGGCCTGGCCTCGCTGGGCACCGACCCACTTGGCCCAAGGTCGGGTCGCCAGGTCGCGGACGAGTTGCTCCCGACTGGCGCCATCGCCAACCACCACCAGTCGGAAGTTGGGAACCTGGCGGCGAATCCGGTCGCAGGCGGCGACGAGGAGATCCAGCTTCTTGTCGGGATACAGAGACCCGCAGAACAGCCCCACCACGTCGCCGTCCGCCAGACCGCATTCGCCACGAATCCGGGCAACGACTTCCGGGGGCGCCGCTTCCCAGTCGCGCCTGAGTCCCCCGACGTCGATGGCATTGTTGAGGCAGGTGGTCCGGTGCTCCGGAAATCCCGCCGCCGCCAGAATCCCGCAGGTGATTCGCGTATACGCGAACCACCAGTCGACCGCCTTGATCAAGGCGGTCTTGCCGCGTTCCCTGAAGCCGCCCGGCGCGCGGGACTGAAAGTCGCGGCCGTGACCCCAGTAGGCGACCAGTGGTCCGCCCGCCAGCTTGCGGCGCAGGATCCAGAACAGATTGGCGATCAGCCGATTCTCCTGCATGAAGATCACCAGGTCGACGTCCTTGAGGCCCCTCGGCATCGGCTGCCAGCAGAGATCCTTCTTTTCGACTATGGGGAAATAGACGTTTCTGACCCGGTGCGCCCAGGACAGCTCACCCTCGTCGTTCTTCAGCCGTTCCTTGCCGAATGCCTGACCGGTGACGAGCTCCAACTGAATGCCGCGCGCAACGCACGCCGCGCGCAATCGCTCGAACAAGTCGACGCGATAGTGAAACAGGCGATACTGAAAGATGACGACCTTCATGGCCTTATCGGATCAACGTGCGCAAATAGGGCCAGGCGAAAATGAAGGGCCAGAAGGGCCCCGCATGTCGTCTCGTGAAGTGCCACCAGCCGCTAGGCGGCAGACCCCGTCGGCCAACCATTTTTTTCAGGCGGGCGAACCTCGTCAGCTTGCGGTCGAGAAACGATCCCTCCGGTGGATTCCGCGAACACTCGCCAAAGAACCCCGGCGCCACCAGGACCCGAATCCCGGTCCTGGTGGCGCGCAGGCCGTAGTCATAGTCGCCCATGCCATGCTCGAAGGCCGGATCCAGGATGCCAATCTTCTCCACCACGTCATGCGGCACCAGAACCAGATTGCCGTTCATCGTGTCGACATCGCGAGTGTAGGCCTCGGGCGGAATGATCCGGAATCGCGTCGGCGCGAACCGGGACGGCTTGATCACGCCGCCATAGGCAACGGACTGCGTACCCGGCCAACGCATGCTGCCCACGACGATCGGTGGCGGCGCGCCGGCCAAAGCCCCGTCGTTCATTGTCGCGAGCAGGCGAAGAGCGGCATCCGCGGTGGGAACAATGTCGTCGTTGATCCACAGGTACGCGTCGGCGTTCATACGCAGCGCCTCGACCCAGGCCGCGTGCATGCCGCGACACCAGTAGAGCTCGCCGTTGCCCTGGATGACGGACACTTCGGGAAATTGGGTCATGACGGCGGCCGCGGTTCCGTCGGTGCTGCCGTCGTCGGTCAGCACCGCGACGAATTGGAGGCCGGCGGCGGCATACGTTTCGCGCAGCGCGCTCAGGCAGCGCAGCGTCTTTTCCTTGCGGTTATGGCAGGCAAGCAGGCTGACTACTTTCATGTTCCGGGGTCCATAGGCCTTGTCAGGTGGTGGGTCCGGCGTCGCCGGGCCATACATTCGTCATTTGTCGCTAGTTCCAGTCGTCCGCTTCCGCCTTGAGCAGTACCGGCCGTTCAAACACCCTGATCGCCGCGCCGGCAAGAGGCTCCGTGCCGCCGAACAGCGCTTGAACCGCGCGCACGTTCCAGTCTTGCGGTACCACCAGCGACCGCTCGCCCTGCGCGCTCCAGACGATGTGCGCCAGTCGCGGGCCGCGTTGAATCGGGCATTCCCAAACGGAATTCTCGATGACCCGACAGGAGCCGAGCCGCGCCCCGACCAGCCAGCGGCGCAGCGCGTCGTAGGCATAGGCGATTTCGCTGGGCGCGCGCGGCGGCAGCGAACTGAGCACGCCCATGGACGCGCTGTCCCAGGCAAACCAATAGAAGCGCTCGGCACCCGCGGCGGCCAGGACGATCATTGCCCTGACCATGTAGTTGGCGGCCTCGGTCGGCGTCATGACCTTGCTCAGGATGCCCGGCGGATCCATCGGCTTGACCGGCTTTCCGTGGTCCACCATGACGCCGGTTTCGGTGTTCCAGATCGGCTTGTCGGGCAAGTTGTGGCGAGCCAGAAGGCTACGGAGCTCGTCATGATGCGTGGCCAGGGCTTCCGGGGCATCGCTGCTCGACAGGTAGTAGTGCCAGCCAACGACGTCGAACCACTTGCCGCCGCCTTCGGCGAGATAGCGATCGAACTTCCGCAGGGCGATGCTTTCGCCATCCATGGCCGGCGAGACCACGATCGCCGCGGGATCGACCTCCTTGATAACCTGGTAGGCGATTCGCGACAGCGTCACCATCGACCGCGCCGATCCGGAATAGAAGCCCGTGCCGCGCCACGGATACAAATCGCTGAAGCGCGGCTCGTTCCATATTTCGTATGCCTGGATGCGACCGCGGTAGCGTGTCGCCACGGTCCGCACATAGTTGGCCCAGTCTTCCGCATCGGCCGGCTCGGCGGCGCGTCCCGGCCCTCTGGCGGAGCGCTCCGCCGGTCGGGACGAGGCCCATGCGGGAGTTTGGCCGAGGGTATATAGGACGCTCACGCGATTCTCGTCCGCCAGATCCACGATGCGATCCAATGCCGAGAAGTTCCATTGGCCTCGTGACGGTTCGATTTCCGCCCATGTGGCGCCGGGGCAGTCCCAGATGCGCAACGAGCCGAACGATGTCCGCGGCCATTTCGTCGTCAAGTGGGGATAGAAAATGTGCAAACCGAAATACTGGGGCGAGACGGCCGGCGCGGCCGCCGAGACGGAGCCAAGCGATAGAAGGAGCATCGCGATGGCGGCGAGCAGCCACCCGGTCCTTTCGGCAAGGCGTGCCGTCATGCCTGACGCCGTCGGGTGGCGACGTCGAAGGGCGGATGCCTGGCCGGCATGGGTCGTCAGCATGTCGTCACCACGCCCGGGACAGGACGGGCTGGCACCGCGCCGGCGGCGAGGGGACGGTCGCGCTGGCCTTCCCGGTCAGTCGATCCATCGCGAACATCGTGCCGGTCAGGACGACCAGCAGCATGTATATCTGCGGCGTGTGCCCGGTCACGGCGGGCGTATAGAACATGTGCGCCAGCGCCATCAGCAGCATCGCCGAGAACCCAAGCGCCAACGACTTGTCGGTCGCGGACTCGACCCGCCTGGCCATTGCCCTGGCGCGGACGAACAGCAGGATCAGCAGCGCGGAGAAGCTCCCCAGGCCGACGATTCCCGCGTCCCAAAGCAGCTTGGTGACCCCGGTTGCCGCGATGTGCAGCGGATACACGCGACGCGCGATCGGGCCCAGGTCGAGAAGATTGTCCGCGTTGCTGGCGCCAATGCCGTTGCCGAAGGCATAGGCCACGGGGCCGAGGGCATCGCCGCCGTGGTTCCACCAGTAGTAGAGCGCGGCGAAGCGACCCATTTCGCCATTGGCCTTGATGAAGTTGGCGTTGAACGCGAAGTCCAGCGTGCTTTCCGTGGTGCCGGCCCCCGCGCGCGTTTCGTAGAAGACGCTCCCGTACACCAGGTGGATGCTGATCACCAGGATGGCCGTGGCGCCCAGGACACCGAGCCCGACGACCGGCCGCCGAACGATGTCGACCCAGTACAAGGCGACCACCGTGAGGGGAATCAGCACCAGCGCGATCTTGACTTCGGAGAGAAACAAACTGGCCAGGGCCAGCGGCAGCAGCACCGCCAGGTTCCGTCCCGACAGCGATCCCACCCGCCACGCCGCTATCAGAAAGGCGGCCACGGAAATCACGTACATGGCCATGGCGCCGCTGTCGCCGCCGGCCTGCGGATTGCCGATGAAGGTGCCGACGATGGCGTCCCACCATGTGGTGTCCATCCGCTTGCGGGCGAAAAGCAAGTACTGGATCAGCACCATCGGCAATTGCAGGAACCCGATCCAGACCACCAGCTTCCAGAGTCGCCGGCAACCTTGTATGGAAACTTGCCCGGCGAGAAACGGCAGCAGCAGGAGCCACGGCAAGAGGCTGTCGCGCAGTTCAACGATCAGGAGGTTTGTCGAGGGACGTTGCAGCAGGGTGACCATGAACTGCGCGCCGAAGAAGACAACGAGCAAGACCAGCACGGCGGACAGCGATCCCCGATGCGAAGCCGCAACGGGCGCGCGGCGATCGCCGACCAGATTCAGCGCCGACTTGAAGGCCACCAGAAGAGCCAGACCGGAATAGAGCCAGATCACGCGTATGCCGAGAAAATACTCGATGGGGCCAATCAGGACCAGGCAGACCGCAACCGTCGCCAGCAGCAGGTTCTCGATACCGAGCAGCAGAAACAGCAAACCGACGATCGCGCCGACGATCAGCACGATGAGCTTCAGCGGCAGCAATGGAATAAGCGCCGCGACCAACAGGCCGAAAATGACAAGGGGGGTGATGACGAGCGCGCCCTTGAGATTCTGGCGTCGACTCGGATCGAGGCTTCGTCCGGCGCGGCTACGCATGTCGATCGTCACCTGAGCCGCTCATTCCGCATTTGCGGGAGTTCTGAAGAAGATGCCATCCATTTGCAGCATGCGTCCCGAGGTGGGGTCGGTGAAACCGGGGATGACGTTCCAGAGGGCGAAGCCGTGAGCCGTTAGCCAGTGCATCATCTCCATATAGAGTGTCTGGCTCTCGTAGAGCGGTGCCAACGACAACTCAAGCTGAATGCCATGAATGCGCGGTAGCAGCGATGCGGCGCCCTGCAAGACCGGCATTTCATAGCCCTGAGCGTCAATCTTGAGCAGCATGACGCTATTCCTTGCCAGGACGGGATGGCTCAAGCGGTCCACGCGCCGAAGCGGCACGCGCTCAACGCCGGTGTAGCGTGAGCCGGGGGCGGCCTGGGCGTGCAGTTCCCGCATCGGCAGAATCGAGCTGCTGGTGGAGTTGCCCGCCACGTTGATTTCAATGTCGCCATCATCCGCGCCCAAAGCCATGCGCGGTGCGACGTGCCAGCGCGTATCGCCGGCGGTTCGGGCGGTCAGTTCCCGGTGCGCCTCCGCCAATGGCTCAAAGGAGAGAATGTCGCCGGCGAAGCCTCCCTCACGCAGGGACGAGCCAAATCCACCGTTGTTCGCCCCGACGTCAAGAACCGTTTCGATACCGTGATGGGCCAGCAGTCTGAACAGACGCGCATGCTGCGACTGGGCCGGCTTATACCAGTTGAGTTCGACGCCGACCTTGCGGGCGAGCAGCCTTATCGTGTGGGCGATGGTCATTTTTCAAGCACCTGTTCAAGAAGATTCAATTGGCTGGCGGACCGTGTTTTCATGCCGCGTCGGCCAGGGCGGCCAGATACTCGCGCTCGTAGGCCGCCGCCACGGTCGGCGCGCCAAAATGTTCCAGGAAGCGCTTCCGCCCGAGGTCGCCGCACTTCTCGGCCAGTTCCGGATCGGCGAAGAGGCACTCGAGCGCATCGGCGATGGCTTCAGGCTGGCGAACGTCCACCAGCCGTCCGGCTTCGCCGACCACCCAGGGCACGGCCCCGCTGTCGGCCCCGGCGACCACCGGCAGACCAACGGCCATCGCCTCGGCCACAACGACGCCAAACGACTCCTCCAGCGAGCTGTGCAGCAGAACGTCGCACTCGGCCAGCAAGGCCAGGACGCTGTCGTGCGGCATCGGCCCGCGGAACGACACGCGACCGCGCAAGCCCTGTGCGAGCCACCATCGCTCGGCGATTCCGCCGGGCTCGAAATCGCCGCCCACGGCCACCAGTTCCGCGTCCGGAAGGCGGTTCGCCAGAAGCGCGAAGCCCCGCAAGGCCGGTTCCGGGTTCTTCCATGTCATCCAGCCATTGCAGATCATGATGACCCGCGGGCGGCGTCTGTGCCGGGGCTGCTGGCTCGGTGGCGCGGCGATCGAGACGGGGTTGGGAACGACCGACACCGGCACCCGGCAGAGCGGCTGCACCTGCGCCAGCATGTAAGGGGATACGGTGGTAATGCGCCGTGCCCGCTTCAGAACATGCCAGGCCATGGCCGCCTTCAGCCAGCGATAGGGGCTGCCGGAAATGCGCGCGATCCTCAACGGGGAATCGTGGCAGGTGACCACGTGGGGCAGGCCGGCGCGCACCGCCGCCCAGGCGAACTCGTAGGACCAGTGGGCATGGATGACATCCGGCGCGGTCTGTTCGATGGCGTATCGCAGGCCGCGAAGTTCGAACGCGTAGAGATCGACGATCCGGCCCGCCCGCCAGCCGTTTGGCCGCCACGCCCGGCGGCGCATGGGCACATAGACCACCGCGAGGTTGGCGCCTTCGGCGCGCCCCGGACGGCGCCAGTCCAGCGGCAAGTCGTCAGACGTGGTGATGGCAGTAACCCGGTGGCCCCGTTCCAGCAACTCGGTGATCAGCGTGACCAACATCGGCGCGCCGGCATAGCCGGCCGGCAAGGTGGCCGCATCTCCCTCCAGCAACGGCAGGAGATCGGCGGTGGCGACTGGACCGACGAGGGCAATGTGCATGGCTGGTTACGCGGAGTTGCGCAATCCGGGGGATTGCCCGATCCCCATGACTTCGGCGATCAGGCGCGGATAGACGACTTCGGCGGTGAATCGGGTATTGCAATATTCCTGGGCTTGGCGGCCGATTTCGTTTATTCCGGCGGGCCCCAAGGCAAGGAGGTCTTCGGCCCTGGCCACGAGTTCGGCCACATTCTTCGCCCAGCACAGTGGGGGATTTGGGCCGAAGACCGATTCGTAGCCGGGCTGGTGGTTGGTGACGTGGGGCACGCCGGACATGAGGCTGATCGGCACGCGGTCGGAAAAGTAGGCTTCGACCTGATCGAAGTGGTCCCAACTGACGGTGACCCAGGCACGTCGCTGGGTAGCTTCCTGCAGGGCGAAGTCGATCGAGCCTTGGTTGCCGGTGAATCCCTCCCAGCCGCGGCCGTATACGGCGAATCGCTTACCGAATCGGCGTCCAAGCGCACGGACCAGTTCGATCCGCCGGGCCGCGCCGGGCATGCGCCGCCAGGGCAGGCGGGAATGGATCCGGTTGCCGATCAGGAGAACGTCGAAATCCCGTTCCGTCGTGGGCTTCCAGGGTTGGCCGAAGCGCTCCGTGTCCGCCGAGTGCGGCGAATAGACCACCCGTTTCGCGCCCGCCGATCTGGCCAGTTTGGCGTAGCTGCCGCGGCCGACCAGTGCGACGGTGTCGGCGGCGGCCATGAGTAGCCGGGTGGACGGGGGCAATGGTTTGACCCAGCGGCCATAGACATCGCCCTCGTGGTAGAGCAGATGCATGCGCGGGGCGGCTGCGCGCAGGGACTCGACGTCGGCCCAGCGCAGCGGAAACCTGCCGACGTGCTGCCATAGCAAGAGGTCCGGGCGCCATTCGGCGACGAGTTCCTTCAGGCGCGAAAGCGCCACCGCCGCGCCGTGACGCTTGGCCTCGACCAGATAGGAGTACGCGGAGTAGTCCCTCAGGCGGCCTTCTCGATGCATCGACTCGAATGCCAGCCGTGGGCCCACCTGGTCGCCTGGCGAGGCCTCGTTCGGCAGGTAGAGGAGCGAGACTGTCATGGCCGCTTCTCGTTGCCTGCCAGCGCGGCGCTGAGGCGGCGCCAGCCCGGGATGTGGTTCCGCGCCAGGGTCTCCGGCCCGCTGCCGGCCATCAGCCGGGTCCATAGGTACGCTCCGGCCAGCAGGACGATCAGGCCGACCGCGATTTCAATTGCCAGGGCGGCGAGGATCGGCACGGCATGTTCTGCGGTGATGCCAATGGTGGTATGGATGCCGGCGTAGGCGGCCGCGGAGACGGCGAGCACGCTGCCCAGCGCCTTGGCGACGTCGGCGGGCTCGCAACGCAGGTGGCGCGACAGGAACAGGACATAGACGGCGAAGCGCAGACCTTCGCCGACCACGATGGCCCAGGCGATCCCGGTGACTCCGAGCGGGTAGAGGAGCAGCATCAGCCCGGCAATGACGCCCAGCCCCAGGCTTTGCACCTTGAGTTTGAAACGCAGCAGCGCCGACGCGTCGCATACGACACCGGCGATGTTGGACATGAACATGAACGGCACGGACAGGGCGAGGATCTCGACCACCGGCACGGAATCACCCCACCGCGGGCCCAGGAGGATGCGCACGATGTCGCTGGCGGCGGCCGATATGCCGGCGCTGACCGCGCCGCCGACCAGTCCGATCAGCGAGATGCCGAGCAGATAGACGTTGCCGACTTTGCGCCGGTCTTGCTGCACACCGCTGAGAATGGGGAACAGCACCCGCGAGATGATGCCGGCCATCCGTTCGATGGGCAGGTTGGTGAGCAGCAGGGCGCGGTTGTAGAGTCCCAGCGCGCCCTCGCCGAGAAATCGGCCGATGATCGCCGAGTCCAGGTTGGCGGAAAGAAACTCCAGGAAGCTGATCAGCGAGTGGCGGGTGCCGTAGTCGAGCAGTCGCGCGCGATCGCCACGCAACGAAGGACGCAGCGGGTGGCGCGTGAATGCGTAGGCGCCGATCAGTACGATCAGACTCTGGCCGAAGGTGGCGGCAACCAGGCTCCATATTCCGGCGCCGGCCAGCGCCGCGCCAACGCCCACCAGCCCATAGCCCGACACGTACGAGATGGTTTCCACCAGGGCCACTTCGCGGAAGCGCAGGGCGCGCCGCAGCAGTGCCATGGGGACGGCGCCGAGGCCGAGCAGAAGCAGGTTCAGCGACAGCACCCGTACCAGCGGAACGACCTGGTCGTTGTGGAAGAACCAGCCGACCAGCGGCGCGGTGGCGACGATCAGCAGAATGACGGCAAGGCAGACCAGCCAGGTCAGGCCGAGGGCGCAGCGGATGTCCTGGGGGTCGAGTTTCTCCTTCTGCACCAGCGCCGCGCCCATCCCCATCTGCGAGAAGTAGGAAAAAAAGCGCAAGACCACCATGGCCATCGCCATCAGGCCGAAGGTGGCGGGGGCGAGCATGCGCGCCATGGCCGCGGTGAGACCCAACTGGAACATCAGGTTGGCGGCCATGCTCAGGCCGGCCCACTTGAAGCCGCTGATCGCCCGAAAGCCGACTGGCAGGGTCATCGCCGATCGCATGCCGCGCCGATGCCTAGGGGTTCGTCGGGCGCCACGATGGCGGGGCCGCGCTCATGTCGTCGGCGCGGCTTGCAGGAAGGCGGCATAGGCGCGCGCGATGCCTACCTCCAGCGGCGTTTGGGCTTGCCATCCCAACCGGCGCAGCAGGCTGACATCCAGTATTTTTCGCGGCGTTCCGTCCGGCTTGCCGGCGTCGAAGACAATGTCGCCCGGGTAGTCCAGGACCGACCGTATCGTCTCGGCGAGTTCCCTGATCGTCACATCGGTGCCGATGCCGATGTTCACCAGCGGCGGTTCGAACTTGCCGCTCGTCGCTTCATCGCCGCCGAGCAGGCGGTCGTATTCGTCGTCCGGCAGGTTCATCAGGAAGACGCAGGCGTCGGCCATGTCGTCGCTGTAGAGAAACTCGCGTCGCGGTGTCCCGGTTCCCCAGACGACCACCTCCTTCGCATGGGCCTGCTTGGCTTCGTGAAACTTCCGGATCAAGGCCGGAATGACATGGCTGGAGTTCAGGTCGTAGTTGTCCCCCGGGCCATACAGGTTGGTCGGCATCGCCGCGAGATAGCGGGTGCCGTACTGGCGGTTGTAGCTCCAGCACATTTCGATACCGGCGATCTTTGCCAGGGCGTAGGGGCGGTTGGTGGACTCCAGCGGTCCGGTCAGCAGGTATTCCTCCTTCAGTGGTTGCGGCGCCAGCCTGGGATAGATGCAACTGGAGCCAAGAAAGAGCAGGCGCTTGACGTTGGCCTTGTATGCGGCGTGAATGATGTTGGTCTGGATCGCCAGATTGTCCCGAATGAACTCGGCGGGCCGGCTGTTGTTGGCGAGAATGCCGCCGACTTTGGCCGCGGCCAGGAATACATGGTCGGGCTTTTCCCGGGCAAAGAACGCCTCGGTCGCCGCCTGGTCGGCGAGATCGAGTTCGGCGTGGGCGCGGGTCAGAAGGTTGGTGTAGGACTTCCGTTCAAGGTTGCGGACGAGCGCCGCGCCCACTAGGCCGCGGTGGCCGGCAACGTAGATATTCGCTTGCGTGTCCATGGTTCCATCACTCGTGAAAGTCGTATGCGTCGAAGCCGTTCTTCTTCACCAGTTCGTCGCGCTGCGCGCTCTTCATGTCCTCGCGCACCATTTCGGCCACCAGGCTTTCGAAGGTTATCCGCGGCGTCCAGCCGAGCTTCTCGCGGGCCTTGCCGGCGTCTCCCAGCAGGGTCTCGACCTCGGTGGGGCGGAAGTAGCGCGGGTCGACGCGGACGATGATTTTGCCATTCTCGGCGACTCCGACTTCGTCGACACCTTGTCCCCGCCAGTCGATGGCGATGCCGAGTTCGGCGCCGGCGGCGTCAACGAACTGGCGCACGCTGTACTGGCTGCCGGTGGCGATGACGAAGTCCTCGGGCTGGTCCTGCTGCAGCATCAGCCATTGCATTTCGATGTAGTCCCGGGCATGGCCCCAGTCACGCTTGGCATCCATGTTGCCCAGGTAGAGACAATCCTGCAGGCCGAGCTTGATGCGCGCCAGGGCGCGGGTGATCTTGCGGGTGACGAAGGTTTCGCCGCGGATCGGCGATTCGTGGTTGAAGAGGATGCCGTTGCAGGCGTAGAAGCCATAGGCTTCCCGATAGTTTACGGTGATCCAGTAGGCGTAGAGCTTGGCGACGGCGTAGGGGCTGCGCGGGTAGAAGGGAGTGGTCTCCTTCTGGGGAGTCTCCCGCACCAGGCCGTAGAGCTCGGAAGTGCTGGCCTGGTAGAAGCGGCTCTTCTTTTCCAGACCGAGTATGCGGATGGCTTCGAGTATCCGCAGCGCGCCCAGCGCGTCGGAGTTCGCCGTGTATTCGGGTTCCTCGAAGCTCACCGCCACGTGGCTCTGGGCGGCGAGGTTGTAAATCTCGTCGGGTTGCACTTGCTGGATGATGCGTACCAGACTCGACGAGTCGGTCATGTCGCCATGGTGCAGCACGAAGCGCCGGTTCTTCTCGTGCGGATCCTGGTAGAGGTGGTCGATGCGGTCCGTGTTGAACAGGGAGGTGCGGCGCTTGACGCCATGCACCTCGTAGCCCTTGTTCAGCAGGAACTCGGCCAGATAGGCGCCGTCCTGGCCGGTAACGCCGGTGATGAGTGCGACTTTGGTCATTGTTAAGGACTCGGAAGTGGAAGTTAGGCGCCAAGCCGACCGGCAATCCGGGCGCGATCGGCGGGTGTCATCGCGGCAAGCATGTCTTTGAGAAATGCGTCGAGCAACCCGTAGGCGCGCTGCTCGTCCGTGTCGATCGAGGAAACCCGGACCAGCATGCCGTCCGGTACCTTGCCGGTCAGGCCATAGGCCAGTTGCGCCAGTTTGTGCTGGAAACCAACCGGCGTGGCCCGGTCGCCCACCGTCACCCAGTAGGTGATGGGCTCGCTGCGCAGGCCCTGGACGGCCAGCAGGCGCTTGACCGGCAGGGAACCGCCGGGCATCGCCAGTTCGCCACGTTGATCCTTGCGAACCTGAAAGCCCTGCGCCGTGTAGCAGACCTCGGGTTTGTGCACCTGCATGGCGTCGCTCTGGTCGCCACCGTAGGCAATCGAAAGCATGACGCGATAGCCCTTCGGGTCGATGTAGGTGCGGCTCAGCGTCTGGTTGTAGAGCTTGTTCAACAGGGCCTGCTGTTGCGGGTTGGGCGCCAGCGGCACGACGCCGCTGTCGACCCGCCACTGGCCGATTTCGGTCGGCACCATCGTTTCCAGGGAAATCGTCGGCCCCTGGTCGGCCAGTCTGGCTGTGGGCCGCAAGGCGACCGCCAGGCCGCTGGCGACGAACATCAAGGCCGCCAACAGTAGCCCCTTGGCGCGCTGACTGTTCATGGCCGGCTCCGTTCGGGGATCAGTTTTCCGAGCACTTCGTCAAGGCCGAACAGGCACATCAGGGCGATTACCAGCAGCAGGATGCCGGCGGTTCCGTGCAGGAATCCCTGGCCCGCCTCGTCGCCGAGGTAATAGGTGACGAGCACGAGCACCAGTACCCGGAGAATGTTGGCGACGAAGGCGATCGGCAGGATGCTCGCCAGCATGATGCCGTTGTGCAGCCAGCTTGACCGCCGCATCAGGTACATGAACAGCAGGCCGAGGGCGGAAAGAGAGAACATCGAGTGCAGGCCGGAACAGGCATCGGCCACCATCAGTTGGTATTGCCCGACCGTCAGCATGACGCCGGTTCGCGCAACCGGGTAGCCAGCGTGGTACAGCAGGCTCTCGGCGATGACCGATATCCATTGCTTCAGCGGGCCGGTGGCGGCATCCACCAGGATGCCGGGCAAGGGAATCATGAAGACGATGTAGACCAGCGGGAACCAGGTGCCGCGCAGCGCCCCGGTGCCTCGCATGGCCAGCAGGGCGCCGGCCAGGACGGGAATCAGCGAGCCGATCTCGAACAACAGAATATCCTGCGAGCGGCCGAGCACGTAGAGCACCAGCCCGAACGCCGCCAGGGCAAAGCCGGCAACCGGCCGTGGTGGCGTGTCGGCCGCCAGCCAGCGCTGGCGGCTCTGCCAGAACAGCCAGAGCGTGACCACCAGGACGATGGCGCCGTGTACATGCTCCTCCGCTTGCCAGATGGTGCTGGCCAGCTCCACCACCGTGGGCACATAGAGCGCGGCGAGACCATAGGCCAAGGGCAGCCAGCCCTGCAGGGCGGCGGGCAGCGGCGGGCCGAACATGCGCAAAGTCGACATGGCCGGCATCAGAAGCGGCCAAGTACGCTGCCGACCACCGCGGCACCGGACTGCTGAAGGGAGGTGCTCATCCGCTGTACGCGCGGCAGAACGGACTTGTTGAGACGGGCCACCAGCAGGGCCGCGCCGGCCCGCGAAGCGATGATCTGCGCGTCGGCGAAATGGCCGGCGGGGGTGTCGATCAGCACCACGTCGAATTCGTCGGACAGTTCCTGCAGCAGCTTGTAGAACAGCGGTCGGCCGAGCAGCTCCTGCGGATTGGGGGGCAACGGACCGGCGGTCAGGATGGATAGGTCGACGAAATCGGGTACCCGGTGGATCGACTCCGGCCCGCCCCGTCCTGACAGCACCGATGACAGGCCGGTGGCGTTGTTCATGCCGAACAGGTCGTGCTGGCGGGAGTGACGCAGGTCGGCATCGATGAGCAGCGTGTGTTCGCCCAACTGGGAAAACACCACCGCCAGATTGGCGGCCAGGCGGCTGCGGCCCTCGCCGCGATCGGGGCTACAGATGGCCAGCGCGCGCGGTGCGCGGTCGCCGCCGAGAAGGCGCAGGGTCAACTGGCTGCGCAACGCCCGCAGGTGCTCCACTTCCTGGCTGAACGGGTCGTAGGCGGCCGTCAGTTCGCGTGAGACCTTGCTCTCCCCTTTGAGCAGATAGGGATATTCGTATTGCGTGGCCAGGGCCAGTTGGATGTCGTCCGGGTCGAGCAGACCCAACTGGAGCGCGGCATCGCCGAAGCGCAGGCTTTCCGTTTTCTGCAGATGCAGGATCTTCTCTACATTCGCGACGGAGAGCTTGCCGGCATCGACCAGAATGGCGCCGATGGAGCGATCGGTGGTCTCCCTCGACGAACGGGGCCACATGGCGGACTGGGCAGCGGCTGCGGTCATGAGCGGGGTTCTGGGTCGTTGAGGGAAGTTCATGCGGCTTGCCGGCGTAGTGTCGTCGGTCCGAAATCGACCAGTACCGGCAGTTCGAGGGCCAGTTCCATGTCGTCGCGCGAACGGACCCGCCTATCCAGCAACTCCAGGATCATCGCGCCGCCAATGCCAAGCAGTGTGCCGAGCAGTACGGAGAGCAGGGTATTAAGCACGAGCTTCGGGGACGATGGCTCCAGCGGCGGTTCGGCCGCAGTCAGCACGGAGACGTTGGTCTGGGTGACCTGACTTTCCAGGCTGGTCTGCGCGGAGCGTTGCGACACGGTGTCGTACGCGCGCTGGGCGGCATCCACTTCGCGCTGCATGACCATCGCTTCGTCGCGTTCCTGGCGCAGCTTGAGGATGCGCCTCTTGTGCGAGTCGATGGCGGCGCGCAATTCGGCTTCCTTGCCCTTGCTGACGCGGCTGGTGGTGCCCAGGGCGCTGGTGATCTGCTGGGTCTCCTGGGCCAGCCGGTCGCGCAGCGACGCGACTTCGGCCTGCTGCCGCTGGTACTGCGGATGGTTGGTGCCAAGGTTGCCGGCCAGTTCTTTCAGCCGGGAGTCGAGCCGGGCAATGTCGACCTTGAGTTGCGTCACGATGGGGCTCTGCATGACGTCCTGAAGGCTGTCGCTGCTGCCGCTCTTCTGCTTGCTGGAGGCGTCGGCGGACTGCGTTTCGGCCATCACCAAGTGGGCCTGCAGTTCGTTGAGCTTCTGGTTCTCGAAGTCGAGACGCTCGTCGGTGGCGACGATGCCCGCCTTCTGTTGGTATTCGGAAAGCCGGCTCTGGGCGTTCTCCAGACGCTCGCGCAGTTCGCCGGACTGCTTTTCGAACCAGGCGGCGTATTGCTTGGCCGGTTCCACCTTCAGTTCGATTGTGGTGTCGATATAGGCCTGGGCGAAGCCGTTGGCGACGGCGGCGGCGAAAGTGGGATCGGCGGCCTTGTAGTTGATGGCGATGACGTTGGATTCCCGCGAGGGCTTGACGTCGAGCCTCTTCTGAAGCAGCGCGGCCAGCCACGAGACGACGCTGCCTTTGCCCTCGGTCGCCTCCTGCCAGTCGGCGCGGACGGTCGGACTCTGATCCAGTTTGAGTAGCCTGATGGCGCGCTGGGCGACCCGGTCGCTGGCGATGATGTCCACCTGGGTGGCCATGTAGCCAGGCATCATCAGGGCCGGCAGCACCAGGCCGGCGATGGGGTCGGGGGACTTGACGTCGATCACCAGCGACGTGGTGGCGGTGTACTGTTTCGGCAGCAGCAGGCTGACGGCCACCGTGACCGCCACGGTGGCGACCAGGGTGAGCAGCACCACCAGGTAGCGCGCGCGCAAAATGAGCAGGAATTGCTGGAGGTTCATGGCGGTCTCTCGGCGGTCGCGGCGGGTCTAGAACAGGCTCTCGCGGACGTAGATGACGTCGTCCGGCCGGACCCGTTCGGTGGGCTCGGGGGAGGTGCGCGCGATGCTGCCGTC
>JBGAQX010000044.1:0-26005 GCA_044220545.1 Rhodocyclaceae bacterium | reverse complement strand
TGGTCTTGGTGCTGATGGCGAATCGTTCGGCGGGAGGATGACCCTATGAGTCTGATTGAACAGGCCGCGAATCGTCTCGAACAATTGCGCAAGGCCGGTGTCGATATCCCGGAAGACGTGGTTGCGGCGGCCAAGGCAGCTCCGGCCGTTACCGCGTCCGTCAGGGCCGGTTCCCCGGCGGCCGTCGCCGAGTCTCCGGCCAAGCGCGTCGTTATCGACTTCGACGCCATCGGCGCGGCCGGATTCATTACCCCACATGCACCACGTTCGCAGATTGCCGATGAATACCGCGTCATCAAGCGGCCCTTGATCGATAACGCCATGGGCAAGGGGGCGGCACCGGTGGCGAATGGCAACCTCATCATGGTGACCAGCGCCGTGCCGGGCGAGGGCAAGACATTCACGGCGATCAATCTCGCCATGAGCATCGCCATGGAGCTTGATACGACCGTGATGCTGGTCGATGCCGACGTGGCCAAGCCCTCTATGCTCAACGTCTTGGGCCTATCGCCGGGGCCGGGTCTGCTCGATATCCTGTCACAGGATTCGCTGGATCTGTCAGGCATGTTGCTGAAGACTAACGTCGAGAAGCTCAGCCTGCTGCCGGCCGGGACCCAGCATCCGCGAGCGACCGAGTTGCTGGCGAGCGACTCGATGACTCGCCTGCTTGCCGACATGGCCAAACGGTACGATGATCGAATCATTATTTTCGATTCGCCGCCCTTGCTCGTGACCACGGAGGCGCGCGAACTGGCGGCGCACATGGGGCAGATCGTCATGGTGACTCGTGCTGAGCATACCTTGCACGGTCAGGTCAAGCAGGCATTGGCTGCGATCGAAGCTTGTCCGGTGAAGATGATGGTGCTCAATCGAGTTTCAATCGATCCGATGGGCAGCTTCGGCTATGGCTATGGCTATGGCTATGGTTACGGCTATGCGCAGGAAAAGAGAGCGAGCGGGCACTGAGCAATGCGAAGGACTGCCTTGACCATTCTAGTGTTCGGCGCCGCCCTGGCGGGTTCCACTGGCAACGTCATTGCGCAGTCTTCGGCTGACCTTGGCTCCCCGGCAGGGCGCGCCTGGAATATTGTGCCAAGTGTTACCGTGCAGGAGACCTTCACCGATAACGTTGCTCCCGGGCAGGGTACCAAGACCGGCGATCAGATAACCGAGATTAGCCCGGGTATCCGGCTGGATGGGAATACCGCCCGCCTAAAGATGCATCTTGACTACCACCTGAGCGAACTGCTGTATGCGCAGGGTACGCGCGGTAGCCAGACCCAGCACTCCCTGAATTCCTTTGGTACCCTTGAAGCAGTTGAAAAGCTTCTCTTTGTCGATGTCAATGGCGGCATTAGCCGGCAAAATATTTCCGCCTTCGGCGTGCAGTCGCCCAGCTATTACAGCGATAACAACAATTCGACTGAAACCAAATTTTTCCGCATTTCGCCCTACTTGAGGGGCAAAGCGGGTAGCTCCGCCGACTATGAGGCGCGCTACAGCCGTTCTTTCCTTCGGGCAAAATCCTCGGCAGGTTCCGATTCCGATATTCAGGAGTTGCAAGGGAGGATTCAGGGCGATTCACCGCTGACTTTTCTCGGCTGGTCTGCGGATGCGAGTCGGCAGAAATTCGACTATAGCCTCGGACGCAGGAACGAGAGCGACCGGTTGCGTGGGCAACTGATCTTTCGTGTGGATCCACAACTGCGATTTTCGGCAAGCCTTGGCCGCGAGAACAATGACTTCCTGTCCCTGAGCAAGCAGAGTTGGAACACCAGCGGCTATGGCGCGGACTGGAATCCGACCGAGCGCACTCAACTATCCGCATTCCGGGAAAAGCGCTTCTTTGGTCACGGTCACAATTTCAGCGCCAGACACCGCCTGCCGCGCAGCGCCATCAGCTATGTCGATAGCCGTGATATCAGCGCCCTGCCAAATCAGGTCGGCACCGTGGGTCTTGGCAATATCTTTGACCTGTTGTTCAGTCAGATGACCTCCAGCATCCCTGATCGGGCGGCGCGAACGGCATTTGTGAATAACCTTCTTCAACAAAACGGCATAGCCCCGAATGCTCAGGTTAACGCCGGATTTCTTAGTTCCCAAGTAACGGTGATGCGGCGCCAGGAGCTCTCCTATGCCCTGCTTGGCGTCAGAAACACCTTGACCTTGGCGGTCAATCGAACGCGTAACGATAGCTTGGGCACCCTTCTGGTTGCCACCGACGACTTTTCCAATGTCTCCGCGATCACCCAGCAGGGGTTCAGTGCCAGTTGGTCCCACCAACTGTCGGCGCTATCCTCGCTGAGTGTTACCGGCGCCCGGTCGCGCAGCACGGGTGCGAGTACGACAAGCACGGTGAACCCGGAAAGCACGCAGAAATCACTCTCGGCAGGTATTACCACCAAGCTCGGCGCCAAGACCAACGGGGCCTTGACCGCCCGCCGAACCGAGACCAGCGGAACAAGTCCCTATACCGAGAATGCGGTGGTAGGGTCGATTTCCGTCCAGTTCTAGTCCCATGTACGAGTCGTTCTACGGCTTGTCGGGCAAGCCGTTCCAGCTCAACCCCGATCCGACTTTCTACTTCGGCAGCAAGCAGCACCGGCGTGCGATGGCCTACCTCGAGTACGGCATGCACCAGAATGAAGGTTTCATCGTCGTCACCGGGGAGGTGGGGGCGGGCAAGACGACCATCGTCCGGAACCTGCTCGATAGTCTGGATTCCAGCCAGGTGGTGGCTGCGCATCTGGTCAGCACCCAGTTGGATGCGGACGATATTCTGTCCATGGTGGGTGCCGCCTTTGGTGTTCGCGCCAAGGATGCCAGCAAGTCCGATATTCTGATGTCGCTTGAGGCTTTTCTGATCGGCGCCGCCACCAAGAAGAAGCGCTGCCTTCTGGTCGTCGACGAAGCCCAGAATCTGACCGCGCGCGCCGTCGAAGAACTGCGCATGCTCTCGAATTTTCAGCTTGGCAGCCAGTCCGTGCTGCAAACCTTTCTGATCGGGCAGCCCGAGTTCCGCGATATTCTGCAAGGCGCGGATATGTTGCAGCTTCGGCAGCGCATCATCGCGTCATGCCACATCAGCCCGATGGATCGGGAGGAAACCCAAGGCTACGTCGAGCATCGTCTGCACTGCGTCGGCGCCAAGCAAGGCAGTCCGGGGATCGACGGCACGGCATTCGATACCATCTTCGAGGCCAGCGGTGGCGTACCGCGTCGTATCAATTCGCTATGTGACCGGCTGCTGCTGGCGGGGTTTCTCTCCGGCAAACGGGAGTTCAACGGCGAAGATGTCAAGGAAGTGGCGCACGAGATCGAAGAAGAGGTCATGGCCACCTCGGTGAGGAAGAGGCCGCGGCAACATGGCACCGACGTCCTCGAAATCGAGGTTTCCAATATGTCCGCGGAGGCCATCGCCAGTCGCATGGACATCGATGAGAAGATGGTCGATGAAGCGAGTACCCTGTTGTCCGCCCTTCATGCCGATCAGCTTGGCAGTCGCATACGGCGCCTCGAACGCAGCCTTCTCAGGCTCGAACGAATCAATTCCGCAACGCTGGTGCTGCTGCAACGGCTTGTGAAGGCGGCTCAGAAGGATCAGACAGGCGAGTGACGGTTGGCGCGGTGACGCCGACCGGATCGGGAAAGGTGTTAGGGCTGTGCCGGCGAAGGCTATTACCAATGCGCTGACTATCGATGTCGAGGACTACTTCCAGGTCTCGGCCTTCGCGCCCTATATCGACCGCGGCGAATGGGTCACCCGCGCCTGTCGCGTCGAGCGCAATGTCGATCGGATCTTGCAGTTACTCGACAATCGGTCGACCAAAGCGACCTTCTTCACGCTTGGCTGGATTGGCGAGCGCTATCCAAAGCTTGTTCGCGATATTGTCGACAACGGCCACGAACTGGCCAGTCATGGCTATGCGCACCTGCGCGCCAGTGATCAGAGCAAGGAAGCCTTTTATGCCGATATCCATCTCGCCAAAATACTGCTTGAAGACATTGCCGGGCGGGAGGTGAAGGGCTACCGCGCCCCCAGCTTCTCCATCAGCGGCAGGAATCTGTGGGCCTTCGAGTGTCTGGAACGCGCCGGCTACCGCTACAGCTCCAGCATCTATCCGATCCGCCACGATCACTACGGCATGCCCGACGCGCCGCGCTTTGCCCATGCGGTCGGCAGTGTTCTCGAAATTCCGGTGACCACAGTCCGCTCCTTTCAAAGAAATTGGCCGGCCAGCGGCGGGGGCTACTTCCGGCTGCTGCCCTATCACGTTTCCCGTTGGCTGCTCAGGCGCGTCAATCAGGTCGACCGCCAGGCGGCCGTGTTCTACTTCCACCCGTGGGAGATCGATACCGACCAGCCGAGGATCCCGGGCATCAACGCCAAGACCCGTTTCCGTCATTACGTCAACATTCATCGCATGGAAGGCCGGTTGGGGCGCCTCCTCAACGACTTCCGCTGGGGACGGATGGACGAGATTTTTCTCGCGGAACCGCCGCGCTGATGTTGACGGTCAGGACCCTCGATGGCAACGATGTCGCGACGGCGGCGCGGTGGGATGAGTTTGTCGTCAATTGCCCCACTGCAACCTTCTTTCACCGCACCGGCTGGCAGCAAATCATTCGGGGCGTCTTCCGCCACAAAACCTATTTTCTCTACGCGGAGCGCGCCGGGGTCATCGAGGGCGTGCTACCGCTGGCCCACGTGAAGAGCCTGTTGTTCGGCAACGGCCTGGTCTCGTTGCCATTCGCGGTCTATGGCGGAGTTGCCGCGACCAACGAAGGCGCGGCCAACCTGCTTGAAGAGGAAGCGCAGGCGCTGGCCCGGCGGTTGGGTGTCGAGCACCTCGAGCTACGGAATGTTTCCCCGCGCCATGACGACTGGCCCGCCCAGGAACTCTACGTGACCTTCCGCAAGGACATCCTGCCCGACGAGGAAGCCAACCTGCTGGCCATCCCGCGCAAGCAGCGCGCCATGGTGCGCAAGGGCATCGCCAACGGTTTGGTCGCGGAACTGGACGATGGCGTCGGACGCTTCTTCACCCTCTATGCCGACAATGTGCACCGCCACGGCACGCCGGCGATGCCCAAACGCTATTTTCAGGCGCTGCGCGACACCTTCGGACCGGATTGCGAAGTGCTGACAGTCGTCGGGCCGGATGGCGCACCGCTCAGCAGCGTCCTGAGCTTCTATTTCCGCGACGAGGTGCTGCCCTACTACGCGGGGGACGCCGAGGCCGCCCGCCACTTGGCGGCGAACGATTTCAAGTACTGGGCCTTGCTGCGTCAGGCCTGCGCGCGCGGCCTCAAGGTCTTCGACTACGGCCGCAGCAAGCAGGGTACGGGTTCCTTTTCCTTCAAGAAGAACTGGGGCTTCGAGCCCCGGTCGCTGCACTACGAATACTGTCTGTACAAGCGCGATGCGGTGCCACAAAACAATCCTGCCAACGCCAAGTACCGACTGTTCATCGAAGCCTGGCGACGCATGCCCATCGGCCTGGCCAACTGGCTGGGGCCGCATATCGTGCGTAACCTGGGATGAGACTTTGGCTGACCAGACCCTGATGACAAAGACCGACCGCGTGACCAGACCTGCCTGGCGCATTGCGCTGCCCACGCTGCTGTTTGGCCTGGCCTGGATCTTGTTCTGGTACTGGGATACCGCCTCGGCCATGGTCACCATCTGGTTTCGCTCCGAGACGTTTACCCATGCTCTTCTGGTGCCGCCGATCTCGCTCTGGTTGATATGGCGCCGGCGTCGGGCGTTGGCAGCGTTGCCACCCGCCCCGACCTCGCTATGGTTGCTGCCGATGGTACTTGCGGGATTCGCCTGGCTGCTCGGCGACCTTGCTGCGGTCAACGCCGTTACTTTCCTGGCACTGGTGTCGCTACTGGTGCTTGCTGTGCCGGCGCTCCTGGGCACCCGGGTCGCCTCGGCCATCCTGTTCCCGCTCGCTTACCTGTTCTTCGCGGTGCCCATCGGTGAGTTCGCCTTGCCGCAGATGATGGAGTGGACTGCGGAGTTCACTATCGTTGCACTGCGTCTGACCGGTATTCCCGTCTATCGCGAGGGCCTGAGTTTCGTCATTCCATCGGGCAACTGGTCCGTCGTCGAGGCCTGCAGCGGCGTCCGTTACCTCATCGCGTCGGTGGTCGTCGGCACGCTGTATGCCTATCTGAACTACCGGTCGATGAAGCGGCGGCTGATCTTCGTTGCCGTCTCCTTCGTGGTGCCGATCATCGCCAACTGGCTGCGTGCGTACATGATCGTCATGCTCGGACACCTGTCCGGCAACCGGTTGGCGGTCGGTGTCGATCACCTGATCTACGGGTGGGTATTCTTTGGTGTGGTAATCCTGCTGATGTTCGTCATTGGCTCGCGTTGGGCTGAACCGTCCGACGACGATGACGAGGCTCCGGTAGCCGCTTCTGGCGCAGTTGCCGTGCCGCTCTCGGTCTGGAGGCCGCTCCTGGCCACGATGGCGTTGGCCGTGGTGGCGGTGGCGCCGCATGCTTGGAAGGCCGGTATCGCGCTGCGCGACCCGGGTAGTCCACCTGAAATCGTTTTGCCGGCACCGTCAGGCTGGCAGGCGGTTTCTCCCGCGGCCATCGACTTTCGCCCGGCGTATATCAATCCGGTTTCGGAGTTGCGCGGCGAATTTACACGCGACCAGGAAACCGTCGGGGTCTTCGTTGGTTACTACGGGAATCAGAGTTATGAACGCAAGCTGATCACCTCGACCAATGCGCTGGTCAAGACGACCGACCATCACTGGCGCAAGGTCACCTCCGTTGCTCGGGAAACGGTACTTGGCGGGCAATCGGTCAATATTCGTGCGGCTGAACTGCTCGGGCCGGGCGGGGTACGGCTCGAGGCTTGGCAGTGGTACTGGATCAACGGCCACCTGACTGGCAGCGACTATTCGGCCAAGGCGTGGACGGCGTGGTCACGCCTGCTAGGGCAGGGTGACGACTCCGCCGTCGTCGTCCTTTATGCGCCCAAGGGCGAGGCCGGGAGCGGCGAGGCGGCATTGGCGGCTTTCACCGCCGAAGCCTATCCGGCGATCGAGGCCGCGCTCAGGCACGCACGGGATGCGGCGGCGCCACCAGCCCCCTGATTGACGGCCTGCGATTGGTCGCTCTGACCCGATAGATTGGACTCTTGACATGCACATGAACCGTGATTTCTTTCGTCGGCCGCTTGGTTCCAGGGTTGTGGCCATGCTCATGGCAACCGCCATCTCCAGTGCGTTGGCGGCCGACCCCAAGGCCTCGCGCTACTACGAGGACGCGCTTGGCCGCCTCGACAAGCAGGACATCGCGGGTGCCGTGATCCAGCTCAAGAACGCCCTGCAGATCGACTCGAACATGCTCGCGGCCCATGTGCTGCTGGGTAAATCCTTGCTGAAAAGTGGCGATCCCATAGGTGCGGAGGTCGAGTTCGACACCGCCTTGAAGCTCGGCGTCAGCCGCGCCGAGGTGCTTGCCCCGCTGGGGCAGGCCTACTTGCAGCAGGGCAAGTACTCCCTGGTGTTGGAACGCATCACCCCGGATGGCCTGCCGGTGCCGACACAGGTCGATGTTCGGGTGCTGCGTGCCACTGCCGAAGCGGAAAGCGGCCATGCCAACAGGGCACTAACAACGCTGGAGGAAGCACGCATTCTCGATCCGCGTTCGGTACCGGTGCGTTTGGCGCAGGCGGCGCTTTACATTCGTGCGGGTGATCTTGGCCGGGCGGCGACCGTATCCGACGAGGCGGTCGGCCTGGCGCCGGACGATGCCATGGCCTGGAATACGCGGGCGTCCATTCTCCATGTCAAGGGCGACCTCCCTGGCGCCCTGTCGGCCTACGCCAAGGCGTCCGCCCTGAATGCGAAGTATCTCGACCCGCGCGTCACCCGGATCGGGCTGCTGATCGACATGGGACGCATGGATGAGGCGGCTCGCGAAGTCGCGGAGGTGCTTGCCATCGAAGCGCGCGAGCCGCGCGCCAACTACCTGAAGGCGGTAATCGCCGCCAGTCGTGGCGACAAGGCAACGGTCAAGCTCTCCCTGGAAAAGGTGGTGCAATTGCTCGATCCGATCAACCCGGCCGTGCTGGTCTTGAATCGCCAGTTGCTGCTCCTCTCCGGCTTGGCGCATTTCGAACTGGGCAATCAGGAGAAGGCCCAGGAAAAGTTGATGGCCTACCTGCATCGGCATCCCGGCGAGCCGGGGCCGAGCAAGCTGCTGGCCAGCCTATACCTGGACCAGGGCAATTCCCGCTCGGCGGTCGGACTGCTCGAGCCGCTGCTGCGGGCCGTACCCAACGACCCGCGTACCCTGTCCTTGCTGGCTACCGCCTACATGAAGGAGCGCAACTACCGCAAGGCTTCGGAGCTGCTCGATCAAGCGGTGCGGGCATCCGGTGGCGCGGCGGACATTCGCACCGACTTGGGACTCAGCCTGGTCGGCGCCGGCAAGGCCGACAGCGGCATCGAGCAACTGGAGCAAGCCTTCGCCAAGGATCCCAGGCAGGTGCGTGCCGGCATCGCCCTCACCACGCTCTATCTGCGCAAGGGCGACACGAAGCGCGCGCTGGATGTCATTCAGAAGGTGGTGCGCGGCGAGCCGGGCAATCTTGCCGCACTCAATCTGCTTGGCGTGGTCCAGGTGGCGGCCGGCGACCGGGCTGGCGGCCGCAAGACGTACGAGCAACTCCTGGCGCGCGATGCGGACTATCAGGCCGCCGTCCTGAATCTGGCCAAGCTGGATGCGGCGGAAGGCAAGCGGGATGTGGCCCGCCAGCGTCTTGCGCAACTGGTCAGGGGCGATGCCCGCAACATCGACGCGATGACCGAACTGGCGATGATCGAGGAGAGGGCGGGCAATATTTCCGAGGCCGTGGGCTGGCTCGAAAAGGCGCGGGCTGAAGCCAAGGGTTCGCTGCGTGCCGGTATGGCGCTGGCCGAGTTGCACCTGCGTACCGGCAATCCGGAACTGGCGCTGGCCGTGGCCAAGGAGACCGCCGTCCAGGCACCCGAAAGCCTGGCGGCCCTCGGCCTGCTGACGCGCGTCCAGTTGGCCAAGAACGACCCCAAAGGCGCCCAGCAGACGCTGAAGGACATGACTCGCTACGCCAACTATGATCCGGCGGCGCAGTTCGAAATTGCTCGGCTTCAGGTCGCGGCGGGCAATGATTCCGGCGCCGGCTATAGCTTGGAGAAGGCGCTCGGCAGCCGGCCGGACTTCTTGCCGGCCTTGGTCCTGTATGCCGAGATCGACATCCGTCGGAAGGAGTTCGCAAAGGCCGAGCAGCGCATCAAGGCAATCGGTGAAAAGTATCCGGCGAGCGGCGTGGCCGCGCGGCTACAGGGCGACCTTGCCCTGGCGCGGGGACAGTACGGTGCGGCGCTGGCCAGCTACGGCACCGCGCTTAAGAAGGACGGCAGCGGCGAAATGGCCCTGCGCCTGTTCCGGGCCTACGTTGGTGGCAACGAACTGGCCAAGGGCGTCGCTTTCCTGGAAAAGTGGGACCGCGATCACTCCGGCAATCACGATGTGCTGCGTACCATTGCCGACGGCCACCTGCGCCTCGGCCATCTCAAGGAGGCCCGAGCCGCCTACGAACGGCTGTTGAAGGCGCGGCCCGATGACGCGCTGGTGTTGAACAATCTGGCACTCGTGGCTCAGCGGCAGAACGACAAGAGCGCGGCCGGGCTGGCCGAGCGTGCCTACACGCTGCGGCCAAACGATCCTGGCGTGATCGATACCCTGGGCTGGATATTGGTCCGCCAGGGCCAGTTGGACCGCGGAGTGAGCCTGCTGCGCGATGCCCGCCTGCGCGACCCCGCCAACCCGGAAATCCGCTACCACCTCGCGGTAGCGCTGAGCAACAGCGGCCGCAAAACCGAGGCGGGCGAGGAGCTTGCCGAAGCGCTGAAGTCGGTGACCCCATTCGAAGGTATCGATGAGGCCCGCAAGTTGAGGACGGATCTGAGCAGGTAGCCATTGCCGACAGCGCCGGTCAGATTGTGTCGGAAATTTTTACGATGTCTCTTCTTGGCGACAGTCAGGTTTGTTCAATTCATTGATTTATTTGGATACTATTATCTGGCTCGCTTGTTGCTTTGTGCTACGTGACAAGAATTTCGAGAAGGAAGAGTCATGAAAACCAAGACATCAAGCATGGCGATGGTTGTTGGAATCGGTCTGGCGCTGGGGAGCATGACGGTCCACGCAGCGGTCGATTGGACTTGGACACTTAACGTCGCGCCGACCGGCTCCAATCTTCCATCTTCGGCGGCCGTGATGGGGTATTCGGCCAGCGGCAATTCGGCGTCAATCGTCTCGACCGCTGCCAGTGGGCGCCCCGATCTCAATTGGTATGGCGGTGGCTATGGTATCTGTAGCACCGGGGATGGTGCTACTTGTGGTACCGCGCCGGATCACGCCATGGACAACAACGGCTACAAGGAATCGATCTTGCTGACTTTCGGCAACAAGGTTACTTTGTCCTCTGTGGATATCGACTGGAGTGGTAGCCAGAACGGTTATGACGGGGATATCTCCGTACTTGCCTATACCGGTGCCGGCAATCCGATGTCTACGTCCTACGACAGCATCGCCACTGCGTTGGGTAACGCGAACAGCGGCTGGAAGCTGATCGGCAACTATGCCAACACCTCTCAAAACGTGACTCCCAGTGTAAGTCTGAACACATCGGTGTCCGCTAGTTATTGGCTGGTGGCGGCGTACAACTCCATCTTCGCGACCGGCAATGCTTGCAAGGATGCCACAACCGGCGCAAGCGCCACCTGTGGCGACAGCAATGACTATGTCAAGCTCTACGCGGTTGCCGGCACCACCGGCGGCGGTGGCAAGGTTCCCGAGCCTTCCGCGTTGTTGCTGTTCGGTACTGGCTTGATGGGGCTCGTGGGCCTGCGTCGGCGTGCCAAGGTCAACCCGGCCTGATACGCTCCTTTGTCTGGATTGGCCTGACGGCTCGCTTCGGCGGGCCGTTTTCTTTGTGGCAGCCGGTGGTTCCACATTTGTGCGGCGCCAAAGTTTGCTTAAATGCACCCGTGACCCTTGCCAAAGACTCTCCCCCCCTCGTTGTCCACGTGCTGCACCGCTTCGATGTCGGCGGGTTGGAGAACGGCGTCGTCAATCTTATCAACCATATGCCGGCGGAGGCTTACCGGCATGCCATCCTGGCACTCACCGAGGTCACCGATTTTCGCCGGCGTATCCAGCGCGACGATGTCCGGTTCATCGCCCTGAACAAGCCGCCGGGGCATCTCTACGCGCTGTATCCCCGCCTGTACAAGATATTCCGCGAACTGCGGCCGGCCATCGTTCATAGCCGCAATCTGGCGGCCCTGGAAGTGACCATACCGGCGTGGCTGGCCGGCGTGCCGGTACGTATCCATGGCGAACACGGTCGCGATGTAGGCGATCTGGATGGCAACAATCGCACCTATCAGTGGCTGCGCCGAGCCTACAACCCGTTCGTCAGCCATTTCATCGCCCTGTCGCGTGATCTGGCAGGCTATCTGGTTGACCGGGTTGGCGTGCGAGTTGGCAAAGTGGCGCAGGTCTACAACGGGGTCGATGCCGTGCGTTTCCATCCCGCCGGGGGGGTGCCGCCGATCGAAGGCTGTCCCTTCAGACGGCCGGATCATTGGCTGATCGGAACCGTCGGCCGGATGCAGACCGTCAAGGATCAAACCCTGCTGGCGCGTGCGTTCGTCCGCGCCCTGGAGGTCGAGCCGTCGCTCAAGGCGCGCCTGCGCCTGGTCATGGTGGGCGAGGGGCCGTTGCGGGCCGACGCGCTACGCATGCTGGAATCAGTCGGCATCGCCGATCTGGCCTGGCTGCCCGGCGAGCGCCACGACGTGCCGGACATCCTGCGCGGGCTGGACTGTTTCGTCCTGCCGTCGCTCGCCGAGGGCATTTCCAACACCATCCTGGAGGCGATGGCTTCGGGCTTGCCAGTGATCGCCACCGACGTGGGCGGTAACCCGGAGTTGGTTGCGGCCGGGCGCAGTGGACGTCTGGTGCCCGCAGGTGATCCAGAGGCAATGGCCCGGGCGCTGATTGACTATGCCAACTGGCCGGAACAGGCCTTGGCCGCCGGGCAGGCGGGCAGGGCGGAAGTCGAGCGGCGCTTCAGCATGGAAGCGATGGTGGGCGCCTATCAGGGCCTCTATGATCGGTTACTATTCGGGTCGGATCGACGAGGCGAACAAGAACACTGACCATGTGCGGCATCACCGGCATTTTCGATACCCGGGGCAGGCGCGATATCGATCGTGACGTGCTGCACCGGATGAACGAATCCCAACTCCACCGCGGCCCGGACGAAGGCGGCCTGCATGTCGAGCCGGGTGTCGGCTTGGGGCACCGGCGCTTGTCGATCATCGACCTCTCCACCGGCCAGCAGCCGCTCTACAACGAAGACAACAGCGTATGCGTCGTCTTCAACGGCGAGATATACAACTACCAGGAACTGATACCCGAGCTTCAGGCGCTCGGCCATGTCTTCCACACCCGCAGCGACACCGAAGTCATCGTCCATGCCTGGGAAGCCTGGGGCGCGGCCTGCGTCGACCGCTTTCGCGGCATGTTCGCCTTCGCGCTCTGGGACCGCAACCGCGAGGCCCTGTTCCTGGCACGCGACCGGCTGGGTGTCAAACCACTGTTCTACGCGCTGCTCGACGATGGCACTTTCCTGTTCGGCTCCGAGCTGAAGGCCATCCTGGCGCACGGTGGCCTCAAGCGCGACATCGATCCCCTGGCCGTCGAGGAGTACTTTGCGCTGGGCTATGTCGCCGAGCCGCGCAGCATCTTCCGCCAGGCGAAGAAGCTGCCGCCGGCCAACACGCTGCTCCTGCGCCGCGGCCAGGCGATGCCCGAGCCGCGCCAATACTGGGACGTGCGATTTTCGCTCGATGCGCGCATCGGCGACGAGGAAGCCTGCCACGAGCTGCAGCGGCGGCTCACCGAGTCCATTCGCCTGCGCATGATCTCCGAAGTGCCGCTCGGCGCGTTTCTGTCCGGCGGCGTCGATTCCAGCGCCGTGGTGGCGATGATGGCCGGTCTCTCGCAAGAGCCGGTCAACACCTGCTCCATCGCCTTCGCCGATCCCGCCTACAACGAGTCCGCGTTCGCCCAGAAGGTGGCGGACCGCTACCAGACGCGGCACTTCGTCGATACGGTGGAGAGCGACGACTTCGATCTCATCGACACCCTGGCCAGGCTCTACGACGAGCCCTATGCGGACAGCTCGGCCATTCCCACCTATCGGGTCTGCCAGTTGGCGCGCCAGCACGTCACCGTCGCCTTGTCCGGCGACGGCGGCGACGAAAGCTTCGGCGGTTACCGGCGCTACCGCATGCACGTCATGGAAGAACAGATGCGTTCACGTCTGCCACTGGGGCTGAGGCGGGTCGTCTTCGGCGCCCTCGGCCGGCTCTACCCCAAGGCCGACTGGGCGCCGCGCATGTTTCGGGCCAAGGCGACCTTCGAGACCCTGGCGCGGGATTCGGTCGACGCCTACTTCCACTCGGTGTCCATCCTGCGGGCGCCGATGCGCCGGCAACTGTTCAGCGAGGCCTTCAGCCGAGAGCTTGGTGGCTACAACGCACTCCAGGTCTTCCGCGATCACGCCGCAAGGGCCGATGTCGAAGATCCCCTGGCCCTGATTCAATACCTGGATCTGAAGACCTATCTGGTCGGCGACATCAACACCAAAGTGGATCGCGCCAGCATGGCGCATTCGCTCGAGGTTCGCGAGCCGCTGATGGATCATCTGCTGGTCGAATGGCTCGCAACGCTTCCCTCGTCGCTGAAGATTCGCGGCATGGAAGGCAAGTATCTCCTCAAGAAGGCGATGGAGCCCGCCCTGCCCAACGATGTGCTCTACCGCCCGAAGATGGGTTTCGCCGTCCCGCTGTCCCGCTGGTTTCGCGGCCCGCTCAAGGCCAGGGTTCGCGAGGCGATTCTCGGCCAGCGACTGGCCGCTACCGGGATGTTCAACGCCGGCTACCTAAATCGCCTGGTGGCCGACCACGAGACCGGCGCGCGCGATTACAGCTCGCCGATCTGGACCCTGCTGATGTTCGAGGCGTTCCTGCGCAACGTCATGGACGACGCGCCCGTGCGATCCGTGGCGGTCTGAGTCGAAAGGAATTACATGTTCGGCGAAAACCCGCTTGCAGATGCCAAACGATTCGTCAAGGCGTTCGCCACGAACCAGATCGCCTGGCTGGCACCGAGGTACTACCTGCGCATGACGGCCCAGACCGGCCGAGGGGTCAGCGAGGCGGAAAGCGAGGAGCAAGTCGTCGAATACTTCGAGCGGTGTTTCGCCGAGTACTTCGAAGTACTCGGTATCGCGCCCGAGGACATTGGGTCATGGCTGCATGGCAAGACGATCGTCGAGTACGGTCCCGGCGATATCCCCGGTGTGGCGCTGCTGATGGTTGCGAATGGCGCGGCCAGGGTGATCTGCGTGGATCGATTTCCCTTGGTATCGATGGGGCCGAAGAACGTGGCGGTATTGAGGCGACTCATGGCCCGGCTCGAACCGGCGGCGGCGCAACGCGCGGCGCGATGCTTCGCCGTTGCCGCCGATCCGGCACAAGGACTGGATTCGCGATTCCTTGAGTACGCGGTTCGTCCTTCCGGCCTGCTTGGCGCGCGCGCCGTGGCCGATGTCGTGATCTCCCGCGCCGTACTGGAGCACGTGAACGACTTGCTCTCCACCTTTCGGGACATGGACAATGCCCTGCGGGACGACGGCGTGGCGATACACCTGATAGATCTCAAGAGCCACGGACTGCATCGGCGCAACCCGCTGGACTTCCTGACCTGGCCAACGCTTCTCTGGCGTTGGATGTACTCCCACAAGGGGGTGCCCAATCGGTGGCGGGTCGATCGCTACCGTGACGTCCTGGCCCGAACGCGCCTGAAGATTCGCTCGATGCAACCGACCGCCACGCTCGACGCGGCGGTCATCGGCGAGGTGCGCCCCCGTCTGGCGAGGCCTTTTCGAACCCTGTCGGACGACGACTTGTCGTGGCAAGGGTTCTGGCTGGTGTGCCAGAAGTAGCTAGCCGATGCGGATTCTCCATATCCTCGATCACTCGTTGCCGCTGCATAGCGGCTACGCCTTTCGGACCATCTCGATACTTCGCGAGCAGCGCGCGCTCGGCTGGGAGACGTTTCATCTCACCACGCCGCGCCAGGGGGTGACCGCGGGTCGCGAAGACGACGTGGACGGCTGGCACTTCTACCGCACGCCGAGCCCGCTGCCCAAGGGCCTGCCCGGTTTGCGCGAACTGCGGGAAATGAAGATAAACGAAGCGCGTATCGCCGAGGTGGTCCAACAGGTTCGCCCGGACATCCTGCATCCGCACTCGCCGGTGCTCAACGCGCTGCCGGCGATTCAGGTCGGCCGTCGGCTCGGGATTCCCGTGGTCTACGAGATGCGCGCCTCCTGGGAGGATGCCGCCGTCGATCACGGTTCGACGACCGAAGGCAGCCTGCGCTACCGCCTGTCCCGGGGTCTCGAAACCATGGCGCTGCGTGGCGCGGACCAGATCACCACCATCTGCGAGGGCCTGCGCGGCGACATCATGGCGCGCGGCCTGGCGGCCGACAAGATCACCGTGATTCCCAATGCGGTCGACGCCAACGCCTTCCACTTCGGCGCCGAACCTGATGCGGCATTGCGCGAAGAACTCGGTCTGGTGGGCAAGACGGTGATCGGCTTCGCCGGCTCCTTCTACGGCTACGAGGGACTTCACCTGCTGGTATCGGCGGTTGCCCGCCTGGTCGCCACCTATCCGGACATCCGCCTGCTGCTGGTCGGCGGCGGCCCACAGGACGCGGCGCTTCACGACCAGGCCGCCCGGGAAGGCGTGGCCGAACGAGTCATCTTCACCGGCCGCGTGCCGCACGATCAGGTACAGAAATACTACGACCTGATCGACGTGCTCGCCTATCCGCGCCTGCCGATCCGGCTGACCGAACTGGTTACCCCGCTCAAACCGCTCGAAGCGATGGCGCAAGGGCGGATGTTCGTCGCCTCCGACGTTGGCGGGCATCGCGAACTGGTACGCCACGGCGAAACAGGCTTCCTCTTTCAGGCCGGTAGCGTCGAAGCGCTCGCCGAGGCGATCGCCGGCGTTCTCGAGCGTCGCGAGACGTGGCCGGCGATCCGCGCCAATGCTCGCGCGTTCGTCGAGCGCGAGCGCACCTGGACGAACAGCGTCGCCCGCTATCGCGACGTCTATCGAAGCGCGCTCGCCGGTCGCGGCCGAGCGCTCGCCGGAGAGGCCACCTAGGCGATGTGCGGCATCCACGGCATCTATCGTTTCGATGGCGAGCGGGTCGAACCCGCCCGGCTGTCCGCGATGGGCGATGTCACGCGCCATCGCGGTCCCGACGACGAAGGCCAACATGTGGACGGTCGCTGCGGCATCGCCATGCGCCGGCTGTCGATCATCGATCTGGCCGGTGGCCATCAGCCGATTTCCAACGCCGACGACACGCTCTGGGTCGTCTGCAATGGCGAGGTCTACAACTTCCGGGAATTGCGCGCCGAACTACAGGCTCGCGGCTACCGCTTCAAGACCGGTTCGGACAGCGAGGTGCTGCTCCACCTCTACGACGACATGGGCGACGAGTTTGTCCATCGTCTCGACGGCATGTTCAATTTCGCCCTCTGGGACGCGCGCCGCCAACGGCTGCTGATCGGCCGTGACCACCTCGGCGTCAAGCCACTCTATGTGCATCGGTCGGAACGCCTGCTCGCCTTCGCCACCGAGGCCAAGGCCTTGCTGGAATTGCCCGGCAACCGCGCCGAGATCGATCGCGACGTACTCGCCGACTACCTCCACCTCGGCTATGTTCCCGCGCCGCGCTCGATGTTCCGCGGCATCCGCAAGCTGCCGCCGGCCACGCTGCTCTCGGTCGAAAACGGCGAAGTGCGCGAATGGCGTTACTGGCGCCTGCCCACGCGCATCGACCGTGTCGCCAGCGAATCCCAGTGGGTCGAGCGCATCCGCGCCGCCATGGAGAGCGCGGTGCACCGGCAGATGGTCAGCGACGTGCCGATCGGCGCGTTTCTGTCCGGCGGCGTCGACTCCAGCGCGGTGGTTGCCTTCATGGCCAGGCATTCCAGCCAGCCGATCCGCACCTACGCGATAGGTTTCGAGGGCGGCGAGGCCGAGCGGCTCTACAACGAATTGCCCTATGCGCGTCAGGTGGCCGGGCTGATCGGCACCGAGCACCACGAGATCGTCGTCAAGCCCGATGTCGTCGGCCTGCTGCCCCGCCTCTTGTGGCACATGGACGAGCCGGTATCCGATTCCGCCTTCATCACCACCTACCTGGTCTCGGAATTCGCCCGCCAGGATGTCAAGGTCATCCTGTCCGGTGTCGGCGGTGACGAGCTTTTCGGCGGCTATCGGCGCTATCTGGGCGACCACTACGTGCGCAAGCTCCAGCGCCTGCCGCGCTGGTCGCGCCGGCTCCTGGCGGTGGCCGCCGACCGGCTGCCCAGCGATCGTCATTCCAAGCTGCTCAACACCCTGCGCCTGGCGCGCGGATTTCTCGCTTCGGCGGAACTGGCGCCGGACGAGCGCTATCGGCACTACCTGCAAGTGCTCGATCGCGCCGCCGTGGCCGAACTCATGGGTCGCCCCGCCGCCACGGGGCCCGACGCGCTCGCCGCCGCCTTTGCCGGCGCCGGCTCGGAAGACCCGCTTAATCGCATGTTCGCGGTGGATGCGGAAACGCAATTGCCCGACGACCTGCTGCTGCTCACCGACAAGATGAGCATGGCCGTGTCGCTGGAGTGCCGGGTGCCGCTGCTCGACCGCGAACTGGTCGAAATTGCCGCCGCCATCCCCGAATCGCTCAAGGTGAAAGGTGGACGGCTCAAGCACCTGATGAAGGACGCGCTCGCCGACGTGCTGCCGGCCGATATCCTCGAGCGCAAGAAGCGCGGCTTTGGCACGCCGATGGGCGCCTGGCTGAAGCGCGACCTCGCTCACGTCTTGCGGCGCCTGCTGTCGGCCGAGGTCGTGCGTGGTCGCGGTCTCTTCGACCCGGTGGTGGTGGCACGCCTGGTGGCCGACCACGAAGCCAGCCGCATCGACGGCACCGACGCGCTGCTGGCGCTCATGAATCTGGAGATATGGAGCCGCATCTACCTCGACCGCCGCTCGCACGAAGATGTCACCGCCGAACTGAAGAGCCATCTGGCATGAAGATCCTCTACGTCTGTCATCGCTTTCCCTTCCCGCCCAAGCGTGGCGGCAAGATCCGCCCCTTCAACATGATCCGGCACCTGAGCCAGAATCACCAGGTGACGGTGGCGTCGCTGGCGCGTTCGGACGACGAGGCGCGCGAAGGCGAAGGCATCGCGCCGCACTGCGCCGCCTTCGAGATGGCCCGGGTGAGCAACCCCGTGCAAGTGGCGCGCATGGTGGCGCGGTTGCCGACCACGGTGCCTTCGTCGATGGGTTTCTTCTATTCGCCGACGCTGGCGCGACGCATCCGGGAACTGCTGCGCGGCACCCGCTTCGATCTCATCTTCGTGCATTGTTCGTCGGTCGCGCAGTATGTGGCCGATGTCCAAGGTGTGCCGAAAATTCTCGATTTCGGCGACATGGATTCGCAGAAGTGGCTCGAATACGCCCAATCCAAGCCGTTCCCGTTGAGCCTGGGCTACTGGCTGGAAGGCAGCAAAATGCTGCGCGAGGAAAAGCGTCTGGCGGCCCGTTTCGACCTGTGCACGGCCACCACGCGCGCCGAATGGGAAACCCTGCGCGGTTACGGTGTCGATGTGCCCAGCGACTGGTTTCCCAATGGCGTCGATGCCGATTTCTTCGCTCCGGATGGCACGGCCTACGATCCGGACACCATCAGCTTCATCGGTCGCATGGACTACTACCCGAACCAGCAGTGCATGGCCGACTTCTGCGCCAACACGCTGCCGCTGCTGCGGGCCCAGCGGCCCAACATCAAGCTCACCATCGTCGGCGCCGACCCGTCGCCGGCCATGCGCAAGCTCGGCGAACTGCCCGGCGTGACGGTGACCGGCTCGGTGCCCGACGTGCGGCCCCATGTGCGCGCCTCGGCGGCCATGGTGGCGCCGCTCACCATCGCGCGCGGCACGCAGAACAAGATACTCGAGGCCATGGCCATGGGCGTGCCCGTGGTGACCAGCTCGGTGGCCGCCGGCGGTGTCGACGCCAAGGGTGAAGAGCACTTTCTGGTCGCCGACACGCCGGCGGATTGCGCCCGGGCGATACTGCGCATCCTCGACAACCCGGCCGAACGCAACCGTCTGGCGACCGCCGGGCGGGAGCGCATGCTGAGCAACCATGCCTGGCCGAATTCGATGCGGCGGCTCGATGGCATCATCGAGCGCTGCCTCGCGAATCACAAGCAAACACAAAGAACCTGAAGAAAAGGAAAGCAACGTGAATATCAGCATTTTCGGTCTCGGCTATGTTGGAGCGGTTTCGCTGGCCTGCCTGGCCCGCGACGGCCACACGGTCCATGGTGTCGATGTCGATCCCGCCAAGCTGGCGCTCATCAGCGAGGGCAAGACGCCGGTGGTGGAGGAGGGCATGATCGACCTCATGCGGCAGGTGGCCGCCAGTGGCCGCGTCCATGTCACCCAGGACGTGCGGGAGGCCATGCGCCACACCGATCTCTCCCTGATCTGCGTCGGCACGCCGTCGGCCGCCAACGGCAGCCAGGACCAGTCCGCCATGCTGCGTCTGGCCAAGGATCTGGGCGCCATCATGCGCGACAAGGCGACGCCGCACACCTTCGTCTTTCGCTCGACGCTGGTGCCCGGCACGGTCGAAGAGGTGCTGCTGCCGATCATGGAGCGCGAGTCCGGCAAGAAGGACGGCGTGGACTTCCATCTCTGCTTCCAGCCCGAGTTCCTGCGCGAAGGGTCGTCCATCAAGGACTACGACAAGCCGCCGTTCACCATCGTTGGCGCCAACAGCGAAGCGCCGGTCGAACTGCTGCGCGGGTTGTTCGGCCATCTACCCTGCAAGTTCTATCCGACGTCGATCCGTTCGGCCGAGATGGTCAAGTACGCCTGCAACAACTTCCACGCCCTCAAGATCACCTTCGCCAACGAGACCGCCCGCGTATGCGAAGCCATGGGCGTCGACCCCTTCGAGGTCATGGACCTCGTCTGCCGGGACACGCAACTGAACATCTCCACGGTGTACTTGAAGCCGGGTTTCGCCTTCGGCGGTTCCTGCCTGCCCAAGGACCTGCGCGCCACCTCCTATTTCGCCAAGATGCGCGACGTCGAACTGCCCATGTTGAGCAGCATCCTGACCTCGAACCGCGTGCATATCGACCATGCCATCGAGAAAGTCATGGCGTCCGGCAAGCGCCGTGTCGGCATGATCGGCCTATCCTTCAAGACCGGCACCGACGACCTGCGCGAAAGCCCCCTGGTGGCGATCGCCGAACACTTCTTCGGCAAGGGCCTGAACCTGCTGGTCTATGACCCGGAGGTGCACCTGTCCAATCTGCTCGGCGCCAACCGGCGCTTCATCGAGCAGCACGTGCCGCACATCGGCAACCTGATGCGCAGCGACCTGGAAAGCGTCATCGCCGAATCCGAAGTGCTGGTGGTCGGCCTGGCCGATCCAAAGATCTTCGAGACGCTGCGGCGCTGTGTGCGCGAGGATCAACTGGTCGTCGACCTGGCCAACATGCCGGACCGCGCGGCGCTGCGTGGCCAATACCAAGGCCTGTGCTGGTAAGCGCATGTCACCGGGCGTGGCGGCCAACCTGGCGGCCTTGGCCACTCTCGGAGCTTGGCTGCTCCGTCGCGCCTGGCCGTTGACCGAGACCGTGCGCCTGCGCAACGCCCTGCTGGTGCAAGCCGCCGCCGATGGCGACTTCGACTGGACCCCGGCGACGGTTCCGGCCGATTTCCGCCGCGAGCGCCTGGCGGCGAGCGAGGATTTCGTCACCATCGTCGCCGGGCTCGGTCTGGACGGACTGGGCGACTGGGCGAAGGCGGTCCGTATCGCCGGTCATCTGGTCGAAAACACCCGCGACCTGGGGCCCTTGCAGGACGACCTGATGGCCAGCTATCGCGGCATCCGCAATGGCCACGGCTACTGCGCGGATTTCGTCAAGGTGTTCCTGGCGCTGGCCCACGCGGCGGGTCTGTTCGCCCGCCAATGGGCGTTCTCTTTCGATGGTTTCGGCGGCCACGGTCACACGTTCGTCGAAGTGTTCGACGGCCAGGCCGGCGCGTGGCGCTTTCTCGACCCGCACAACAACTTCCATGTCGTCGACGCGACGACCGGCCAGGTGCTGTCGGCGCTCGAGTTCCGCGCCAGCCTGCTCGGTCGTCGGGGTCCGGTGGCCATGCGGCCAAATGGCGGTGGCCGTCCCGGCTATGTCGAGCCGGCCAAGGCATTGGACTACTTCCGGCGCGGCGCGGCCGAATGGTACTTGTGGTGGGGCAACGCGGTCTTCTCGCTCTATGCCCATCCCCTGGTGCGCGCCGCCGGCCGGGTATCGCGGGTCCTGGCCCATGTGGCCGCCATCATCGCCGGTGTGCAACCGCGCATTCGCATCTACCCGGCGGAGGAAGGCCAGGCGGCGGCCCGCCGCCTGGCTGCACTCGGGCGAAGCCTGCGGCGGGGCGCGGCGCTCGGCTTGATCCTGACGGCCTCGCTGGTGGCGCAGCTTCGCTGGGGGGCGCCGGGATGATGCGGCTGCTCTTCAACGCCCTGGCGCCGGCGGGAAGCCGCTCCCGCCTGTCCGTGCTCATCTTCCATCGCGTGCATGAACAGCCGGATCCTCTCTTTCCGGGCGAAGCGCATGCGCGCACCTTTGCGCAACAGCTTGGCTGGCTCAAGCGGTGGTTCAACGTTCTGCCGCTGACCAGGGCGGTCGACGGATTGCTCAAGGGCGACCTGCCGGCCCGGCCGGCCGTCATCACCTTCGACGACGGTTACGCCGACAACCGCACGGTGGCCCTGCCGATACTGCAGGCACACGGGCTGACCGCGACATTCTTCGTCGCCACGGGCTTTCTCGATGGCGGTCGCATGTGGAATGACACCGTGATCGAAACCGTTCGTCTTGCCCAGGGCCACGTGCTCGACCTGACGCCGGTCGGGCTGGATGTCTATCCGGTCGACACGGTCGAGCGGCGCCGGGCCGCCATCCACGCGCTGATCCCGCGCCTGAAGTACCTGGAGCCCGCCGAGCGCCAGCGGCGGGTGGACGCCATTGCCGCTTGCGCCGGTGTCGCTCCGCCCAACGACCTGATGCTGACTTCGGCGCAACTGCGCGAGATGGCGCGGGCCGGCATGACCATCGGCGGCCACACCGTCCACCACCCGATCCTCGCCAGCCTGAGCGACGACCAGGCCCTGGCCGAGATGGTGGACGGCCGCCGTCGTCTCGAGGAGATCGTCGGCATCCCGGTGGACCTGTTTGCCTATCCGAACGGCAAACCCGGCGAGGACTACACCGGGGCGCACGTACGCCTGGCCCGGGAGGCGGGCTTTGCGGCGGCGGTTTCCACCGCCTGGGGCGCGGCATCGCCGGGTTGCGATGTCTTCCAGATCCCGCGCTTTTCGCCGTGGGATCGCAGTGCCTGGCGCTACGGCCTGCGGCTGGCTGGCAACCTGCGTCGCGGTGGCTACGCAACGGCGCCAGTCGACTGATGTCGGAGCCGCGCTTGGTGGTTTTGTCCACCCTGTTTCCGCATGCCGGCCAACCGAACGCCGGCCTGTTCGTTCGCGAGCGCATGTTCCGCGTCGGCCAACGTTTTCCCCTGGTGGTTGTTTCGCCGCAGCCCTGGTTTCCTCTCCAGTGGCTTATCCGGCGCTTCCGGCCCGGCTATCGCCCGCCGGCGCCGCATCACGAAGAGCAGCAGGGTTTTGACGTCTTCTTTCCCCGCTTTCTCGCCCTGCCCGGGATTCTTCGGCGTCTGGACGGCTTTTCGATGGCGCTGGGCTGCCTGCCTACCCTGCTGAGGCTGCGGAAGACCTTCGGTGTAAATCTGATCGACGCGCATTTCGCCTACCCCAGCGGCCATGCCGCCTCGCTGCTTGGTCACTGGCTCAGGCTGCCTGTGACCATAACCCTGCGCGGCACCGAGCCCGGGCATGCCAGGCAACCCGCGCTGCGCAAGCGCGTGGTCGCGGCGTTGGCCGGGGCCACGAGGGTTTTCGCGGTTTCCGACTCGCTGAAGCAACTGGCGGTGGGGCTGGGAATTCCGGGCGCCAAGGTGCGCGTTGTCGGCAACGGTGTAGACCTTTCGCGATTCCGCCCCGTGGCGCGCGATGAATCGCGGCGGAGCCTCTCGCTGCCGGTCGCTGCGAGAGTCTTGATCTCGGTCGGCGGACTGGTCGAGCGCAAGGGCTTTCACCGGGTGATCGACTGTTTGCCGGCGATCGCCGCACGGTTCCCGAATATCATCTACCTGGTGGTCGGCGGCGGCAGTCCGGAAGGCGACATGACCGACGAGCTGAAGCTGCGGGCGCGGCGCCTCGGCCTGGCTGATCGCGTCGTATTCACCGGCCCGGTGGCGCCGAACGATCTTTCGCAGTGGCTGAGCGCGGCGGACGTCTTCGTGCTGGCGACGCGCAACGAGGGCTGGGCAAATGTCTTCCTCGAAGCCATGGCCTGCGGCCTGCCGGTGGTGACCACTGACGTCGGCGGCAACACCGAGGTGGTCTGCCGCGAGGATCTTGGCACCATCGTTCCCTTTGGTGACGGACCGGCCCTGCAACGGGCCATCGAGCAGGCCCTGGACCGGGCTTGGGACCGGAGCGCGATCATGGCCTACGCCCGGGACAATTCGTGGGAAAAACGCATTGAGGTGCTGGCTGGTGAATTCAACCGGCTGGTCGATACGGCGGGAGCAAGCCAATGAGACAGAACGAGCCGTGCGCCACCTGGCTGGCCACGCCAGCGAAGAGCACGTTGTGGACGCGGCTGGTGTCGCGGCTGATATTTCCCTTGCATGAGCGCCTCAAGGGCCACGACAGCGTCGCCCGCCTGCACGCGCTGGAGCGCAGCCAATGGTGGCCATACGCGCAGCTTCAGGACTATCGCCTGGTTCGCCTGCGCGACATGCTCGGCTACGTCGGCCGCCACGTGCCGTACTACAGAGCCATGTTCAAGCAGATCGGCTTCGACCCCGCCGCCATGACCAGCCCGGACGATCTGCGACGGCTGCCGTTGCTGACCAAGGCGCTGATTCGCGACAACGACCTCAAGTCGGAAGTCGCCGGGCCGCTCAAACGCTACAACACCGGTGGCTCCAGCGGCGAGCCGCTGATCTTCCACATGGGCCTCGAGCGCATCAGCCACGACGTCGCCGCCAAGTGGCGCGCGACCCGTTGGTGGCGTGTCGATATCGGCGACCCGGAGATCGTCGTCTGGGGCTCGCCGATTGAACTGGGCGCGCAAGACCGCGTCCGACTGATTCGCGACAAGCTGCTGCGCACCCGGCTGCTGCCGGCCTTCGAAATGTCGCCGGCCAAGCTCGACGGCTTCATCCGCGACATCCGCGCCTTCCGCCCGAGCATGCTGTTCGGCTATCCGTCCGCCTTCGCGCATATCGCGCGACATGCCCGCTCCACCGGCCAACGCCTGGATGACCTCGGCATCCACGTCGCCTTCGTCACCTCGGAACGGCTCTACGACGACCAGCGGGAATTGATCGCGGCCACCTTCGGCTGCGGCGTCGCCAACGGCTACGGCGGCCGCGACGCGGGCTTCATCGCCCATGAGTGCCCTTACGGCGGAATGCATATCAGCGGCGAGGACATCATCGTCGAGATCGTCGGCAACGATGGCCAAGTGCTGCCCGCCGGCGAAGCCGGGGAAATCGTCGTCACCCACCTGGGCACGCGCGAGTTCCCCTTCATCCGCTATCGCACCGGCGACGTCGGCGTGCTCGACGAGGAAGAGTGCGAGTGCGGTCGTGGCCTGCCGATGCTGAAGGACATTCAGGGTCGCACCACCGACTTCGTGGTCGCCGCCGACGGCACGGTGATGCATGGCCTGGCGCTGGTTTATATCGTCCGCGATCTGCCTGGCGTCAAACAATTCAAGATCATCCAGGAAAGCCTGGACCTGACGCGCGTACTGCTGGTGGCGGGCGACGAGTTCATGCCTGAATCGATAGAAGTGATCGTGAATGGATTCCAGGCCAGGCTGGGGCGAGGCGTGGCCGTGGCGGTGGAGCGGGTAGCGGAAATCGCACCGGAGAAATCGGGGAAGTTCAGGTATGTCGTGAGCAAGGTCAAGACGGGCTCGGGGCCGGGCGCATGACCTCCATTCAGCAACGAATGGCGGGCGGTATCGTGTGGATGGTCTTTGCTCGCTTGGTGGATCGGGGCATTGGCGTCGTCAGCACGCTGATCCTGGCCAGGCTCCTGGTTCCGGAGGATTTTGGCCTGGTTGCCATGGCCACAGCGATCGGTGCGGTCCTGGACCTGCTCGGTGCGTTCAATTTTGATCTCGCGCTCATCCAGAACAAGGAAGCGAACCGTTCGCACTACGATACGGTGTGGACCTTCAACGTGCTGTTCGGGCTCTTCTGTGGTGTCACGCTCGCTGCCTTGGCGATACCGGCGGCAATCTTCTATCGGGAACCCCGGCTTGAAGCGGTCATGTACGTTCTGGCCCTGCCGTATGCGATCAGCGGATTCTCGAATATCGGTGTCGTCAATTTCCGTAAGGATCTGCATTTTCGGGACGAGTTCAAGTTCATAATTTGGCGCCGCGTGGTGACGTTTTGCGTAACGGTGGGTTGTGCGTTCTGGTTGCGATCCTACTGGGCCTTGATCATTGGCATGATCGTCGGGCGTCTGGCGAGCGTGGCTATAAGCTTCCAGATGAGTCGCTACCGGCCATCGGTCACGCTGGTTGCCTGGCGCGAGCTGTTTCATTTTTCGAAATGGCTATTCATCAACAACACGCTGTATTT